>CAYTWR010000064.1:0-1733 GCA_964442225.1 uncultured Burkholderiaceae bacterium | reverse complement strand
GCCCTGTGTTTTCAGTCCTCTGCTCTACCAACTGAGCTACCGAGCCATTGCCAGTCACGGAACTCGCCGTGAAAAACAAGACCGAAAGTATAGCCTAGCTGGCGCGACTTGCCTTGCCCGGGCCTTCCGAGAGATCCTTGCGCCAACATGAACACAAAAAAAGACATTCAACTTCCAAAATCCCTAACCCCGATCACTGTGGTGGGCGGCGGCATTATGGGCTGCTTGGCAAGCCTTACCGCTGCACACCTGGGTTACTCGGTGGCCTGGTTTGGCCCACAAGAGCAAGGCCGCACCGATGGCGCCGACGCCCGCAACTATGCCCTTGCGCCTCTGACAGTTGAGCTTTTAAAGCGGGTGGGGGTGTGGCAGGCAGTTGAGCCGCACGCCTGCATGGTCACCCGCATGGAGGTGTTTTCGGGCGATACCCGCGTTGATCTGGCCGCCTCTGATGCAGGCTCGGAATTTTTGTCGGCCATGGTGTTGCATCGGGACCTGCTAAATGCACTGGAACAGGCCGTTCAGTTCCGCCCGCAAATTCACCGAATCCAGGCAAGGCCAGATTCAATTCAAGCAACGCTTGATCACGTTCAGGTCATGTGTAACGGGCAATCAATGTCCACACAGCTCGTGGTGGGCGCCGATGGCGCACGCTCATGGGTACGCCAGCAAGCCGGCATCCATTGGGGCCAGCGCGATTATGGCCAGCAAGGGGTCGTTGCGACATTTCATGCGCAGCATGCCCACGGGGGCGTTGCGGCCCAGTGGTTCGATCGCGGGGAAATTCTTGCAATGTTGCCCTTGTCAGACCCGCACCGGTTTTCCATGGTCTGGTCAACCTCAAAAACCAATCCCACTTCTGAACAGGTAATTGCAGAATTTTTGCGTGAACTGCCAGAGCGCACCCGCCAGCGCTTTGGTGATCTCACGATCGAGGGCTCTGCGGTTGCAGCGCCCTTGCGCATGGTGCTCACTGATTCACAATCTGCCTTGCGAACCGTCTTGCTTGGCGATGCTGCGCACACCGTGCACCCATTAGCAGGCTATGGCTTAAACCTTGGCGTGCAAGATCTGCTGTGCCTTGAGGATCTCTGGCACTCTGCAAAAGAAGACCCCGGTGCCCACGGTGCGCTGCGCGCTTATGATCGTTCGCGCCGACTTCGCGTCAAAAAAGTGCAGTGGGGCTTGGATCTCCTGCAGCGCTTTGTTACACAAACACATCCCAGCCTTGAAAAAGTGCGCGGCTTGGGCATGCGATTGGTGGCCGACTTTGGCCCCTTGCGTCAGTTTTTGATTCGCCAGGCAATGTCGCCTCAATAAGCTCGGAGAGCCTATGAAACATTTTCTTTCGTCTATGGCGGCATGCGCCGCAGCGGTATTTTTATTGGCGCCGATGACATTGCAAGCGCAGCCCGCCAAGGCGTCACCTGCTGTAGAGGCAGCAGTGAAAAAAGCGGTCGAGGCTTGGTTGAAAGGGCGCTTTACGGTGGATTCGGTGTCGAAGACACCCATGCCCGGCATTGTGGAAGTGCGCATTGGCACTGATTTGCTTTACGCCGATGAAAAAGGCGGTTACGCAATTGTTGAAGGGCAAATGGTCAATTTAAAGACCGGAGAAAACCTGACTGCTGCGCGTGCAGAAGATATCAGTCGCATTGATTTTTCAAAGCTGCCTTTGGAGCTCGCCATGAAGACTGTGCGCGGCAATGGCAAGCGCCAGATGGTGGTGTTTG
>CAYTWR010000063.1:0-1740 GCA_964442225.1 uncultured Burkholderiaceae bacterium | reverse complement strand
TCTTACTTCCTTACTTTGATATGACTGTCGCAAAACTGACCAGTAAAAACCAGCTGACCCTGCCCAAGGCGGTAATGGAGCGTGTTGGTCGTGCCAATTATTTCGAGGTTGCCTTTAGTGGAGGCAAGATCGTTCTCACACCGTTACGCATTGGCGGGGCTGATGCGGTGCGCGAAAAGCTCGCGAAGCTTCATCTTCGTGAGTCTGATATCGACGATGCAATCGCGTGGGCAAGAAACAAGCGCTCATAGCTGCTGAACCTGTTCTGGGGGCTATTGCCGCGCCTGTGTTGCCCAGACCAAGAGTGGTTCTGGATACCAATTGTTTGGTGTCGAGCCTCGTGTTCCAGAGTAAATCAATTGCCTGGATTCGAGGCAGCTGGATGGCCCATGAGTTCATTCCGCTGGTCTCTGCCGAGACAGCAGATGAGCTAATCCGCGTGCTGGCCTATCCTAAGTTTGGCCTTTCCGCGGAAGATTCGAGAAATTTGCTGGAAGAATTCCTAAGTTATGCGGAAGTTGTGGATGCAAAACCCAAACGAACACGCGAGTATGTCGGGGTCAAGACCGCCTTGACTGATCACAATGATCAAATTTTTCTTGATCTGGCCTACAGCACAAAGACAGATGTCTTGGTATCGGGTGACAAAGCCCTGTTACTTCTAGCTGCTCAAGTAACGCAATTCCAAATTTTAAGTGCGCAAGACTTTCGCACGTGGCTGGAGGCGCGTCTCTAAAATTACGGCTCCGCTTAATGCAAATGCTGGCTCGGCTGCTCGGCAACATCGGGCAGCTCGGCATGCACCATCTCGCCGTCTTCGTTTGGATAGAGCGGGGCACCGCAGTCATCGCAATATTCCATAGGCAGGCGCTGGCGCAGCATGACAATGTGCTGCAAGCCGCTTTCTTTTAGTGTGCTTTCAATTTCCTCGGCTACATCGCTCATTTCATCTTCGGCGCCTAACAAGGGCCACACCACACCGTGGATCACTTCCTCCTCTTGGCCCACCATGAACCCAATTCGGAACTCTTCGAGCTGTCGGTTATAGCAACCGCCCACCACAGCGGTGAGCATGTTGGGTGATACGCCCAGTGTGGTGGCCAAAAACGCCACTGACGCACGAATCGAAAACTGTCGGGCATTGCGATCGGCATCGCGGCAAGCAACATAATAGGCACGCGGCAACATGCAATCAAAGGCGCAGGCTGGCAACAGGGGTGCTAAGGCTACCTCGCCGGCTTTAGCCCAAGCCTCCAACACCTGGTCTCGCGTGGCATCCCCCGTTTGCCAACGAAAGATCGCTTCGCCTTTGGGGGCTGATACCGCGCCAATGACATAGCGTTGGTCGGCAAGAAACTGTGCGGTTTCTTTCAGGCTCGCAGGATCAATCTTTAAAACGCCATCGGGCAGGGCTTTGGTTAGCGAAATACGCAGCTCGGCTGTGTCGCAAAAGGTGTCGGGCAGTTGATCCGGCGAATAGAAGTAATTGGCCAGTGTTAACTCGACGCCCGGCGCAAACACCTCCTCGGCAAGTGCGCGGCTGGTTTCTTTGATCACAGCAGCGGGAATTGGCCGGGTGGGTAAGGGCATGCGCGACCAGGCCAATACGGGTGCGGCAAACAACAAGACATCGCGCTCGCCATCGGATGTTGCGGCTGTTGCGTGTTCAACGCGGCCTTCAATCGCATCGGCCAGCTCTTCGTAGGCACGTGACTCACGGTCGGCTAAGCGATCGAGTGC
>CAYTWR010000062.1:0-1921 GCA_964442225.1 uncultured Burkholderiaceae bacterium | reverse complement strand
GTACTTCCCGGATGAGCACAGGAACTTCTTTCAGGCCAGCCAATTGGGCAGCCCTGAAACGACGCTCGCCGGCAATGATTTCATAATTGCCTTTGTCTTTACCGGTCAGTGGCCGAACCAGAATGGGCTGCATGATGCCTTGTGATCGGATCGACTCGGCCAGTTCGTTCAAAGCACCTTCATCCATGCGTGTGCGCGGCTGGTATTTGCCGGCACGCATACGTTCGACATCAAGAACTGAGGGGTCATTACCCGGCGTTGTGACAGGGACACCCATTTGATCAATGACACCGGCATCAGCGCCCAGCAGGGCATCCAGCCCACGTCCGAGTCCCTTGGGTTTTTTTGTAGCCATGCTCGATTTTTCCCTTATTTTGTTCGTTCTGTTTTGATCTTCTGAAATGACGGATCTTTGTGGTTGCAGACCACACGCCTGCAACCAAAGCATGATCGAGTCAAAAGGATTGATCAAGCAGCAGCCCCTTGCTGTTTGATCCTTTTCATGAGTTCCTTGCCAAACGCAATATAGGCTTTAGCACCGCGCGAGTTTCGGTCGTAGACAATGCCAGGCATACCATGGCTGGGAGCTTCCGCCAGCCGCACGTTTCGCGGAATGATGGTTTCAAAGACTTTATCTTTGAAGTGCGCCTGTATTTGTTGCGAAACCTGCTGTTGCAACGTAACCCGTGCATCAAACATGACACGCAATAAACCGATGAGTTCCAGATCGTTATTGATATTGCGATGAACACGTTTAACAGTATTGACCAGATCTGACAAACCCTCGAGAGCAAAGTACTCACATTGCATGGGAATGATGACACCATGCGCTGCCGCCAGACCATTCAAAGTCAACAAAGAAAGTGTGGGTGGACAATCAATAAGAATAAAGTCATAGTCAAACTCAATGGCCTTGAGTGCCATTTTCAATTGTTTTTCGCGATCCTTCATCTGGACAAGATCGATTTCGGCTCCAGACAATTCCCGATTCGAAGGCAGGACATCGTAGCCACCAGATTCTGACTTTACACAGGCGTCAACCAGTTTTACCTGACCAATCAATACTTGGTACACATTGTTCTCAACCTGATTTTTATCGATCCCACTACCCATGGTTGTATTGCCTTGGGGATCAAGATCAATCAACAAGACCCTTTGTTTTAGAGCGGCAAGTGCTGCCGCCAGGTTGATGGCTGTCGTGGTTTTCCCGACACCACCCTTCTGGTTGGCGACACAAAAAATTCGTGCGGGTGATTTTGCTTTGGTCATCATTATCCTTGGCGACGTAGCCAGAGCAGGCACCGATGCGCATCCAGCTCTGGAACACTGAGTGGTTCTTCTTTTTCCACAGTCCATTGACCATGTTGCTGCAATTCAGCGATCTCGCTGACGGGCGACTGCCCTTTCATGGCAACCAGATAACCGCGATTAGCAACATGTATACCTGCCAGACTGGAGAAATCGACCAATGAGGCGAATGCGCGGGATATCACGATATCTGCCTGCCTTGGCGGTATGGTTTCAACACGCTGGTGTGTTGAAAGCAGATTAGATAACCCCAGTACACCAGCCACATGACGGATGAAGGCTGTTTTCTTTTCAACAGCATCAACGCATTCAACATGCCAATGCGGATTGACAATAGCAAGGACGACACCCGGCAGGCCAGCACCTGATCCGATATCCATAGTCCTGGCCTCGTTATCTATTTTCTTAGATAAACAGTTTCGCAACGGCGCAATGACTGAAAGACTATCAAAAATATGTTGAACCAACATCTGCGACGGATCTCTCACCGCCGTCAAATTATAAGTTCTGTTCCATCGCTGCAGTTGATCAAGATAAGCCAGCAACTTATTTTTTATCTCGCTATCAAGATCAAGACCAAGTGCTCGCACGGCTTGATCAAGCCTTTTTAAGT
>CAYTWR010000061.1:0-1961 GCA_964442225.1 uncultured Burkholderiaceae bacterium | reverse complement strand
CGTCATCGCGAGGCTGCGCAGCAGCCGTGGCGATCCACCGCAACAGTTACTTTAAGTAATCTGGAATTTTTTCCGGCCCAATCAAATCCTCAAACCGTTCTCGTCGCCGAATCACATGGGCCTTGCCTGAGGCATCCACCAGCACTTCGGCAGCTCTGGGCCGGCTGTTGTAATTCGAGCTCATGCTCATGCCGTAAGCACCGGCTGAGAGAATGGCCAACAAATCGCCTGCCGCGATCGCAAGCCGGCGATCTCTTGCAAGCCAGTCGCCGCTTTCGCAGACCGGCCCCACCAAATCCCAAAGCGCCTCTTTCGCGGCGTTGCCCACAAGAACTGGTTCAACACCGTGCCACGCTTCATAAAGCGCAGGCCGCATTAAATCATTCATGGCAGCATCGATCACTGCAAAGTTTTTTTCAGGGCTAGGTTTTAGCAGCTCCACGCGGGTCAGCAGCACGCCGGCATTGCCCACAATGGCGCGGCCAAACTCAAACAAGATCTCGGGCGTTTCACGGCCGCGCTGCAATGCCCACTGCTCAACGCGTTTGAAAACACCGCTTAGCAACTCGTGCGGCGAGGGGGGCTGTTCATCGCGGTAAGTAATGCCAAGCCCACCGCCAAGATCAAAGTGCTGCACCACAATTCCTGCTTGCGCCAGCGTATCGGCCAGGCCAAGCACGCGTTCGAGCGAATCAAAAAATGGCCCAAGCTCAGTGATTTGCGAGCCGATATGACAGTCAATTCCATGGATCTCAATGCCAGGCAAGGCATGGGCGCGTTGATACGCCGCCATTGCCCGCTCCATGGGAACACCGAACTTGTTTTCTTTCAGGCCGGTTGAAATATACGGGTGTGTCTTTGCATCGATATCGGGATTCACGCGAATCGAAATGTGGGCCGTGCAACCCGCAGTTTGTGCAGCCTGCGAAATCATTTCCAGCTCTGCTTCCGACTCCACATTAATGCACTTCACGCCCGCCGTTAATGCTGCCGTAATTTCTTGAGCAGTTTTGCCTACGCCCGAGAACACGATCTTGTCGGCGCTTGCACCGGCGGCCAGCACGCGTTGCATTTCACCGAGCGACACAATGTCAAAGCCTGCGCCTTGATTGGCCAGCAAGCGAATGATCGCAAGGCTTGGGTTGGCCTTTAATGCGTAACAAATCAGGCTGCGCTTTCCTGCTGCAGCGGTTGCAAACTCTGCATAGGCCTGTTTGATTGCCCGCTCCGAATACACAAAGGTGGGCGTGCCAAATTCTTTTGCAATTTGCGATAAGCCTAAGCCCTCACAGGCAAGCTCTCCGTTGCCCAGTCGTTGAAAGGCCTGGTTTGAAAGCGGCCCGGCGCCAGAGGTCAATGCATTCATGGTTGTTTGCTGGGGTTGGGCGCTGGTGCGTTCTCGGCCGGGGCCGGAAACTGTGGCGTTGGCAGGGTCAATGGCCCCTTTTGGCCACAGCCGAATAAAATCGTTGGCACGAGCATTGCCAGTATTAGTTGAAATTGCTTTTTCATGGAACGAGAGTATGACGGAATCTGAGTTTTTGTCGGCAGTCGATCAAGTCTGGTTTGAGATCGAAACGCGGGTCGATGAATGGGTGAGCGAGGGGGATGATATTGAGATGACTCGACATGGCCCGGTGATTGAGCTTGAGTTTGAGTCGGGCAAAAAAATCATCGTCAATTCGCAGGCCCCCATGAAGCAGATTTGGCTGGCCTCACCCCATGGGGCGTTTCACTACGAGTGGAAAGAGGGCGCTTGGCGCGATACGCGGTCAGGCAAGGGGTTTTGGGAGGAGCTGGAGCTTCAGGCGTCGTTGTTGGCGGCTTGAGAGTGGATTGCCACGCGGTGGATCGCCACGGGCCTGGCGGCCCTCGCGATGACGAATTTAGTCCGTCATCGCGGGCCAACCCTTTACCGTCATCGCGAGGCTGCGAACTCTCCCCGTCATCGCGAGGCTGCG
>CAYTWR010000060.1:0-2283 GCA_964442225.1 uncultured Burkholderiaceae bacterium | reverse complement strand
TCGGATAACGACACCACCAAGGGTGACGCTAAGCGCGAAGCAACCACAGTTTCGGCAGGTGTGAAGCTCACCTGGTAATAGATCCTAAGTGTTTCTTCATCTTGAAGCCGGGGCTATGCCCCGGTTTTTTTTCGTCCGCCGGCCCCTGGTTCTGTTCATTTAAATAGACAAAATAATTTTTATTGTCTATATTAATGCACATGCAACGATCTGGTCCCAAAAACTTTCCTGCCGACGAGCGCCGAATTGTGGAATTCGGCGAGCGGCTGCGCCTTGCCCGCCTGCGTCGAAAGTTCTCCACCGAACTGGTGGCCACCCGGGCGGGGGTGTCTCGCACCACGCTCTATAAGATCGAACGAGGGGATCCCGCCGTAACGCTGGCTGCCTACCTGCGAGTTCTGGCGATTTATGGACTAACCAGCGATATCGAAAAGCTCGCAGTCGACGATGTTCTGGGGCGCCGCCTTCAGGATCTTGAACTTGCCCCCAGGAAAGACCGCCCATGAGGCAAACACTCGAGGTCTGGCTAGATAGCGACCTTGCGCCAATCCAGAGAATCGGCATGCTCTCGCATGACCGCGGCACGGTCTGGTTTGAGTATGAAAAAGCCTGGCTTAAGAACCCCCTGGCGTTTCAGCTCGACCCGGAATTACAGTTGGCAGAAGGTCCAATTTTTCCGAACGCTGAATCTGCGAACTTTGGAATTTTTCTGGATTCTGCTCCTGACCGATGGGGCCAGAATCTGATCAAGCGCCGCGAGCTGTTGCAAGCGAAAGATGAAAACAGAAATGCCCGAAAACTCCATGCATGGGATTATCTTCAGGGTGTGCAAGACATTACAAGGCAAGGTGCGCTGCGATTTAAATCAAGCGACTCCGCTGAGTTCCTCGCAAACGATGCCCGTGCTGCGCCACCGGTAACCAGCCTCTCAGAACTCTCAAACATTGCACATTCACTGACCCGAACCGACCGAGATAATTTAGAAGACTTGCGCCGTTGGCTCTCTGTATTAGTGGCACCCGGCGCCTCGCTTGGTGGGGCTCGGCCAAAGGCCAATTTTGTCGAAGCAGATAAAACGGCATGGATTGCAAAGTTTCCTGCTTATCAGGATTCGCGCGATGTCGGTGCTTGGGAATATCTTGTGTGGACACTTGCGCAACAAGCCGGTATCGACATGCCCAAGGCCAAGCGTTTGAAAGTAGGTGGCACTGGGTATCACAGCTTTTGTGTTCAACGTTTTGATCGAATCAACAAACAGCGACGATTCTATGCTTCGGCCATGACCCTGCTGGGCGCTCAGGAGACGGATGACGGTGTGCACAGTTACCTGGAACTTGCCCAGTTTTTAGCAGACAATGGGAATCCGAACACCTTGCAGGCCGATCTTGAGCAGCTTTTCCGCCGGGTGGTTTTTAATGTTGCGGTTGGCAACCGCGATGATCATTTGCGTAATCACGGCTTTTTGCTGACTCAAAATGGTTGGCAACTCGCGCCAGCCTTCGACATAAACCCCAACCTCGATAAAGAGGTTCATGTTCTGAATCTGGATGACACCGACAACCGCCCGTCGATTTCTACGGTGCGGTCCACAGCCGCCCATTACCGGATCAAACCGTCACAGGCGGACTCGATTATTAAAAGCATTTTGAGTGCCGTAAAAAATTGGGAAGGTCTTGCACGGCAGCAGGGCTTGTCTGCTGAAGAACGCCTTGAAACCGCTCGGGCGTTTTCTTTGGCGCGTGAGTAATCCTGTCAAGAATATTCAATGGCCGAAAATTTCACCCCACAAGAACTGGAAGACCAGGACGAGATCATCTCTGCCGAACCTTTGCGGGTTGAACGCCTCGTGGGCGAATCCCAGGCTAATAAAAGGCTCGATCAGTTTCTAACCGCTTGTCTACCAGAAGTCTCGCGCTCACAGCTTCAACAGTGGATCGAGCAAGGCCATGTATTGGTCAACGGCTTGGCAAGCAAACCAAGCCAGCGCTTGAAAGAGGGACAAAAGGTGCTGGTGTCGGTGCCGCAAGCCTTACCGGCCAACGACTGGCAGCCCGAAGCCATGCCGCTCGATATTGTGTTTGAAGACGATCAAGTGCTGGTGGTGAACAAACCCGCAGGCCTGGTGGTACACCCGGCGGCGGGGCATGCCGGTGGCACCTTGGTCAATGGCCTGCTTGGTTACTGTTCAGAACTTGCGGTGCTTCCCCGTTGCGGAATTGTTCACCGCCTGGATCGCGACACCACGGGGTTGATGGTGGTGGCCAAAACCGGGCCTGCACAGCT
>CAYTWR010000059.1:0-2321 GCA_964442225.1 uncultured Burkholderiaceae bacterium | reverse complement strand
TTGCCACCGCTAGGACCTGAACCTAGTGCGTCTACCAATTCCGCCATCTGGGCAATGGAGCCCAATACTTTAGCTGGATTCATTTAATTGTCAAAACGCGCAGCCACCCAACCACCACCGAGCAGTTTTTCTGGCCGACTCATTGGCCATCGCGATGGCTTTGGTTTTATTCGGCCCGATGCAGGCGGTGACGATGTATTTGTGCCCTCAAAAGAAATGGTGAAAGCCATGCATGGCGATCGCGTGAGTGCGCGCGTGGTGGGCATGGATCGACGCGGCCGGCCCGAGGCCGTGATTCTGGAAGTGCTCGAGCACGCCAATCGCAACTTGGTGGGCCGTTTGGTCAATGAGCGCGGCATTTTGATTGTGGTGCCTGAAGACCAGCGCATTAAGCACGATGTCATTGTGGCGCCCGTCGACACCATGGGGGCAGAGGCAGGCCAGGTCGTATCCATTGAAATTGTGGATCCGCCCACGCGCTACACGCCGCCCGTGGGCCGAGTGGTGGAAGTGTTGGGTGGGGTCGATGACCCGGGCATGGAAGTGGAAATCGCAGTGCGCAAGTTCGATGTGCCACATGAATTTTCTGAAGAAGCGCTCAAACTTGCCGAGAAATTGCCCGACGAGGTGCGCGCGAAGGATCTCAAAGGCCGCATTGACCTGCGCGATGTTCCGTTTGTCACGATTGACGGCGAAGATGCCCGCGACTTTGACGATGCGGTCTATGCCGAGCCCATTGCCGGCAAGGGCTGGCGGCTTTTGGTGGCCATTGCCGATGTCAGCCACTATGTCCAAAACAGCGATGCCCTGGATCGCGATGCGTTTGCGCGCAGCACGTCGGTGTATTTCCCGCGTCGCGTGCTGCCCATGCTGCCTGAAAAATTATCCAACGGGCTGTGTTCATTAAACCCGCATGTCGATCGTTTGGCCTTGGTCTGCGACATGGTGGTGTCCACCAGTGGCGAGGTCAAGGCCTATCAGTTTTATGAAGCCGTGATCTGTTCGGCCCAACGCCTGACCTACACACGGGCCTGGGCCGCTTTGTGCGACCCGCTCTCGCAAGAGGCGGTTGCGCTGGGGCCGTTATGCGAAATGCTGGGCAGCCTGGAAGCAGTGTTTCGTGTGCTGCTCGCGGCGCGCGAAGCCCGAGGGGCCATTGATTTTGATTCGATCGAAACCTACATGCAGTTTGATGCGAATGGCCGCATTGAGAAAATTCTTCCCCGTGTGCGTAACGATGCCCACCGCCTGATCGAAGAGTGCATGCTGGCTGCCAACACCTGTGCGGCCGATATTTTCAAGCGCGCAAAGCGCCATGGCCTGTTTCGTGTGCATGAAGGCCCAACGCCCGAGCGGCTTCGCGCGCTGCGCGATTTCTTGAAAGTGCAAGGCTTGAAGCTGGAAGGGGGTGATGAGCCCAAGCCCGGTGATTACGCGCGTCTTGCAAAAGAGATTCGTGCCAGGCCTGATTCGCGCCTGATTCAATCACTGCTGTTGCGAAGCATGCAACAGGCCATTTACACGCCCGATAACTCTGGCCACTTTGGGCTTTCCTATGAAGCCTATGCCCACTTTACCTCGCCCATTCGTCGCTACCCTGATTTGCTGGTGCACCGTGTGATCAAGACCATCATTCACAATAAGGGCCACTATGTGCCAGCCTATGGCGATATGGGGGATGATGATCCGCTCACGCGTTGGCGCAATATTGGCGATCACTGTTCGGCCGCCGAGCGTCGGGCCGATGAAGCCAGCCGCGATGTCGAAGCCTGGCTCAAGTGTCAATACATGAAATCGCGCGTGGGTGAACAGCTGCGGGGCACCGTCACGGGTGTTGCGCCTTTTGGCTTGTTTATTACCTTAGATGCCCTGTATGTCGAGGGCATGATTCATGTCTCTGAGTTGGGTGCTGAATATTTTCAGCATAACGAGGTGATGCATGAGTTGCGTGGCGAGCGAACTGGCCGCCGTTTTCGTTTATATGACAGCCTGGTGGTGCAGGTCGCCCGGGTCGATCTCGACGCACGGCGCATTGAGTTTCAGTTGGTGCCCAGCCTGGTGCGCGCCACTCGTGCTTCCAAGTCGGCCGAGCGCGAGCAGGAGTTTTTTCAAGCCCCTGATGATGAAGCAGAAATGTCTCAAGAAATGCCGGCGTGGCTTGCCGAGCTCAAGCAGACTGCAAAGCCTGCCCGCGGAAAGAAAAAAGCGGGCAAGAAAAATGAATCGGCTCAGTCCAAATCCAAGGGCAAGACAGCATCGTCTCGCCAGACTGCAAACTCTCGTCAACCCGATTCCTCCCGTCAGCCCGCTTCTTCCCGTCA
>CAYTWR010000058.1:0-2535 GCA_964442225.1 uncultured Burkholderiaceae bacterium | reverse complement strand
CCGTCATTGCGAGCCACCGAAGGTGGCGTGGCAATCTGCGGTAGATGGACGGTCTTAGCGTGTTAGTATTACATCTGTAATAACAACCGCTGAGGCCATTCCATGATCCCACTCAAACTCACTCAAGTCGGCAACTCCTTAGGCGTGATTCTTCCCAAAGAAATCATTGCAAAACTGCGCGTTGAAAAAGGTGACGAGATTTACTGGTCGGACACCCCGGGTGGGGGGCGAATCACCGCGACCAACCCCGAATTTGCAGAGCAAATGAAGCTTGCACGCGCGATCATGAAAAAACGCAGAAACGCGCTTCATGAGCTCGCAAAATGAGCTCTGATTGGGTTTGGATCAACCCAATTGTCATTCTCGCAACCCACGAGGAGCAGCTTGCCGAACATGGAGGTCCTGCCGGTGTGCGAGACCAGGGGTTGCTCGACTCAGCACTTGCCCGCCCTCAACACCTGGCGCTCTATGGCCTGCCCGATGGCAGCAAACCTAAAGCCAGCGATCTTGCTGCAGTTTACGCACACGCAATCGCCAAGAACCACCCTTTCATAGACGGTAACAAACGCACTGCTTTGGTGGCTGCCGAGTTGTTTCTTGCACTCAATGGTTTCGAATTACAAGCGAGCGATGAAGAGTGCGTGCTGATTACGCTCTCGCTTGCAGCGGGAGAGCTTAACGAAACCAAGTTAGCGGCTTGGATTGAAAGAAAGCTAAAACTCGCGAAATGACCACTGTTTTATTGGACGATTCGCTAAGCTCAGCGTCATCGCCGAGCTCTTTGCTTTTTAAAGACCCGCTGCGTTGTTGGCGAATCATTGAGTCTAAAGAGATTGAGCCTGCTCTTGCTGAAATTGAGCAAGAGCGTGCGCAAGGCCACTATGTGGTGGCGCTATTTTCTTACGAACTTGGCGAAGTATTGCAGGGGGTTCGCTCCTGCGAAGCGCTTGATACCGCAACACCCCTGATTGAAGCTTACTCGTTTGCAAAGGGTGAACACCTCTGCGCAGAGCAGGTACGCGAGTGGGTTCGCGGCCAGGTCAATGCCCTAGACCCAGAGCAACATGTGTCGGGGCTTTTGAATTTACACAGCACGATCAGCGAACAAGACTACGCGCGCGATATCGCACAAATTCAACGCTATATCGCCCAGGGCGATACCTACCAGGTCAACCACACCTTTCGGCTCAAGGGCCAGTTATTGGGCCACCCCTTGGCGTTGTATCAAACCCTGCGCACACGCCAGCCGGTGCGGTTTGGCGCCTACATTGAAACGAATCTGCGTACTGTGCTGTGTTTTTCACCCGAATTGTTTATTAAAAACGAAGGCGGCCTGATCACCGCCAAGCCTATGAAAGGCACACTCAGCAAATCCATAGGCAGCGCACAAGATCTTTCAAATAACGAAAAAGATCGCGCTGAAAACTTGATGATCACCGATTTGATTCGTAATGATCTTGGGCGAATTTGCGAGATCGGAAGCATTGCAGCACCCAAGCTATTTGAAGTGGAAGAAGTGGGGTCTGTGTATCAGATGACTTCCACCATCACCGGTCAGTTGCGCAAGAATCTTTCGCTTAGCGAGATTTTGAAAGCGTCGTTCCCTTGTGGCTCAGTCACAGGTGCGCCCAAAAAACGCACGATGGAAATTATTCGTGAACTTGAGCGCACGCCGAGAAACCTTTATTGCGGGTCGATCGCCTGCTTTGCGCCCAACGGCGACTTTAAAATGAATGTGGTCATTCGTACCTTAGAAATTGACCCGCAAGGGCAGTGCGAAATGGGTGTTGGCTCGGGCATTACCATTGATTCAAACGCAGAACAAGAATGGCAAGAGTGCGCGACAAAAGCCGGGTTTGTAACTGGCTTGCCCTCGCCGGTTGGCCTGATTGAAACCATGCGTTTTGAAAACGGCCAGGTGGCGCTGCTGGCCGCGCATTTGAATCGCATGCAGGCTTCGGCGCAGGCGCTGCGAATCGCCTTTAATCGAACCGCAATTGAGCAACAGATCGCCGAGTATCTTGCGCAGCACTTTGAAGACGGATCGCCTCAAAGCCTAGACATTATCTTCATGCTGCGCCTTGAGCTCTCGCCCGCCGGGAAACTGAACATATCGCACAAAGCAATAGAAGCAATCTCGGGCCCGCAAAAAATCTTCTGGGCAAAAGATCTGATCGGCGAGGCTGCCTCAATTATGAACAGTGCCAACTCGCTGCTTGCCCACAAGGTTACTTTGCGCGCGGCTTACGATTCGGCCTGGCAAGCAGCAGTCGCCAAAGGCGGATTCGATGCGCTGTTTACCAACGAGCGTGGTCAAATCACCGAAGGTGGCCGCAGCACTTTGTTTGCCTTGATTGATGGCGTGTGGGTCACTCCGCCGCTTTCCTGCGGTGTGCTACCCGGGGTAATGCGGAAAAAATTACTTGCCGACTGGAAGGCTCACGAGCGAGTGCTAAAGCCTGAAGATCTTGCCCACGCACAACGCATAGTCGTAGTGAACGCGCTGCGCGGGGTGATCGATGCCTCCTTGGCACC
>CAYTWR010000057.1:0-2542 GCA_964442225.1 uncultured Burkholderiaceae bacterium | reverse complement strand
CCCGAAGCTCTTTTATGAGTCCATTTTTGATCGGTTGAGAAGGGCGTTGGCTTGAGGTGTCAGGGCTAAAGCCTGACACCTTAAAACCCGAGGCCACTTGAAGCGTTTTCCAAAACATCTTCAGCTTGCGCATGCTGTTGCCAGGCTTTTTTCCAGGCCTGCCATTTCGGTTCAATCTTCATGGCTTTTGCCAATCGCTCAAGTTTTTGTGCATTAAGTCGATCAAGCGCAATATCCAGCGGGGGTAGGGGCAGTCGACTTTTTGCAGAGCTTCCCAGATAAACCCACTCTAATAACGCGCGCTCTGGTGTGGCCCTTGGATACTGATAATTCAGGTCTTGAACATCTGCAAGTTCAACACCTTGTAAATGAAAAAATCTCTGCGGCAAGGCATAGAAACGAAAGGGCGAAGCAAGCGTGCTACGCTCGCCAACCTTCGGCGCAGAAAGCCCTTTAATCAGCGGCACGACACAGGTGACCGTATCGCCAAAATTATTCAACGCACCGCATTGTTCCAGCACGAATGCAAGACTCACAATTGCACTGCGCCGAATGTATTGGGCCGCCTGTGCGGGGTGAACTGAAGGGCCTGCAAGCCGATTCAAGTAAACACCGCGTATGACAGGCTCGATTGCACCGGCCTGAGCCAGGCTGCGAACCCAGCGCGTGAGCGTTGCCGCAGGAAGATTGTCACCCGCTGCGGTTCGCGCAAACGCTGCAAGATCAGCGGTGGTCAGCACATGGGGCGCATCGCCTTGCATGAGCAGGCGATGGGCAGCCAGTTTCCAGGGCAGCGGCTGGGCGTTCACGGTTTTTTGCCCGACTGTTTTTGCGCCGAATTTTTGGCGGCAATCTTAAGTGCTTGTTCAACCCATGCATCGACCTGCGTGGCAACTTCTAGGCAAAGCTCACCCCACTGATCACGCGCAAGCGACTGTGCAACGGCAGGCGGCAGATAAGGAAAGAGTTCTTCATTTGCACGATCCCAGCCTACTATGGAAGCCTTGTCGATCGCCTTTCGCTGCAGGCTTTTTAGCCACTCTGAATCCGCATTGGCCATCAGGTCACAAGGGTCCGCTTGACGTGCGATCAGGTCATTAAGATCAAAGATATCTCGCGGCACGCTGCGATTCTCAGAATGCAGTGCGGCCACTTTTGCTGCAGCCATGGCATGGCTATCAAACGCATTAATGCTAAATGGCGCAATGAAATAATCGCTTGGCGGAATGACCGTGAGCCGGCAAATGTGATTTGGGGGCGGAAGCCCACGCCCTGAGATTTCCACCTCAAAATGAATCTCTTGCTTTGACTGCGGTTCGGTGGCGTGAAGCGAGGCCCGAATGGTGGTTCGCGTGTGCTTTGAGATGCCGGCTTTTGCGCCCTTTAGTCCCGATTCCAGCGCAGCCGCGGCAAGGGTTTGGGGAAGGGATTTTTCAAGGCTTGCGTTGGAAAGTGATGGGTCTCGCTCAAAGTCGACATCTTTGGTCAGTCGCAGGCTGCCAAAAAGCGCGCGCATGGCCATTCCCCCCTTTAGCACCAGACGATTGCCATAGTTCAGGGCGAGCAGGCGCAGCAGGATCACTTGGCAGCGATCGGCAGCGATGACGCGTTGCGAAAAACCTTGTCTGAGCGGGTTTAACATTTTCTGTAATAATTAAAAAATGATTTTTACAGAATATATCATAGGCAGGCACCTCAGGCGGGTGCCTGACCCCAAGCGCCGGTTGAACGCGGTTGAACATTGGGCAGGGCTCCGGTAAGCTTCAACGCGATGAGGAGGGCTTGCCAATGTCCACCATGACACTTTCCGCGAAACGACAGGTGGTTTTGCCTGCGCAGCTGTGCGAGCAGGTCGCATTGGCGCCTGGAGACAAAGTCGAGGTTTGCTTGTCGCCCGATGGAAGCGGCATTTTGATTCAGTCGGCCACGGCCCAAAGAAAAAAACCAGCGAGCGTTCTGTTCGACCGTTTTCAACATCGGGGCGAGCCCGTGGAAATTGAAGATATGCAAGGGTTAGTCGCCGCCAAGAAGTCATTTTTGAAAGCGGGTTTCTAGGGTGATTGCCATCGACACAAATGTTCTCGTGCGAATTGCGGTAAGCGAGCAATCGTCTCAAGGCTCGGCCGAGATCCAGCGTCGAAAGGCGAAGGCTTTGTTTCGCTCGGGCCAGGAACTCTTTGTTCCAGTAACCGTGGTTCAGGAACTGGAGTGGGTGCTTCGAGCAGTCTATGACATGCCGACCAGAGAGATTGCTGCCTTTTTGGAAGATTTGCTTTGTGTTGAAAATATTCGCGTGGATCGCTCCGCGGCTGTCGCTCAGTCAATTTTGCTGTATCGAAATGGGTTTGATTTTTCGGATGCCTTGCACTGGGCACAATCGGGCTTGTGCGAGCATTTCTTGACCTTTGACCGAAAATTTATGAAGAACGCAGCGGCTAATAAGCTCGAGCCTTCGGTAGCGAGGGTTTCCTGAGCATGTCACTTACTTTCGTTGATTCACACTGCCACTTGAATTATCCCGGCCTGGTTGAGCGCACAGCCG
>CAYTWR010000056.1:0-2636 GCA_964442225.1 uncultured Burkholderiaceae bacterium | reverse complement strand
CGTAATGTGAAACAAAGCGGGTTGGTGTCGGGGAAAAGCACACATGCGAATCGACTGGAAACCATTCGTGACATTAATGCAAACTACAAACGCGTAATCGATCCGCACACCGCCGATGGCGTGTTTGTGGGCCGAAAGTTTTTGGAGGCGGGCGTGCCCATGATTTGTTTAGAAACAGCGCTGCCCGCTAAGTTTGCTGAAACCATTGAAGAGGCTTTAAATCGTAAGGCGCCGAGGCCTGCGGGGCTTGAGCACCTCGAGTCACTGCCCCAGCGTGTAGAGAATATTGCAGCTGATGTGGTGAAGTTGAAGCAGATTATTTCTGAGCGAGCACTGCAGTGATGGGTTTGTCGCTATGAAGACCCTTCAAGAAACTCTCGAGCAGCTTTTAGAACACGCCCATGGCTGCGGCCTTCCCGCAGGCGAGCCCGTGCCGCTATTTTCGGCGCTCGGCAAAGTGCTTGCGCACGACGTTCATTCGCCAATCGATGTTCCTGCGCACGACAACAGCCAAATGGATGGCTATGCTGGCATTGCCGTGGAAATGAACAATGCCACCGAGCCTATGCGGGTGAGCCAGCGAATTCCCGCAGGCCACCCCGGCAACACGCTCGAACCTGGAACGGTTGCACGCATTTTCACCGGCGCACCCATTCCAGCCGGCGCCAACGCGGTGATCATGCAAGAGCAGGCAGTCGTTGATTCCGAGGGCTGTGTGAAATTCATTGAACCCGCAACGCCTGGGCAAAACATTCGGCCCAAGGCGGGCGATTTAAAAGCCGGACAACTAATTCTGGAAAAAGGCAGGCGGCTTAAGCCCGCAGATATCGCCTTGTGCGCCTCCGTGGGGCTCGATCGAATTCCCGTAAGGCGCCCTCTAACGGTTGCCGTATTTTCCTCTGGCGATGAACTTCGCCAGCCGGGTGAGGCGCTGCAAGCGGGCCAGATCTACGACAGCAATCGGCCCATGATTCTTTCCATGGTGGCCGAGCTTGGATTTCGTGTGATTGATATGGGCTGCCTGCCCGATGAATTGGAAACCACGAAATCGCAATTGAAGAAAGCCTCGGCAACTGCCGATGTCATTCTGACCTGTGGCGGCGTGTCGGTTGGCGAGGAAGATCACATTAAAAACGCAATTGCTGCGCAGGGCACTTTGGCGCTTTGGAAAGTGGCCATGAAGCCCGGTAAACCCTTCGCATTCGGAACGGTCGGCAGCGCCACCTTCATGGGCATGCCTGGCAACCCGGTGGCCGCATGGGCGACGTTTTCCTTGCTGGTCCGGCCTTACCTGCTTGCCCGAATGGGGGTTGCTCACATTACGCCCGCGCGGTGGCGGCTTGCCGCGGGATTTGACTGGCCAAACCCTGATGCACGACACGAGTTTTTGCGCGGCCGCATCAATGACCAGGGTCTGGCCGAGATTCATGACCGACAAAATTCCGGAGTGCTGTCGTCGGTCACACAAAGCCGGGGCCTGATCGAGATCCCCGCAGCCACCCCAGTAAGAAAAGGTGAATTTGTGGGATTTATTCCCTACACTGAGCTGCTGTAGGAAGGGGAGAGCAGTCATGAGCATTCGCTTGCGCTTGTTTGCATCGATTCGCGAGCAAACCGGGGTGGAAGAGGAAACCATTGATTTGCCGCACGGCGTTGATAACCTGGGCGCGCTTCGCACGCATTTGCGTGCTCGCGGCACGGTGTGGAGTGAATGTCTTGATCCGGCAAAGTCTGTGCGTGGTGCAGTAAATCAGCGCATGGCCAATGACGACGATCCGGTTCGCGATGGCGATGAAATTGCATTTTTTCCGCCGGTAACAGGCGGCTAGGCTATGACCAGCGCTGTTTGCATTCAGCAAGAGCCCTTTGATGCAGGCAAAGAGGCGCAGCAATTACGCAAGCGCGCTGACGGCCAATGGGATACGCGCGTGGGCGCAGTTGCCACCTTCACTGGCACGGTGCGTGATCTCAACGAAGGCGACACGGTAAAAGCGCTGCGCCTTGAGCACTACCCCGGCATGACCGAAAAAAGCATTCAAGAAATTATTGACGAAGCGTTTGCACGCTGGCCTTTGTTTAATGCCAAGGTAATTCACCGCATTGGCGATCTTTTTCCTGCCGATGAGATTGTCTGGGTGGGTGTTACCAGTGCCCATCGCGAAGCGGCCCTTGCGGCCTGTGCTTTCATCATGGACTTTTTAAAGTCAAAAGCCCCGTTTTGGAAAAAGGAATCGATTCCTCAAGGCGAGCGTTGGGTTGCCGCCCGCGACAAAGACGAGCAGGCGCTTAAGCGTTGGTAGTGCGTTGAAAGCAATCCTTGCCGGGTCTTACACAGAGGTAGATTGCGACGAGTGGAACGCGCTGGCGCGTGATTCGCCAACTGCCTGCCCCATGCTGCGCTGGGAGTTTCTAGCAGGGCTTGAGCAAACGGGCTGCACCACAGGTAAAACTGGCTGGCAGCCGCTGCCGCTTTTGGTGCGCGACGATTCGGGCGCATTAGTGGGTGCCGCACCGCTGTATGCGAAAGGCCACTCTTACGGTGAATATGTGTTTGATTGGGCTTGGGCCGATGCCTATCAGCGCGCGGGGCTTGAGTACTTCCCGAAGTTGCTCGTGGCGCTGCCGTTTTCGCCGAT
>CAYTWR010000055.1:0-3135 GCA_964442225.1 uncultured Burkholderiaceae bacterium | reverse complement strand
GGATCTACAATCCCCTAATGAATTTCCCTAGCCTGAATTGGCAAGACGCCCTGCGCGGGCGCAACAAGGTCGTGATCGGCATGTCCGGCGGGGTGGACTCCTCGGTGGCCGCCTGGCGGCTCAAAGAAGCTGGGCTTGAGGTGGTGGGCCTGTTCATGAAGAACTGGGAAGACGACGATGACGGCGAGCACTGCACCACCCGCCAAGACTTTTTGGATGCTGCAGCTGCAGCAGAAGTGATCGGCATTGAGCTACAAGCCGTGAACTTTGCTGCGCAGTACAAAGACCGGGTGTTTGCCGAGTTTTTGCGGGAATATCAGGCCGGCCGCACCCCCAACCCCGATGTGCTGTGCAACGCTGAAATTAAATTCAAGGCGTTTTTAGACCACGCCATGGCCACGGGTGCGCAGTGCATTGCCACCGGCCACTATGCGCAGATTCGTGTTGCTGCAAACGGCTTAAGCGAATTGATTCGCGCAGCCGATTCCAACAAAGACCAAACCTATTTTTTGCATCGGCTCAATCAAGCGCAGTTATCGAAAACGGTGTTTCCGATTGGCGATTTGCAAAAACCCCAAGTGCGCGAAATTGCAAAATCAATTGGCCTGCCCAACGCTGCAAAAAAAGATTCCACAGGAATTTGTTTTATTGGCGAGCGGCCCTTTCGCGAATTTCTTAATCGCTATGTGGCCAGCAAGCCCGGCCCCATGAAAACGCCGCAAGGTCGCGTGGTGGGCCAGCACATGGGCTTGGCGTTTTACACCCTGGGCCAACGCAAAGGCTTGGGGATCGGCGGCGATAAAGCGGGCGATGGCAGCCCCTGGTTTGTGCTGGAAAAAGATCTGGCAAGTAACACTTTGATCGTTGCGCAGGGGCATGATCACCCGCTTTTAATGTCGCATGGCTTAACGGCCTTAGATGCCAGCTGGGTGTCAGGCACCGTGCCTGACACCGCGGCGTTGACTGCGAAAACCCGTTACCGCCAGGCCGATGCCGAGTGTTCGCTGGCTGATCTAGGCAACGGAAAATTTTCGCTCACATTTGCCGAGCCCCAATGGGCGGTCACCCCAGGGCAATCGGCCGTGCTCTACCAAGGCGAAGTCTGCCTTGGTGGGGGTGTTATTGAGGCACGGTGTTCTTAAACGAATCGCGCTCCATGAGCTTGTTGTAGTGCGCAAGCAGATTCGGATACTGGCTTTGCCACGCAATGCTGGGAAAGCGAAACGATAAATACCCCAGGGCAACGCCCACGGTGACATCGGCCAACGAGAAGGATTTGCCGTGGCACCAGGTGTTTTTGCCCAAGGCTCGCGACATTTCTGCCAAGGAACGATCCACCTTTGCACGCTGCCGATCGACCCAGCTTTGCAGCTGAAGGTGTTTCTCGCGCTTGCCTTCTAACAGCATGGCCACCGCAGCATCGTTCATGCCATCGGCCAAGGCCTCCCAGGTTTTCACTTCGGCGCGTTCACGATTGTCATCGGGGATTAATTTCGAAATGGGCGCGCGGGAATCTAGAAATTCCACAATCACGCGCGAATCGTAGATCGGCGTGTGGTCATCGAGCACCAAGACCGGCACCTTGCCCAGAGGGTTTAACTGGCTAATGGTGGATTCGGGCGTCCAGACATCTTCTTTCACGAACTCGCACTCCATGCGCTTTTCGGCAAGCACGATGCGGACTTTGCGAACATAGGGGCTGGTAAACGAACCAAGTAGCTTCATGGGTTTTTGTGCCTGCGCAATCAAATACGGGGCGCCAAGTATAGAATGTTTGCCGTGAACACACTAACTGCACTCTCCCCTCTTGATGGCCGCTACAGCGGCAAAGTTAATTCTCTTCGGCCCTTGCTTTCCGAAATGGGTTTTATGAAACACCGCGTGCAGGTTGAAGTTGCCTGGCTAATCGGTTTGTCTGATATCGGCATGGCGCAACTGCCGCCGTTTTCACCTGCAGCACGCGCGGCGTTAAACCGCTGGGTGGCGCAATTTTCAGAAAGCGATGCGGCGCGCATTAAAGCGATTGAGGCCACCACCAATCACGATGTCAAAGCGGTTGAATATTGGATGAAAGAAAAGGCTGCGGCAGAAACCGCGTTACCCGAGCTTTCAAAAGCGGCTGAGTTTATTCACTTTGCCTGCACCTCTGAAGACATTAACAACACTTCGCACGCACTTATGCTGCGTGAGGCGCGCAGTGTGGCGCTAATGCCTGCCATGCAATCGTTAGTGGATCGTTTGGCAGCATTCATTGAAGCGACTGCAGCGCTGCCCATGCTCTCGCGCACGCACGGCCAGACGGCCTCGCCCACCACGCTTGGCAAAGAGCTGGCCAATGTGCGCCAGCGGCTGCGCATTGCGCGCGATGCGTTTGCGGCCGTTGCGCCACGCGCCAAAATGAATGGCGCCGTTGGCAACTACAACGCCCATGTGTCGGCTGCACCCGAGATTGATTGGCCGGCGTTTTCGCGCAACGTCGTGCAAGGGCTGGGGCTAGAGTTTGCGAGCCACACCATTCAAATCGAGCCGCACGATTACATGGCCGCGTACTTTGATGCCGTGGCGCGTTTCAACACCATTGTGTTGGATCTGTCGCGCGATATCTGGGGCTATATTTCGCTGGGCTATTTCAAGCAGAAACTGAAAGAAGGCGAAGTGGGCTCTTCGACCATGCCGCACAAGGTCAACCCCATTGACTTTGAAAACGCCGAAGGCAATCTGGGCATTGCTAACGCCCTGCTGCGGCATTTGAGCGATAAGCTGCCGGTTTCGCGCTGGCAGCGCGATCTGACCGACTCCACTGTGCTGCGTAATCTGGGCGTGGCCCTCGGCCACAGCCTACTGGCATATGACGCGTGCCTAAAGGGCCTGGGCAAGCTGGAAGTGAACGCCGCCCGCATTGCGCAGGACCTGGATAGCGCCTGGGAGGTGCTGGCCGAGCCCATTCAAACGGTCATGCGCCGATACGGCCTTCCACAGCCCTATGAGCAGCTCAAGGCGCTCACCCGTGGCCAGGGCATGACCGAGGCCACCATGCGCGGTTTTATCGCCTCTCTGGCCCTTCCCGAGGCCGACAAGGCCCGGTTGCTGGCGCTTACGCCGGCGGGTTATGTCGGGCTGGCGGAGCGTTTGGCT
>CAYTWR010000054.1:0-3617 GCA_964442225.1 uncultured Burkholderiaceae bacterium | reverse complement strand
TCTAATCCGCGATGACGGATTACCATTACCGCACCTCCGCCGACACGGTGCGAATCGACATGGACCCATGGGCCTCGAGCAGCTCGCTTAAACGCGGATCCGACAACATGACCGGGGTGGCTGGCTGCGCGAGCACGGTTTCTGGCGCAGGCGTTGATGCGCCTGGCACCGCACTGGCCACCAGCTCGCCAAGATTGGTCTGCATTTGCGGGGCAATCGTGATCAAAGACACAAAGGCAATCGCAGCGGCAATGGCGCCACCGTAGACCATTTTTCGCGACCGATGCGCCTCGCGCCGCTTGGTGCTCGACTCAGAGGCAATCGCCTGGGGGAAATGAATCGGCTCAGAGGCGAGCTGGGCACTAACGCGATTGGCCAAGCTTGAAGAGCCGATGGCAAGGCTCGAGCTGCGAAGAATATCGCCCGCCAGGTGCCACTGCTGCCAACGACGGCGAAGCTCAGGGTCGGCCGCAATCTTGGCGGCAAGATCAGAGGATTGGCTTGCGTCAAGCTCGCCATCCATCCAGGCTGAAATTTGTTCATGCTCCATTTGTCACTCCCCTTCCACTGACCCCACGCGGCCACGCAAGTTCTACCATCGCTGCCCCTCGCTCGTTCCCAGCAAGGGCCGAAGCCGCTCGGCAATCGCCTCGCGTGCCCGGAAAATGCGGGAGCGAACCGTGCCAATCGGACAATTCATGGCCTCGGCGATCTCCTCGTAACTTAAGCCTTCAATCTCCCGCAGGGTGATCGCCGTTCTCAGATCCGGGGGCAAGGCTTCGATCGCCGCGTTAACCGTCTCGGCGACTTGGCGGCTGTGCAGCACCGCATCCGGGGTATTGGTGTCTTCTACGACATCGCCTGCGTCAAAAGATTCCCCCTCTTCCGCATCGGCCGACTGCAGCTGGCTCATGCTGATGGGACGCCTTCCCTGACTGGTCAGATAGTTTTTGGCGGTATTGACCGCAATGCGATACAGCCAGGTGTAAAAGGCGCTTTCGCCGCGAAACTGGGGCAGCGCGCGGTACGCCTTGATAAAGGCCTCTTGGGCGACATCTTCCATTTCGCCCGGGTCGCGGATAAAACGCGACAACAGCCGCAGAACGCGCCGCTGATACTTTGAGACGAGCAGCTCAAAGGCTTTTTGGTCGCCCGCTTTAACGCGCTCAACGAGTTGAGCGTCGATGTCACGCTGATTGATCACCGCAGGCATGCCCTCTCGGCAAGCCTAGAGGCGGGTGAAGACCAAGGTGCCGTTGGTGCCGCCAAACCCAAAGTTGTTTTTAACGGCAACTTTGATCGGCAAATCACGCGCTGTGTTGGCACAGTAATCAAGGTCACACTCGGGGTCTTGGTTAAAAATGTTAATGGTGGGCGGGCTGGCCTGATGGTGCAAGGCCAAAACCGTGAACACCGACTCTAAGCCGCCTGCGCCACCCAACAAATGGCCTGTCATGGACTTGGTGGAGTTCACCACCACCTTGGAAGCGTGGCTGCCCAAGGCTGCCTTGATGGCATCAGTCTCGTTTTTATCGCCCAAGGGTGTGGATGTGCCGTGTGCATTCACATAATTGACCTGATCGGCCGCAACGCCCGCATCTTTCAAGGCGTTGACCATGCAGCGACGCGGGCCATCCATGTTCGGGGCCGTCATGTGGAAGGCATCGCCCGACATGCCAAAGCCCGAGAGCTCACAGTAAATTTTCGCGCCACGCGCTTTGGCGTGCTCGTATTCTTCAAGCAACAGCACGCCTGCGCCTTCGCCCAGCACGAAGCCATCGCGGTCTTTGTCCCAAGGGCGTGATGCAGTCTTGGGGTCGTCGTTGCGGGTTGAGAGCGCTCTTGCCGCAGCAAAGCCGCCAACGCCCAAGGGCGACACCGTGGATTCGGCCCCGCCTGCCAGCATGGCATCGGCATCGCCGTATTGAATCAAGCGCATGGCCAGGCCAATGCTGTGCAAACCCGTGGTGCAGGCTGTTACCGCAGCCACATTGGGGCCTTTTAAATTTCTAAGAATGCTTAAGTGCCCGGAGATCATGTTGATGATCGAGCCCGGCACAAAAAACGGAGAAATGCGACGCGCACCCTTGGCAGCATATTCCACCTGGGTGTCTTCGATCATGGGCAAGCCGCCAATGCCCGAGCCCACAAACGCGCCGATACGCTCTGCGTTGGCCTCGGTCACTTCTAGGCCGGAGTCTTTGAGGGCCTGAAGGCCTGCCGCAATGCCGTAATGAATAAAGGTGTCCATGTGCCGCGCCTCTTTGGCGGGCAGATAGTCTTCGACATTAAAGCCCTTGACCTCGCCGGCAAAGTGCACGGAAAGGCCGCTGTGGTCGAACTTGGTGATGGTGTCGATGCCGCTTTGGCCGGCCATGACAGCCTGCCAAGCGGATTCGATCGAATTGCCCACCGGGGAAATGCAGCCTAGCCCGGTAACGACTACCCGCCGCCGACCTGCGGCGCCAAAAGAGGATGGTCCGCTCATCGGCAGCGTGCTTTCTTACTTCTTCAGATTGGCGTTGACGTAATCGATAGCCTGCTGAACGGTAGTGATTTTCTCGGCTTCTTCATCGGGGATTTCGCAGCCGAAGGCGTCTTCCAGGGCCATGACCAGCTCTACGGTGTCGAGTGAGTCGGCACCCAGGTCGTCCACGAACTTGGACTCTTTCTTGACGTCTTCAATCTTGACGCCGAGCTGTTCTGAAACGATGGCCATAACGCGCTTTTCAATATCTTCCATTTACCTCTTCCTTGCAGATAATTCGGGTGGACGAATTCTATCAGGACATGACCATTCCGCCGTTGACGCTCAGGGTAACTCCGGTAATGTAAGAGGCCCCTTCTGAGGCCAAGAAGGCAACAGATGCCGCCACATCGGCAGGAGTTCCAAGACGTTGGGCAGGAATTTGTGACATCAAGGTTTTGATTTGCTCTTCAGAAAGTGCCTTGGTCATGTCGGTGTCGATAAAGCCGGGCGCGACCGAGTTCACCGTAATGCCACGGCTTGCCACCTCGCGGGCTAAGGCGCGTGACATGCCAGCAACGCCGGCCTTGGCCGCCGCGTAGTTGGCCTGGCCGGGGTTTCCCGAGACCCCCACCACCGAGGTGATGTTGATAATGCGGCCCCAACGGGCTTTCATCATGGGCCGCAGCACCGCGCGCGACAAACGAAACACGGCTGAGAGATTGGTTTGGATCACGGCATCCCATTCCTCGTCTTTCATGCGCATGGCCAGGTTATCGCGGGTAATGCCTGCGTTGTTAACCAGAATTCCAATTGCGCCGTGGGTGTTCGTGATCTCGTCGATCAGGGAATCGCAGGCGCCAGGGTCATTGACCTGCAACACGCGGCCCTCGCCTTTCGCCCCCGCAGCCTTCAGGCTTTCAGAGATTTTTTGCGCACCCTCGGGGGTGGTGGCCGTGCCAATGACGGTGTGGCCCTGTGCGGCCAGGGCCAGGGCGATGGCCTGGCCGATGCCGCGCGTGGCGCCGGTAACGAGGGCGATTCGTGGGGATTCGTTTGACATTGCTGATTCCTTTATTTCGCGTGGATCGCCACGGGCCTTTGGCCCTCGCGATGACGACTAAAAATATCGTCACCGCGAGGCCCGTTA
>CAYTWR010000053.1:0-3704 GCA_964442225.1 uncultured Burkholderiaceae bacterium | reverse complement strand
CCGTCATTGCGAGGAGCCCGAAGGGCGACGCGGCAATCCGCCTCAGGTAAACTACCCGCTTTTCCCAAAAACAATCCCAAACACTGGAGACTTTCGAATGCACCTTGGCATTCCTAAAGAGTCCTTGCCCGGAGAAACGCGGGTTGCGGCAAGCCCGGAAACCGTCAAGAAGTTTGTAGCCCAGGGCCACCAAGTGACGGTGGCACAAGGCGCGGGCCAATCGGCCAACTTTACCGACGACGCCTTTACCGCAGCAGGCGCGAAAATTGGCAGCCAAGCCGAAGCTTTGGGCGCCGAAATGGTGCTGAAGGTGCGCATTCCTTCCGAAGACGAAACCAAGCAAATGAAAAAGGGCGCCGTGTTGATCGGCATGTTGAACCCTTTTGATCGTGCGGGCCTTGAGCGTTTAGCGAATGCGGGCTTAACCGCCTTTGCCATGGAAGCGGCACCGCGCACCACGCGCGCTCAAAGCATGGATGTGCTGTCTTCTCAAGCCAACCTTGCCGGCTATAAAGCAGTCATGCTGGCAGCCGATGCCTACCCCAGAATTTTCCCCATGCTCATGACGGCAGCGGGCACAGTAAAAGCCGCGCGCATTGTCATTTTGGGCGCAGGCGTTGCAGGCTTGCAGGCCATTGCCACTGCAAAGCGTTTGGGTGCGGTGGTGGAAGCCTCGGATGTGCGCCCTGCGGTGAAAGAACAAATCGAATCACTGGGCGCAAAGTTTATTGATGTTCCCTTTGAGACCGACGAAGAGCGCGAGATTGCCCAAGGCGTTGGCGGCTATGCACGCCCCATGCCCGAAGCCTGGATGAAGCGCCAGGCCGCTGAAGTGGCCAAGCGCATTGCAGCGGCCGATATTGTGATTTCCACCGCATTAATTCCCGGCCGTAAGGCACCGACTTTGATCACTGAAGAAATGGTGCAGTCGATGAAGGCCGGCTCGGTGATTGTGGACATGGCCGTTGAACAAGGCGGCAACTGCCCCTTGTCAGAGCTTGGCAAAACGGTGGTGAAACACAATGTGATCATTGTGGGCCAGCCCAATATCGCGGCCTTGGTCCCGACCGATGCTAGCGCGCTGTATGCCCGCAACCTGATGGATTTCATGAAGCTCATCATCACCAAAGAAGGTGGGCTTTCCATTCCGGCAGACGATGACATTGTCACGGCGACACTGGTGGCCCGCGATGGCCAAGTGCTGCGCGCTTAAAACAAATTCAACGACACAGAGAGTGATGCGATGGAAGCAATCAGTCCGACCCTAGTGAACTTAATTATTTTTGTGCTGGCCATTTATGTGGGCTACCACGTGGTGTGGAATGTCACGCCCGCGCTGCACACCCCGCTTATGGCAGTGACCAATGCCATCTCGGCCATTGTGATTGTGGGTGCCATGTTGGCCGCCGCCTTAACTGAAACCACGCTGGGCATGGCCATGGGCGTGTTGGCCGTGGCCCTGGCCGCCGTGAATGTATTCGGCGGCTTTTTGGTGACCCGCCGCATGCTGGAAATGTTCAAGAAAAAAGAGAAGAAGGCACCCGCTGCCCAGAAGGAGGCTGCGTAAATGTTTAGCCTTTCCATGAATACCGTTACGCTTTTGTACCTGATTGCATCGGTCTGTTTTATTCAGGCACTCAAAGGGCTGTCGCACCCCACCACCTCGATTAAAGGCAACATCTTTGGCATGACCGGCATGGCCATTGCCATTTTCACCACGGTGGGCTTGATCTCCACCATGGCTGAATCGGTGTTGGGCGGGAGCGTTTCGCTGACCAAGGGCCTGGGCCTGGTCGTGGCAGGCCTGGTCGTGGGCGGTGCCATTGGCGCCACCATGGCCAAGCGGGTCGAGATGACCAAAATGCCTGAGCTTGTGGCCTTTATGCACTCCATGATTGGTTTGTCGGCAGTGTTTATTGCTATTGCCGCCGTGGCCGAGCCTTATGCCTTGAATATTGCTTCGCGCGGTGCGCCCATTCCGTTTGGCAACCGACTTGAGTTGTTCTTGGGCGCGGCAATTGGTGCGATCACCTTTAGCGGTTCGGTGATTGCGTTTGGAAAGCTTTCGGGCAAATACAAGTTCCGTTTGTTCCAAGGCGCGCCCGTGGTGTTTTCGGGCCAGCACATGATTAACCTGGTCATGGGCATTGCCATTATTGCCCTGGGCTTGGTGTTCACCTTCACCGAGAGCTGGACTGCGTTTTTTATTATGTTGGCGCTTTCGTTTGTCATTGGTGTGCTGATCATCATTCCCATTGGCGGTGCCGACATGCCCGTGGTGGTGTCAATGTTGAACTCGTACTCGGGCTGGGCTGCTGCAGGCATTGGTTTTAGCTTGAATAACTCCATGTTGATCATTGCCGGGTCGTTGGTGGGCTCAAGTGGCGCAATTCTTTCTTACATCATGTGTAAGGCCATGAACCGCTCGTTCTTTAATGTGATTCTGGGCGGCTTTGGTGGCGAGGCTGGCGCGGCAGCACAAGGCGGTGGTGAGCAGCGACCCGTGAAAAGCGGCTCGCCCGATGATGCAGCGTTTATGTTGGCCAATGCCGATTCCGTGGTGATCGTTCCGGGTTACGGTTTGGCCGTGGCCCGTGCACAGCACGCTTTGAAAGAGTTGACCGATAAGCTCACCCACAAAGGCATCTCGGTGAAGTATGCGATTCACCCGGTGGCGGGCCGCATGCCGGGCCATATGAATGTGCTCTTGGCCGAGGCGGAAGTGCCCTATGACCAAGTGTTTGAAATGGAAGACATCAACTCTGAATTCGGCCAGACCGATGTGGTGTTGGTGTTGGGCGCAAACGATGTGGTGAACCCCGCTGCGCGCACCCCGGGCTCGCCGATCTTTGGCATGCCGATTTTGGAAGCCTACAAAGCGAAAACCGTGATTGTGAACAAGCGCTCCATGGCCGCAGGTTATGCCGGCCTGGATAACGATTTGTTCTACATGGACCGCACCATGATGGTTTTTGGCGATGCCAAGAAGGTCGTGGAAGATATGGTCAAGGCGGTGGAGTAGTTAAACACCGCTAAGTACCGCATCAATTGCAGCAATAATTTCGTGGGCTTGTGAAGCGAGAGATGCAACTGGTTTTTTCAGTAATTTTTTGCTGATTGGCGCGGCCTGATAGCTAACCAGGGAGACTTTTTGTCCTTTCACTGTGAAGCTTGGGCATAGCCTTGCTGGGATTTCAATAGGGTCTTCCTGCATGAGTTGCAGAGGAATTACTAAGCGGGTTGGAAGCGCGCTTAATAAGTTGCTCTGGATATCAAGCACAAACGGGTAGGCAGCCGCAGAGGCCTTGTTTGGATTCGGGTGCACATCGAACTGCATTTCGTCACCAGACTCTTAACTCGTCACACCAGAGCCCTTCTTTTTCAAACCTGGAGTTCTCCCGCTCTAGCCATCGCCGATATTTGCGCTGAAACTCGGCTTTTCGTGCTGCCTCGGTCTTTTCCGTTTGAGATGCGCTGAGTTGTTGGTACATTTTTGCAGAGAGAATGACACTGTCTATTTCGCCGTCTTTTTCAACAAAAACGGGCTCTACCTTGGCCTGGCTGCATACGCTTCCAAATCTGTTTTTTGCCTCTGTTGCTGTAACGCGCATTTCAGAACCCCTTTGTTCCTCTGGTTAGCTAATTTAGCTGACAAGCTGGCGGCTGTCCAGATTCAGTCGGGAGGGGCGCGGTGCCTGACACCA
>CAYTWR010000052.1:0-3802 GCA_964442225.1 uncultured Burkholderiaceae bacterium | reverse complement strand
GCCGGCGCAGCCTCTAGATACCGCTTCCAGTGCTCGCCGTTGAGCGGGCTCGCCGTATCGCCAATCATTTTTTGTAACGATTCACGCACAAGCGCCAGTTCTTGCTGGTAGTGCGATTCAGTCCATTCGCCACGAATCAAACGAAACCGGCAATACAACAGATAGGTATTCACCACATCGGTTTCGCAGTAGGCGCGCACCGATTCACCTTTGTGATCAAGAAAAGCCTGCCACACCTTGCTGCCATCCTCGCCAAGCTTGCCCGCAAAGCCGCACAGCCTTGCCATGGCATCGAGCGGGGCATACGCCCGGTTGTTATAGCCGGCAACCAGATCCATCAAATCGCAGTGGCGTGCGTGATAGCGCGACAAATAATTGTTCCACTTGAAATCACGGTCGTCTTCGCCTTGCTCCCAGTAGCGCGGCGCTGCAATTCCATGCATTAACGCCCGATGATGCAGCACCGGAAAGTCAAAACCCGAACCATTCCAGCTCACGATTTGCGGAGTATGCTTTTCAATGACCTTAAAAAACGAGCGAATGCGCGAGATTTCTTCCTCGTCGCTTGCGCCGTGCGAATCGCCTAAGCAGCGCACGCGAAAGCCTTCGTCGTCGCGAAAGGCGCAGCCCACGACCCAGACACGCTGCAGGTAGTGCGGAAAAAAATCATTGCCGTGCGATTCAATTCGTGCCGCTTGGGCAGCGGCCACGCCCGCGGCGTCTTCTAACGAAGATTCGAAGATCCCGAGTTTGCGCATGCCCGAAGCGTCGGGGATTGTTTCAAGGTCAAAGCAGAGAATTGGGGTCATAGTTTTTCGTCATCGCGAGGGCCGCAGGCCCGTGGCGATCCATTAGCGTTGTGCCAAATACTTCATGGGGTCGACAGGTTTGCCCGAGAGCCGCACCTCGAAATGCAGTTTTGGAATATCTGAATCGGTGCTGCCAAGCTCGGCAATTTGCTGGCCACGCTTCACGGCCTGGCCTTCATTGACCATGATTTTTCGGTTGTGGGCGTAAGCAGTTAAAAAGTCACCCTCGTGTTTCACGATCACCAGGTTGCCATAGCCCCGCAGCCCACTGCCGCTGTACACCACTCGACCATCGCCTGCTGCCAACACCGGATCACCCTCTTGTCCCGAAAGCGCAATGCCCTTGTAGCCCGGATCCGAGAATTGAGTAATCACTCGGCCCTTGCCTGGCCATGACAACGCAGGACCGCTTGCCGATGAAACAACACTCGCTGGTTGCGCGGGAGCAGCTGGTGCTGATGTAGGAGATGGCGAAATCGGTTTTACTTCAGTGGCAACTGGCGCTTTACTTGCCACTACCGGTGAGGCCGGCGCGCTCGCCACTCGCACGGGGCTGCCCGGAGCGCGTACTCGAATCAACTGGTCGACCTCAATTAAATTTGGATTCGACAGTTCATTCCAATCCACCAGATCACGCCAACTCACGCCGTGGTCAAGCGAAATTCCAATAAGAGTGTCACCTTTGCGCACCCGGTAAAAACCTTCCGGCGCCGGCTCGACTGAAACCCCGCGACTTTCTGAAGCGCCTTGCTTCATGGTGGTTTTCGATTTGTAAACGGTGCGGCTTTCCACCGGGGCCGGCGAGCGTGTCGAGCTACAGCCCGCTACGAACAGCGCCACGAACAGCGCTGTTGCCACTTGCAGACCTTGCGTCTTACCGATTTTCAGCATTATTGCGTTCCTCGAATCACTGGCACGTAGCGAACCATATCAAAAGCCTGGGTTTTAAACTCATTGTCGCCCAGTCGCTGTACCGCGGTGAGCCGCTGCGGCTCGCCCACGGGAGCAATTAACACGCCCCCCACGGCGAGCTGCCCCACCAGCTCTTGCGCCAACTGGCCCATGCCCGCCGAACACAAAATGACATCGAATGGGGCATCTTCTGCTGCCGCAACAAGCCCGTCGCCGTAAACAAATTTCAAGTTGGATCGACGCAATGGCCGCAAGTTCACCCGTGCAAGATCGGCCAGCGCCTTGATGCGCTCGACCGAAACCACTCGGCTGAAACAATACGACATGACCGCTGCCTGATAACCGCAGCCCCCGCCAATTTCAAGGGCCTTCAGCGGCCTTGCCTCCCCCGAGACTAAGGCCAGCGCAAGCTCAATGACGCGAGCCACCACATAAGGCTGCGAAATGGTTTGATGATGGCCAATCGGCAAGGCCGTATCTTCATAAGCGCGGCTTGCAAGTGCTTCATCAATAAAACGATGGCGCGGCACTTCGCGCATAGCGGCAAGCACATGGGGATTATGAATGCCTTGCTGCATGAGACGCTCCACCATGCGCGCACGAGTTCGCTCGCTCGAAAGCCCGGTGTTATCCCATGTGGTGTTGGCCTTGCGTGCCGCAGCGCGCGATAAGGTCGGTGCCTTTTTTTCAATCGGCTTGTTGGCAGAAGCATTAAGGCCCCACTTCGGAAGCAGGGTAGGCGCTTTGGGCTCGGTGCTGCGGGTGCCGGTGCGCAAGCCTGGCGTTAAGGGTTTTGCGGGCCCCGGTTTTTTCTTTACATCTTCTTGAGCCACTGGCCCACTTCCTCGTAACCGTTGGGATCTCCAAGATCAACATGCAAGGGCGTGATCGACACCTTGGATTGGCCCAAGGCATGAAAGTCAGTGCCCGGCCCAGCCTCGCGCTGGCCCCCGGGTGGGCCAACCCAATACACGGTTTCGCCCCTTGGCGAGACCGCTTTTTCAACGGCCTGAGCAAAGTGTCTGCGGCCCAGCCGAGTTAGCTCAAAACCCTGAATCTCACCAAAGGGAACACAAGGAATGTTGACATTCAAAAGCCTTGGCTGATGAAACGGATTTGCAAGCACATGGGCCACCACACGCTTGGCCACCTCGACGGCCGTATCGAGATGCTCAAAGCTTCGGCTGGCAAGCGAAAAAGCAATCGACGGAAGGCCCAAAAGATAACCTTCCATGGCGGCTGCCACGGTGCCCGAGTACAGCGTGTCTTCGGCCAGGTTTGCCGAGTTATTAATTCCGGAAACCACCAAGTCAGGCTTGTCTTTTAAAAAACCGGTCACGGCCACGTGCACACAATCGGTGGGCGTGCCATTGACATAATGAAACCCGTTTGCGGAAGTTCTGACATATAAAGGACGATCCAAGGTCAGAGAGTTGGAAGCGCCACTTCGATCTGCTTCCGGGGCCACCACAGTCACTTGCCCAAAAGCCGCCATGGCCCGGGCCAAGGCCTCAATGCCAGGCGAAAAATAGCCGTCATCGTTGGAAACAAGAATGCGCATTCAAGGCCTTTTTAATTAACTAGTTTTTCTTTTCTTCCTCTGGCCAATCGCGGATATAGGCCTTGAGCATTTTGTTCTCGAACCCCTGCATATCCAGCACCGCGCGCGCGACATCGTGAAACGACACCACCCCCATCAGGGTGTTGCCGTCCATCACCGGAAGATAGCGCTCGTGCGAATCGACCATCATTTTTCGCAGGTCATCCACATCGATCTCCGGGGTTGCAATCGTGGGCTTGGGGTTCATCACTTCGGCCACTGTAAACGACGATACCGGAGGCGTTGGCCCCGCGCGGTTTTCGGCCTGACGCTTGGCCAGAATTCTGATCACTTCACGAAATGTGAGCATGCCGGCAAGCCTGCCTTCGGACATGACCACAATGGAACCAATGTCGTTTTCCGCCATGATCATGACCGCTGTCGCCAAAGACTCCTGAGGGCTAATCGTGAATAACGCCTTGCCCTTGACTTCGAGTATTTTGCTGACCTTCATATCGCCCCCTTCTTAATCGCTTTTTGC
>CAYTWR010000051.1:1444-3894 GCA_964442225.1 uncultured Burkholderiaceae bacterium | reverse complement strand
AATCCCTGAATCGCCACCACTTCCTCTAGGCCGCAATCAATGAGCACTGCTTGATTCGCGCGAGTTCCTTCTGCAGGGTTCGTTTCGCCATCTCGGTATCAAAGCGGACCTGCCCGCGTAACCACCAACCTTCGCTCAAGCCAAAATACTTGCAAAGACGCAGGTCTGTGTCCGCTGTAATTGCACGACGGCCGGCCACGATCTCGCTGATGCGCCCCGCGGGAACACCGATATCTTTTGCAAGCCGATACTTGGTGATACCGAGCGGCTTTAAAAACTCTTCTTCCAGCATTTCTCCTGGGGAGATAGGATCAATTCGCCTCATATTCATTTTCCTTTCAGTGATAGTCCACGATCTCAACATCATAAGCACCATCGGCTGTCCATCGAAAACACAAACGCCACTGATCGTTGATTCGAATACTGTATTGGCCTTTTCTTTTTCCCTTTAGTACTTCAAGGCGGTTGCCCGGCGGCACCCTCAGATCCTCAAGTCTTTCAGACCACTCGAGTTGCTCGAGTTTTCTGAGCGCCTGGCGCTCGAACGCCACCCAACGCCTAACTGAATAACCCGAAAACAACTTCTCAGTATCGGCACATTTAAAAGTTTTTATTGACACGAATGGAATAGTAACGCCAAGCGTATATATCCGTCAAGCGTACATAGGGTTGCTACTTCGGCAACGTCACAAACAACAGTCGTGTCACCCCGTTCGCTTGTGCCAAGGCCATGAGCTCGGCCACACGGCCATAGGGCACTTTTTCATCGGCATAGATCTGCAGCTGAAACTTTGGTTCGGCAGCTTTTTCGCGCAGGGCCTGGGCCAATTGCGCATCGGTCAAGGTTTGCCCCTCGAATGTCAGTGTGCCCGTGGCCGTGACCGTTAACTGGGAATTTTTCGCCTGGTCTTGTTGGCTCACCATCTGGGTTTTGGGAAGCGCAATCTTCATGCTCTGAGGAACAATCAGCGGCGCGGTAATGATAAAAATCACCAGCAACACGAGCATGACATCGACCAAGGGCGTGACATTGATCTCTGCCATGACGCTATCGGTGTTGCCAGAGTTTGTGTTCATGGCCATAGCGGCTTCCTTTTTAAGCAATACGCCGATCATCGGCGATATGTTTAGAGATCACCCGCAGGAAATCTTCAACAAATCCATCGAGCTCGGTCGTGCGCACCTTGAGCTTGCGCACGAAATAGTTATAGAGCATGACCGCTGGAATTGCAGTCAAAATGCCCACCGCCGTGGCAATCAGGGCTTCGCCAATCGGGCCTGCCACAATGTCAATGCTGGCTTGACCACTTAGGCCAATCGCTTTTAGTGCATCCATAATTCCCCAGACCGTGCCAAAGAGCCCCACAAAGGGTGCCGTTGACCCAATGGTGCCCAACACGGCAAGGCCCTTTTCTTGCTGCCGCAAAATGGTCGCCAGACTCTGTCGCATGGGCCGTTGCAGCACATCGTTGACTTCGCCATAAAACTTCAGGCTATTGGGGTTCGATTGATATTCGGCCAGCGCCGCATAGCCCGTTTGGGCGATAACCGCAAAATCGCCCTGGGCCTGCTTCGCAATTGCTTCTCCCGAGGACACATCGGGTGCTTGCCAGAATTTTTCCTGAAAGGCGGCGCCAAGTTGAATCATTTTTCGAAAATGGCGAACCTTTGCAATGCCGATTGCCCAGGTCGCCAAGGACATTAAAACCAGCAGGGCCAAGGTGGCGTGCACCGGCAAGTTTGCAAGGCTCATCTGTTTTTTTCTCTCTCGCCTATCGGGCGTTTCTTAAATTAAAGTCAATGGGAATGCGCACCGCTTGGGTCACAATTTTTCCGTCTTTGCGCGCGGGCGTAAACCGCCATGTGCGCACAGTCTCCAATGCAGATCGATCTAACACGGCGTAGCCACTGGAGACTTCGACCCGCACCTCACCCGCTCGGCCATCGGGCAGCACCTGGGCAAACAGCACCACGCGCCCTTCTGCCCGCATGCGCACTGCGATCGCAGGATACGGCGGCTTCGGGTTTTTCAAATACGCTGCCTTGTAATCGGCATCGGCCGTTTGCGCCACGCCATCGGTGGCTAACGCTGGCGCGCTTGGGGCGGCAGGGGCCGTTGCCGTTTTCGAAGATTCAGGTGGCGAGACTGGAAGTTCGGGCTGATCGTTTTGCGGCTGCGGCTCTACCTTGGGCGTTGGCTGCTGGGGTGGTGCAGGCGCAGGCCTGGGCGGGGCCGCAGGGGCCACGCGAGGCGTTGCAGTGGCCTGCTGTTGCGGGGGCGGCGCATAAAATTCAATGGTGATATCGGGCCGCTTCTTAATGGTGAAATCGGGAAACCCAAACCGAAACAGCATGAGCAGGCCCAGATGAAGCAGGCCCACCACCAGCAAGGCCCGCGCAAGATCAGCCAGTGAGGGCGATAACCCCCGAAGATCGACACCTTGGGCAGA
>CAYTWR010000051.1:0-1344 GCA_964442225.1 uncultured Burkholderiaceae bacterium | reverse complement strand
CAGCCGTGGGGTTGGGATTATCGCCATCACGCCGGGCGAATGTACCGCATTTAGAAAAAGCCATAGCCGCTCATGAAGAAAGTTGCTTGAAAAGCCAGCCGGGAAATGATTGCCATGGCATGGCAATATGGCCGTTGGGCAGCACACGCTCAGTGTCGGTTCGACAAACCATGATTCCTTGCTTGCTCACCTCGTTACCAGCAACCTTTATCAGCCGATCAAGGGGCTCGACATGGCCTGCACCTGGGGTTGCGGTTAACTTAACCTCCACCGGAGTTAGCTTGCCCTTGATCACAATCAGCAAATCTACCTCAAGCCCGTCGTGAGACCGCCAAAAATACAAATCCGGTTTTTGGCCAAGCGACATAAACACCTTAACCGCTTCGATCACAACCCAGCCCTCTAGAAGTGGCCCACCCAATGGCCCTGCGAGCGCAGAGGAGGGATCCGGCTGGCGAGTCAGCAGATTCACGAGAGCCGAATCATAAAAATAAAACTTAGGCGTTTTCACAACCCGCTTGCCATAGTTGCGAAACCAAGGTGGCAAAAAATAGGCGACATACGAGGCCTCAAGCACACTGCCCCACGACTTCACTGTTGGCTGGCTAACCCCCAATTCGCGCGACAGCTCGGCAGGATTAAATGGCTGGCCATGCCTGGCTGCCATTAAATTTATGAATTGGGTAAATGACCTTAAGTCTGGGATATTCCGAATCTGCCGAACATCGCGCTCAAGGTAGGTTGCAACATAGCTTCGCAGCCACATGTCGCGTCGATCCGGATAGATTGCCGGAACAGGATAGCCCCCATTCCACAAGACCTCTTCTAAATTGCTGCGTACAAATTCAGTTTGAGAAAATGGCGGCAGCTCCAAGACCGCAACCCGACCGGCAAGCGACTCACTCACCTCGCGCATAAGTCCGAATTGCTGCGATCCCGTTAACAGCCATCGCCCCGCTTGATGAGGCGCTTGGTCGATGCGCATTTTTAGATACTTCAACAGCGCCGGCACATACTGAATCTCATCGAGAATCACCGGACGATCCATAAAGCGCCCGAGAAAACCCTCTGGATCAACCGTTGCGAAGTCTCGTTCAAGAGGGTCGTCAAAACTAATGTAATCAACCTGATCCCCGGCCTCGTGCCGAAGAAAGGTCGTTTTTCCCGACTGCCGGGGGCCAGTGAGTAAAACCGCCGGAAAGGCCACCAGGGCCTTGCCCAGCGTGGAGGCGAGTTGCCGTTGCTGGTACATTTGACAATACTAAAAACGGATTTTATTTTTGTCAAACCCTTACCCGCCGGGGTTTTACGGCCGCAGATTGCCACGGGCCTGCGGCCCTCGCA
>CAYTWR010000050.1:0-4026 GCA_964442225.1 uncultured Burkholderiaceae bacterium | reverse complement strand
TTATTCGTCATCGCGAGGGAGCGCAGCGAGCGTGGCGATCCAACAATTACCAGCGCACCTCAAACACGCAAGACTGATCGCCCGAGGCTTCACACTGGGTCTCGACCACCCGCGAGTTGGGGTGAACGATCGCGCGAAAAATACGCTCGAATGTCGCCGCGTAAAAATCGCACACGGGCTCTTGGGCTTTAATCTGGCTGCACAAAGGGTTATTCACGATTTCAAACACAAAGGGCTTGCCCGGCCTAAACGAAAAGGTGCCGCTGCCCGCAAATGTCCAAGAGTGTTTGCCAATGGCCTGCGCCAACACGCGCGCCGCCACTGAAGCGGGCACATATCTCAACACACGCTGTGCAAACTTGGGAATGCGATTGGCCAACAAGTAATCACCCGTTCTTAAGCCCGCATCCCACGACAGGGCCTTGGCCTGATCAGCGCCGAACTGCTCACGCAGCGCGCGCTGCAAGGTTGCAACATCGTGCTCGGAAACCATTTCCGTTGGCCGCACAGCCAAGTGGTGCGATAAGCCCGCAAGCGAAAAGAGCGCCTGACAGGCGCTCTCCCCTTTTGCAGCGGTCACCGCTTCAATCACCTGCAGGATTGCATTGGGCCCAATCCTGTCGGTCATGCCACCGCCGTTTCGTCCTTCTTCTCGAGATCAACGAGCTTTTTGCCCGAGAGCACGGCATCCATTTCTTCGTCGCTCAACTGCTCGGTGTTGCCACCGCCGCAGGCCATGGCGGCATTGATCTCGCCCTGGCGACGCTTGTGCTCGATCTTGGGGCCGTGCATGGTGACCCAGCCATCGTCCGACGCAACACTTTCAGTGCCCGGTGCCATGGTGCGCGAGGCATCGAACGAAAAGTCCACTTTCTTGGTGCTTTGCGGGCCCCAATAGCCCACACGGCCCAGATCGTAGAACTTGCGCTCCATTGAGCTTTTTAGAAACGCCTTCAAGCAGCCCATCAAATACTTACGCTTGGTTTTATCGCGCGTAAATGGGTAATGCAAGAAACTCTTGCGCATGAAAAAGCGCCGGTAGTTCGCCATCACGCCATTTAAAAGCTCGCCACGATCCATGGCTTCTGGCTTCATGATCGGCGTGACAAAGTTGTACTTCTCAAAGTCGAACACTTCCACCTTATCGCCCAGTTCCTGGAACAAATCGCTAAACGGCCAGGGCGTGTACATGGCCCAATTCGCCATATCGGGGTTCCAATCCAGGGTCATGCGATAGGTTTCTTCCAAGGTCTCCTTGGTTTCGTTTTCTAGCCCCACAATAAACTGGGCCTCGCTGACAATGCCATTTTTGCGAAGTAACTCAATGGCTTTCTTGTTTTGCGCAATCGTAGTTTCTTTGTTGAAGCGATCAAGTTTTAATTGCGCCGCGGCTTCAGTTCCCAGCGAAATATGAATCAGGCCCGCCTTGCGGAACATGGGCAGCAGTTTTTCATCGCGCAAAATATCGGTGACTCGGGTGTTAATGCCCCAGAGCACGCCCAGATTGCGATCGATCAGCTCTTGGCAAAACTGAATGAATTTCTTGCGGTGAATGGTGGGCTCTTCATCGGCCAGAATAAAAAAGCCAACGCCGTGGTTTTTCACCAGGTCTTCAATTTCATCCACTACTTTTTTCGGGTCGCGAATGCGATAGTCGCGCCAGAACTTCCACTGGCTGCAGAAGGTGCAGGTAAACGGGCAGCCGCGTGCAAAGTTGGGAATGGCCACGCGGGTGTTCATGGGAATGTAGATGTACTTGCTCCACTCTAAAATTCCCCAATCGGGCGTGATCTTATCCAGATCTTCAATGGTGGGCTCGGCCGGTGTTGCAATGACTTTGCCCGTTGCATCGGCATAGGCAATGCCGCGCACGCTGCCCGGGTCACGGGCCCAAGTGCCATCATCGACCGCACGCACAAAATTCAAAAAGATTTGCTCGCCTTCACCGCGCACAATCGCATCGATCCACGGGGCTTCTTTCAAGACCTGCGGGTACATAAAGGTGGCGTGAATGCCACCCAACACGGTCACGACATTGGGCAGCGCTTCTTTGGCCACTTGCAAAATGCGCTCGGCCTTGTAAATGGCCGGGGTAATGGCCGTAGCACCCACCACATCGGGCTTAAGTTGCAACAACTGTTCCCGCACTTTTTCTTCGGGGATGTTGTCGGTCATGGCGTCGATAAAGGTGATATCGGTATAGCCGCCCGCTTTCAAATAGCCGGCCAAATAGGCCACCCAGGCGGGTGGCCAATTGCCGGCTATCTCTGCGCCGCCAGAATGGTAATTTGGGTGAATTAGTACGATTCGCATGGAGTTCCCCCACCGCCCAATCTGGGCGCTATGAACATGCGATCAAGTTAGCAAAAGAAATGTCAAGTTAACTTGACACCAATCAAGGGGCCTTAGTTTTCACGCCATCAATGAAGTGGTCGGCCAGGCCAGCGCCCGCCCACATGCCCGCAAGGCTTAGCCAGGAAGTGAGCGCAAAGATCGCCCCGCCGGTGACCCCGGTGCCCACGGCACAGCCACCCGCGAGCATGGCGCCAAAGCCCATGAGAATTGCGCCCGCAATGTAGCGGGGCATGGTGTAGCCGGTGCCAAAACCTTCGAGTTTCAGATCGCGGCCCACCACCGCGCCAATTAAAGAGCCCAGAAACACACCCGGCAGCATGCCAAATTCAAAACCGATTGCAGGTGTGGGCAGCATGAGCACGCGCATGAGCCATTCGGCAGACGGCCCGCTAAAGGTAAGGCCCTGAATTTGAATGGGCTCAAAAGAATTTTTTGCAATGAGTTGGCTAAAGGCCCAGGCCGCAGCCACCATGAGCCCCGTGCCAATGCCGCCGATCCACATCCAGCTGCTGCGCTTAGGCGTCTTCCACACTGCGTATAAGGCAGCCACTGCCCAGATCGCGCCAAGGGCTAAGCCGCCCCAGTGGCCTAGGCCCAGAATTGCCAACAAATCGCGCGTGGGGCCACCTTCAATGGTCCACCAGCTGGCAATTTCAGTGCGCACGGGCGAGAGCACGCCTGCCAGTGCGGCTTGCGCGGTGACTGCAAAAATTAACCCCGAAAGTAGCGCGCGCAAATTGCCGTTGGCCGAGAGCACCAACAATCGGCTCGCACAGCCGCGGGTCAAAATCATGCCCACGCCAAACATAAGGCCGCCGATCACTGCGCCGGAAATGCTGCCGCGTGCAGAAATTTGGCGTGCGCTATCGGTATCGAGAAAACCGGAAATGGCTAAAAGCTGCACGGTAATCACGGCAGATGAAAACGCCAAAAGCCAAATCGATAATTTTTCGCCGAAGCGTTTGTGCCAAAACTCGATCACCGCAGCGCGCAGGCAAAACCGTGAGCGCTGCGCAAACAAGCCAAATAACAGGCCAATCACCAAGCCGCCGGCTGCCAGCACGGTGCCATCACCGTAGCGTTCGAGCAGTTCAGCAATCATGGTGGGGGATTCGCGCTTGTTAGAAAGTTAAGTTTACGAGGCCTTTGGCGGAAATAGTTTGTACCAAAAACCGTAGGCCCAACAGGCCGCACAAAACGAGAGCGCCCATTCCAGAGTGGAAAACACCACCAAGATTGCCGCCGGCACTTTCCAAAACTCATTGCCCATAAAAAACAAAACGCTGGCCACGGTTGCTGCAATAAACAGAATTTTGTTGGCAAACATTTTCGCGCCGGCGTTTTCTTTTTTGCCCGCAATGCCGGCCTTATTCATAAGAAAGCTAAACAAGCGGTGCGAGGGGCAGCGGTAGTGGCCAAAAAACCCGCGAATAAAGCCCATGACTGCGAGCACGGGCAGCAGGTAGGGAAAGCCGAGTAGCGCGATTAAGCAAAATAAAAAGGTGATAAAGGCTTCAAGCCGGGCCACATTGGCGTTGACCGGTGGTATGTCGAATCGCAGCATAGCGTTCCCCTAAAGTCAGATGGGGTGATTGTATGGGGTTAGGCGCATAGAGGAATTGACTTAGATCAGGTGGATCGCCCGGGGGATCGCCACGGGGCCTGAAGGGC
>CAYTWR010000049.1:0-4260 GCA_964442225.1 uncultured Burkholderiaceae bacterium | reverse complement strand
AGGTGCGCCTGCAAACGGAACTGGAAATTGCTCGCCTTGCGTTAAAAGACCTCTCTGGAGTGGACAGCCTTCCGCCCCGAATGCAGCGTTCAGCTTCTGTCCTTTCGCCCCTGAACTTGCAAAAAATTGTTGCCAATCTCGCGCTCGGTCACCCGGAGCTTAGAGCCTATGACCTACAACACCAGATCGCACAATATGAAGCACAGAAGTTTTATTTAGGCACCCGTTCTGCAAAGGTGGACTTCATTGCCCAGGCTTCCGCGGACGTCTTAAGTGGCCCCGGCGACTATGGCTCCTCGGCCGGACGTCTTGGAGCGGATCAGCGTGTCGGAGTTCAAATCACAATGCCGCTTTCCACTGGCGGGTTGAATGTTGCAAAACAACGAGAGGCGTTGGCGATCGCAGAAAAAGCCTTGGCGGACCGCGCACGTGCGGCACTTGCGCTTGAACAACAGGCACGTGCGGCCTGGCAGATGCTCAACAGCTTTCCCGCCAGCATAAGCGCTCTTGAATCTGCACTGACGAGCGCTCGGCAGCGGCTTTTGGAAACCCGAAAGGCCCACGCCAACGGCGCACGATCAACGCTTGAGCTGCTTGCCGCAGAAGCCGCGGTTGTCGATGCGGAAAAACAGCTGATCCTTGAGCAGGCAAATCACGCCCGAAGCTGGGCTCGGCTTCAGGCTGCCGCAGGCGTGATGGAAGACAAAGACTTTCACAAGATTCAGAGCGTTTTGAGGAATAAGCCTTGGGCTAACTAAAACGGCTGTGCCCAAACGACAGGCTTATCGTTTTTTTTAATTGTCGCCTTTAGGACAATCAATTGGACTAAACGAAGAGCGCGAGCGACACTAGCTTTTATGAATACCGCCGTTATTGCCTCGGTTACTTATCTATCAAGTGCTTTTACTTATGCGCGTGAGCATCGGTGGGCCTCTTTCGGGCTTGGCTTGGGACTAGTCTCCGTTGCCGTGCTCTTAGGGCAGAGTCTGTCGGTTATTGCCAGTGGCGCAATTCCGGAGGGTTTGGCGTACGCGGTCTATGGCGGCCTGGCGGGCTTTGCCACCACTACGCTTGGTGCAAGCGTAGCGCTTAGCATTCGAAAAATCCCACAAAAACTGGAAGACAGCTTGCTCGGGTTAGCTGCAGGAATGATGCTTGCCGCGGCAGCATTTTCACTAATTCTTCCAGGCCTGGAGGCTGGGGTCGAACTTACCGGTGGGCGTTTTTCGGGTGCCTTCTTGGTAGTCGGCGGAATGGCGCTCGGTGTCTTGCTCATGCTCGGGTTAGATGCCTTCGCACCCCATGAACATGACAGCACCGGTCCGTGTGGCCCCGCACCGGAGTGTTGCTCTCGAATGTGGCTTTTTGTAATGGCGATGGCCATTCATAACCTGCCCGAAGGCATGGCTGTTGGTGTTGCGTTTGGACAGGCTGATTTTTCGGTGGGAATTCCAATGGCAACCGCAATTGCCCTGCAAGACATACCCGAGGGCTTGGCAGTAGCGCTCGCCTTGCGAGCAATCGGACTGTCTCCAATGAAGGCCGTCATGGTCGCCGGGGTGAGTGGCGCCTTGGAGCCGCTGGGCGCATTGCTCGGCGTGACACTTGCAAGCGGAATGGCGTTTGCTTATCCGTTGGCAATGGGGCTTGCAGCCGGGGCTATGATTTTTGTGGTGTCGCATGAAGTGATTCCCGAGACTCATCGCAACGGGCATCAAACAGCAGCGACCATGGGCTTGATGAGCGGGTTTGCTATCATGATGGTACTCGACACTGCATTAGCGTAAGGGAGAGTTGATATGGCCACGAAAAAGACGAAGACACCAATGATAGATATCGGCATTAGCGCAACGGATCGCGCAAAGATTGCCAAAGGGCTTTCGGCATTTTTGGCCGACAGCTACGCCTTGTATTTGATGACTCACAATTTCCACTGGAACGTTACTGGGCCCCAATTTAACAGTCTGCACCAGATGTTCATGGGTCAGTACACCGAACAGTGGGGCGCACTCGACCAAATTGCAGAGCGAATTCGTGCCCTTGGCCACCCCGCCCCCGGCACCTATGCCGAGTTTGCCAGGCTTGCTAGCGTAAAGCAGGTTGAAGGTGTGCCTAAGGCTACTGACATGATTCGTCATTTGGTGGTCGCCCAAGAGACTACTGCGCGCACTGCGCGCAAGCTGTTTACCCTTGTCAGCCGGGCAGAAGACCAGCCGACGGCCGACCTGCTCACCCAGCGGCTGGACGTTCACGAGAAAAACGCCTGGATGTTGCGAAGCCTTCTTGAAGACTAACTGATTTAGATCAAGAAGTTGCTCTTGCTCGGGCGCTTACAGTATATAAAATAATAGAATGTTTTTGAAAATATTGATTTCACTCCCTCTTTCTCAACTCCTCGAAGGACCTACAAATGTTTAAAAAAAATATGGGAACAATTGATCGTGGTATTCGCGTAATTGTCGGCATTGGCCTGGTTGCAGCGGCGGCGGCAGGCTCTCTCGGAGCCTGGGCCTACATTGGCGTGGTGCCGATTCTTACGGGCTTAATGGCCAACTGCCCGGCTTACTCGCTGCTCGGGATCAACACCTGCAAGAAGTAATCGTTCTCTTTGCCCTGGCAACTGTTCTGGGTACCGCCTCGGCCGCCTCGTGCGGCTGCGGCTTTGAGTGGCTGCATGGGCTAGCTGTATTCCTGATCTCATTTTCCGGATTAGGGGTGGCACAGATCTATTCCTTGCCACTTGTAAATAAAGCTCGCCCGCGGCTCAGTGCCATTTGGCTTGCGGCAACGCTGTATTTAATCTTCAATCTTGCTGATCTCGTACAACGTGGCGAGTTGTTTTTAATTCCAGCCGTGGTAGCAATAAGCCCGGCCTTGCTTGGCGCAGCAACAGCGGTTTCAAAAACCCGAAAATTGCTTTTTGTGCTGTCAGCAAGTGCCTATACAAGTCTTGCCGCATCGATTCTTTTTCTTATTGCGCCAGCAAACCTGTGGTGGGGCATGGCGTCGCTGCCGATTTCCGCACTGGCCTTTTGGAAACCAAGGGCTGCGTTTGTTGCGGTTGCGTTACACATGATCGGCTTATCCGCGGGTTATATTCAACTTGGCCTTCAATGGCGTTAAAAAAGGAGATTTATATGAGCAGTTTTGATCACGCTGGACTGATGAAAAGCATCAATGACACGCTGGGTCCTTTTCGCAAATCACAAGCCGAGCCCATGCAAGGATTTTCAAAGCTTGCGCAAGGCGCCATGGCTGAAGGCGCCATTAGCGCCAAGCACAAAGAGCTTATTGCTCTGGGCATTGGTATCAGCCAGCGCTGCTCCGGCTGTATTGCATTCCATGTCAAAGCACTGATCAAACTTGGCGCAACACGGGCCGAACTTGAAGAAATGCTAGCAGTTTGTGTATACATGGGCGGTGGCCCATCGCTCATGTACGCGGCCGAGGCTCTTGCCGCTTGGGATGCCATGGCAAATTCAGGGTGAAATTATCGTTACTCTAGGGATTTGCCTCAAAATCCACGAACACCCGGTTCATATTTGCCCGGTGCAGCTCCGCAAAGTTTTCAAGGTGCATGAACTGAGCTGGCTTGGCGAACTTATCCAAGGTTTCGCCAATCGGATCCATATTGCGCGCGGCAGCGCCCACATTGGCAATCAAGAAATCGTAGTAATCACCCGTCTCCCGTTTCGCCTGGGCTAGGTCAGTAACTCGACCATGCCCGGGAACAAGGTGTCTCGGGTTTAACGCCATCAGCCGCTGAAAGGCGGCTTGGGCTTTGCGAACATTTGATTGGGGCAGCACACCCAAGATTCGATCAACATACACCAGGTCACCTGTGAATACGACAGAGGCTTCAGGAAAGTAAATCATCGTGTCGCCGGGATAGTGCGCATTGGTCTCTATCCACTGCATGCGAACGCCATCAATTGTGACTACCTGCTCTGGCAGCTGATGTGTTTTCGTTGCATAAAACGGCGTAGTACCCGCCAGCTGCCCGCCGACAAACCGCTTTAAATTGTTCAACTGCTGTTGAGCCGATGCCTGCTGAGTCTTGACCGTGCCGGCCATAGCGTGGATTTCTGCGCCCTGCTTTGCAAAGTAACCGTTACCGAGCCAGCGATGATCTTGTGAGCCTGTATTCAACACCCATTTAATGGGTTTACTTGTCACAGCTTTGACCGCCTGTTCAAGCATGGCTGCACTATGAGAACTTGCGCCACTGTCAATCAAGATCACGCCTGTGGCGGTGACCAC
>CAYTWR010000048.1:0-5043 GCA_964442225.1 uncultured Burkholderiaceae bacterium | reverse complement strand
GTTGCCGATGCAGATCCTGCGGGGGCATTTAAGCGGCTTGCGAAACAGTGGGATGAGGCGGCGGCAATGCAGCCGGAAGGCACCCCGGCGTTGGCGAAACCAACCATTTAGGGGGTTGATTCCAAAAGTAAGTATACAAATACATACTTGAAGTTCTGATTTGTATATAGTAAGATCAACTGCATGATCCCGCGTGCGTTACAAACCGAGCTGCTACTCCAGTTGAAGGAGTACCCGATAGTGACCCTGCTCGGCCCCCGCCAAGCCGGCAAGACCACGCTCGTTCGATCGGCCCTTCCAGGCTTCACTTATGTGAGCCTGGAGAATCCCGAAACTCGCCAGCTTGCGCTCGAGGATCCGAAGGCGTTCCTGCGCCGCTACCCGACAAAAGCGATCTTTGACGAAATTCAACGTGCACCCGAGCTTCTCAGCTATTTGCAGGAGCTGGTCGACCAGTCGAAGACAAATGGCCAATTTGTGATCACTGGCTCTCACCAGCTGCAGCTACGCGAGGCAATTACTCAATCGCTTGCAGGAAGAACAGGCGTCTTGCACTTGATGCCACTAAGCATTCCGGAGCTCGATAACGTCGGGATTCGGTTTCAAGAATATGAAGAGTATTTGTTCCATGGCTTCCTGCCCCGAATCTATGACCAAAAACAACGCCCACACACTGCCTACGCTAACTATTACCAGACGTATGTTGAACGTGATGTGCGCCAACTCATACAACTCAAAGACTCAATCCTGTTTGAAAAACTAATCAAGCTCCTGGCAGGCCGTGTCGGCCAAGTGATCAATTATCAATCGCTTGCTTCGGATGTCGGTGTCAGCGCGAAAACAGTAAAGGAGTGGCTTTCGCTACTGGAAGCATCGTATATCGTGTTTCGTCTGCCCCCCTACTTTGAGAACTTTGGAAAGCGAATCATTAAATCTCCCAAGATCTATTTCAGCGACACGGGGCTCCTTTGCTACCTGCTGGGAATTGAAAAAACGGAACAGATTTCCCGAGATCCATTGGTCGGGCAGATTTTCGAAAATCTCATCGTGCTTGAAGCATTGAAATCACGTTACAACAAAGGCCTTAGCCCCCAGCTATTTTTCTTTCGTGATTCGCAAGGATTTGAGATTGATCTGATCCATAAAAGCGGCGGGGAGTTGACCGGAATCGAGGTCAAAACTGCCAGCACCTGGAACTCACACTTCAAAAAAACACTGCTGCGATTTTCAGACAAGCTCCACCCACTCGCAGAAAAAATCGTGATTTACAACGGTGAGCCGGTTGACTTTAGCGATGGTGTTCGTGCGCGGGATTTTCGAGCCGTTCGCGACTTTATATAACGCTTTTACTTCGAGCCGACACCACCCGTTGCAATATCAAAGGCAGCGCCCTTGGCCACGCCTTCCAGAATTTCCTGATTCGTCTTGCCCTTGCCGCCGCACTTCCAGTCGAGCTTGGCCGCATCGACATGATCCACGGTGTTTAGGCCAACATTGGCGGCCAGCACCGCGGGAAGCAAAAGCCCGCCGGACAAAATCACTGCCACCGGCGAGGCCACCATGCGGCCAAGCTTGATGTCGTCGTGGATTTCCGCATCACGAATGGCCTGCTGGCACATGTCGGACTGATAGGCCGGGTTGCTGCGGTCCAGGCTGGCGAAACTTCGAGCCGACTGGCTGGCACAGCCCACCAGTGAGGTGCACGCGATTGCGACAGCTGCCAGCCTTAATTTGCTCATGGCTGGATTCTAAACAAGAAAATAATTAAAAATCAACAAGATGGAACGACTTCTTGATAAAAAAGTCTATTTCTCTATGTTTCCACATCCGCCTGACCCGCCTTTTAGTACACTGGCCCCATGAATGAATTGCTTTGGGTGCCCTCGTGGCCAAGTCAGTTCAGTCTGCTCGCTGCTGGTGCACTGATGTTGATCGCCGGCAGCCTGGCCGCCCGGCTGGTGTCGTCCACCGCCCGAATTCCCGAAATCAGCGCCTTTTTGCTCTGTGGCTTTCTGCTGGGCCCAAGCGGCCTTGGCCTGGTTTCAGCCGAATCGGTCACGGGATTGGCAACGCTTGCAGACCTGGCGCTAGGGCTCGTGCTGTTTGAGCTTGGCCGCCGGGTGGACCCGGTTTGGCTTTTGAAAGAGCGCTGGGCTCTGGCAACTGCCCTCGGCCAAGGTTTCATGGTCTTCGTGGGCCTGTTCGCCATGCTTTCCCTGCTCGGGGTTGAGCCTCTTGTGGCCCTTCTCGTTGCGGCGCTGGGCTGCGCCAGCTCACCGGCAATTGGGCTTCGCATCATTCAGGAAAGCCGTGCCGAAGGCCAGGTCACGGAGCGCAGCCTTCACAGCCTTGCGGTGCAGTGCTTTTTGGCGGTGACCCTCTACGCCTTGGGGCTGCAAAACCTTCATCTCGCGCAAGAGGCGCACTGGCTGATCACCCTGGTTCACCCCGCCTACCTGTTGCTTGGCTCTGCCGCCATGGGCTTGCTGGCAAGCGCCGTGATTCGGTTGGTGTCACGCTTTTTAGGAAGAAAACCCGAGCTTCAACTGCTGCTGACACTGAGCTTTATCGCGTTGTTGGTGGAAGCCAACGAGCTGCTGCAGCTCTCGCCCATGGTGTCGTTGTTGGTGTTTGGCGTCACCAGCCGAGGCTACGGGCTTCGCCAGGAGCTGCAAGACCCGGCATCCACCTTCACGAATTATGTTGTGTTTGCGTTTCTGTTTATCTATCTGGGAACAACACTCAAGCTAAGCTTTGGCGCCAACGAATTGTTGTTGGGCGTTGCCATTGTGGCCTGCCGTGGCGTGTTTTTGCTGCTGCCTAGCGTTGTGCTGGCGCGAAGAAATGGCCTGTCGATTCGCCAAGGGGCGCTCTTGGCTGGTGTGCTCTTTCCAATGTCGAGCATTTCGATTTTGTTGGTAAGCCACGCCAGCAGTTTTTATCCGCAGCTCGGTGAGACCTTGGCAGGCATTGTGGCCTCGGCCTTGCTCATGACCTATGTCATTGGCCCGCTGATTAGCTGGTGGAGCATTCGCCGCTCGGGGGAAGCAAAAGATGCTTGAGTTCAATTCTTCCTCGCCATTAACGCTTGGCGTTGAGCTTGAGTTGCAGCTTGTGAATCGCCGCGATTACAACCTGACACGGGCCTCGAGCGATCTGCTTCGCAGGCTATCGCGCATTGATCATGGCTTTGACATCAAGCCCGAAATCACCGAGTCCATGATTGAAATCGCCACCGGCGTGCACACGCATATTGACCCGCTGCTTGGCGAGCTCAAGGAAATTCGGGACCTGCTGATTGCGCATACGGAAAAAATGAATGTGGGCATTTGCGGTGGCGGTGCCCACCCGTTTCAGCATTGGGATGACCAACGTATTTATAACGCCGAGCGTTATCAGCTGGTGTCAGAACTTTACGGCTATCTTGCCAAACAGTTTACGGTCTATGGCCAGCACGTTCATATTGGCTGCCCCAATGGCGATGCCGCCATTGAGCTTGGAAATTTCTTAAGCCCCTATCTTCCCGACTTTATTGCGCTTGCTGCGTCTTCGCCGTTTTATCAGGGCGTGGACACGGCGTTTCAATCGTCGCGGCTCACCAGCGTTAACGCGTTTCCCTTAAGCGGACGCATGCCGGGATTTTCAGATTGGAAGGAATTTACTGCGTACTTCGAGGAGATGAAATCGCTGGGCATTGTGGAATCGATGAAGGATTTTTACTGGGACCTTCGGCCAAAGCCTGAATACGGCACCATTGAAATTCGGGTGTGCGATTCGCCCTTGGATATTCGCAGTGCTGCCATGCTGGCCGCCTACGCCCAAGCGCTTGCGGCCGAATGCTTTTCGGGGCCCGCTCGGGGGCCACACCGTAACGCCGAAAAGGTGCACAGCTATAACCGGTTTCAGGCCTGCCGATTCGGATTAAAAGGCCGCGTGATTGACCCGTCAAGCGGATCGGTTGCAAGCCTGCGGGAAAAAATTGAGCAGACGCTGAATCAGATCGCGCCGTGGTTTGAAAAACTTGAAAGCCAGTGGGCCTTGCGGGCGCTTCGTGAAAAAATCAGCGAGCCCCAGGAAGACGCCGACTGGCTTCGCGAGATCTATGCAAGCTCTGCAAGTCTTCCCGAGGTGGTGCGGCGAAAAACGCTGCGCTGGGCGAAGACGGGGTGATTGGACTAACCCCGCTTTTTTTCGCGAGTATCTAAACGATCTAGGACTGCTAGCGCTTTCTTAACATTACCTTTTGCAGCCATAGTACGGAAATGAACTTCTGTATCCCAAGCTGCAATTGCCTGAGCACTCATTTCTTCTATGAGTTTGTTCACACTTAAACCACGGCTCTTTGCCAGTACTTTCAAGCGCTCGGCGGTGTCATCAGGCAAACGAATCGTTAACGTGCTCATTGTTTGTCTCCGAAAAATTTAGCCAAAAAAGCGGCTGGCTTAAGCGTTTCAATACCCTCAAAGTGCAACTCACCAGCAGACAGGTCGCGTACGTTGTGCGTAACGATCGCAACCGCACCCCCTGCAACCGCTAATTCAACAAGGTGGTTATCTGCCTCGTCTGGCAAATTCGGGCGCCAGGCGAAATAAACACGCACCCAACGGCCAACACTTGCCAGGGCAGCGAGTACCTCAATCCGTTCCGCATGCGTTGTTTCTTTTCCCCAGCTATCACGGCCGAGCAGATCGGAATATTCGGTCCACAAGGCATTTCCAAAAAGCGGCTGCAGACGCCTCTGTAAAGCCAAACGAATGACTTGGCGAGACGCGCCATCACCGCTGCGCAAGGCAGAAACGAATACATTGGTGTCGATCACAACCACGGGCACAGTGACAGCATATATGCTGTCACTGCTGGATGCAAGTACTTGTGGCAATGCAGGAGACGTTGGCATTGCGCCAGCGTAATCGGGTCCGCTACTTACTGGTATCCAGCTTTCGGCTTAGCCATGCCGCCGGAGCCCCAACCCCGTTATCCTTGACCCTTATGGATTGCCCCTTTTGCACCCTGCCCGCAAGCCGAATCGTGAACGAGAACGAT
>CAYTWR010000047.1:0-5445 GCA_964442225.1 uncultured Burkholderiaceae bacterium | reverse complement strand
CGGGCCTCGCAATGACGAAAAAATACGGGCCTCGCAATGACGATTGTCCTTAAATGTAGTGCGCGACCGTCGTCATGACCTTGCCACTCGCCCGCATGGCCATTTGAATCGGCTTTGGAAGCTCAGCACCACCATGATCGAGCGCGGTGTTCATGTGCTTGACTTCGTCTTCTTTCATTTGCTCAACCACCGCGCGCGAGGCCTGATCCTGAGCGGGCAATCGCTGCATATGTTCCATTAAATGCTGCTCAACCTGGCGTTCGGTTTCGGCCAAAAACCCCAATGAAATGCGGTCACCCAAACGGCCCGCGATGGCGCCGATTGCAAACCCGCCGATATACCAAAAAGGTGAAAGCACCGAAGGCCGCGACCCCAGGGCTTCGAGCCGTTTCGCCGTCCAGTTCAAATGATCGGCCTCTTCAACGGCCGCTTCATGCAGTAGCGCCGCCATCTCGGGGGTTTTCGCGGTGAGCGCCTGCCCTTGATACAAAGCTTGCGCCGCTACTTCGCCAGAATGGTTGACGCGCATCAGCGCTGCGGAAAGCCTCTTTTCAACATCGCTTAAGTTTGCCTCTTCAATTCCTTTGGCGGGATAAGGCCGGCTCGAGGGCGGCGTGGTGGCAATCGAGCGCAAGAAGTTATCGGCCGCGCCGAAGAATCGATCGATAGGGGAGAGGGCTCTCATGTCTCTAAATACCTTTTCGCAAGCAATTGCCAGAATGTGGCGCCAATCGGAATTAAATCATCGTTGAAATCATAACTCGGGTTGTGTAGTGTACAGGGCCCCAAGCCATGGCCCGACGCGCGATGCAAGCCACTTGTATCGCCATTGCCCAAAAAAATGTAGGCGCCAGGTTTTTCCAGCAGCATGTACGCAAAATCTTCCGCACCCATGGTGGGCTCGACATGTCGCTGCACCATCGATTCACCCACAATCTCTGCCGCAACATCGGCTGCAAACATGGCCTCGTTCGCGTGATTAATCGTAGGCGGGTAGTTGCGCAAAAATTTGAAATCGGCGTGGGCATTAAAGGCTGGCGGTAACTGATTGCAGATGCGCTGCATGCCGGCTTCGATCGTATCGAGCGCACCCACTGAAAATGTGCGCACCGTGCCTTTCATCATGCAGTCATCGGGAATGACATTGGTCGCCTCGCCCGCATTAATTTGTGTGACCGAGAGCACTGCCGCATCCACCGGTTTGGTCTCGCGAGAGATTAAGCTTTGAAAGGCTTGAATCAAGTGGCTTGCCACCAACACGGGATCAACGCCCAAGTGGGGCATGGCGGCATGCGCGCCCTTGCCTTTGATTGTGATCTCGAACTCGTTGCTTGAGGCCATCATGGCGCCCGGGTTCATACCGAACTCACCCACCCGCAGGCCGGGCCAGTTGTGGATCGCAAACACCGCATCGCAAGGGAAGCGCTCGAACAGGCCATCGTCAATCATGGCTTTTGCGCCACCACCACCCTCTTCAGCCGGCTGAAAAATAAACACTACCGTGCCCGAAAAATCACGCTCGGTGCTCATGGCCTTTGCTGCGGCCAGCAAGGTCGCGGTGTGGCCATCGTGCCCACAGCCATGCATCTTGCCCTTGAACTTACTGGCGTGGGCAAAGGTGTTGAGCTCGGTCATGGGCAGGGCATCCATATCGGCCCGAAGCCCGATCATTTTTTTGCCAGGGGTTTTGCCGCGAAGCACGCCTACCACGCCCGTTTTTCCAACCCCGGTGTGGATTTCATCAAGCCCACAGGCCTTGAGCTCACGGGCCACAATTTCAGCGGTGCGGTTCTCTTCAAAGCACAGCTCGGGGTGTGCGTGCAGGTCACGCCGCAGCGCACGCATGCTGCTCACAATGCCGCTAATCGACTCAGGAATTTTCATGGGTGAAATTTTATAGTGCTTATCGATAAAGCACTTGGACGGCGCCCTTGTCAAAATGTTTCCCCAAAGAGCGTATGAGTTCTTCTTCGGGTTTTACCTTCCAGTCTTCTGGCAGCGCAATATCGCACTCCGCCCCATTGCGCTGCATGCGCAAAAAGATCGGGCAGCCTTGTTTGGGTGCGCGCCAAGGCGAGAGCAGCTCGCGCAGTGAATCAAGCGGGCTGCCGTTGACCTTGACCAAAATGCCTAATGAAAAACGGGTGCGGGCTTCGCCCAGGGTCAGAATCTCTGCGGCTGCGCCCCGATAGCCGCCCGAGAAATCATCGTTTTCAATACGGGCGCAAACAATCAAGGGCTCGTCGACCTTAATCACATTGCGGTAGCGCTCCCACAACTCTGAAAACACAGTGATCTCAAGTTTCGCAGTGCCATCATCCAAGGCCACAATGCGCATCATGCCGCGTTTGGTCATTTGCGCGCGGCTTTCGCTGACCACGCCGGCGATCCAGACGGGCTCTTTCCCGGGAATAATTCTGTTTAAAGGTGTCGATACAAATCGGCGAATTTCTTCTTTATAAGATTCAAACAGGTGGCCAGAGAAACAAAACCCCAAGGCTTGTTTTTCTTCGAGTAGTCGTTCGCGTTCTTCCCAAGGTGCGGTTGCCGGAAGTTCAACCGCTTGAATTTCTACATCGCCGCTATCGAATAAACCACCCTGGTTGGCGCTGGCTGCGGCTTGTTCCGCAGCTGCCACCGCAATGCCCACGCCGGCCAAGAGTTGTGCGCGATTATGATGAAGGGCATCGAATGCGCCAGCTTTGACCAAGGCTTCGATGGAGCGCTTGTTCACGACGCGACGATCAATACGGCTGCAGAAATCAAAAATATCTTTGAAGGGGCCGGATTGACGCGCGGCCAGGATATTGAGCACGGCATTTTCGCCCACACCGCGCACGGCCCCTAGACCGTATTGGATCACCATGTCGGCCTCCGGCCTCCTCGTGATGACGGTCTCTCGTGCGTCATTGCGAGGGGCTGAAGGCCCCGTGGCAATCCACACCGGCTCGAACCGATAGCCGGAAGAATTAATGTTAGGGGCTAACACTTTCACCCCATTGCTTTGGGCATCTTTCAAAAAGAACGCCACCTTATCGGTGTCATCCATATCGGCCGACAACGTTGCCGCCATAAACTCGGCGGTGTGGTGCGCTTTGAGCCACGCGGTTTGATAGGTCAGCACCGCATACGCCGCGGTGTGTGACTTGTTAAAGCCGTACTCGGCGAACTTTTCCATTAAGTCGAACAACCGAGTGGCGAGCGCCTGAGTGTGGCCTTTTTCCAGCGCGCCTTTTACAAAGATCTCACGCTGTTGCGCCATTTCCTCGGGCTTCTTTTTGCCCATGGCGCGGCGAAGCAGATCCGCGCCGCCTAGCGAGTAGCCCGCAATAATCTGTGCGATCTGCATCACTTGCTCTTGATACACGATCACGCCATAGGTGGGTGCCAGGCACTCTTTCAGGGAGTCATGAAAGTAATCAATGGCTTGTTCGCCGCGCTTGCGCTTAATAAAGTCATCGACCATTCCAGAGTTCAAAGGGCCGGGGCGGTAAAGTGCCAACACGGCAATAATGTCTTCGAACCGGTCAGGCTGAAGCTTGGCGAGCAACTTCTTCATGCCGTCCGATTCCACCTGAAAGATTGCCGTGGTGTTGGCATCGCGCAGCACTTGGTATGCCGCCGGATCATCAAAACCATCAAGCTCGCGCAAACTTAAATGCCGATCAGAGTGCAAAGCATTAATGTAATCCACCGCCATTTGAATAATGGTCAGGTTGCGCAGGCCCAAAAAGTCAAACTTCACCAAGCCTGCGGCTTCCACATCGTCTTTGTCATACATTGACACCACGCCATCATCTTGCGCAGAGCCCGGCGCCTGATACAGCGGACAAAAATCGGTAAGTTTTCCTGGGGCAATTAACACGCCACCCGCATGCATGCCCACGTTGCGCACCAAGTCTTCAAGTGGGCCGGCAAGTGCAAGCAGCTCGCGCACTTCATCTTCTTTTTCTGCGCGCTCGGCAAGAATGGGCTCTTCTTTTTTCGCAGCCTCCAGTGAAAGCGGCTTGTTTTGCACCACTGGAATCAGTTTTGAGAGTTGATCGCAAAAGTTATAGGGCAGATCCAACACACGGCCCGCATCGCGAATCACAGCTTTCGAAGCCATGGTGCCAAAGGTCACAATTTGGCTTACCGCATCTTTGCCATATTTGCTGCGCACATAGTCGATGACTTTGTACCGATTGTCTTGACAGAAATCGATATCAAAGTCGGGCATGCTCACCCGCTCTGGGTTTAAAAAGCGCTCAAACAGCAGTGCATACGGAATAGGGTCAAGATCGGTAATGCCCAGACTGTAGGCAACCAGAGAGCCTGCGCCCGAGCCGCGGCCCGGGCCCACCGGTACGCCATTGTTTTTAGCCCAGTTAATAAAGTCGGCCACGATCAGAAAGTAGCCCGGAAAGCCCATTTCAATAATGGTTTTGATTTCCAGCTCAAGCCGGTCTTCGTAATGCGGCCGGTGTTTTTCCCGAATTTCCGGCGTGGGGTAACGCTCGACCAATCGCTTCTTTAAGCCCTCGCGCGAGGTGAGCGTTAAATACTCTTCAAGCGACTCGCCGTTGGGTGTTGGAAAGTTGGGCAGCTGCGGCTTGCCCAGTTGCAAGGTTAAGTTGCAGCGTTGCGCAATCTCTACTGAGTTCTCTAAGGCCTGTGGCAGGTCGGCAAACTTTTGCAGCATTTCTTCTTGCGTAGTGAAGTATTGCTGATCGGTAAAGCGTCGCTGCCGGCGTGTGCTGCCCAGGGTTTCGCCTTCGGCAATACACACGCGTGCCTCATGCGACCGAAAGTCGGCGTGCTCGAGAAACTGCACGGGCTGGGTTGCCACCACGGGCACTTGATGCGCAATGGCCAAGCTCACAGCCTTGCCAATGTAGTGTTCTTCGCCTGCAAAGCCTGCTCGCTGTAGTTCAATGTAGAAGCGATCACCAAAGGCGCTGAGGTATTTTTCTAAAACTTTTTCGGCAGCAGTTTTGCTTTTGCCTGAATGATTCCTTTGAAGCGCATCGGCAAGCTCGCCGTGCTGGGCACCCGACAGCGCAATCAAGCCGGTGGCCAAGGTGTCAGGCACGGTGCCTGACACCTGTTCCGTGAACCACTCGAAGCGGATCTCAGCACGGTCGCGATAGCTGTTGGAAAGATAAGCGCGCGTAATGAGTTCGCACAGATTTTTGTAGCCCTGCTCGTTTTGTACCAAGAGCAGCATCCGAAAGGGCCGGTCCCGATCGGTGTCGTTGGTGACCCAGACATCGGCGCCAATGATTGGTTTAACCCCGCCGTCGCGGGCCGCTTTGTAGAACTTGATCGTGGCAAAAGTGTTGCCTAAATCGGTGATGGCCAGGGCGATTTGGCCATCGGCAGCCGCCTTTTCCACGGCGGCTTCCACCCGCACGATCCCGTCGACAATCGAGTATTCGGAATGCAGGCGCAGGTGGACAAAGCGGG
>CAYTWR010000046.1:0-5922 GCA_964442225.1 uncultured Burkholderiaceae bacterium | reverse complement strand
ATCTGGTGGGCGACATTATCGATGGCTGGCAGCTGAAAAAAGGCTGGTACTGGCCGATTTAAAGCGGCGGTATCCGCGGGTGCGATGGTTTGGGGCGCTGTCCTCGCACGAGCTTGCGCGTGTCTATGGCCAAGCCCATGTCTTCGTATTTCCCAGCAAAACAGACACCTTCGGCTTGGTCATGGCCGAAGCGATGGCCTGTGGCCTGCCTGTCGCCGCATTTCCTGTGCCCGGCCCGCTCGATGTCATTGGCCGAAGCAAGGCCGGTGTCATGAGTGAAAACCTGCAACAGGCCTGCTTGCAATGCCTTGCAATTCCTCGCGAGTTCGCACTGCAGCGTGCAGCGCGATTTTCCTGGCGTACGAGTGCCCAGCAGTTTTTGGAGTCTCTTGTGCCCATGCGTTCCCTTTTAAGCCGAAAGGATCTTTATGAGCCAGCTCAATATCCAGCGCTATCTGGATCAGGCCCAGCCTGAGCAATTCGTACCTGCTTGGCTGTCCAATCAAACAACAATTCATTTTCCAACGCCTGCAGAGTCGTGTTATCAGGTTAGCTTGGCAAGTGGATTAGAAGACACAAGGGATGCACAGCGTTTGCGCCATGATATTTTTCGGTCGGAATATGGCGCGGTATTTTCTTCGCATAATGATGGGCTCGATCAAGATGAGTTCGATGCCTACTGTGACCATCTGATTGTTCGTCATGTGCCTTGCGGCCATGTCGTGGGGACTTATCGCGTGTTGCTCCCGCAACAGGCCCGTCGCATTGGCCGTTACTACTCGCAAGGCGAATTTTTTATGACACGCATTGAACGGCAAATTCCCGGGCTGGTGGAGCTGGGAAGATCGTGCGTGCATCCCGATCATCGTAACGGTGCCGTGATCATGCTGCTATGGGCCGCAATTGCCCGCTACATGCAGCACTACGGATGCACTCATTTGATCGGCTGCGCCAGCGTTAGCATGCGAGATGGCGGCGCGCTGGCTGCGAGTCTTTGGGATCAGTTTCAAAACGGCGCCTTGATCGACCCAGTGCTTGAGGCATTTCCGAAGCATCCCCTGCCGCTGGCGGAAATCGAGCGCGCAGAGTCGGTAGAGCTTCCCCCGCTGATTCGGGGTTATCTCAAGCTTGGTGCGCAGATCTGTTCGGCCCCGAACTGGGACCCAGATTTCAACACGGCAGATTTTCTAATGCTGCTCGATCTGGGCAAGATGAACCCACGCTATGCCAGGCACTTCGGACTATCATGACTTTAACTCATTGATTTAAATAGAGTTTTTAGCGCTAGATCCGCTGTAATACCGCTGCAACATTTGCACCCTAAAGTTGGAAAGGCCTCAGTTATGAGGGTGGTAAATCAAGAGTCGTGTTAATCACTGAAGGAAACCTACATGAAATCTCTCTTTCGTAAATTCTTTGTCGCCGCGGTATCTGCTGTTGCCCTGACCGGGGCCGCGCATGCAGCAGACATCACCGGCGCCGGTGCTACTTTCCCTTTCCCCATCTACGCAAAGTGGGCTGAAGCCTACAAAAAACAGACCAATGTTGGCCTGAACTATCAGTCGATTGGCTCTTCGGGCGGCATTCGCCAGATTCGCGCCAAGACGGTGACCTTTGGCGGCACGGATGCGCCTGTGAGCGGCGCTGATCTTGATAAAGACGGCATGGTTCAGTTCCCCACCGTGTTGGGTGGCGTGGTGCCCATTCTGAACCTTGATGGTTTTGCCCAGGGCGAGCTTCGGGTCAATGGTGAGGTGTTGGCCGAAATGTTTATGGGCGCCATTACAAAATGGAACGACCCAAAAATTGCTGCTTTAAATCCCGGCAAAAAACTGCCTGACCAGGCCATTACGGTTGTGCACCGTGCAGATGGATCGGGCACCACCTTTATTTTCACCGACTATCTGAACGAAGTGAGCAAGGCATGGGCAGACAAGGTTGGCAAGGGTGCAGCAGTCAAGTGGCCCGCAGCTTCTTCGGTTGGCGGCAAAGGTAATGAAGGGGTTGCTGCCAACGTAGCCCGCGTCAAAGGCGCAGTCGGATATGTTGAATATGCCTACGCCAAGAAAAACAACATCCCTTACTTCCAGATGCAAAACCGCGATGGCAAATATGTCCGTCCCGACGATAAAACCTTCGCGGCCGCAGCAGCTGGCGCAGACTGGTTTAGCGTTCCGGGAATGAGGATCTCCCTTGTGAATCAAAAGGGTGCTGAGTCATGGCCCATCACCGGGGCAACCTTCGTGCTCATGTACAAGCAGCCGGCCGATAAAGCCAATTCCGCAGAAGCGCTGAAGTTCTTTGAATGGGCATTCAAAAATGGCAAACAACTGGCGCTCGAACTGGACTATGTTCCGCTGCCGGATGCGCTGACCAAGGCCATTGCAGAAAAAGTCTGGCCTCAGATCGCAATAAAATAAGCCTAACGCGATGTTTCCTCGCAGGGGGTGGCTTGTCAAAATAGCCACCCTTGTGCGTTGAAATGGAAGTAAACCAAAAGTTTAAACAGTAGCCCCTCGGAGTATTCATGGACCTCTCCTCTGCCGACAGTGGCCTTCTTGATCAGCGCCGACTGCAGGTTGTTAAAAAGCAGCGGATGCAGGATTTCCTCTTTCATAAAGTCACAATGTTTTTCTCCCTGCTGGTGCTGGTTGCGCTTGCAGGGATTTTGATTTCCCTGGCGGTCACTGCTTGGCCCGCCTTCAAGAAATTTGGTTTTGAGTTTATCTGGCGTGTTGAGTGGGATATTATTAACGAGGAGTTTGGCGCTGCCATTGCAATCTTTGGCACGGTGGTGAGCTCGGCCATCGCCCTTCTAATCGCGGTGCCACTTAGTTTTGGAATTGCGTTGTTTCTCACCGAGACCTGCCCTGTTTGGCTGCGCCGCCCGCTGGGCACCGCCATCGAGCTGTTGGCTGCAGTTCCCTCCATCATTTACGGCATGTTTGGTCTGTTTATTTTCGCGCCTTTGTTCGCGGAGTATGGCCAGCCCGCCTTGCAGTCGACACTTGGCCAGATGCCGTTGATCGGTCCCTTGTTTGGTGGGGCCATGAATGGAATCGGTATTTTGGCTGCGGGTCTGATTCTTGCCTTCATGATCCTGCCCTTTATTGCGGCGGTGATGCGCGATGTGTTTGAAATTGTTCCTCCAATTCTTCGCGAGTCTGCCTATGGCGTAGGCTGCACCACCTGGGAGGTCGTGCGCTACATCGTGTTGCCGTACACCCAGCAGGGGGTGATTGGCGGCATTATGTTGGGCCTTGGCCGTGCGCTTGGCGAGACCATGGCGGTGACGTTTGTTATCGGAAACTCACAGAGAATTGCGGCCTCGCTGTTTTCCCCTGGGTCTTCCATTGCGTCAACGCTTGCTAACGAGTTTGGTGAGGCGGCGGATTTCCACCTCTCCACCTTGTTTGCCTTGGGCTTCCTGCTCTTCGTGATCACCTTTTTTGTGTTGGCAGCGGCAAAGATTCTGATTATTCGAACCGAACGTGCAAAAGGCACAAAGACTTAACCGGACCCGGCACATGGATATCAAAAACCCGAAGCTCTACAGAAAACGCGTCCGCACCAACAGGATTGGCCTGACGCTTTCCATGCTGGCCATGGGATTAGGCCTCTTTGTTTTGCTCTGGATCCTGTCAATTCTGTTTATTAACGGATTTAAGGCGCTGGATTGGGCAATGTTTACGCAGTCAACGCCGGCGCCAGGATCGGAAGGTGGTGGTTTGGCCAACGCAATCGTTGGAAGCCTGTTGCTTGTCGGCTTTGCCACATTGTTTAGCACCCCGATCGGCATCTTGGCAGGCGTCTACTTGGCCGAATTTGGTGATCGCAGCAAGGTGGCCTCGGTTACAAGGTTTGTTACCGACATCATGCTGAGTGCGCCCTCCATTGTGCTGGGTCTTTTCGTTTATGCGATCTTGGTTGCCCAGGTAAAGCACTTCTCGGGCTGGGCAGGCACGATCGCACTCTCGTTGATTGCTGTTCCCGTGGTGTTGAGAACCACCGAGAACATGTTGCGTCTAGTGCCGGGAAGCCTGCGGGAAGCTGCCTATGCGTTAGGTGCGCCTCAGTGGAAAGTGGCCACCATGGTGACCCTGAGGGCAGCAAAAAGCGGCGTAGTCACTGGTTTGTTGCTCGCAGTGGCGCGCATTAGCGGAGAAACCGCCCCCTTGCTGTTCACGGCGTTGAACAACCAATTCTTCTCAACCAACATGAACGGGCCCATGGCCAACCTGCCGGTGGTGATTTTCCAGTTTGCCATGAGCCCCTACGATAACTGGATCCGCCTGGCCTGGGGCGGCGCTTTGCTGATTACTCTGGCGGTGCTCGTGCTCAATATTGTTGCGCGGGTGTTTTTCCGTGAGAGGAAGGCTGGACACTAAAAACCGGCGAGTGAATTCGCGCGCTTATGAAAGACTGACATATGAATGAGACCACAGCACATCAGCATAAAAACGCCATCGAAATTCGCAACCTGAATTTCTTCTACGGCAAGTTTCAGGGCCTGAAAAATAACAACCTTGATATTGTCGAGAACAAGGTCACGGCGTTCATTGGCCCCTCGGGATGTGGAAAATCCACCCTGCTGCGTACTTTGAACCGCATGTATAGCCTATACCCCGGGCAACGGGCCGAGGGGGAGATCAATTTCTATGGCCAGAACATTCTGGATCCGAAACAAGACTTGAATCTTTTGCGTGCCCGCATTGGCATGGTGTTTCAAAAGCCAACCCCCTTTCCCATGTCGATCTACGACAACATTGCATTTGGGGTTCGTTTGTACGAAAACCTTCCAAAGGCAGAGATGGATGTGCGCGTGGAATGGGCATTGACCAAAACAGCCTTGTGGAGCGAAGTCAAGGATAAGCTGAACCAAAGCGGCCTGGCGCTCTCAGGAGGCCAGCAGCAGCGGCTTTGCATTGCCCGTTCGGTTGCAGTTAAGCCCTCGGTGATTTTGCTCGATGAGCCCACTTCGGCTCTTGATCCGATCTCAACGGCGAAGGTTGAAGAGCTTGTTCACGAGCTAAAGTCTGATTACACCGTGGCGATTGTGACCCACAACATGCAGCAGGCTGCACGGGTCTCTGATTTCACAGCCTATATGTATCTCGGTGAGATGGTCGAATATGGCAAGACCGATGAAATCTTTATCAAGCCCAAGCGCCAAGAAACCGAGGATTACATTACCGGCCGATTCGGCTGATCGCCACGTCGCCGCGTAGCGGCTCCTCGCGATGACGAGTTATGAGTTGTTCGTCATTGCGAGCCCGAAGGGCGTGGCAATCCAGCCTTCGTCAACGCCAGCCGATTCAGGATCAGCGACCATACCGCGCCGCCGCCCACCTTGGCGGCAAACTGCATCAGCACGATCGGCAACATAAATCCGCCGAATGCAATCGTTGGGAAAATGATCGAGTCAACGCCTGCCCCAACGAGATTGGATCCATTCGATCGCTGCAACCAGGGGCGTTTTCGCAGCAGCTGATAAACCAAGGAGTCTGCTGACATTGCCAAAATGAAGGCGGTAATGCTGGCAATCGCGATCTTTCCAGTTGCCGGGTTCAAAACAAAGGAGATCACGCCTGCCGCGGCCACAAGGCCACCCACTTTCAGTGCCAGATACTTCCCTTGCCATGCATCATGAAGCTTGTCACGCAGTGATAAGTCCAGGCCGATTAAAAAAAATGCGTTGACCGGGCTAAACCAGGGCCCGAGCCAGGCCACTAACAAGTTGGCGGCGACCAAAGCGGCGATATAGAGTGCGGTGAGGTGGAGGGTGGTCATGGGGGCAGCAAGGCAACTAAGGGCGGAATTGTCGCCGAAATAAGTGGGTGGGTGGGGTGCCCCTGTTATAATTTCGTGCTTCTCGGGGTGTAGCGCAGTCTGGTAGCGCATCTGCTTTGGGAGCAGAGGGTC
>CAYTWR010000045.1:2187-5968 GCA_964442225.1 uncultured Burkholderiaceae bacterium | reverse complement strand
AGTTGTGCGCGGTGCCCAAAGAAGGCGTCACTGCGAGGGCCGAAGGCCCGTGGCAGTCTACGGGCGATTCCGCGCTGGCGGCAACATGCACATCACCGTACTGCCGAGCCTCACTAATCGACTTAGTCGACCAATGGCCCGTATTCACATAATCGGCTTTGCGGTTTTCGCCCAACAGATTCAATGGAATCAATGCATTTTGCGCCGTGGCCCCGCCTTGCATGAACAAGATCTTGTAATGCTCGGGCAGCACTAAGAGCCTGCGAAAGTCAGCCATGACTTTTTCAAACAGGCCCAGGTACACGGACCCGCGATGCGTCATTTCCATAACCGACATGCCAGAGCCATGCCAGTTCAGCATGTCATCGGCGGCACGCTGCAAAACGCTTTCGGGCAGCGTGGCCGGGCCAGCCGAAAAGTTAAACGGCCTCATCGCTTTCGGGGATATCGCCCTCGGAAACATCGCCTTCGGGGACATCACTTTCCTGAATGCGCTGAACACCGGCCAACAAGCTGCCATCGTCAACCGCAATCAAGGTGACGCCTTGTGTGGCACGGCCCATTTCACGCACTTCCGACACACGGGTGCGCACCAGCACACCTTTGTCAGTGATGAGCATGATTTCATCCGTGTCGTTGACCAGCACTGCACCCACTACTTTGCCATTGCGCTCAGAGGTTTGAATCGCAATCATGCCCTTAGTGCCGCGGCCATGGCGGGTGTATTCCGCAATTGGTGTGCGCTTGCCAAAGCCATTTTCAGTTGCGGTTAACACCGACTGAGTCTCACTTTCAGCAACCAGCATGGCAATCAAGCGCTGGCCTTCTTCCAGGTTCATGCCGCGCACGCCGCGTGCTTCGCGGCCCATGGGCCGCACATCGGCCTCATCGAAACGCACGGCCTTGCCGGCATCGCTAAACAACATGACATCGTGCTGGCCATCGGTAATCGCAGCGCCGATTAAATGATCGCCTTCATCCAACGAGACCGCAATAATGCCGCGCTTCATGGGGCGAGAGAAGCTGGCAAGCGGGGTTTTCTTCACCGTGCCCATGGCCGTGGCCATAAACACATAATGGTCTTCATCGAACTGCTTGACCGGCAGCACGACCGTGATTTTTTCGTCTTGCTCCAAGGGCCAAACATTGACCAGAGGCTTGCCACGTGAAGTGCGGCTACCTTGTGGCACTTCCCACACCTTGAGCCAATACACACGGCCGCGATCTGAAAACGCCAGGATCATGTCGTGGGTATTGGCGATAAAGAGCTGGTCGATCCAGTCATCTTCCTTGGTGGTGGCCGCTTGCTTGCCACGGCCGCCTCGGCGTTGTGCCCGATATTCTGAGAGCGGCTGGCTCTTGATATAGCCCGAGTGTGAAAGCGTCACCACCATGTCTTGCGGGGTGATCAAGTCTTCGGTTTGCAGCTCCTCGGCATTGGTTTCAACCTGGCTTCGGCGCGCATCGCCAAACTCGTTGCGAATCGCGTTGAGCTCTTCTGAAATAATGGCCATGATACGGGCAGGTGTTGCCAAAATGTCGAGCAAGTCAGCGATCTTTTCGATGATCTCTTTGTACTCGCTCACGATCTTGTCTTGCTCAAGGCCAGTTAAACGCTGCAGGCGCATTTGCAAAATTTCATTGGCCTGCGTGTCAGAAAGCTTGTAACCGTCATCTTTTAAGCCATAGGCATCGCTTAGGCCCTCGGGCTTAAAGGCTTCTGGAATGGTGGTTTGCGTTGCACGCATGAGCAGCTCGCGCACAAGCCCCGCTTGCCAGTTGCGCGACATTAATTCCTGCTTCGCAATGACCGGTGTCGCCGAGCCTTTAATGAGCGCAATCATTTCGTCCATATTGGAGACAGCGACGGCCAGGCCTTCCAAAATATGGCCACGATCGCGGGCCTTGCGCAGCTCGAACACCGTACGGCGGGTCACCACCTCGCGGCGATGATCGATAAAGGCCGACAGCATTTGCTTGAGGTTTAGCGTGCGGGGCTGGCCATCGACCAAGGCCACCATATTCATGCCAAAGGTGTCCTGCAGCTGGGTGTTTTTGTACAGATTGTTCAGCACGACCTCGGGCACTTCGCCACGCTTGAGCTCAATGACCACCCGCATGCCCGATTTATCGGACTCATCGCGAATATCGGAGATGCCTTCAATGCGCTTTTCATTCACATGCTCGGCAATGCGTTCAAGCAGCGTGCGCTTGTTCACCTGATATGGCAGCTCATCGATGATGATGGCCTGTCGCGCACCCTTATCAATCTCTTCAAAATGGGTTTTTGCCCGCATCACGACGCGGCCGCGGCCCGTGCGATAGCCCTCGCGCACGCCCTGCACACCGTAAATAATTCCTGCGGTTGGAAAGTCGGGCGCGGGAATAATGTCGATGAGTTCATCGACCGTGATCTCTGGGTTTTCCAATACTTTTAGGCAGCCCTCGATCACTTCGGAAAGGTTGTGCGGCGGAATATTGGTGGCCATGCCCACCGCAATGCCTGAGGAGCCGTTGATCAGCAGATTGGGCAGGCGAGCCGGCATGATCAGCGGCTCTTTTTCGCTGCCATCGTAGTTCGGGCCAAAGTCGACCGTTTCTTTGTCCAGGTCTTCCAACAGCGAGTGCGCGATCTTGGCCAGACGAATCTCGGTGTAGCGCATGGCGGCGGCGTTATCGCCGTCAACCGAACCAAAGTTGCCCTGGCCATCGACCAGCATGTAGCGCAGCGAAAAATCCTGCGCCATTCGGACAATCGTGTCGTAGACCGCAGAATCCCCGTGCGGGTGGTATTTACCGATCACATCCCCCACGATACGTGCAGATTTCTTGTACGGCCGGTTCCAGTCGTTGTTAAGCTCGTGCATGGCGAATAAAACGCGGCGGTGAACCGGCTTTAGGCCATCTCGGACATCGGGGAGGGCTCGGCCTACGATCACGCTCATGGCGTAATCGAGATAAGAGCGGCGCATTTCCTGCTCGAGGCTAACTGGCAGGGTCTCTTTAGCGAATGAATCCATCGCGCGATTTTACCTTTTTAATTAGGCTCGCCTGTGGCAAAATGGTGGTCTTAGCAGGTGCCGAACACTAATCTACAAGTCGAAAGGGAGTCATCCATGACTAAGAAATTCTTCTCCACCTTGATCGGGGCTGTTGCATTTGCAGCAGCTGCCCTCACCCTGCAGCCGGGCTCGGCTCAGGCGCAATCCACCCCGGGCTACTGGCAGTCTTCCGGCGGCGATGTGAAAAGCGGTTTTGGTCTGTGCTGGCGCGCCGGTTACTGGACCCCACAAATGGCCACCGAAGCCTGCGACCCCGACCTGGTTAAAAAGTCTGCTGCTGCCGCCGCAGCCGCCCGACCCGCTGCCCCTGCCGTTCCGCAGGTTGAAAAAATGACCCTCAAAGCCGACACCCTGTTCGACTTTGACAAGTCAGTGGTCAAGCCTGAGGGCAAGAAAGTGCTGGATCGTTTGGTTGATCAGGCGAAATCCATGAACCTGGAAGTCATGATCGCGGTTGGCCACGCCGACTGGACTGGCCCCGAGGCTTACAACCAGAAACTTTCCGAGCGCCGTGCGGCTGCCGTGAAAGCTTACTTGGTCAGCAAAGGCATTCCTGCTGGCAAGATCCACACCGAAGGCAAGGGCGAAACCCAGCCTGTGGCCGATAACAAGACCCGCGAAGGCCGTGCCAAGAACCGTCGCGTAGAAGTTGAGGTTGTTGGAACTCGCAACAAGTAAGCGGATCGCCACGGGCCGCGCAGGCGGCCCTCGCAATGACG
>CAYTWR010000045.1:0-2087 GCA_964442225.1 uncultured Burkholderiaceae bacterium | reverse complement strand
GTCACCGCGAGGCGCAACGCGCCGTAGCGGTCCAACAAAACCCCGCACTAGCGGGGTTTTGTTTTACTAAGGTATCCTTTTCTCCATGAACACAAACGCAAATGTTGACCACGCCGAACTCGCAAAATTTAGCGCCCTGGCTTCGCGCTGGTGGGATCCGAACAGCGAGTTTCGCCCCCTTCACCAAATCAATCCCTTGCGGCTCGATTGGATCGACGCACTGGCCAGCCTGAAAGGCAAAAAAGTAGTCGATGTGGGCTGCGGCGGCGGCATTTTGGCCGAAGCCATGGCCAAACTCGGTGCCACTGTGAAAGGCATAGACCTGGCCGAAAAACCCCTAAAGGTAGCCCAATTGCATGGCTTGGAAAGCGGCGTGAAAGTGGATTACGAAGCGATCGCTGCCGAGGATTTGGCCGCGCGCGAGGCGGGTCAATACGATGTGGTGACCTGCATGGAGATGCTGGAACACGTGCCCGACCCTGCGGCCACGATTGCGGCCTGCTCGCAGCTGGTCAAGCCTGGGGGCTGGGTGTTTTTCTCAACGATTAACCGCAACCCCAAGAGCTTTTTGTTTGCGATTGTTGGCGCGGAATATGTTTTGAGAATTTTGCCCAAGGGCACGCACGAATATTCGAAATTTATCAAGCCCAGCGAGCTTGCCAATGCGGCGCGCGGTGCGAACTTAACGCTGCAGGAAATGTTGGGCATGAGCTATAACCCGATCACGCAGGTGTATTCGCTGGGCAAAGACACGAGCGTGAATTACCTGATGGCTTACAAGAAATGATGGATTGCCACGGCCCTATCGGGCCTCGCAATGACAGGCCGTCATCGCGAGGGCCCAACGGGCCCGCGGCGATCCACATATGACGACTCCATTTCCCCGCCCCGACTGGCACTCGCGCTGGTCGGGTTTTTCAAAACGGGCCATGCTGTTTGATCTTGACGGCACCCTGCTCGACTCCGCGCCCGATTTAGCCTATGCCGCCAACGCCTTGCGCACACGGCGCGGCTTAGCGCCACTTTCTGTCGCCGAGCTTCGACCCTGGGTTTCGCAGGGCGCGCGCGGCATGATTGGCAAAGGCATGGGCGTTGCGCCCGAGCAGCCCGAATACGAGGCCTTGCGACAAGAATTTTTGCAGGTCTACGCCGAATGCTTGGCCAATGAAACCGCGTTTTGGCCAGGCATGGAGGCTGTGGTGGAGGCACTGGATTCACAGGCAATTGCCTGGGGTATTGTGACCAACAAATTCACGCAGTTCACCGAGCCGCTGTTGAAAAAAATTGGCCTGTGGGATCGCTGCGCGATCGTGGTGTGCGGCGACACCACGCCACACGCCAAGCCCCACCCTGCCCCCATGCAGCATGCAATCTCGACGCTGGCACTTGAGCCTGCAGCGGTGGTGTATGTGGGTGATGATGCTCGCGATATTGAATCTGGCTTTGCGGCGGGCACCTGGACTGTGGCCTGTGATTTTGGCCACCATGTGCATGAGCCCTTCCCCAAGGACTGGGGGGCCGATGCCTTGATTCAGAGGGCCGAGGATCTGCTGGCCGTCATTGCGAGTGGCCGATAGAAAAACTCGTCATTGCGAGCGCAGCGAAGCAATCTACGGTCGCAGATTGCCACGGGCCGCCGAGGCAGCCCTCGCAATGACGAGTTTGTAGACTTTACGGAACCTTTAGCCCATACTTCGCGTCCTAGCGTTGAACTTAGAAACATGGGGCCGACCCGGTTTCGACGTGGGTAGTGAAGAAGCGCAGGGCATACCGAGGCTCGATTCCCTCGTAAATCCAGTCGAAAAAAAATAAACGCAAACGAAGAGCGTTTCGCTCTCGCAGCCTAAGGGCTAGCGAGCGCTGCACCGGTTCTCTGATGGGCCGGGCGGGTCAAACCGCAGCAGCGTCATTCACATCAGATCGTCATTGGGCAAGCCGTGGGCCCAGTGCCTAAAACAAGCGGATCGCTGGGTGCCGGCCTGTCGGTTGGCTAAGCACCTTAGTTAAATTTAAATAAATCGACTAAGTATGTAGAACTGTCTTTGGAAGACTTGCGGACGCGGGTTCGATTCCCGCCGGCTCCACCA
>CAYTWR010000044.1:0-6562 GCA_964442225.1 uncultured Burkholderiaceae bacterium | reverse complement strand
TGGTGGCGATTCAGGGATTCGAACCCCGGACCTGCGGATTATGATTCCGTCGCTCTAACCAACTGAGCTAAATCGCCACGAGCCCGAAAGTCTAGCCCAAATCGGTCGCGGGCTCAACCGTCACATTTCTCGCGGATATAGGCCAGCGCCTGCTCCACCTGGTCAATCAGAATTAGGCAGACATCGCCCGGCGCCAACTGTGTAAAGGCGGCGTCGATGGCAAGAAATTCGCCATGAATCTCCTCTGTCGATTTGGTTTGGCTTGCGCCTACCAAGCCTTCGCGCAACAGCGCGATGACCTCGCCATCGGCACGGCCGCGCTGGCAGGCATCTTCGTACAGAATCACATGGTCAAACACCGAGCCCAGCAAACGGGTTTGCTCGCGAATGTCCTTGTCTTGCCGATCGCCTGCACCGCTAATCACGGCGATTCGGCGTTGCGCTGGAATTTTTGCCACACCGTCGCATAGCGCCGCAATCGCATCGGGGTTATGGCCATAGTCGGCAATCACCGTAGCGCCGCGATACTCAAACACATTAAAGCGCCCCGGCACAGAGTCTGCATCACTCACAAACCCTTTGAGCCCGGCCCGAATGCTGGGCCATGAATAGCCAAGCGCCCAGGCCGCCCCAATTGCCGCCATGGCGTTTTCCACTTGAAACTGCAAGGCCCCAGAGCGTGTCAGCGGAATGTCAGCAAGACTCAGTTCAATTTCCGTTTCACCTTCTGCAGCAACGATCACATTGTCGCGAACAAAAATAACGCGTTTGCCCAGTGCCCGGTGCGTGGCGATCACGGGGTGGTGTTCGTTGGGCCCAAAAAAAGTCACTTGCCCTGGGCAATGCTTGGCCATGCTGGCGACATTGGGGTCGGCGCCATTAAGCACGGCCATTCCATTGGGCGCAACATTAAGCACCACCACGCGCTTAAGCACTCGTAGGTCTTGCACCGTGGTAATGAAATTCAAGCCCAGGTGATCGCCGGTGCCGACATTGGTCACCACGGCAACCTGGCAGCGGTCATAGGCCAAGCCTTCGCGCAACATGCCGCCACGCGCGGTTTCAAACACGGCCGCTTCAACATCGGGGTGCATCAGCACATTTCTTGCGCTGCGTGGCCCGCTGCAATCGCCGCTATCGATTTGTTGGCCATCAATGTATACCCCGTCGGTATTGGTCATGCCGACTTTCAGGCCTTGGTTTTTCATGAAGTGCGCAATCAATCGCACCGTGGTGGTTTTTCCATTGGTGCCAGTCACTGCCACCACCGGAATGCGGCCATCGTCGTCTTTGGCAAACATGTGGCTGATCACGGCTTCGCCGACATTTCGGCTTTTGCCAAACGAAGGGCTTAAGTGCATGCGCAAGCCCGGGGCCGCGTTCACCTCGACAATGCCGCCGTGCTGAACTTCAAGCGGGGTGTTGATGTTTTCGCAAACAATATCAATGCCACAAATATCCAAGCCCACCATTTGTGCGGCGGCAATGGCGCGCGCCGCCACATCGCGGTGCACTTCATCGGTCACATCGGTGGCGGTGCCGCCGGTCGATAAATTTGCGTTGTTTCGCAGCACGACCCGCATGCCCAGTGGGGGCACCGAGTCGGGTGTAAGCCCTTGTTCTGCCAGTCGATCCAGCGCGATCTCATCAATCGAAATCCGCGTCAGGGGCGTGGCATGGCCATCGCCACGGCGCGGGTCGGCATTGACCTGATCCACGAGCTGGGCCACGGTGCGCTCGCCATCGCCAATCACCAAGGGAGGCTCGCGTCGTGCGGCCGCAACGAGCTGATTGCCCACCACCAGTAACCGGTAATCAATGCCCGGAAGATAGCGTTCCACAATCACATCGCTTCGAAATGATCGTGCCGTGTGATACCCGGCAATCACCTGTTCACGGGTTTGTGCGTTGACTGTTACACCTTTGCCTTGGTTGCCATCGCGCGGCTTGACCACCACCGGCCCACCGAGTTCACAGGCGACTGCCCAGGCCTGCTCGGGGCTATCCACCACCTTGCCCCGCGGTACAGGAATGCCAGCGGCATGCAGCAGTTGCTTGGTGAGCTCCTTGTCTTGCGCAATCTCTTCGGCAATTGCGCTGGTGGAGTCAATTTCTGCCGCTTGAATACGCCGTTGCTTATGGCCCCAGCCCAGTTGCACCAGGCTGCCTTGTGTGAGCCTGCGATAGGGAATGCCTCGGGCCACTGCGGCATCAACAATTGAAGCGGTCGAGGGCCCTAAGCGCACATCTTCATCAAGCGCTCTGAGTTTTCCGATTGCGGCCAAGGTATCGAAGGGCGTGTCATCAACGGCCGATTGAATCAGCGCTTGCGCAAGCTCCAGAGCAAGACGGCCAACTTCTTCTTCGGTGTATTCCACCACCACTTGAAACACGCCAGGCTCGGGGGCTTGGGCAGTTCGGCTAAAAGCGACTTGACAGCCCGCATGGGTTTGAAGCGCAAGCGTTGCAAGCTCTAAGGCATGCGCCATTGAAATCACGCCTTGTGCGGTAGGCTCGGGCAGGGCGCCAATATCGGGGAATCGTTGCCGAAGCCGGTCAATAAAGCCCGGCATGAGCGACAGATCGGATTCGTTGCCTGTGCATGACACCACTGCTTCAATGGCGGTGCTGCGATTCCACAGGTTGGGGCCGCGCAACGCTCTGATTCGAGAGATATTCATGGGCTTAATTCAGGTTAAGACTGTCAATGCCCGCACGAATCAGCACGGGGCTCATGTGCATGGCCAGGCCCGCACCAACTGCAGCGAGCAAGGCGCAACGGGCCGACTGATCGTGGCGGGACAACGGCCCTAAAGGCCCGGGGCATTGCGCAACCGTGGATTCGCCGGATTGTTCGCACAACACAATTTCTGCGCCGTTGACCCGTAAAAACCGCCCCCCTTTTTCAATATGGGTGGCGATCAAAGGGTGGGTCTCCTGTGTTGTGAAAAATATCACTTCCCCATCACACAGCTCGGCCATGCTGATACACATGTCGTCATCGGCATTGAGCACGGCACAGCCGGTGGGCAGCACCACATCGACTTGGGTGCGAAGCACTGTGCGCATTTGATCCAGTGTGCTGATGTAGTGATCGTCTAGGCCCTCAGGCGCTGGCACTGCCGTTACGACACCCACTTGGCAGCGGTCATAGGCAAGGCCGCGATCAAGAATTTGCCGCGCCGTGCATTCGATCACGGCAGCGGTCAGCATGCGGTTCATGAGCACATGTTGGGCCGAGTCTGGGCTGGGCTCCAACATAGTTTTAATATGGTCTACCTCAAGCTCAACACGCTCATTGCACGAAAGCCCGCAGTTGTGACCGGCCATGCCCAGCAGCTGCGCAACAAAGATCGCCGCCTGGCTTGCGCTTTGATCACCGGTCACGCCGACCAAGGGAATTCGGCCATCATCATTGGGCCCGAACAAGTGGTTGACAATTGCCTGCCCCACAGGCCGGGGCTTGCCCGAGGCGGGCTTTAAATGCATGAGCAACCCTGGGCCCGCGTTGACTTCGACAACAGCGCCCCTTTGTTCGTGCAAGGGCTTGCTAATGTCAGAAGCCACCAAGTCGATTCCAGCAATATCCAAGCCCACAATACGCGCAGCCAGCGCCGCGGTTCTGGCAACGCTGGGGTGCACTTCATCGGTAATGTCTTGGGTCATCACGCCGGTTCTTTGCACCAGAATGCGCAGGCCTGCATCGGGGACTGAGTCAGGCGTAAAGCCCTGGCGCGCAAGCTCAAGCATCACGGTGGTGTTTTCCGGCAAGCGGATCGTATCCAGCGGAAAATCTTCCTCCTCGCCACGGCGCGGGTCGATATTGATTTGAGATTCAATCAATTGCATGACCGTGTGCTTGCCATCGCTCATAATGTGGGCCTGTTCACCACGGGCCGCCGCAATCAATTCGCCGTGCACAATCAAGAGTCGGTGCTCTTGTCCGGCAATGCATTGCTCCACCATCACCTCTGAGCCTTCGGCCTGCGCAACCGCATAGGCGGCACATACCGCCTGCTCGGTGTGAAGATCCAGCACCACGCCGCGGCCATGGTTGCCATCGGTAGGCTTGATCACCACCGGCAAACCGATTTCTTGCGCAAGCTCCCAGGCATGCTCGGGGCTCGTGGCAATTTCACCGCGCGGCACGGGCACCCCGCAGTTGGACAGCAACTGTTTGGTCAGGTCTTTGTCGCGCGAGATACCCTCGCCAATCGCGCTGGTGAGATCGGTTTCTGCAGTCCAAATCCGTTTTTGGCGAGCGCCGTAGCCCAGCTGCACCAGGTTGCCGGAAGTGAGTCGTAGCGCTGGAATTTTTCGCTCGGCTGCCGCATCGACAATACAGGCGGTGCTGGGCCCCAGCGCATGCTTGTCGATTAAGGCCATCAGGCGCTTGACGCAATCTTCTACCCGAAACGGTTCGTTGTTAATCGCGGCGATCAGCAAGTCTGCGGCCTCGCTCAGTGCCTGTCGGCCCACTTCCTCTTGTCGGGTGCGAATCACCACCTTGTAAACGCCGCGCTGGTCAGTGGATCGAGCCCGACCATAGCCCATGGGCATGCCGGCCATGGTTTGTAATTCAAGCGCGACATGCTCCAGGATATGTCCCGGCCAGGTGCCTTCTTGCAAACGCTCCAAAAACCCACCGCGATACCCCGGGCTGCAGTGATGTTCAATCAGGCCGGGTAGCCATGCGCTGAGCCGATCAACAAATCCCGGGATTTTGTTGGAGGGGTAATCCTCGAGCGCACCAATATCAATGACAGCCTCGATGATGCTGCGATAGGTCCAGATATTTGGGCCCTGCAGGCAGTTCACACGCAAAAATTTGATGGGTTGATGTTTCATGTCAGGCGTACGGGCAAGGCTTTACAATGAAGCGCTTTACTTGATGCGGCTTTTGCCAGCGTTTTTCAGCTTCGGGAACGAAAATTAGCGCTTCTCCTGTGCCCTTTGATGCACCCAGCCCGACTTCGTTCGGCCTGCCCAGCCCGTGGGCCGAGGCGGCAGGGCGCGAGCTTGCGGGCAGCGAGCCAGTGGCGTGGATTGAGCTTGATCTGGATGACACGCTTCGATTTTCTTCAGGTCTTCTCATTCTGACGCAAGACCGCCTTGTGGCGCTAGTCGGCGCCGCAGGCCAGCACACCGTGCGTGCCTGGCCTTTGAAGCAAGGCATGCAGCTTGCGTTTTCTGACCATCAGGGTGTGGGCACCTTTGAGCTGATTGACCAAGGGGTGCGTTGTGCCCTGTGGCGCACGCGCATTGGCGCCCGAAGCCGCCAGGCGGCGCGGCTCATCGAGGCGTTTCAGCTGCGGCCCTTAGAGCTGCCTGAGGAAGAGCCGGCCGAGACGAGCCAGCCTGAACTCAAGCCGCCATCGACCTGGACCCTGCTGCGCCTGTGGCGCTTTGCCAAACCCTATCAAGGCCAGCTGCTTTTGGGCTTTGTGCTCACGCTGGCCTCAACGGCAGCCACCTTGGTGCCGCCGTATCTCACCATTCCCTTAATGGACGATGTGTTGATCCCATTTCAGAGTGGCCAGCCCATTGATTGGGGCTTGGTGGCCTGGCTTCTGTTTGGGCTGTTTGCTTCGGCGGCGGTCGCGTGGGGTTTGGGCTGGGCTAAAACCTATGTCTTGGCCTTGGTTTCAGAGCGGATTGGCGCCGATCTTCGCACTGCCACTTATGACCATTTGCTCAAGCTTTCGTTGGAATACTTTGGCCGCCGGCGCACCGGCGACTTAATGGCCCGCATTGGCAGTGAGACCGATCGAATCAATGTGTTTTTGTCGCTGCATTTGTTGGAGTTTGCAACCGATGTGCTGATGATCGCCATGACCACCGTGATTCTGTTTTCAATTAACCCGACATTGGCCTTGGCAACCTTGATTCCGCTGCCGTTTATTGTGTGGCTAATTCATATCGTGCGCGATCGGTTGAGAACGGGCTTTGAAAAGATTGATCGTGTTTGGTCGGAGGTGACCAATGTGCTGGCCGATACCATTCCCGGCATTCGGGTAGTGAAGGCCTTTGCCCAGGAGGAGCGCGAGTCGCAGCGTTTTCGCGATGCCAATCGTTACAACCTGGAAGTTAATGACAAGCTCAATCGCCTTTGGTCCTTGTTTTCCCCAACCGTGACCTTGCTCACTGAGCTTGGCTTGTTGGTGATTTGGGCTTTTGGCATTTGGCTGATTGCGCAGGGCAGTGTCACCGTGGGCGTGCTCACCGCTTTTCTCACCTACATTGGGCGCTTTTATACCCGGCTCGATTCCATGAGCCGAATTGTGTCGTTTACGCAAAAAGCGGCAGCGGGGGCCAAGCGAATCTTTGACATTTTGGATCATGTCTCCAGCGTGCCTGAGCCTGTGCGGCCTGTGGCATTGCCCAAAGTGGAAGGCGCATTAAGCCTGCGCAATGTGGGCTTTCGCTACGGCAACCGCACCGTGATTCGCAAGCTCAGCCTTGAGATCGCGCCGGGAGAAATGATTGGCCTGGTGGGACACAGCGGCTCGGGAAAAAGCACGCTGGTGAACCTGATTTGCCGTTTTTACGATGTGGCCGATGG
>CAYTWR010000043.1:2002-7160 GCA_964442225.1 uncultured Burkholderiaceae bacterium | reverse complement strand
CCTTCGCACATTTCCCGCCGCCACACGCGTGCACCCGGCTGCCCATGAAACAGGCCATGCCAGTGCCGTGTCATGTGTTTCGGTGCCACCCCTTTTGCACACTGCGCTTCAAAATAAGCCTGCAAGGGCTCAAGAATATCCTGCCGTTGGCGCGCAGCAAGCGCACCCGAATCAGCAAACAGCGCCCGCTCCATGTCATGCAACACCCAGGGGTCGTGGTAGGCCGCGCGGCCAATCATGACGCCATCAACGGCGGTGCCTGACACCAAGGCCAAGGCCTGCTCCACCGTTGCAATCCCGCCGTTGGCCACAATCACGGCATCGGGAAAATCTTTTTTAAGCTGGCGCACAACCTCCATGCGAAGCGGCGGTATCTCGCGATTTTCTTTTGGGCTTAGGCCTTTTAAAATCGCGCCGCGCGCATGAACGATAAACGCCCGACAGCCCGCCGCATACACAACGCCGACAAAATCGCGCACGAAACTGTAATCGTTTTGATCATCAACGCCAATGCGGTGCTTGACCGTAACGGGAATAGACACCGCATCCATCATGGCTTTCACGCAATCGGCCACCAAACTCGGTTCGCGCATGAGACAAGCCCCAAACGCGCCCTTTTGCACACGCTCACTGGGGCAGCCACAATTCAAATTGATTTCGTCGTAACCCCATTGCTCACCAATACGAGCCGCCTTGGCAAGATCAGCGGGCTCACTGCCGCCAAGCTGCAAGGCCACCGGGTGCTCCGATGCATCGAAATCTAACAGCTTATGCAAGTCACCGTGCAAAATCGCGCCGGTGGTGATCATCTCGGTGTACAAAAGGGCGCGAGGCGCAATGAGACGATGGAAGAACCGGCAATGCCGGTCTGTCCAGTCCATCATGGGGGCAACACAAAGTTTATGGCGCGTCATGGATTGCCACGGGCCTTCGGCCCTCGCAATGACATTCACCCACAAAGCAGCGCGTCAACGTGGTGGCCCACGCTGCGTGCCAAAGCCTCCACTGCATAGCCGCCTTCAAGCGAGGACACAATTCGACCATTGCATGTTTTAGCTGCCACCTTCACGAGCTGCTCGGTGATCCATGCATAGTCGTAATCGGTCCACATCAAGTGGCTCATGTCGTCTTCCCGATGGGCATCGAACCCAGCAGAAATCAAAATCAGCTCAGGCGAAAATTTTTCGATCGCCGGTAGCCACTGAGTTTCCACAGCCTCACGCATGGCCGAGCCATCGCTATACGCCGGCAAGGGCACATTGAGCATGTTGTTGCCCAAAGGAATATCCCCTGTAAATGGATAGATTGCCTGCTCAAAAGTGGACACCATCATGACGCGGTCATCACCTGCAAAAATCGCTTCAGTGCCATTGCCATGATGCACATCGAAATCAATAATCAAGACCCGCTTTAAGCCATGCACTTCCAAGGCATGCGCGGCCGCCACGGCGATGTTGTTGAAAAAGCAAAAGCCCATGACCGCACCCGATTCGGCATGGTGGCCTGGCGGGCGCACCGCGCAAAATGCGTTTCGGGCCTGACCCGTCAACACCAAATCCACCGCCTCGGTCACCGCGCCGCAGGCAAGGTAAGCCGCATGCAGCGTGTACGAGTTCATGTTGGTGTCAGGATCAATGCCGGTATAAGGCCGCTCTTTCGGCACGGAAGCCACCAGAAAATCCAGGTGCTCCATGCTGTGTACGCGCAGAATTGCTTCGTCTTTCGCTTCAGTAGGCTCGCGCACATCTAACAACGACATGAGGCCTTTGCGCGTCAGGTGATCGTGAATCGCCCACAAGCGGGCCGGGCTTTCCGGGTGCTGGTCGCCCATTTCGTGCTTAAAAAATGCCGGATGTGTGAAAAAAGCCGTCATGCCGTTAGTTTACGATAACGCTTTCGCCTCCGTAGCTCAGTGGATAGAGCATCCCCCTCCTAAGGGGAGGGTCGCACGTTCGATTCGTGTCGGAGGCGCCAATTGCCCGCCGCCTGCCCGTTAGGATAGAAGCGCTGGAACAGGCCGGCGAACCTTGTCCGGGCCCACCAGGTAAATATCGTCAGTAAACTGGGTTGGCGCCATTCGGTTAAGTTCCACCCCGTTGTAGCCCACCCCCACCAGGCAACGGAAAGTGGTGTCAGGCACCGCCACCTCGCCCACCAAAAACTGCAGCTTCTCGGGGTCGAATCGGCCCGTAAATTCCAGGCCCCAAAACGCCTCAGGGGTCCAGGTGTCACGCACAAGGTAATAGCCCTTGGGGTTCGCCACCGCATGACGCACGACCGGTGCGGGGCACTGACCCAACGCGGTCATGGCCAGGTCAGATCGGTCTTTACCATTGGCCTGAACTTGAAAGTTAATGGTTTCAACATCAAAGGTAAATCCATAAAGCAAGGTCTGCGACATTAAGTCTTCTTCCAAGGCCTGCCAGGCCTTGCAGTTGCGGCCATTTTTTGCAATTTGGTTGAACTGCGCTTTGGTGATTTCTTTCACCATGACATCACATTCAAAACCTTTAACAATCACTTTGCTCATGGCCAACTTGCTCTTATTGAAAAAGTCAGGCGGGAAACACGCCCGTTGTTAAATAACGATCACCGCGGTCGCACACAATGAATACGATCGTGGCATTTTCAACTTCCTCGGCAACACGCAATGCAATAATCGCCGCGCCTGCGGCAGAAATACCGCAGAAAAGCCCTTCTTCTTTCGCAAGCCGCCGCGTCATGTCCTCGGCCTCTTTCTGGCTCACTTCTTCAATACGATCAATGAATGCCTTTTGTCGAATCGGTGGAACATAAGCAGGCGCCCATTTACGAATGCCCGGAATGGAGGAGCCATCTTGCGGCTGCGCGCCCACAATCACGACACCAGGATTTTTTTCTTTTAGGTAGCGCGACACACCGGTGATGGTGCCCGTGGTGCCCATGGCCGAGACAAAGTGGGTGACACTGCCTTGCGTGTCATTCCAAATCTCGGGCCCTGTGGCTTCATAATGAGCGATCCAGTTATCGTCGTTTGAAAACTGGTTCAATACCTTGCCCTTGCCATCACGCTCCATTTGATCGGCCAGATCACGGGCGCCTTCCATGCCCTGCGCCTGGCTTACCAAAATCAACTCGGCGCCAAAGGCCTTCATGGTCTGCCTGCGCTCTAAAGAAAGATTTTCCGGCATGATCAACACCATGCGATAGCCACGCATGGCAGCTGCCATGGCCAAGGCAATGCCGGTGTTGCCACTGGTGGCCTCAATCAGGGTGTCGCCAGGCTTGATCTCGCCGCGGGCTTGAGCCCGGGCAATCATGGCGACCGCGGGTCGATCTTTCACCGAACCTGCAGGGTTATTGCCCTCAAGCTTGCCCAGAATTACATTGCCCCGACTGCGATTGTGCTCGCCCGCAATGCGATCGAGACGCACAAGCGGCGTATTGCCAACTGACTGCTCCAGGGTTTTATAGATCGTTGCCATAAACAGATCTTACGCAAGCCCAGAAGAAATTTTTGTGCAGCCAGGCAAATCGGCGGTCATGATGGCCTCGCGCAGCGCTTCGATTGCAGACTCGCGACCAAACGATCGCCGCCATGTCAGCACCACACGGCGGTTGGGCACGGGCGCACAAAACGGCACAAAGGCCAGCAACGGGTCTTCATCAGACACTACGGACATGCGGGGCAGCAAGGTAATGCCAAGGCCCTCAGCCACCATATGTCGAATCGTTTCTAAAGAGCTTCCTTCAACTGTTTTTTGAATGCCCGCCGAGTTTGCAGAAAACCGAGCCGCCTCGGGGCACACTTCCAGCACCTGGTCTCGAAAACAATGGCCTACGCCCAGAAGCAACATGGTTTCGTCTTTAAGCTCAACACTGGCGACCGAGGCCCGTGCTGCCAAGGGGTGTTTTTTGGGCACGGCCACAACAAAGTCTTCGTCATACAAGGGCAAGGCACTCAAGCCTGTGGAATCGAAGGGCTCGGCCAAAATCGCAACATCCAGCTCGCCACTGCGCAGCATTTCAATGAGCCGCACCGTAAAGTTCTCGTGCAAGATCAGGGGCATTTGGGCATAGCGTTCGATCATGAGCTTCATGATTCGGGGCAGCAAGTAAGGACCAATGGTGTAGACCACTCCCACACGCAGCGCCCCCGAAAGCGGATCGCGGCCCTGTACCGCAATTTCTTTGATTCGGCCTACCTCATCGAGCACGAGCTGGGCCTGTCGCACAATTTGCTCGCCTATTCGCGTGAGCGACACCTCGTTGCCGCCACGCTCAAAAATTTGAATGCCAAGCTCTGACTCGAGTTTTTTTACGCTTACCGAAAGGGTTGGCTGGCTCACAAAGCAGGCATCGGCCGCGCGCCCAAAATGTTTTTCGCGCGCCAACGCCACGACATATCGAAGTTCGGTCAAGGTCATAACACTTAGCCGCTCGCCATCAAGATTTCCCGCTCAAAAGCCCAGCGCTGAACGAGGCTATCGAGATCGGCCGATTTAACATCAGACGCTGCGCCTGCTGGTGCAGAGTCACCGCACCATTTTGCACCAAAACTCACCGCCCGATCGACCCACAGCGCATCCCGCTGAAAATCACAGTATCGCAACGAAGGCAAACCCGATTGTCGCAAGCCTAAAAACTCTCCGGGGCCACGGATCGATAAATCCCTGCGCGCCACTTCAAATCCATCGTCGGTCTCATAGAGGGTTTTGAGTCGCTCTCGGGCAAGGTCTGACAGTGGCTCTTCAAACAGCAAAATGCAGGTGCTTTGGCCGCTGCCTCGACCGACCCGGCCGCGCAACTGATGCAGCTGGGCCAGGCCAAATCGCTCGGCATGTTCAATCACCATGAGGGTTGCATTCGGAACGTCAACGCCCACTTCGATCACCGTGGTGGCCAGCATTAAACGCGCGCGCTTGCAGGCAAATGACTGCATGGCTGATTTTTTTTCTTCGGCGGACATTCGGCCATGAAGCACGACGAGCTGGTCTTTGAAGAGTGGGGAAAGCCACTCGAAGGCGGTGTCGATTGCGGTGAGCGGTGGACCGCCACGGTCGCTGCGCGACCTCGCGGTGACGGCTAATACCCGGTCATTGCGCACAGTACCGTCATTCGGCGCAGTACCGTCATTCGGCGCAGTACCGTCATTGCGAGGGGCCGAAGGCCCCGTGGC
>CAYTWR010000043.1:0-1902 GCA_964442225.1 uncultured Burkholderiaceae bacterium | reverse complement strand
GTCATTGCGAGGGGCCGAAGGCCCCGTGGCAATCTGCTCTGAAGAATCCGCGTCCCCCTCAATGACCGGGCAGACCCAATACGCCTGCCCACCTTGCGCAATAAAGCGCTTGAGCCGCTCAATCAACTCATCGCGCCGCGCCGATGACATTAACTTGGTCACAATCGGCTGCCGGTTCGGCGGGCGCTCATCAAGCACCGACACATCGAGATCAGCAAGATAGGTCATGGCCAGGCTTCGCGGAATTGGTGTTGCCGACATGGCCAACAAATGCGGCGCACGCTCACCGCGCATGCCTTGATTTCTTAAGGCAAGCCGTTGCCCAACGCCGAAACGATGCTGTTCATCCACAATCACCAACGCCAGGTTTTGAAAGCCAATATCTTTTTGAATCAAAGCATGCGTGCCCACCACAATCGACACTTTGCCCGAGGCTAAGGAATCGAGAACGGTCTTGCGAGCTCGAACCGCCAACCCCCCCACCAACAGCTCAATGCGAAGGCCCAAGGGTGAAAGCCATTCTTGAAACTTCGTAAACAATTGCTCGGCCAATAGTTCAGTGGGCGCCATCACCGCGACCTGGCCCTGAGAGCCCACCGCTTGCGCGGCTGCAAGGGCGGCAATCACGGTCTTGCCACTGCCCACATCGCCCTGTAACAAGCGTTGCATGGGGTGCTCGATTTGAAGATCGGCCGAGATCTCTTGCCACACACGCTCTTGCGCCGCGGTTAAGCGAAACGGCAATTGCGACCGAAGGCGGGTCGCGATTTCTAAATTCAACAACGACGCGGCAAGCTCGCGTTTTTTGTTGCGTCTTGCGCGACGCAAAGCCACCTGCTGCGCCAAGAGCTCATCGAAACGAATGCGATCCCAAGCCGGCCCTTCGCCATCGGCCAGGCTGCGGGCCAGGCCGCTTTGGTCTGCATCGGCGGGCGGAAAATGCACCAAGCGAATCGCCTCGGGCAGGGGCATGAGCCCATACGACTCCAACACGGTTTGAGGAAGCCACTCACTGGGCATGGCGTTATCCGCCGCATGTAACACTGCCTTGCGAATGCTGGCTTGTGGCAAGCCAGCAGTGGTGGGATACACCGCGACCAGGGGTTGCGTGCCAATCACTTCGGGAGAAAGCCAGCCGCTACGAATTCGTGGGTGAATAAACTCCAGGCCCGCTAAAGAACGCCGTGCTTCGCCCAGCACCCGAATTTTTTGACCCGGACCAAACGCATTGCGCATGGCTTCTTTGAAGTAAATAAAGCGAAGGGTGGCACTACCCGATTCATCGTGCACTTCAATGATCAGCATGCGCCGTGGCCTGAACACCACTTTTGACGATACGACTTGAACCTGCACTTGCACGAACTGGCCAGCGCGCACTTCGCTAATCGCACAAACTTGTGACTCGTTCTCGTAGCGCAAAGGAAAGTGCAAGAGCACATCAATCCATCGCGATAGCCCCAGTTTTTTAAACGCGGCAGGCAATCGCGGGGGGTTGGCTTCGCTCATTGCAAAGGCCGCACGGCAGTGTGGCTTACGACTGAATCACCATCACCGCTTCAGCTTCAAAACCTGCACCGCGCGGCAGGCTGGCAACGCCAACCGCAGCCCGTGCCGGATAGGGCTCTTGAAAATACTGGGCCATGATTTCGTTGACTTTGGCAAAGTGACTGAGATCGGTGAGAAAAAGATTGAGCTTCACGACATGGTTCAATGAGCCGCCTGCAGCCTGCGCAACGGCGGACAAATTGCGAAACACTTGGTGAATTTGTTGCTCCACGCCTTGGGGTGTGGAATCGCCCACCAGTTGCATGGTGGCCGGATCTAAGGGGATTTGGCCCGAAAGCCACACCGTATTGCCCACCGCCACCGCCTGCGAGTAGGTGCCGATCGCGGCTGGGGCTT
>CAYTWR010000042.1:3725-7283 GCA_964442225.1 uncultured Burkholderiaceae bacterium | reverse complement strand
GCGGACGCGAGCTTCACGGCCGAACCAAACCAACCCTGCGCCGTCATGACGGCGGACTGTCTGCCGCTGCTGGTGGCCAGGCCTTCCACCGGTCAATGCGCGGCCATTCACGCGGGCTGGAAAGGGCTTGCCGCTGGGGTGATCGAAAAAACGCTCTCGAAACTCAAGGTGTCAGACACCTTGATTTCGGTGCCTGACACCTGGTACGTCTGGCTCGGCCCGGCGATCGGGCCGCAAGCCTTTGAAGTGGGCCCCGAAGTGCGCGAAAAATTTGTGCAGCTCAGCGATAAAGCTGCTGCAGCATTTACCCCTAGCCCCAAGCGGGCCGGGCATTACATGGCTAGTCTGGCACAACTGGCTTTGCTGCGGCTTACACAGTTTGAGCAGCAATTTTCAGGCGTAAATTTGAATGTCGCGATCGATTCGCAATGCGTGTTTGATTCGCCCGATCAATACTTTTCGTTTCGCCGAGACCCAATTACCGGGCGCATGGCCAGCCTTATTTTTCGTAGAATGACCATTAAGGCCTAAAAAAGGGAGTGGTTCAGGGATGGAACAGGGTCGCAACAAACCGCAAGACAAAGTAGCTTCGCCCCAAGGCAGTGCTCAGGCCATGGCGGGAATGATCCCCCCAATGCCCTCGTTTCCCATGGCGCAGGTGTTGCCCGACAAGATGCAGCAAATTCAGCAGTCGTACATGGAGTCGCTGGGCAAGCTCTTGGTCTCACGCGATGAAATGCAAAAGATTGCAGCGCAAGATCGGCGCTTTAACAACCCCGCTTGGCTTGAGTCGCCTTTTGCAAGCCTGGCCGCCATGTATGTGTTAAACGCGCAGACACTCAACGCCATGACGGATGCGGTGCAAACCGATCGCAAGACCCATGCGCGGCTAAAGTTCATGGTGCAGCAATGGATCGATGCCACCTCGCCGGCGAACTTTATTGCCACCAACCCCGAGGTTCACCAAAAAATGGTAGAGACCAAGGGCGAGAGCTTGCGCTCGGGCATTGAAAACCTAATGAGCGATATGCGCAAGGGCCGTATTTCGCAGACTGATGAAACCGCCTTTGAGATTGGCAAAAATGTTGCGGTGACACCGGGTGAGGTGGTTTACCAAAACCCGATCTTTCAGCTGATTCAATACGCGCCCAGCACCGAAAAGGTGGGTGCCGTTCCGCTGCTCATGGTGCCGCCTTGCATTAACAAGTTCTACATTATGGATCTTCAACCGCAGACTTCACTGGTGAAGTTTGCGGTTGACCAAGGCCACACTGTGTTTCTGATTTCGTGGCGCAATATCACCGATGAAAAATCCACCCTGGGCTGGGATGACTACATTGAAAACGGAATTTTAGAAGCGCTCGATGTAGTGCTCTCGATTACCGGCCAACCCAAAGCCAACCTGCTGGGCTTTTGTGTGGGCGGCACCATGTGCGCTACCGCGCTTGGTGTGTTGGCTGCGCGCCAGCAAGACAAGGTGAACTGCTTTACGCTCATGACCACGCTTTTAGATTTCTCGGATAGTGGCGTGCTCGATGTGTTTATTGACGATCAACATGTGCACATGCGCGAGCAGCAACTGGCCAAGGCCGGCTTGCTGCGCGGAAGCGAGCTGGCCAGCACATTTTCATTTCTGCGGCCCAACGATTTGGTGTGGAACTATGTGGTGAGCAACTACCTTAAAGGTGAAAAACCGGTTCCCTTTGATTTGTTGTATTGGAATTCTGACAGCACCAATTTGCCGGGGCCGTTTTTTGCCTGGTACCTGCGCAACATGTACCACGAGAACAATTTGGTGAAGAAAAACAAGCTCACGGTTGCGGGCTGCAAAATGGATCTGTCGGCCATTACCGTGCCCACCTATGCCATGGGCGCGCGTGAAGACCATATCGTGCCCTGGCAAACCGCATGGAAATCCCTTACAGCATTGGGTGGGCCCAAGCGTTATGTTCTGGGGGCAAGCGGACACATTGCAGGCTCAATTAATCCGGCTTCTAAAAATAAGCGCAGCTATTGGGTCAATGAAGATCTCGGTGAATCGGCGCAAGCATGGCTGGAAAAAGCCAAAGAAATGCCCGGCAGCTGGTGGAATGATTGGGCCCAGTGGCTTTCGCAGTATTCGGGTGAGCAGGTGGCCGCGCCTGCGCAGTGCGGCTCGGCGGACTACGCGCCGATTGAGCCCGCACCGGGCAGTTATGTCAAGGTTCGAATCAGCACCAATTAAATTAAAACAACGGAGGAAGACAGCATGACGCAACGCATTGCATATGTAACGGGAGGCATGGGCGGCATTGGCACTTCAATTTGCCGCCAGCTGCACGACGCTGGCCACAAAGTCATTGCTGGCTGCGGCCCCACGCGCGACGCGCAAAAATGGCTCGACGAACAAAAGAAAGACGGCTACACCTTTTATGCATCGGTGGGCAATGTGGGCAGCTGGGATTCAACCGTTGAGGCTTTTGAAAAAGTCAAAGCCGAACATGGCAACCCCGATATTTTGGTCAACAACGCAGGCATTACCCGTGATGGCATGTTTATGAAGATGACCCGCCAGGCATGGGACGAGGTGATCGACACCAACTTAAACAGCCTGTTTAATGTCACCAAGCAAGTGGTTGAGGGCATGGTGGCCAAAGGCTGGGGTCGCATTATCAATATCTCTTCTGTCAATGGCCAAAAAGGCCAGTTCGGCCAGACCAACTATTCAACGGCCAAGGCAGGTATTCATGGCTTTACCATGGCGCTGGCGCAAGAGTTGGCGGCCAAAGGCGTAACGGTCAACACCGTTTCACCTGGCTATATCGGCACAGAGATGGTTCGTGCGATCAAGCCTGAAGTGCTGGAAAAAATTGTGGCCACCATTCCCGTGAAGCGTTTGGGAACGCCTGAAGAAATCGGCTCGATTGTGCGCTGGATTGCTTCAGACGAGGGCGGCTTTGCAACGGGTGCCGACTTTTCGCTCAACGGCGGCCTGCACATGAGTTGATGGAGAAAACATAATGACTGATAAAACACCTCGCCTCATCAAAAAGTATCCCAATCGCCGGCTCTACGACACCGAGACCAGCACTTACATTACCTTGGCCGATGTAAAACAGCTGGTCTTGGGTGGTGAGCCCTTTACCGTGGTGGATGCGAAAACCTCGGAAGATCTAACCCGCAGCATTTTGTTGCAAATTATTTTGGATGAAGAATCGAGCGGTGCGCCCATGTTCTCGGCCGACATGCTCTCGCAAGTGATTCGCACCTATGGCAATGCCATGCAGGGCATGATGGGCGAATACCTGGAAAAAAACATCAAGGCCTTTACCGAGATTCAGCAGCAGTTTCAGGAACAGTCTCGCAAAATGGTAGAAGGCAAGGGCGCCTTCCCCGCACCCGATGCCTGGGCTCAGTTTATGCAGGGTCAAGCCCCCATGATGCAAAACCTGATGAGCAGCTATGTTGAGCAAAGCAAAAATGTGTTTTTGCAGATGCAGGAGCAAATGCAAAAGAATGCTCAGTCGATGTTTCAGGGGTTTCAGTTTCCGGGCGGCACTGAGAAGAAGGACGACTGAT
>CAYTWR010000042.1:1921-3625 GCA_964442225.1 uncultured Burkholderiaceae bacterium | reverse complement strand
CCGTCATTGCGAGCGTAGCGAAGCAATCCATGCCCACGGTAGGTTTTGTCTCCCTCGGCTGCCCCAAGGCCCTCGTCGATTCCGAGCGCATCCTCACCCAGCTGCGTGCCGAGGGCTATGAAATAGCCCCTGACTACGAAGGCGCCGATCTGGTCGTGGTGAACACCTGCGGTTTTATCGATGATGCCGTTCAGGAAAGCCTTGATGCAATCGGCGAAGCGCTCGAAGAAAACGGCAAGGTGATTGTCACAGGCTGCCTGGGCGCCAAAAGCGGCGAGTCAGGCAGCAATCTGATTCAAGAAATCCACCCAAAAGTTTTAGCCGTTACCGGCCCGCATGCGACACAAGAGGTGATGCAGGCCATCCATACGCATTTGCCCAAGCCCCACGACCCCTTTATGGATCTCGTGCCCGAGCAGGGCATTCGCTTAACGCCGCAGCACTACGCGTATTTGAAAATTTCAGAAGGCTGCAACCACCGTTGTAGCTTTTGCATTATTCCCAGCATGCGGGGCGATTTGGCCTCACGCCCCGTTGGCGAAGTGATGCGCGAAGCTGAAAGCCTTGTGAAATCGGGCGTAAAAGAAATTCTGGTGATCTCGCAAGACACGAGTGCTTACGGTGTTGACCTGAAATACCGCAGCGATTTTGTAAACGGCCGGCCGGTCAAAACCCGCATGAAAGAATTGTGCGAAGAGCTGGGCAAGTTAGGCGTGTGGGTGCGCCTGCATTATGTGTACCCCTACCCGCATGTGGATGAAATTATTCCGCTTATGGCGCAAGGAAAAATTCTTCCCTACCTAGATGTTCCTTTGCAGCACTCGCACCCCGCGATGTTAAAGCGCATGAAGCGGCCCGCAAGCGGCGAAAAAAACCTGGAACGCATCGCCGCCTGGCGAGCGATCTGCCCGGAGATCACGATTCGCAGCACTTTTATTGTGGGCTTTCCCGGCGAAACCGAAGAAGAGTTTGAAGACCTGCTGGCATTTTTAAAAGAAGCGCAGTTGGATCGGGTTGGCTGCTTTACCTATTCAGCGGTAGAAGGGGCGAGTGCAAACGAGCTTGCCAACCCAGTTCCCGAAGAAGTCAAGCATGAACGCCAAGAGCGTTTCATGGCAGTACAAGAAGAAATTTCTAAGCAAAAACTTCAACAATGGGTGGGCAAGCGGGTGAGGGTGCTGATCGATGCGCTTGACCCCGAAGAAGGGCAGTTGATTGGGCGCACCATGGCCGACGCTCCCGAGATCGATGGCATTGTTCGTATTTCGCCCGACCCGAATTCACGCCACCCAGTGCCCGTTCAGATCGGTGAGTTTGCTACAGTGGATATTGTCGATTCCGATGCACATGACCTAGACGCAATTTTTATAAGGGAGACATCAACATGAGGGAAGTCGTTGTATTAAGTGCAGTGCGTTCCGCCGTAGGCGGATTCAATGGAAGTCTTTCAGGGTTTGAGCCTTCTGAGCTTGGCGGCCTGGTCATGAAAGAGTCGATTGCTCGCTCAAAGGTTGACCCAAATGCGATTAACTATGTGGTGGTTGGCAACTGCATTCCCACTGAATCACGCTCGCCTTATGTCTCGCGCGTGGCCAGCATTCAGGCCGGCCTGCCCATGAGTTCGGTCGCGCTCACGATCAACCGGCTTTGCGGCTCAGCCTTGCAGGCCGTGGTGTCGAGTGCCCAGAACATTATGTTGGGCGA
>CAYTWR010000042.1:0-1821 GCA_964442225.1 uncultured Burkholderiaceae bacterium | reverse complement strand
CGTCATCGCGAGGGGCGCTCTGGGCCCCGTGGCGATCCATCGATCGCAGATTGCCACGGCCCTGCGGGCCTCGCAATGACGACGAGTGGATTGCCACGTCGCGCTGTGCGCTCCTCGGAATGACGAATTAGTTTACATAATACACATTATGCGACACAAACTATCTTACCCCCTCAAACACCTCAACCTCATTTGAGTCCCCGGGCCGCACCTCTCGCACCGTAAACGAAGAGTCGCTCGTCGGTGCTTTTTCACCTTCAATCACTACCGACCCCCCCGATTCGATCACGATTTCTGGCAGATTCGAGCTGGAATTCAGATCAATTGGGCTGTTTAACTTTCTGTTTTTAAATGAGATCTCTTCAAGCTCAAACCAAAACGCGAGGTCTTTATTGTTGCCTTCTTGGGCATAGTTTTTAGCCGTCATGTCAGCGCCATTCACCAGGGTCGGGTCGGCACCCGCCTGCAGCAGCTTTCTGGCCGCCTCGGTGTGGTTAAACCGTGCGGCCATCATTAAAGGCGTTGTGCCGTTGGGGCTGCCCGCATCGATAAAGGCATGGTGCTCGAGCAAAAGCTCAATCACATCGACATGGCCCGAGGTTGCGGCGTAATGCAGTGGCGACCAGCCCGCCCGATTAACCTCGGCGCCAAGCTCAATAAGTCGCTGGGCGACGGCCTTTTGGCCTTTGAGCGAGGCCAGCATTAAGGCGTTTTCGCCCAGCTGGTTTTCAAAATTGATGATTTCCTTGGTTCGCCACTCGGGCTGATCCAGCATGATCAAGGCCATTTGCGGGCCGTCATCCCGAATGGCAATCATGAGCAGGTCATTGCCCAGAGAATCACGGGTGCTTGGGCCCAAACCGAGCTTATCCATGCGTGCAATAAAGCTAAAGTCGTTGGCCTTGACTGCAAGGTGAAACGCCTGGATCTGGCGTTCATCAACAACTTGTTGCGCCAATACGGAACTCGCCGCGCTGAAATGCACACACACCGCAATGATAAAAGCGCGCGCAAGCCGGCGCATTAGTGCGCCCTATTCATGACGAGCTGTCCGCTGATAAAGCGCTCGAAGTTTGCCGTGGTAACGCGTGCTACTTCCTCTACAGAAATGCCTTTCAACTCCGCAATTTTCTGCGCCACGAAAACCACATAAGAAGGCTCGTTGACCTTGCCACGATATGGCGCTGGCGCCAGAAACGGCGAATCGGTCTCGATCATTAGATGTTCAAGCGGAATTTCGGCGGCGACTTGCTGCACTTGTCTAGCGTTTTTAAAAGTCACAATGCCCGAAAGCGAAATTAAAAAGTTCATGTCAATTGACGCGCGGGCGACCTCTACCGACTCGGTAAAGCAGTGCATCACCCCGCCCACCTGTTCAGCGCCCTCTTCTTTCAGAATTCGAAGTGTGTCTTCTGGCGCTTCACGGGTGTGAATAATCAAGGGCTTGTTTGCAAGTTTTGCTGCACGAATATGCGTGCGAAAACGCTGACGCTGCCACTCCAAGTCGCCAGTCTTTCCATCGCCTTCACGAATGTAGTAATCCAGCCCAGTCTCCCCAATCGCAACCACCTTCGGATCGCGTGCAAGCTCTACGAGCCGCTCGACCGTGGGCTCTTCAATGCCAAGGTTATCGGGGTGCACACCTACCGAGGCCACAAGGAAGTTGTAATCTCGCGTCATGTTCACCACTTTTTCGCATTCTTCGAGTGTGGTGCAGATATTTAAGGCTTTCACAACACCGGCAGCGCGCATGCGCTCAAGCACCTCGGCTGTGCGCTCAACCAGGCCGGGATAATTCAAGTGGCAGTGTGAATCAACGAA
>CAYTWR010000041.1:4091-7405 GCA_964442225.1 uncultured Burkholderiaceae bacterium | reverse complement strand
CGAGCGTGGCGATCCAGCGTTAGCGATTCGCGAAGTTCGCGGCCCGCTTCTCCACAAAGGCCGCCATGCCTTCCTTCTGGTCATGGGTCGCAAACGCCGCGTGAAAGGCGCGCCGCTCAAACCGAATGCCTTCGGAAAGCGGGGTTTCAAACGACTGGTTAATGCACTCTTTAATGCTACGAAGCGTAACAAGTGAGTACTTGCCCATCTCCTGAGCCACTTCCAGAGCCACATCCAGTGCCTTGCTCGCAGGAGCAATGCGCGATACCAGGCCACAACGCTCGGCTTCTTCGGCATTCATCATGCGGCCGGTCAGGCACAAATCCATGGCCTTGGCCTTGCCCAGAGCGCGGGCTGAGCGCTGCGTGCCCCCGGCGCCCGGCGGAATTCCCAGCTTGACCTCGGGCTGGGCGAACTTGGCATCTTCGCCAGCGATGATCAGATCGCACATCATGGCGAGCTCGCTGCCGCCGCCCAGCGCATAGCCGTTGACGGCCGCAATCACGGGCTTGCGCACACTGCGAATCGTTTCCCAGTTGCGGGTAATGAAGTTGCTGTTCACCACATCGGCATAACTCATGTCTTTCGCATCGGCGATATCCATGCCTGCCGCGAACGCTTTTTCGTTGCCGGTAATGATGATCGCCGCAATGGCATCATCCCCATCGAATCTTAAAAGCGCATTGCCCAATTCGGTCATCACCGAATCATTCAATGCATTGAGTTGCTTGGGGCGATTAAAGCGAATAATTCCTGCACGGCCTTGCACTTCGGTCAGGATCACTGCATCGCTTGATTCTGTTGTCATTTTTTTCTCCCCTGTGTTGATTAAAAAAATAATTCTTTCAGTTGTGCGCCTGGCGATTGCGCGCGCATAAACGCTTCGCCAACTAAAAAGGCGTTCACGCCATGATCGCGCATACGCGCCACATCTGCCTTGGTGTGGATGCCGCTCTCAGTGACCAGAATGCGATCTTTCGGAACTTTCGCGACCAAATCGAGCGTGGTTTCAAGCCTGGTTTCAAAGGTGCGCAGGTTGCGATTGTTAACGCCAATGAGTGGGGAAGCGCATTGCAGTGCGCGCTCCAGTTCATGGGCATCGTGCACTTCAACGAGCACATCCAAGCCCTGCTCCTGCGCAGCCGCTTCCAGTTCCTGCATTTGCGAATCGGTGAGTGCCGCCACAATCAACAAAATACAATCGGCGCCCCAGGCACTGGCCTGTAGCACCTGATACGGATCGACCATGAAATCCTTGCGCAACACCGGCAGGCTGCACGCCGCACGGGCAGCAATTAAATGTGCGGGGTCACCCTGAAAATACTCGCGATCGGTTAACACCGACAAACATGCCGCGCCCGATTGTTCGTAATCTTTGGCAATCGCCGCAGGGTCATATGGGTTGCGCAGCAGCCCTTTGCTGGGGCTTGCCCGCTTGATTTCGCTAATCACAGCAGGCTTGCTTTGTGCAATCTTGCTGCGAATCGCATTGGCAAAGCCGCGTGGCGCATACGATTGCAACTGTACCGAATCGCGAATCATGTCGAGAAGCGCCGCCTCGGGCTGAACACTTTTCGCTTGCGCAACTTCTTGCGCCTTGGTTTGCAGTATTTTTTGCAGAATATCGCTCATGAGAGCGCCTTGGTGGTGCTCACAAAATCGAGCAGCTTTTGTTTGGCCGCGCCGCTGGCAATGGTTTTCATGGCCAGGTCGACGCCTTGCTGCAAGCTGTCCGCAACATCGCAGGCCAAGAGCGCGGCCCCTGCATTCAGCGCCACAATATCCCGAGCGGGGCCGGCTTCGTTGGCCAAGGCCGATTCCATTTTTTCGCGGGCCTCTTGCGCACTCGTGGCACGCAGGCCTTGCTCGACTTCCTGAATTGAGTACGCTGGAAAGCCATAGAGCTGGGCATTGATGCTGTAGCGCTCAATATGGCCAAGCTTGAGCTCAGCGACTTCGGTCTCGCCATACAACGCGATTTCATCAAGCCCCGATTTTCCATGTACCACCAGCACGTGCTCCGAGCCCAGCTTTCGCAATACTTCGGCCTGAATGCCAACAAGCTCGGTATGAAACACGCCCATGAGCTGATACCTTGCGCTTGCTGGGTTGGTCAGCGGGCCCAAGATATTAAAGATCGTGCGCACACCAAGTTCTTTGCGAATCGGGGCAATATGCTTCATGGCCGCGTGGTGGTTGGGCGCAAACATAAAACCCACCCCTGTTTTACGAATCGACTCGGCAACTTTTTCGGGCGGCAAATGAATGTTGGCGCCCAACGCTTCCAAAATATCCGCGCTGCCACAGCTTGACGACACCGAGCGGCCGCCGTGCTTGGCAATATTGGCGCCCGCAGCGGCAGCGACAAACATGGCCGTGGTGGAAATATTAAAAGTGTGTGCGCCATCACCGCCCGTGCCGCACATGTCAATCAAGTGCGGAACATCGACTTCTACATGGGTTGCAAATTCGCGCATGACCGTAGCGGCTGCCGCCACTTCGGTAGTGGTTTCAACCTTGACCCGCAAGGCTGCCAGCACGGCAGCAGTCTGCACCGGCGACGCACTGCCTGACATGATCTGGCGCATGATCTCGAGCATTTCCTCGTGCGTTAGATCCTGGTGGGCAACAACTCGATTCAGTGCTTGCGCAATCGTGAACGACATGACAGCTTCCTTACGACACCTCGGGGTGGTCTAAAAAGTTTTTTAGCATGGCGTGGCCATGCTCACTCAAAATCGATTCGGGGTGAAACTGCACACCGTGCACAGGCAGGGTTTTGTGCTGCATTCCCATGATCTCGCCGTCTTGTGTCCAGCTGGTGACGATTAAGTCAGCAGGCAATGTTTCGCGACGCACGGCCAGCGAGTGATAGCGCGTGACCGTCATGGGCGAGGGCAGGTTTTTGAATACGCCTTGGCCCGTGTGTTCGATTCGAGAGGTTTTTCCGTGCATCAGTGTTTTGGCCCGCACCACCTCGCCGCCAAAGGCGGCCCCGATGGCCTGGTGACCCAAACAGACGCCCAATAAAGGAATTTTTCCTGCGGCTTTTTGTATGAGCTCAACCGAAATGCCGGCCTCGGTCGGGCTGCACGGCCCCGGTGAAATCACAATGCGGTCGGGCCTTGTAGCGGCTGGCCGCGACAGAATTTCATCGGCAGTGATTGCGTCGTTGCGAATGGTTTCGACTTGCGCTCCGAGTTCACCCAGGTACTGGACCAGGTTGTAGGTGAAGGAATCGTAGTTATCCAACATGAGGACTTTCATTTTGAGCCCCCTGGATTGCCACGGCCTTCGGCCCGAAGCAATCCATT
>CAYTWR010000041.1:0-3991 GCA_964442225.1 uncultured Burkholderiaceae bacterium | reverse complement strand
GGCCCGAAGCAATCCATTTTCGGCAAGCTCGGCCGCCCGAATCAACGCACGTGCTTTGCTCTCGGTCTCTTGCCATTCATTTTCAAGAATTGAGTCGGCCACAATGCCGGCGCCGGCCTGGGCGTGCAGCACACCATCTTTCAGCACACCCGTGCGAATCGCAATTGCAAGGTCCATATCCCCCGCAAAAGAAAGGTAGCCACACGCACCGCCGTACACGCCGCGCTTGGTCGGTTCAAGCTCATCAATAATTTCCATCGCCCGAATCTTAGGCGCACCCGTCAGTGTTCCCGCCGGAAATGAAGCACGCAATACATCCAGCGCAGTGAGCCCTTGTTTAAGCAGGCCATCGACATTGGAAACCAAATGCATGACATGGGAATAACGCTCCACCACCATTTGCTCAGTTACTTCAACCGTGCCGGTTTGTGCAATGCGGCCAATATCATTGCGCGCCAGATCAATCAGCATGACATGTTCGGCGCGCTCTTTTGGGTCGGCCTGCAGTTCTTTTTCCAATGCCAGATCTTCTTCAGGCGTTTTGCCGCGCGGCCGAGTTCCCGCAATTGGCCGAATGGTGACTTGCACTTGGGGCTTTTGATCCACCATCACATGCTCTTGGCGCACCAGAATTTCAGGCGAGGCGCCAATGACATGAAAATCACCAAAGTTGTAAAAGAACATATAGGGCGATGGGTTGATCGATCGCAGCGCGCGGTACAAGGTGAGCGGCGAACCTTTATAGGGCTTGCGCAGCACCTGGCCAATCACTACCTGCATAACATCGCCGGCCGCAATGTATTCCTTGGCTCGGCCTACCGCCTTTAAAAAATCCTCTTTCTTAAAGTCCCGAATCACCTCTGAAGGCGCAAGGGTCTCGGGCTTGGGAACGACCACCGGTGCATGCAGTTTGGCTTCAAGCTGATCAAGCTGAGACAAGCCTTGCTCGTAAGCAGTGTCTATCGAAAGACCGCAAGCGTTCGGATCGACATACACAATCAAATACAAGCGACCCGCCAGGTTATCAATAATGGCCAGCTGCTCGGTGAGCAACAGCACAATATCGGGCACATTGATCGGGTCGGGTTTGTTTTTGGCCTGATCAGTGCAAAGCCGAGCTTCAATGTGGCGAACCGTGTCGTAGCCAAAATAGCCCGCAAGACCGCCACAAAAACGGGGCAGACCAGGCGTTACCGCCGCTTTAAAGCGAGACAAATATCGCTCTGCGAATTCAATCGGGTCTGCGTTTGCCGTTTCGGTTTGAACCCCGTCGGTCATTACAGAAATTGATTGGTCGCGCGCCTCGATACGCGTGCGCGCAGGCAAACCAATGAAAGAATAGCGACCAAAACGCTCACCACCTACCACCGACTCTAACAAGAAGCTGTTAGGCGCATTGGCCAGCTTGAGATAAAGCGATAACGGCGTGTCAAGGTCGGCCTGCAGTTCGCGGACCAAGGGGATACGGTTGTAGCCCTGCTGAGCAAGGGTGAGGAATTCTTGTTTAGAGATCATATGGATCACCACGTCGGGCCCCGATGGGGCCCTCCTCGTGATGACGGCAAGATAACCTTACGCACTCTCTGCGATGAAGGAGCAATGTTAAGCAGCCGCTAAGGCCGAGCGGAACTTGGCAATGACACCGTGATATCCGCCATCGGAATCGGGCGCGCCAAACACCGCCGAGCCTGCAACGAAAGTATCGGCGCCAGCCTTTGCTGCGGCCGCGATGTTGTCGACCTTAATGCCGCCATCGACTTCCAGCAAAATCGGCTGACCACCCGCAGCAACATGTGCATCGATTTTTTTGCGCACTGCCTGCAGCTTGGGCAGCGTTGTATTGATAAACGATTGGCCACCAAAGCCTGGGTTCACCGACATGAGCAGCACAATATCAAGCTTATCCATCACCCAATCCATGTGTTCAATCGGCGTGCTGGGATTAAACACCAGGCCCGCTTTGCAGCCCTGATCTTTAATAAGCTGCAAGGTGCGATCGACATGGGGCGACGCTTCGGGGTGGAAGGTGATCAAGTTCGCGCCTGCTTTGGCGAAATCCACCACCAGCGCATCCACCGGAGAGACCATGAGATGCACATCGATCGGGATCTTGACATGCGGGCGAATGGCCTTGCAGACCATGGGCCCGATGGTGAGATTGGGAACGTAATGGTTGTCCATTACATCAAAGTGAATGAAATCGGCACCTGCGGCTTCTACCCGGCTCACTTCCTCGCCCAATCGGGCAAAATCAGCCGAAAGAATGCTGGGTGCTATGCGATAGGTTTGGTTTGTGCTCATGGCAGCATTCTAGATCAGCGCTTGCCGCGCATGGTCCACCAGACGATAAAAATCAGAATCGCCAGTGCCAGGCCCGCTTCAAGGAAAATCAGCCACATATATGTTGAATCAAGTGTTAAGCAAAGCTTATTTTAGAGTCGCGGCTTTCCGCGGACTCGGCTGCCTGGGGCTGGCCTGGGGGCTTTGGCTTGGGGCGCAAAGCCCCGCGCTGGCGAACACCTCGGCCCCTTTGGCCAAGCTCTCGCCGATTGGCTTTTCGAGTCTGCCCGGCTGGCAGGATGAAAAGTTCCAAAACTTTTGGCCTGCCTTTTTAGAAAACTGCAAGATCATGCGCTTGCGCGCCACCCCTTGGGCCAAGGCCTGTCAGGGTGCCGAATCAATTCCACCTGAAGAGCCGCAGGTGCGAAGCTTTATTGAATCTCGATTCAACGCCTTTGAGCTCAGCGATTCAAATGGTACCCGTGCTGCCAAGATCACTGGTTATTACGAGCCCTTGCTGCGCGGCTCTCGCACTCGGCAGGGGCCGTATCAGACCCCTCTGTACCGCACGCCCACCGACCTGATTAATGTTGATTTGTCGACGATTTACCCCGAGCTAAAGGCGCTTCGGCTTCGCGGCCGACTTGAGGGCAAGCGAATCGTTCCGTACTACACGCGGGCCGAAATTGAGACTCGGCAACTGCTTGCGGGGCAGGAATTACTCTGGGTCGATGACCCGATCGATGCGTTTTTTTTACAAGTGCAAGGCTCAGGCCGAGTGCAGCTGCCCAATGGCGAGATGGTGCGTGTGGGCTATGCCGAGCAAAACGGCTATCCCTACCAATCGATTGGGCGTTGGCTGGTTGATCGCGGTGAATTGCGACTCAGTGACGCCTCAATGCAGGGCATTAAAGAGTGGGTGGCACGCAATCCGCATCGGCGCAATGAGCTGCTGCACCAAAACCCAAGCATGGTGTTTTTTAAAGAAATTAATCATGTGAATACCAATGCGGGCCCCTTGGGCTCAATGGGCCTGCCGTTGACGGCCGAGCGATCGTTAGCAGTGGATCCACGCTTTGTAGTGGAAGGCAGTTTGGTGTTTGTCGAGACCCGCGTGCCGCGGCCAGGTGTGCCTGCGGGAGATGCAGGCCTTGCATTTCAGCGTCTAATGATTGCGCAAGACAAAGGCAGCGCGATTTTGGGCGCTCACCGGGGGGATATTTTCTTTGGCACCGGTGCGGCAGCCGGTGAAGTTGCCGGCCGCATGCGGTCGGATGGGCGAATGTATTTGGTGTTGCCGAAATAGCTACTTAAGCTCACTGAGCGCCTTATCAAGACGCTCGCGACTCACCGCGCCCTGAAGCCTTCGGCCATCGGACAAAAATGTTGTAGGGGTTCCCGAGACACCGAGCGACTGACCTAAAGCCACAATCTTTTGGGCCTCAAACTTGCAAGACGCAGGCGCCGCCGGAGGCTCCTTTCCTAACAACATCCAGTCGTTCCACACTTCGTCGCGATTTTTTGCGCACCAGGCATTGCGCGAAACTGTTTCAGATTCGGCGCGCAAAATGGGATAGAAAAAAGTGTAGATCGTGACATCTTTGGTATCGAGCAAAGTCTTGCGATAGGTTCTGCAAAAGCTGCAATATGGATCTTCAAACACCACCATCTGGCGCTTGCCATTGCCGCGCACAGTCTTCATGGCGAGCTC
>CAYTWR010000040.1:0-8059 GCA_964442225.1 uncultured Burkholderiaceae bacterium | reverse complement strand
GCCGTCATCACGAGGAGGCCGCAGGCCGACGTGGTGATCCAGCCCTTGAAAATCATCCGGCCGCCCCCACCTACCAAAACAATTCAACAACCGAATTCACAAAAGGAAATCACATCATGGCAAAGATCATTGGAATCGACTTAGGCACGACCAACTCGTGCGTGGCCGTGTTGGAAGGCGGCACACCCAAGGTCATTGAGAACTCAGAAGGTGCGCGCACAACGCCTTCGATCATCGCCTACATGGAAGACGGCGAGATCTTGGTGGGTGCTCCGGCCAAGCGCCAAGCGGTGACCAACCCCAAGAACACGCTGTTTGCTGTCAAGCGCTTGATCGGCCGCAAATTCGATGAAAAAGAGGTGCAAAAAGATATTGACCTCATGCCGTTTGAAATTTCCAAGGCCGATAACGGCGATGCCTGGGTGAAGGTGCGCGATAAAAAACTGGCACCTCCGCAAGTATCTGCCGAAGTGCTGCGCAAAATGAAAAAAACTGCCGAAGATTATCTCGGCGAAGAAGTCACCGAGGCCGTGATCACCGTGCCTGCCTACTTTAACGATGCGCAGCGTCAGGCCACGAAAGATGCAGGCCGCATTGCGGGCCTTGAAGTTAAGCGAATCATTAACGAGCCCACGGCCGCAGCATTGGCGTTTGGCCTGGACAAAGCCGCAGGCAAAGACCGCAAGATCGCCGTCTACGACTTGGGCGGCGGCACATTCGATGTGTCGATCATTGAAATTGCCGATGTCGATGGCGAAAAACAGTTCGAAGTGCTCTCCACCAACGGCGATACTTTCTTGGGCGGTGAAGACTTTGACCAGCGCATCATTGATCACATTATTGAAGACTTTAAAAAGCAATCTGGCGTTGATCTTTCCAAAGACCCGATCGCCTTGCAGCGAATCAAGGCAGCGGCTGAACGCGCCAAGATCGAGCTGTCTTCAAGCCAGCAAACCGAGCTCAACGAGCCCTACATTGCCATGGCCAACGGCGCCCCGGTGCATCTGACCTTTAAGATCACGCGCGCCAAGCTTGAAAGCCTGGTCGATGATCTTATTCAGCGCACCATTGAGCCGTGCAAGATTGCACTGAAAGACGCAGGCCTTTCTGCCTCACAAATCGATGATGTGATTCTGGTGGGCGGCATGACCCGCATGCCCAAGGTACAGGATGCTGTGAAGGCCTTCTTTGGTAAAGAGCCCCGTAAAGATGTCAACCCCGATGAGGCGGTGGCCGTTGGCGCGGCCGTGCAGGGCTCGGTGCTGGCGGGCGATCGCAAAGATGTGTTGCTGTTGGATGTCACTCCGCTTTCCTTGGGCATTGAAACCCTGGGCGGCGTCATGACCAAGATGATTCACAAAAACACCACCATTCCCACCAAGTTCTCGCAAGTGTTTTCCACGGCGGATGACAATCAGCCCGCGGTAACCATTAAGGTGTTTCAAGGCGAGCGCGAGGTGGCCAATGCCAACAAGCTCTTGGGCGAATTTAATCTGGAAGGCATTCCGCCTGCAGCCCGCGGCACACCCCAAATTGAAGTGACATTTGATATTGATGCCAACGGCATTTTGCATGTGTCGGCGAAAGATAAAGCAACAGGCAAAGAGAACAAGATCACCATCAAGGCGAACTCGGGCTTGACCGATGATGAAATTCAGAAAATGGTGAAAGACGCTGAGGCCAACGCCGAAGAAGATAAAAAGCGGGTCGAGCTGGTTCAAGCCCGCAATGCTGGCGAAGCCATGGTGCACTCGGTAAAGAAATCGCTTGAAGAGCATGGCGATAAGGTCGATGCCGATGAAAAAGCAAAGATCGAAGAAGCCATTAAAGAAGCGGAAGCAGCACTTAAAGGCGAGGACAAGGCGCAGATCGAGGCCAAGACCGAAAACCTCATGAAGGCTTCGCAAAAACTTGGCGAGAAGGTGTATGCAGAAGCACAGGCTGCTGCTGCAGGTACCGGTGCCAGTGCCGGCACTGGCACCGGAGGCACTGGCGCCTCGAAAGAAGACGATGTCGTTGACGCCGACTTCAAGGAAGTGAAGCGTGACTAATGTCCAAGCGTGATTACTATGAAGTGCTTGGCGTTGCGAAGAATGCTTCTGACGATGATCTCAAGAAGGCCTATCGCAAGCTTGCAATGAAATATCACCCGGACCGAAATCCGGGTGATAAAGCCGCTGAGGAAAAATTCAAAGAGGCCAAAGAGGCTTATGAAATGCTGTCTGACGCCGAAAAGCGTGCGGCCTATGACCGCTTTGGCCATGCAGGCGTTGACCCCAACGCAGGCGGCTTTGGCGGTGGTGCGGGCGCTCAAGGCTTTGGCGGTTTTGCAGATGCGTTTGGCGACATTTTTGGCGACATTTTTGGAGCGGCTGCTGGCGGGCGTGGTGGCCGCAGCCAGGTGTATCGCGGTTCTGATCTTCGTTATTCCATGGAGATCACGCTTGAGGAAGCGGCCAATGGCATGACCACCGAAATCAAGGTGCCCACCTGGGAAAAGTGCGGCACCTGTGATGGTTCTGGGGCTAAGCCGGGAACACAGCCCGAGACTTGCAAGACCTGCGGCGGCCAAGGGCAGGTACGCATGCAGCAAGGCTTCTTTTCGATTCAACAAACCTGCCCCTCGTGTCATGGCGCAGGCAAAACCATTAAAGACCCGTGTCCTTCTTGTCGAGGCGAAGGCCGCATCCGCAAGCAGAAAACCCTGGAAGTCAAGATTCCTGCGGGCATTGATGACGGCATGCGTATTCGCTCTGCCGGCAATGGCGAGCCCGGTGTCAACGGAGGCCCTTCCGGCGATTTGTATGTCGAAATTAGCATCAAGCCCCACCGCGTGTTTTCACGCGACGGCGATGACCTGCACTGTGAAGTGCCGGTGAGTTTTGCCCGAGCCGCGTTGGGGGGCAATGTGGATGTGCCAACGCTTGGCGGGCGTGCCAGTTTCGAGATGCCCGAAGGAACCCAGAGCGGCAAGACATTCCGTCTGCGTGGCAAGGGCATTAAAAATGTTCGATCAGGAATGACGGGCGATCTGTATTGCCATGTGCTGATCGAAACCCCGGTGAAACTCAACGACAAGCAGCGCAAGCTTTTGCGTGAGTTTGAAGCCTCAATTGAAGAGGGTGGCGAGCGCCATAACCCGCAATCCAAGAGCTGGATGGATAAAGTCAAGGACTTCTTTAACTAGGTGTCTGACACCGCAGCTTGGTGTCAGGCACCAATAAGGTGCCTGACACCAAGCTAGTTTAACCACTCGACTCATCCAAAAGGCTAATAGCGCAACGCCCGACCCAGCTCTAGCATCTCGGCATGGGCAGACCACATCGAATTCAATTCCCGGGCGCGTTGCATCACGTCACCTCACGCGGAAACCGCAAAGAAAACATTTACACAGACGACCGCGATCGCCGACTCTGGATTCGCCTTTTCGCAGACGCATGCAAAAACTTTGAGTGGACATGCCACGCCTGGTGCCAAATGACCAACCACTTCCACATTGTGGTCGAGACCAAGGAGCCAAATTTGTCACAAGGCATGGCATGGTTAAACGGAAACTTCACTCGAAAATTCAACAAATCCCACGATCGCGTTGGTCATGTGTTTCAAGGGCGCTATCACGCCGTGTTGGTGCAAAAAGAGGGCTATCTGCTCGAGCTCGCGCGCTATGTCGTGCTCAACCCGGTGCGCGCAGGTCTGGCTGCCAATGCCGGTGACTGGTTCTGGAGCTCTTACCAAGCCACGATCGGCGCGAGAACCGCGCCAATCTGGCTTTGCACCGAGTGGACCCTTGGGTTTTTTTCTAGTGACCCAGTTCAGGCCCGCGCCCGCTACCAGGAATTTGTCGCCGCCGGAATCCACGAACCCAGCGTTTGGAAAGCCCGTAGCGGCAACGTCCTGGGCGGCGACGCTTGGCTGCGAGAGGTGTCAGGCACCCGGTGCGGTGCCTGACACCTTGGTTTCGACGACTTAAATAACTACAATATGGGCACCCATATATTAAAGAACATAAAACAACATGAAGACCACCATCGAAATTTCGGACCCGCTGCTTCTTCGTGCCAAGAAAGTAGCCTCTTCAGAAAATACCACTCTCAAAGCACTTGTTGAAGACGGCCTGCGCAAGGTGCTTGAGGATAAAGAGACTCAAAAAAAACCTTTTTGTTTGAAGCAGGTCACTTTTGGCGGAACGGGACTCCAACCGCAAGCCCAGGGGGCCGGCTGGGAGAAAATTCGCGAGCTTGCCTATCAAGGGCACGGCGGATGATCGCGGTTGACACCAATCTTTTGGTCTACGCACATCGAATCGACTCGCCATTTCACGAGCAAGCGAGCGCACGAATTAAGTCGCTGGCCCAATCTAAAACGACTTGGGCAATTGCATGGCCTTGCTTGCACGAATTCTTTGCAATCGTTACCCACCCACGAATTTACGCCCCACCCACCCCGCCGCACATCGCGCTGGACACAATCGACGCTTGGCTAAAAGCACCAAACCTGATCCTTCTTAATGAAGCCGAGTCCCACTGGATTTTTTTAAAGCAGTTAGTGCATTCACGAAAAATAACCGGTGCACAAGTGCATGACGCACGGATCGCGGCGATCTGCCTGTCTCACGGCATCAGTGTGCTCTGGACTGCCGACCGTGATTTCAGCCGCTTCCCGGAACTCAAGTGCGAAAACCCGCTTCACTAGGTGTCTGACACCGTGCATGCCGTGCCTGACACCCTTGATATTCCAGCGCTGATACGCTCCTTAAAAGATCAGGACCCTGCCCAGGGTGTACGGTTAATTGAGACCCACATTTCCTGGGTACTGATCACGCCGAGCACCGCCTACAAAATCAAAAAGCCGGTGAAGTTTTCATTTGTGGACTTTCGAGCCCTGGCGCAACGAAAACACTTTTGCGAAGAGGAAGTTCGGCTCAATCAACGATTGGCCCCAGAAATTTATCAAGGTGTGGTGCCGATCCTGTATTGCCCAACCAAGGGGTTATGGTCAATCGACCCTGTTAGCCCATTCGATTGCGCAGAAATCGTGGACTGGGCAGTCAAAATGCATGCCTTCAACGCTTCGGGAACGCTTGATCAGGCCGGTGAAATTCAGCCGAGACAAATCGACGCGATTGCCGATGCAATTGCGAGTTTTCATGAGTACGAAAAGCCGATTGCTGCGCCAACCCCCTTTAGCTCGCCCGCCGAAATCGCGCGCATTGCCAACGAAAACCTTGGCGACTTAAAGGCGCAATGGCCGAACGACCCACGAATTGCCCGGCTTGACGACTGGAATAAACAAACGCTCGAAAAACTTAAACCATTTTTTGAGCAACGCCAAGTAAACGGCGCAGTCAAAGACTGCCATGGTGATTTGCACCTTGGAAACATTGCCTGGGGAAACGACAAACCCATCATTTTTGATTGCATTGAATTTAGCGACACCTTGCGTTGCATTGATGTGATCAATGAAATCGCGTTTCTGTTTATGGATCTGCATGCCAAAGGCCAGGCTACAATGGCCTGGCGGTTTTTAAATCGATGGCTGGAACACACCGGCGACTATGACGGCCTGAAAAGCTTGATGTTCTATGCGAGCTATCGTGCCTTGGTTCGCGCCAAGATCAGCATGCATCAAAACAAGCCCGCCGATGTGGAAAAGTATCTTGTGCTGGCAGAGCACTTTACACACTTACAGAACCCAACATTGACACTGATGCACGGGTTTTCTGGCAGCGGCAAAACCTTTGAGTCGCAACGCTTGCTTCAAAGCGAAGGGGCCATTCGACTTCGTTCCGATGTGGAACGCAAGCGGCTTTTCGGTTTAAAAAGTACCGTACGCACCCAATCGGCTGTGCACGCTGGGATGTATCAGGAATTGGCCACTGAACAAACCTTTGATCGGCTCTACGACATCACCGAACGCCTTCTAAGTGCTGGATTCAAGGTCATTGTTGATGCAACGTTTTTAAAGCGAGGCCTGCGCGAAAAATTCATAAAACTCGCAAAGAGCCGAGAAGTTCCGGTTCGGATCCGAGATATGGCCGTTGCGCCCGAGACCTGTCGTGAAAGAATTTTGAGCCGGCAGGCTCAACAAACCGATGCCTCAGACGCTACGCTCGAAGTGCTGGAGCAGCAACTTCGGACTGCCGATCCTCTGTCGCCTGAAGAACTTGCGCTAACAATGGTGTCAGGCACCGAGCCCGGTGCCTGACACCATTCAAAAGCCAATCGCTGCGCCGTTGGATCGCGGGTCGTAACCGCCTTCTAACAGGCCATTGGCATGGCGAATGATCATGCCCGCATGGCCCACCGATTCATCCCAGGCGCCCAAGGTTTCCACCTCGTGGCCACGCGCGCGCAGCGCCTTGAAGACTGAGTCAGAAAACCGTGATTCGAGCTTTAGTGTGTCGGAAGGCACGCCCCAGGTTCTGCCCAACAGCCAACGCGGCCGCTCAATGGCCATCTGTGGGTGATCCCCGAACTGCATGGCACGGCTGAAAATGGTGGCTTGGGTCTGTGGCTGGCCATCGCCACCCATGGTGCCGTAGACCATCGACGCGCCGCTCGATAGCTGAGCCATGCCGGCATTCAAAGTATGAAAAGTTTTCTTAAACGGTTGCAAGCAATTAATGTGCGCGGGGTTCAATGAAAAGCCACAGCCACGGTTTTGCCAGTTAATGCCCGTTTCAGGCAGCACAACACCCGATCCAAACTCATGGTAAATGCTTTGAATAAACGACACCGACAGGCCGTTGCGATCGATTACGCCCATCCAAATGGTATCGCCCGGCAGTGCCTTTGCACCCCACGGCGCAGCCTTTTGCATGCTGACTTGCTTTGCCAACTGATCAAGAAAGGCAGGCTCTAAAAATGCGCTCGCCGACTGCTTCATAAAGGCACGATCGGTCAAGTTCTGGTCGCGAACCCTGAATGCAAGCTTGGTTGCCTCCACCTGGGCGTGAATGAAATCCGGCCCTTCGGGATCCAAGCCCAGGCCTTTTAGGCGATCCATGATTCCGAGAATCATCAGTGACACCACGCCCTGCGATGGGGGCACCATATTGAACAACTGGGCACTGCCCTTGTGCCGTGCAGACTGTGTCGAAACCCGCGTGGTCAGCGGGTCGACTAAGGCAGCCTGATGCCGGTTCAGATCAGCCGCAGCGATCGGGCTACCCACTGCGGCGAGTTCCTTTGCAATCACTTTAGAAAGCTTGCCGCGATAAAAACTCTCGGTGCCTTCTTTGCCAATGCGTGCAAGGGTCTTCGCAAGCCGCTCTTGTTTAAATCGCGCACCCGGCACTGGGGCCTTGCCATCGACTAAAAATGTTTGCGCAAATCCCGGCTGATGCTTGAGTTCTTCAAGCTTGGCCTGCGTGCTCGCCGCCTGGCTATCGGTCACGGGAATACCTTGCTCGGCAAAATAAACCGCATCGGACAGCAGGCGCGACAAGGGAAGCCTTCCGCCCAGCGCAGAACGCGACAGCGCATGGGCCTGACCCCAGCCGGAAATTGTTCCCGCAACGGTGAGCGCCGCAATGCCGCCACGAAACGGGATTTTCTCAGTAATGCCTTGCTTGGCATACCAATCAATCGTGGCTTGCGCAGCTGCTGCTCCGCTCGAATCAATGCCGCCAGCCTGGTCGTTAGGTCCGTTAATGACCCAAAAACTATCGCCGCCAATGGAGTTCATGTGCGGATACACCACCGCAATCGTTGCAGCAGCCGCCACCATGGCCTCCAGAGCGTTGCCCCCTTCGCGCAGAACATCGACTGCAGATTCTGCGGCCAAAGAATGCGGTGCTACTGCCATACCGCGAACAGCTAATGCTGAGAAAGACACTGCGTTGCCTACTTCAACGCGCCCAGCTCAAGAGCCCTTGCACGCTGCAGCTCGAGTTCGCCCTGCTCTGGTGCATCCTGCTTTAAAACAGGCCACCCGGTCAGGTGCATTTGAATCAAATCGGTGAATGCCGTGATCGCATCACCATCGTCATTAAGGCAGGCAATGTAGCGATAGTGTTCGCCACCTGCCGTCAAGAACTCCTCTTTGCCCTCCATGGCGA
>CAYTWR010000039.1:4872-8099 GCA_964442225.1 uncultured Burkholderiaceae bacterium | reverse complement strand
CGTGGCGATCCCCACGGGCCTAACGGGTTACTACGGCGTATAAACCTCCGGCTCGTCATCCTTCTTCTTCACCGGCTTGACCAAATCTTCGCGCTTAATACCCAGCCAAGTGGTAATGGGTGCCATGACAAAAATCGACGAGTAAATGCCAAACACAATGCCAATGGTGAGCGCCAGGGCAAAGTAAAACAGCACCGGGCCACCAAAGATCAACATCGACAGCACCATGGCTTCGGTGGTGCCGTGGGTAATCACGGTGCGGCTCATAGTGCGGGTAATGGCGTTATCGATTACCTCGTGCACCGAGGCTTTGCGCATTTTGCGAAAGTTTTCACGAATACGGTCAGCCACCACCACCGACTCATTGACTGAATAACCCAGCACCGCAAGCGTGGCCGCCAACACCGAGAGCGAAAACTCCCACTGAAACGCAGCAAAAAAGCCCAGAATAATCACCACATCGTGCAGGTTCGCAATGATTGCGGCCACCGCAAACTTCCATTCAAAGCGAACCGCCAAGTAAATCATGATGCCCACGATCACAAACAGCAGGGCCAAAGCGCCATCGGTTGCCAGCTCTTGGCCCACCTGGGGACCCACAAATTCCACACGCCGCAACTCAACGCCGGGTGTGGCGGTTTTCAATGCGGCCATGACCTTATCGCTTTGGGCGCTGCTGGCTTGCGTAGCCGCCTCTTCACCGCCGCCGGCCTGACCACCCCGCAAAGGCAAACGAATCAGCAAATCGCGCGAGGTGCCAAAGTTTTGCACTTGCGCATCGCCATAGCCCAAGCCTTCGACCACCGAGCGCACCTGATTAATCGGTGCCGCCTGGGGGTAGGACACTTCCATGACCGTGCCACCGGTGAACTCAATTGAAAAATGCAGACCACGCACTGCAATGAAAATTACCGCTGCAATAAAAGTGATGATTGAAATGACATTGAACACCAGCGCATGGCGCATAAAGGGAATGTCTTTTTTAATCCGGAAAAATTCCATAGACCCTTCCCCTTAACCGATCGACAGCGTGGCAAGTTTTTTCTTGCCGCCGTACCAAAGGTTGACTAGGCCGCGCGAGAAAAACACTGCGGAAAAAATCGATGTCAAAATGCCCAAGCAATGCACCACCGCAAACCCACGCACGGGGCCTGAACCAAAGACCAACAAGGCCACACCCGCAATCAGCGTTGTAATGTTTGAATCTAAAATCGTGGCCCAGGCGCGCTCATAGCCCTGAGTGATCGCCGCTTGTGGGCTTAGGCCCGCCCGAAGCTCTTCGCGCACACGTTCGTTAATGAGCACGTTGGCATCAATGGCCATGCCCAAGGTCAATGCAATCGCCGCAATTCCTGGCAATGTGAGCGTGGCTTGCAACAACGACAGCAAGGCAAACAGCAAGACCAGATTCACGGTTAACGCAACGACCGAAAAAGCGCCAAACAGCAGGTAGTACGACACCATGAACAAGGACACGGCAATAAAGCCGTAAAGCGTGGAGTTAAACCCTTTTTGAATATTGTCAGCGCCCAGGCTTGGGCCAATGGTGCGCTCTTCAATGATTTCCATGGGCGCGGCCAATGAGCCAGCACGCAAAAGCAGCGCTGTGTCGGCGGCTTCCATCGTGGTCATGCGGCCCGAAATCTGCACGCGACCGCCCGGTATTTCTGAACGAATCACGGGGGCGGTCACCACTTCGCCCTTGCCTTTTTCGACCAACAAAATTGCCATGCGCTTGCCAATGTTGTCGCGGGTGATATCGCGAAACACGCGAGCGCCTTTTGAATCAAGTGTTAAGTGAACAGCAGGCTCGCCCGGGTTTTGCGAATCAAAACCGGCTTGCGCATCGGTCAGGCTATCGCCGGTGAGCACCACTTCACGACGCAACAAAATTGGGCCGCTGCCGCGCTCTTCAAACACTTCCAAGCCTGCGGGCACGCGGCCAGAAGCCAAGGCGTTTAAGGCCTCAAGGCTGTCGTCGACCATGCGAATTTCCAGCGTGGCCGTTCTGCCCAAAATGTCTTTGGCCTTGGCGGTGTCTTGCACGCCTGGCAGCTGCACCACAATGCGCTCGGCGCCTTGCTGCTGAATTACGGGCTCAGCCACGCCCAATTCGTTCACACGGTTAGAGAGCGTGGTGATGTTTTGTTTCACTGCAAAGTCGCGTACACGCTTTTCGGCCTCGGGCTTAAATGTGCCCACCAAGGCCAGATCACCACCAATGGACACTTCGACCCAATTCAGATCGGGCAATTGATTCGTAAGAATGTCGCGCGATCGTGCGCGAATCTCGGCTTCGCGAAAACGCACTTCCAGGCCGGCGCTCGTGCGAGTCACACCAGCATGACGCAGGTTACGGTCGCGCAGCAAGGTGCGCACATCGCCCACCAAGGAATCCATGCGCTTGGAAAGCGCAGCAGGCGTATCGACTTGCAACAGAAAGTGCACGCCACCGCGAAGATCCAGGCCCAAATACATGGGCAGCGCCCGCAAGCTGGTGAGCCAATCGGGTGAGCTAGAAATCAGGTTTAAGGCAACGATATAGCGCGGATCGGTCGGATCGGCATTGAGCGCTTTTTCAATGGCATCGCGCGCTTTGATCTGCGTGTCGGTGTCTTCAAAACGCACCCGAACGCTTGCGCCTTCGAGCCGCACACTGTCGGCGGGCAGACCTGCGGTTTGCAAGGCACGATCAACACGCTGGGCAATTTCCTGGTCCACCCGAATGGTGGCCTTGGCGCTCGAGACCTGCACCGCAGGCGCCTCGCCAAAAAAATTGGGCAGGCTGTAGATCAGGCCCAAGAGCAGCGCGATCAACATGACCGCACCGCGCCAAATGGGAAGCTTATTCAAACGAAATCCTTAAATACCCTTGATCGTTCCCTTGGGCAGCAAGGTCTGCACGGCCTGCTTTTGCACATAAATGGGCACGGGGGTTTCGCTGCCAATATCAACGGTGACATAAGAATCGGTCACTTCAGTGATCTTGCCCACCACGCCGCCTGCGGTGACCACTTCATCGCCTTTGTTGAGCGCAGCGATCATGGCCTTGTGTTCTTTAGCGCGTTTCATTTGTGGGCGAATCATTAAAAAGTACAGCACCACAAACATCAAAATGAGCGGCAAAAAGCTCATGACAGAAGCCTCGCCACCGGCGGCGGCTTGTGCATATGCGGGACTGATCAACACGGGGTGAACTCCTTTTGAAGGGGTCGGTTTTGGTTAGC
>CAYTWR010000039.1:2523-4772 GCA_964442225.1 uncultured Burkholderiaceae bacterium | reverse complement strand
ACCCCCCTGGCCCGGTCGCGGTAAAACCCTTCCTTCCAAGCCGCAAAGCGGCCCTCACGAATTGCGGCCCGCATCTGACGCATAAGATCCAGATAAAAGTAAAGGTTATGCACCGTGGCCAACTGCGCCCCCAGAATTTCCTGCACCTTTTGCAAGTGATACAGATAGCTGCGGGTAAACGGTGGGCGCGAGTCGCCATGGGCCTGGGGGTTGCACGCCGGGCATCCGCAAGTTGAATCAATGGGCGCAAGATCATCGCGATAGCGTGCGTTACGAATTTTTAAATCGCCATAGCGCGTAAAGATCCAGCCATTGCGCGCATTACGCGTGGGCATGACACAGTCGAACATATCGACGCCTTGCGACACGCCTTCTACCAAATCTTCGGGTGTGCCCACACCCATGAGGTAACGCGGCTTGTGCGCAGGCAGGCGCGGGGCGGTGTAGGCCAACACGCGATTCATGTCTTCTTTGGGCTCACCCACGGAAAGCCCGCCAATCGCATAGCCCGGAAAATCGAGATCGATCAAACCTTGCAACGATTCCTGGCGCAGGTCTTCCATCATGCCGCCCTGAACAATGCCAAACAGTGCATTGGGGTTTTGCAATCGCGTAAATTCTTCTTTTGATCGCTTAGCCCAACGCAATGAAAGCCGCATAGAGTGGGCCGTATCTTCGCGAGTCGATGGGTACGGCGTGCATTCATCGAACACCATGACAATGTCTGAGTTCAACACCGTTTGAATGCGCATGGATTCTTCAGGCGTTAAAAACAATTTATCGCCATTGACCGGCGACTGAAACCGCACACCTTCCTCAGAAATTTTGCGCAGATCGCCTAAGCTCCACACCTGAAAGCCGCCCGAGTCGGTAAGAATCGGCTTTTGCCAATTCATGAACGAGTGCAGGCCGCCGTGCAAGCGCATGACATCCAAGCCCGGGCGCAGCCACAAATGAAATGTGTTGCCCAATACGATCTGCGCACCGATCGATTCCAAATTGTGCGGCGAGACGGCTTTTACCGAACCATAAGTGCCCACCGGCATGAAGATGGGTGTTTCCACCACGCCGTGGTTCAGGGTAAGCCGGCCTGCGCGGGCCAGACCATCGGTAGTTAAAAGTTCGAAGTGCATGAGTTAAATGCAGAGCATGGCGTCACCGTAGCTAAAAAATCGGTAACGCTGCGCAATGGCGTGAGCATAAGTTGTGCGCATTGTGTCATAGCCGATCAGCGCGGAAACCAGCATGAGCAGGGTTGACTTGGGCAAGTGGAAGTTGGTGAGCAGGCCGTCGATGACTTTAAATTGATAGCCAGGGCGGATGAAGAGGTTGGTCTCCCATGCGCCGGGGTGGATCGCCCCCCCGTCATTGCGAGGCACCGAAGGTGCCGTGGCAATCCACGCCGACTCCAGTGTCCGCAAACTCGTCGTGCCCACCGCAATCACGCGCCGCCCCTCACGCTTCGCTGCATTCACCGCATCCGCAGTTTCCTGCGGTACCTCACACCATTCCGAATGCATGCGGTGTTCATCCAGATTTTCAGTACGCACCGGCGCGAAGGTGCCCGTGCCCACATGCAAGGTCACAAACACGCGTTGCACGCCCTTTTGATCGAGCGCAGCCAACATGGCTTCATCAAAATGCAGCCCCGCAGTGGGCGCCGCCACCGAGCCCGGGGTTTTTGCATAAACCGTTTGGTAGCGTTGCGTATCTTGTTCAGTAGGCGTATGGGTAATGTAGGGTGGAAGCGGCACCTCGCCATGCATGTAAAGTGCCTGCAACACTGGCACAGAAAACTTCAAACGAAAACGATCCTCGTATTCAGAATCCCGGCCAAGCACTTCGATCACGAGAGAGTCCACCACAATCTTGCTGCCTGACGCCGGTTTTTTACTTACACGCAACAGCGCAACGGCTTCATGCGCATTCACAATGCGCTCAACCAACACTTCCACTTTGCCGCCTGATTCTTTTTGACCATGCAAGCGCGCCGGAATGACTTTGGAATTGTTAAACACCAACACATCGCCAGGGTTTAAGAGTGAAAGCAAATCGGCGAACTGTTTGTCTTCGATCAACGGCTTAGGTGTCTCGCGAAAGCGCACTACAAGCAAGCGGCTCGCTGCCCGCTCTTTAGCAGGCTGCTGCGCAATGAGCTCGGGCGGCAGCTGAAAATCAAAGTCGGAAAGCGTGTACATAGGTGAGATTCAACCACAGTGGATTGCCACGCCCCCTCCCGTCACCCCGAC
>CAYTWR010000039.1:0-2423 GCA_964442225.1 uncultured Burkholderiaceae bacterium | reverse complement strand
GTCGGGGCGACGGGAGGGGCTCGCAATGACGCAGTAATGTCATCGCGAGGAGGCGGAGCCGACGTGGCGATCTACCTCCGAATCAACAAGGCCGAGCCAAGGCCGCCAGCGGCTGGAATTACGGCCAAGCCCAAGCTGCCGACAGGCTCATTCATGAGCCTGTAAAACAAATTGCCCACCAGCACCGCGCCAGATGCCCCTATCGGGTGGCCCATAGCCAACATGCCGCCATGGGCATTCACGCACTTTGAATCAAAACCCAATTCGCGCTGGGTATGAATCGCCTGCGCGGCGAACGACTCCATGACTTCCACGCACCGAATGCGCTGGCGATCTTTTTTAGACAACCGCCCCAATAGTTTTTTTGCCGCGATCACACCAGCCAGAGCAGGCTGGGTAGGATCACAGCCGCTTTGCACATGCGCAATGATCTGCGCAAAAAACGGAAAATTTCGTGCCAGTTGCCGATCAACCACCAAGAGGGCCGCCGCCCCATCAGCCTGAGGCGCAACGGTTGCCGCAGTAATTGAGCACGCATTGTTGCGAACCAGAGGCGCAAAACGCGCGCAAGCCCGCTGCGTTAATGCCCGTGTGTAAGAGTCTGTGAGCACACGTGCTGCCGCCGCAAAACGCAAGGCTTTTGCGTGACTTTCAATGGCATAAGCCTCTTGCTCGGGCCGCGATATTTTGTGAGCTTCTGCAAATGCTTGGGCAGCGGTCAACACATTCGGGTCACGCTGCGGCCATGGCGCGAACTGCGCTTGCTCATAAAACTGAACACCTTGTTTTGCGGCGCGGGCTCGCAAGGGCGCTTGGCTAAAGCTCTCAACACCGCCTGCAATCACAGCGTGCGCATTGCCTGCATTAATGGCATGACTCGCCAGGGCAATAGCATCAATCCCCGCACAACATTGTGTGTCGATCGATAGCGCAGGAACCGATTCTGAAAACACAGCCAGACTGCACACACGCGCTGGGTTGCCACCTGCGGCCAACGCATTGCCCAGAATTACAAGATCAGGTTCTTGCGGAAAATGGCTTTGCTTGCTGGCGGCGTGCCTTGCCTTCCAGGCCGCCAGTAAGGCAGGTGCGCCCATGGCATGCAGTGAGGTATGCGCATGCAAACCGCCTTTGGGCGCAATTACGCTGCGCGCAGCAGCAACAATATAGGCACTCATGCGGCCGCCTGCACCAGCGCTTGCAGCGCTGCAAAATCGGTCTTGCCCGTTGCCGTGCGTGGCCAATTGTTGATCGTGACATAGTGGCGCGGCAGCTTAAAGTCTTCTACTAGAGGTTTTAAAAATGCGATCAGCTCTGCAGTTGTTAGCGGCGCGCCCTCGGTAAGTTGCAGTGCCGCGATCAAGCGCTCACCACGAAGAGCATCGGGTGCGCCCAGCAACGCCGCCTCGGTGACTTGCGGGTGACCTAATAAAAGCTGCTCAACTTCTTCGGGGTAGAGATTTTTTCCGCTCACCACCAACTTGCGGCTCTCTCGCCCGCTTAAAAACAAATAGCCTTGCGCATCGACCCAACCCAGATCACCCACCGAGAGCCAGCGTTTTCCTGCACTGTCGAATTGCTCAGAAAAATCTGCAGGCGCAGTGCCAATATAAGAATCAAAGAGCCCTTGCGAATGCACCCAGATTTTCCCTTGTCCCGAGCCTGTGGGTTCAATGCGAATTCGCGTGCCATGAAATGGCCTTCCCACCGAGCCCTGTGGAAGACTCGGATCATTGGTGTGCAAGGCAAGCGAAACGAAACTCAATTCCGAAGCGCCGTAAAACTCGGCGATGCTTGCATTTGGAAAAATCTGTTTTAGTTGCGGCAGAATTTCTGAAAACCATCTCGCACCCGAAGACAACACCCAACGCACACTGGGAAATATCTTGCCTTTGGCTTGTTGCGCAATCAGTTTGAGCTGTGTGGGAACACCGTAAAGCACACTGCCGCGGTGTTGCTCAATTTGGCCCAGCACCCGATCAGGCCGAAAAGGTTCACTCAACACAACCGTTGCGCCAATATGCAGACCATGACACAGCGCATAAGAAAACAGCGAGTGCTGCAGGCTTCCGGGCGCAATAATCACATCGTGATTGTTTAACCCAAATTCTTGTTGGTCGGCTTCAAAACTTGCACGCCACGAGGCTTGAGAGCGTTGGTATTTTTTTGCCATGCCAGTGGAACCCGATGTGGTGCCCACGATTGGAAAACCTGCGGCAATGCGCGCCAAACCTGTAATGACTTGATCTTTTAGGGATAGTGAGGGGTCGAAAGTGATGGCGAGAGGATCAGTGACGGTTTTGGCACGCGAGTTAATGGCGTGCTTAAGCGCGGAGGACTCTAAAACATTGTTAGAAATTATCAAGCATGGATTGCCACGCCCGCTATCGCGGGCTCGCAATGACGCGGCTCGCTGATTGCCA
>CAYTWR010000038.1:3037-8262 GCA_964442225.1 uncultured Burkholderiaceae bacterium | reverse complement strand
GCATCGTTGCTTAAGTCTTCCAAGCCCAACTGCTTGTAACCCACCATCATGATGGCCAGAGCTTCTTCAATCGCGGGGGTGTCCTGGTATTGCTTAACCACCGCCTGAGCACGATTCACTGCCGCCAGCACCGCACCACGGCGCAGGTAATAGCGGGCTACATGCACATCGTTGCTGGCCAGCGTGTCTAACAAATAGCGCATGCGGGCAGAAGCATCGCTCGCATATTTGCTTTCAGGAAAACGCGTGACTAATTCTTTAAAAGTATCAAAAGCTTCGCGGGCAGCCTTGGGGTCGCGCTCGGCAAGATCCTCGCCGGTGTAGCGGGTAAACAGGCTTGAGCGATCGTTAAAGTTGATCAAGCCCTTGAGATACAACACATAGTCAATATTTTCGTGGTTGGGATAAAGCTTGATAAACCGATCAATCGCAGCCAGCGCCAACGCAGGTTCACCTTCTTTCCAGCGCGCATAGGCCGTGTCGATCTGGGCTTGCTGGGCATAGCGGCCAAAGGGGTAGCGAGACTCGAGTTTTTCAAGCACGGTAATGGCCTGGGCCCAGTTGCCCGAAGACATTTCGTCTTTGGCATCTGCGTACAATTGATCGGCTGTCCAGCCCAGGGTAGGGTCGCGAGCCAGGTTTCCAGCGCAACCGGTCAATGCCAGCACAAGCGTTAGAGCAGCTAAGGTCGCCGTTAAGGGCTTTAAAGACTGAAATTTCAACGCAGACATAGGCTTTTTCGGGTATTTTCTCGGTAACTTCCGATTGTAGCGAAACAAGTTGTTAGAAAAAGGATTGTGATCATGGTTCAACGCGCGCTTTGTTTGTTGGCGACCCTTTTGGCGCTTGGCGCCCCCCTTGCTGCTCAGGCCCAAGGGCAGCCCGAGGCGGCTGATCGGCAGACTGCCATTGAAAAGCTGGTGACTGATTGGAATGAGGCTCGTAACCGGGCCGATATCAATGCACTGGCTTCGGTGTTTCACCCGGAAGAGCGCGACACCGCCAGGGATTTTTACGCTGGTCAACGGCCCGCAACCGTAAAGGTCAGGGTCTTGGGGATTCAGCCTGCAGGCGGCGATCGCGTCAATGTCAAAGTGGAGCGCTCTTGGGGTGGCGCAAGGCCCGGCAAAACCACTGACACTTTGCAGGCCTCAGTCGTGGATGGTCAATGGTATTTGCGCATTCCGGGCGGCTCGTTAAAGGTCGCTGGAAAAACTGCACGGTCGGCACCGGCAGCAGTGCCTGCTCCCACGCCTGCGGCAACACCTGCACCCGCTCCGGTTGAGCAAGTGGCTCCAGCGCCAACGGCTCCTGCTGCAGTCGCGGCGGCGCCCGAACCTGCCCCGATTGCCAACCCGGTGACCAAGCGATTCGATAACTGGACCCGTATTTGTGAAACTGCCAAAGTGTCAGCAGCAACCTGTTTCTTGCAGGCCTCGCTTGCCAATTCGGCAGACAAAAAGCCCATCATGCGGTGGCGTGTTCAGGTGCTGGAAGACAAAAGCGCGGCGTCGGTTATTTTGATTCCTGCTGGGGTTACGCTACCCCCGGGCCTTACACTTTCGCTTTCAAAAGAGCAGCCTACCCAAGTGCCATTTCGGGCCTGTAACGGCCAGAACTGCGAAGTGCGCTTCAAAATGGAAGCCGACTTGGTGGAAACCGTTGGCAAACGAAGCGATGTACCCGTTAAGTTTGTGAATCAGGCCGGCGCGTTGGTGGAATTTAGTGTACCCATGAAGGGTTTTCGCGAGGGCGTGAACTCAATTATTGCCGGCAAGAAATAAATCGTTAATTGGCAGGAAATACGAGCCTAAAGAAATGTTTCGATAGGCTCGTATCTTTCGACTCTTGCCGGTAATCGCACAGCCCGCCATGGGCGGTTGCAATTTCATGACAGGCCCATAGGCCTAGGCCCATTCCAGCACTTTCGCCAAAGCGGTAATAGCGTTGAAACAAACGGTCTTGGTCTGCTGGGGCAATCGGCGCACCGAGATTGCTGGAAACAAATTCAATTGCCGGCAGGCCATTCAATAGCGTTGATTTGATGTGCAGCCCAATAGGGCTGCTTGGTGGGCTGTGACGAGCGGCGTTCACAACAAGATTGCTTAAGGCAATGATCACCAAATCACGGTCAGCCTGAAACGAAACGGCCGTTGCTTCGTTATGGATCTCGAGCCGCTCAAGTGTGTCATCGGGCAGCAGCGTGTTGAGTGTAGAGACCAAGGCCTCGATCGCCACCGTGTTTTTTTTCAACCGCTTGTGGCCCTCGCTCACCTCGTCTTCCAGCACAAACGAATCGATCAGGCTTGTGAGCCGCTGCGTGGCGCGCGAGATTTTATCGAGCCGGTCTACGCTGGCGGTGTCTTTTACATTGCGCACCAGCAACTGGCGGGCCGCATCGATAATCGTAAGTGGTGTTTTTAATTCGTGGGTAATCATTTGTACCCATTTGTGCTGCTCTTCTCGGGTTTGTTCTTCAAGGGCCAGTTTTTGAGCTGCAATCTCTGCCTCGCTTTGCGCATTAAACAGTGCTTTTTTCGCTTCTTCGTTGCTAATGAGCAGCATAGGCAGCAGAATCATTAAGTCTAAAAACGTAATGAATTGCAGAATTTGAATCGAAATGCTGGCGGGGGTAATGCCAAACAGAAACCCCAGCAGCATGAAGGTGTTCACCAGGATCAAGACCGTGTACATGGTGAGCAAATTAAAGCCAAGCCGTGTTCTATAAGAAAAGAGCTTGGCAATAATGACCAGCATGACCAGCCACTGAGCCAGGCCAATCAGGCTGATCCATTGCGCAATATAGCGATACCAGTCAATAAATGCCAAGGGCGCAAGCCCAATTTGCAGCCAGGCGGTGAGCTTTAAAAAACCGTTGAGCCTGGGCAGAGTGCTTTTTGCATCGAGTAGTTTTGCCATGAGCAGGGCCACCGCCCCAAACATGGTGCACACACTAAAGCCCACCATATGCGAGACCGGCACCGGAAACATTGGCACCAATTGAGACAAAAATCCGTTGGCCGATAAGTACCAAACTGCGCAGCTCAATGCAAAGAAAAGGTAGTAGCGAAATTGTTTTTGGCGCTGCGACACCCAAAAGAAAAATCCAATTAGCGAAAACACAAAGGCGCTGCCAATAATCGTGCCAAAAGCCAAAAGCTCAGTGCCTTGCGATGCTTGAAAATCCCGCTCGGCAAACACTTGCACCTGAACCAAGGAAGTGCTGCCAGTTTCGATCCGAATAAAAACCGTGTGCAATTTCGTTGGATCAATCACGGCAGGCTTCAGATCCAAGCTAAAGCCACGCCAATCGAGAATTCGGTTATCTCGGGAGAAAAAATCGCCTTGCTGGGATTGCAACCAACCGGGCACCTCTGCGTTGCTGAAACGATCTCGGTCTTGTGATGCTATCAAGGTGTCAGGCACCACAAACAGCACACTATCTAAAAACGAAGGCAGCGCAGTCAAAATGGCGCGGTGATTCGGCAGCGAAAGCTCGGCACGCACCCAAAAAGCCGAGCGTGTGTAGCCCTTGGCCAAGCCACTTAAGGGCAGCGCCTGCCAGGCGGTATTGGGGTTTAGTAGGTCACTAAACTTTAAGCTTTTGCTGGCATCTTCAACAAACGAGAGGCGCTCAACCGAGGGTTTTGTAAGCGAACTTGTCTGCGCGTTCGCTGTGGCAAGCGCCAAGCCAAACAACACGCCACACAGAAGCCTTTTAATCATGGGTCACAAAACACAGGCCTTTGCCAAAAACTGCACGCAATGGCAATCGCACACCCAGGATCGATTGGGTTTTCTGGCGCAGCCGATAAATCATGGCATTGACACGTTGCCAGTCTTCCTCGTTGACCAGCTCTAAGGCATTCATAATCTCGGTCTTTGACACCAATGCGTTATTGGCCTTAAACAGAAGTTCTAGCAACTCAAGCTCGCGGCTGGTTATGGCCATGCGCTGCTGGTTTGGGGCTATAAGCTCGGCGTTGGCAAAATCCAGGCCCCATTTACTGTGCGCAGCCTTTTCGTTCACGGCCCCATCGGCTAGGGGTGAAACGCTGGGCGAGGGCAGGCGCATTAACAGCCGCTCAATCGCGATTTCAAGCTCCTGAAAACTAAAGGGCTTGGCAAAGTAAAGATCTGCACCGGCTTTTAAGCCTTCCACCCGCTCGGAAACACTGCCACGGGCTGAAAGCACCACCAAGGCCATGCGTTTTTGTGGCGCCAGGTGCCGAATTAAGGAGAGCCCATCTTCGCCGGGAAGCCCAAGATCAATAAGGGCAATATCGGCCGGCTGCACTGCGAGCGAGCGGTAGAACACTTCGGCCGAGGGCGCGCCCCACACGGTGTAGCCCTGGTCTTTGAAGTGGTATTCGAGCTCTTCGCGAAGATCGTTATCGTCTTCTACCACCGCAAGCGTGAAGTTTCTTTGCATGGCTAAATTAGATCAGTTCGCGGGCCATTTTTCCAAAACAGCTTGCATCGCCTTCAAAAAGCTTTTCTACCGCTTTGCTTGCAAGCAGCTCTTGGCGCAGTGCATTGCGTTCGGCCGCATTGTCAATTAAGCGCACCGCCGCTGACACATAGTCTTCCACCGAAAAAGTCGTGAGCCAGGCGGGCAGGCCCAGGCGGTTAAACAGGCCATGGTCAATGTGCTCGAACACTTCGGGCCCGCTTAGGTTTACGCCCGGCAGGCCCAGAGTAATGGCATCGACAATGCCATTGGTATTGCCAAAGGGAAATGGGCTTAAAAACAAGGAACAGCCGCCCATGGTGTTCATGTATTTGGAATAGGGCGTGTGGGGGTGCACCACCGCCGTGGGCAAGTACCGGTGCACCAGGCTTTTCACCTGCGGGTAGACCAGCCCCTGGGCCTGGCCCACCAGAAAATGAAACTCAAACGGTGTGCTGGCCTTGGCCTGAATCTGCGCGCAGGCGTTTAAAAACCTGGGGTTCAGTTTCATGGTGGTGGCGGCCACTGCCACCCGTAAGGGATTCATATCTGCCGGGGTTTGGGCAATTTCAATGTCTTTGAGCGAGGCAGAAGGCCGGTAGGGCTGGCCATGCGCAGGCAGCTTTAATAGCTTTTCAGAAAAACAGCTTTCGCTGCCTACAAAATCTTCTTCAACACTAATGAAGTCGATCTTTTGCGAATGCGTAGTAGCCGGGTGACCCAGTGCCGCAATTTGCACCGGCGCAATTCGTAAATTGCTGATAAACATGGTGAT
>CAYTWR010000038.1:0-2937 GCA_964442225.1 uncultured Burkholderiaceae bacterium | reverse complement strand
TGCATGTACACATCGTGCAGTATTCCAATGGGCAAAGAATCGATCGATTCCACTTCTACAAGTTTGGAAGGCAGCCATTTCAGCAGCAGCTCGCGCTTGGAGTGCGCCATGGCGGTGCCCAAAAAGCGTGGCGACATTAAAGTTAAAAAAAGCGAAGCAGCAATGGGCTTGTCATAGGCCCACAAGGAGTCGAGATCAATGGCAATTTCAGACTCGGGCGAATAGAGCAGGCAAAACTTGTAATAGTTTTTGGGGTCGACCCGAAAGTTCTTGGGGTCGAAACCATCCAGGTTCATTGACCGAATCACATGATCGGCATTGCGGTAGGGGCTTGCCGCAAACACGGTCGAGAGCCAGCGGTGGTAGGGCATGAGCAGCTGAAACCCTGCGTCTGAAATACTGAACGCTGAGTCAGTAAAAAGGGCGGAAATGGCACCCGCCATGCGGGTGAGCACATGCTGGTCGATTTCTGGCGCCGAAACGCCGATGAGCGGCTTGGCTTCAAAGCCCGAACCCAGCTGGCCGTATTGCTTATCGAGCAGCTCGAGCAGGGCGACCAGCCCTTTGGCGGCTGGCTCGTGCTGGCGGGAATAGCAAAGAAACTCAAATCGATCTAGGGAAAAGGCCAAGGGCTTGCTTTCTGCAAAAAAGGGATAGCAGGGACTTTACCGCAGGAAATGGCTTGGGGTGGCGGTTTGCAAACCCGAAATCACGCAAGTGGTTAGTGTTAGTAATAAATGGTGAGTTTTGATCTATGGCAGCCTGGCTGAGACTTTTGCACACTGCGCGAGTTAATTTTCCAACCGCGAGGAGCAGCCGTGCGCAAATTTGGTACCAAGAAATCGAATGAAGTAGCGAAGTTTGAGTTGAATCCGCTGAATGCGACGATGCGTGCGGCTGTGAAAACAGGTCTTATGACCAGAACGTTCCGCAAGGCGTCTCCTGTGATGGTTGCTTCGGTTGCCGCAGTGAGTGCGGCGGTATGGGCGCCACATCACATTTCGCTCAGTGAGGGGCTCAGCTTTCGGGGTGCACTCGCAGCAGGAGAAGGTCCAATCGACGGCTCCTTTAGCAAATCAACGGGAAATGTGTCCGCGACTGCTGATCCGAAAGGAAACATCATTGTCACTAACACGAGTACCACGGCTTGGACGGTTCGTTTTGGAACCCCTGATGACGGAACAACTGCCACGGATCTGAACAGTTGGGGAAACTTGACTTTGGAGGGAGAAGGTGGGCTCTCCACGACCTTTGACCTCGGCAAAAACAATATTTCGTCTGTTGACGTGAAAATCGTTGGGGCTGCTGGAACGACGGACTCAGCAACGATTAATACCAATCTCTCAACAATCTCGAACGGTCTCTCTGGCTCTTTATTTGCGACTTCGTCAGAGAAGCTCACGATTAATAACAACGGCACAATTTACGATGGCAGTGCTTCTCACGCTGTGAATATCTCATCTGCTGGACAATTGAAGGATTTGGTGATCACTAATACCGGCAATGGTCGTATTGAGACGCTGAGGAATGAGGGGCAGGGCAGCGCGATTCGTGTGTCTCAGGTTGGATCCGTAAGCGTTGACAACACAGCTAATGCTGTTATCACTGGTGATTTCGCCGGTATTCATCTTACGGATATTGGGGGAATAGCCGGGGCGTCTACTTCGCCAACTGTGCTTATCACCAACTCTGGACTCATCGATGGAGATGTTGGTATTCATTTGAAGAATATTAACCAAACTTCAACCGTTGGCGGAAATGTCACCATCACCAATAATGGGAGCGGAAGAATTGAGGGTTTCGCTGGGGCGGGTGTTGCTCTTGTAGGAATCAGCGATGATGTGACTATTACTAACTCGGGCAACATAACAGCCTCTGGTGGCGTGGCAGCTATCTCAGGCCCAGAATATGTTTACTCGAGCGGCTCGAGAGAAACCCCCAGGGCCGTACCAGCAGCGATTACGATTCACAGGGGTCTGGGTACTGTCTCATCAGATTCCGTGGTAATCCAGAACGAGCTAGATGCGCGAATTGTGGGAACAAGGACTGACTCCGGTGGGTCTGGCCCAGGCTTCTACGGTGTCTACATTGAGTCCCAAGGAGCGGTTTCGGTAGAAAATGCCGGTACGATTCAGGGTGATGGTGCTGCCGCGATTTACGCAGAGAACTATGACTCAAAGCGTGATATTCAGGTAACCGTGAAGTCTGGTGGACTAGTCCATGACTTTGGATGGGTTAATGCCGCTGGCGGCACCGCGTCGCAGAAAGCTGGAGCGCTGAGCCAAGTAGCTGTAATTAATCTCAATGCAACCCGAGATGCGACATTGACTATTGATTCCGGCGGTGTCGTTAGGGGGGCGGTGCGACTCTCTGCAGGCGAAGTCTTGGAGGGTCCCGATTTGATCGGCAATGCAGAACTTATCAACAAAGGGATTTGGTCGGTTGCTGGTACTGGAGGAAAGGCTGCCTTCTCCGCAACCTCAACCGGATCATCAAGTATTGAGAACAGAGGAACGATCGAGGTTTATGGCGACGCACAGTTTACGGGGCTCGATACATTCGACAACCTAGGCGGTTTAATCGATCTAACGAAGGACGGAAACGCCACAAATAGCACTTTGACGATTAGTTTTCGCGGCTCCACATTCAATGGGCAGGCTGTTGGCTCTCAAGACTCGAGGGTGAGAATCAATGCTAACTTGAGCGGAACGGTCAATTCGAGCGATCTAACCACTGATGGTGCCGACTATCTGTTCCTTGATGACGGTATAGCAGCGGGCGTGACTAAGATTGAGGTGGTAGACGGAAATGTCGGCTTGCCTGGAGTTAATGATCCAGAGGGTGTTCGCGTTGTGAGGGCGGATGATGCATCCCCTTCGAGCGCGTTCGTACTATCTAGCGCTCCAATCAACAAGGGCCTATGGCAGTACGATATCT
>CAYTWR010000037.1:5231-8481 GCA_964442225.1 uncultured Burkholderiaceae bacterium | reverse complement strand
GAAGCTACCCAAAAAGGTGACCTGGATGTCACCGATTGGCTGGAGTGGTTTCTGGGGTGTTTGCTGCGGGCTATTCAGGGGGCCGAGGTAACGCTGGCACAAGTATTGGAAAAGGCGTGCTTTTGGCAACACTGGGCAGGTGTGCCGATGAACGATCGGCAGATCAAATTGCTCAACAAGCTGCTTGATGGCTTTGAGGGCAAGCTCACCAGCAGCAAGTGGGCGGCGATCGCTAAGTGTTCTCAGGACACGGCCTTGCGCGATATTTCCGAGCTGGTGGCGCGTGGGGTACTAAGAAAGTCAGAGGCCAGTGGTCGCAGCACCAGTTATGAGTTGGGGCGTGGCGATCCACCCAAAAGCGGTCTACGAAAAGTAAACCTCTCCACCCACCTCCCGCATTGCGGCGGCTAACTTCGCATCGAATGTGGCCAGGCGCGCCCCATTGCGAAGCGCTAATTCAAGGTAGGTTGCGTCGTAGGCGGTAAGTTGTAACTGCCGACCCAGGGCGATGACCGCTTCTTGCCGGCAGGCCACAGTCAAATCATCGGCCTGAATTGGCAGGCGCGACAGGCGCGCCAAATAATCCACCACTTGCGCCTCTTTCACAACGCCGCGGCGCTCGGCAGTAAGCAAAGCATTTGCCACTTCGGTGTACCAAAGGCTGGGCACCCAGGCGGGTTGCTTTACCAAATCAGCAAGCAAATGGTTTGCTTGGGCAGCCTGCGCAGAGTCTGTTCGCTCAAAAATCCAGGCAAGCGCAGCCGAGGCGTCCAGAACTACACTCACCGGCGACCCTCGGCGATCCAGCTTTGAATATCGCGCTCGGGCACCCCCTTGATTTTTGGATAGGCCTGCATGGCCGCGATGGCAGCTTGGAGCTCGCCTTCGCCCACCCCTTTTGCGGGTACTAGGTCGGCCACGGGCTTGCCGCGCAGGGTAATGGTGAAGCGCTGGCCTGCCTGCACCTCGCGCAAAAGCTCGGGCAGTTTGGTTTTTGCATCGTAAGAGCCGATTTCTGTGTTCATTTTCTTTTTAAACTAGTCTGAAGACTGGTTTATTATGATGGAGGCTTGAGGGGATTGCAAGTGGGTTTGGTTTTTAGGGGGCGCTAGCCTCGTGGCGATCCACATTTTGATGTATGATTCTTTAAATAAAAACATCAAACATCATGCGAACCACCCTAGATATCTCTGACCCGGTTCTTACCGAACTCAAGCGCCTGCAAGCGCTTGAGGGCAAATCCATGGGCGCGCTGGCTTCTGAGCTTTTGGCCCAGGCCTTGTCCGATCGTTACAAAGTGCGGGAACCGGCCGAAAAACCTCCGTTTCGCTGGGTAGCGCAGGCCATGGGGGCCAAGGTCGATATTGCCGACAAATCTGCGGTGTGGGATGCAATGGAAAAACCCCTGCCATGAGCTTTGCGATTGACGCAAACATTCTGGTCTACGCCAGCGATTCTGATAGCCCGCATTGCGAAGCGGCGCAGAGTTTTCTCGCGCGTTGTGCAGCAGAAAGCGAAGTGTTTTTTCTGGCATGGCCAACGGTTATGGCCTACTTAAGAATTTCTACACACGCGGCGATTTTTAAAAATCCCTTAAGCCCTGCGCAGGCGTTGGCCAATGTTCAATTTTTGCTTGATCTGCCCCACTGCCGATTGATCAGCGAAGCTCAGGGCGCTTGGCTTGACTATGTTGAGCTGGCTGGCGAACACCACCCGCGCGGTAACTTAGTGCCGGATTCACATTTGGCTGCATTGTTAAAGTCCAATGGTGTGAAGCGGCTCTATACACGCGATAAAGATTTTCGGCGCTTTGAGTTTTTGAAGGTCGTGGATCCGATTTAGCGGATCATGAGGGCCTGCCTTAGGCAATCAAACGCGGACAACTTTCTTAACGACCCCTCTCGCGAATCCACCAGGCCATAGCCCGGCGCAATCAGCTGGTGCCAGTACACGCGGCTTACCTGCGGACATTGCGCAGCAATTTGTAGATATCGCTGCATGTAATTGGCGTAGGCCTGTTCGGTTACGCATTCTTTTTCGCTGGTCGGTGCGTACGGCGCGGTGCCTTTAATTGGCCAGTTCACCTCGGTAATGACCATGCCCTTGTTGCGAACTTTGGGCGAGAGCGCCGTTAGGCTGGAAAGCAACTTGAGTTTTCGCGTTGTATCAAACGCGCCGTACTGTTTGTTATCGGGCGCACCCATGCGATCGACATAGAGCAAGGCTGAGAGCCGATCGAACTGAATGTTGTAGTTATTGAAGAGTGCGCGGGCGGTAAAGTGGTATTCAAAATCAATAACCGCTGGGCCAAGTAGTTGCAATGTGGGGTAATGTTGATTGCGCAATTTCTGAATGGTTTGAAAAAACCCTAAGTACTCTTCCACTGCAAAAAAGCCCCATTTCACGCGATTAATCGCATTGCCGATCTGGTATTCGTGGCTAATATCGCCAAACGCCTCGAATACCCGTTGCATGTCGCTGGCAAGTAATTCATGGTTTTCAACGTGCTCTCGATCTTGCAGAACATTGATCAGCACCGTTTTGCCACGCTTGTGAAATTCTTGTGCAAACGCCTGGTAGCCGTTGAGGTTTTTCATATCCCAAAGCGGCATGCGAACCAGCACATGTTTTATGCCTAGCTCATCAATTAAGTCGAACTGCTTGGGGCCTTTGTCAAGGTTGACGCCCATGCCCACCAGGTCGCACAGATCGCGGATGGGTGCCGGTTGTTTGGTCATGGCCATGTGGGCCATGGCAGCCGGCAACGCGAATGCCGCCGTAGCGGCCATTTTCAGATAGTCTGGCCAGTAGCGCGCGCGCATGCGGCGCTTATACGCCTTATCGAAAATTACCTTGGGCTGGTCAGAAAACGGGTCCCACTCAAACGGGGGGGTCACTTCGTGCCACCTTGCGTAAGTGCGCGCAACATTTCGGTTTCAATTTGATCGACCGTTTCGCGGCGGTAGTGCTGGCCAAGCATAAAGTTGTGTTGGCGCGCAGGTTCACTAATGGTGGCCCAGCGCTTGCTGCTGGCAAACAGGCTTTCGCCAAAAAAGGAAATGGTGGGCGTATTTACCGCGCCTGCCAGGTGCATGGGCCCGGTGGAGGTGCTGACGAACAAGCGGCTCTCGGCTATGAACCTGCAAAACTCAATTAAGCGCATACGGCTTTTAATTAGGGTTGCGGGAAAGTCGAGTTTTGATGCGATTTCATCATGGGTCTTTTGATCATCAGGCCCAAAGGTGAACAC
>CAYTWR010000037.1:2819-5131 GCA_964442225.1 uncultured Burkholderiaceae bacterium | reverse complement strand
AGTCTCAAGTAGTCTTCAACTCGCAGGTTGCCATCGCTGCTGCCGCCGAAGCCGGGGTGAAAAACCACGCGGTTTTTTGGCGCTAGGTCTTCAAACTGAATCAACGGGGGTGTAAACGAAAGGGGTTCATTCGGAAACAACACTCGCCCCAGATCCAGGTTGTACTGCCACTCGGTTTTTTCCACCAAGCTTCGCCGCTGGGTCACGCGTTGATTAAAAAAGAGTTGCGCAAACTTAGTGGCGGGTGCGATTCGTTTTGGAATGCCTGCGCGCCACAGCAACCAGCCTAACTGCGTGTCGATAAAGCAGCTAATGCTGGCGTTAAACCGGCGCCGCTTGATCTGCGCAAGCGTTTCGTTAGCGTTTTCGCAGTAAAGAATTGCGTCGTCAATAAAATCAAGCTCTCGGGCGAAGTCAAAATTCACTTTCGAAACCAACACCGAGAGCTGAATCTCGGGGTGTGCGGTTTTGATCGCCTTGCACAAGGGCAGGGCCAGCACAAAGTCGCCAATCTTGTCGTGGCGGGTGATCAGCAGCTTAGTCATTAGCCCGCTTGTTGGCCTCGTAAAGCTTCATGTACTTGTAAAAGTTGGTGGCCATGTGCGAAAACGCAATGACCAAACCCACATAGCCATCTAAAAAGCCACGCTTGATTACATAGGTGCGAAAGAAGGAATACACGCCGTTTGTAATTGCCTTTAGGGGGCTTGCGTGTTTTTTGCCCTTGTTGCTTTGTGCAAACAAAGTGGAGTAGCGATCGACTTTTACAATAAAGTCGCTCAGGCTGTGGTAGCTGTAGTGCAGCATGCTGCCGCCTTTTAGCTCTTCCAAGCGCATGCCAGTATCGATCAGGTTTTCGTGCACATGATTGGGTGTGAATTGCGTGCGCTTTCGGTTATACAGCCTGCGAATTTTCTGGTTGTTCCAGCCGCAGTGCTTCACTTGATAGTCTTTGTAAAAACCTTTGAAGTTCAGAAGATAGATCGTGGCGGGGTCAAGTATCTGCCTGTGCATGGCCTGGGCTAGCGGCGCTTCCACCGCTTCATCCGAATCAATAATTAACACCCAATCATGCTTGGCCAGGGCGGCCGCCTTGTTCTTGGTGGGCCCAAAGCCTTCAAACTGGCCTTCGTGCAGCTGCACATTGGGAAAGCCCCGAGCGATTTCTTGGCTGCCGTCGGTTGAGCCGTTATCAAACACCACCACATCGCTGAATTCGCGCAGGCTATCGAGCGCCTTTTCCAGGGTCTTGGCCCCGTTTTTTACGATCATGACGGCGGAGATTTGGTTCATGGCGAATATGTCTCACTTCTTTCCATATGTCGCGTCATGATCAGGCGAGATGGTCAGCAGCCGAATGAAATCCCCTTCGCGGTAGGCCGTTGCGCGGCGCGATTGTGAAATGCGCAGTGAATAGATGGATTCAACACCTTTTGGCGGGGTAATGCTGCTGATCTTTTCCCACTTCAGGCCCTGATCGCGGTAAAGCTGGCTCCACGTGAACTGGCAAATTTTCTTGAGCGTATCGAGCGCGGCGTGACGCTCGGGTTTTTGTAGGTTAAGCAGGTTCTCTTGAAAAATCGGATTATTCAGATCGAGCCTGACCTTGGGCTCAGTTTTTGCCATGCTCAAGGCGTTTTAGAGTTTTTTCGTTGTTTGTGTCCGAGGCCTTATTCGCGGCAGACCACTCCATGGCCGAACGCAGATCAGCAGCAGCCTTGGGTTCATGCAACCAACGCTCGTTATCAGGGATTACGGTTGCGGTGCGCACGATCCACACCCCGGGCTCGCGCTCTTCGACCAGCACCTGCCGGCCAGCATAGTGTTTACCCAGAGAGATCTGGCCATTGGTGCCAACTACTTTGACTGTGGGAGGGGCGGCTGTGATTTCCATGGGTGGGCTCCGGTTTCGTTCTGCACGAAATTATAATTTTAGTGCGGAACAAAGGCAAGGGGTCTCGCGCTTGCATCGTCATTGCGAGGGCCATGCGCTCACACCGTCATTGCGAGGCGCGAAGCGCCGTGGCAATCCAGTTTTAGTACCGCTTATATTACGGTATATTTAGTCGGTACTAAAAAGAACCCACATCATATGGCAACCGCAACCAAACGAAAGACATCGCTCACGCTCGACGCTGCGGCGCTCGACGCTGCAAAAGAACTGCACATCAATGTCTCAGCCGTGGCGGAAGAAGCATTGAAGAAAGCGATCAACAGTGCAAAACACAAGCGTTGGCTTGAAGAAAATGCGGCCGTATTCGCGGCCCAGGCGGAATGGCACCAGCGCAACGGGCACCCCTTGGCGGAGATCA
>CAYTWR010000037.1:0-2719 GCA_964442225.1 uncultured Burkholderiaceae bacterium | reverse complement strand
GGCGATCAGATTATTCGAGCGGTGGATGTTTTGTTGGCGGGGGTTTAGTTGGCGTGGCAATCCACTAATGCAAACCCAGCAAAGACTTAATCCGTTCCTTGCGGTTTGCCCTGTGTTTGTGTTGGTGTGAGTATTCGAGCGCAAGGTTCAAAGCCTCTTGGGGGTTATCACCGCTGGCCTGTGTATAAGCCATGATGATGGTTTCCATGTCCTCGTCACTGGCCCACAGCATCGCAAAATTTTTCATGCGCGCATTGAGCGCAAGCGCCTCAAACCGCATGCGGTTTACATCAACCAGGCAAAAAGTTGACCCCTGAATCAAGATATTGCCCGGCGAAAAATCCCGGTGATGAATTTGCTTTTGGTGAAGCCCCCACGCAAAGCGCCCGAAGCCTTTCAAAATCTCTGTGCGTTGGGGAAATTGTGAATCAAACAGCGGCTCGCGCAAAGTAAAGCTGGCGGGCCACTCGTGGCAGATATAAAAACTCTGTCTTAAGGCGCCCGATTCGCGGTGCTCGATAAAGCCAATCGGCTTCGGTGTGTTTACACTGCGGCGCTGCAGTTCCAAGGCATTTTCATAAGATCGTTGTGCCTTTGATTTTCGCAATTGGCCGTAAACCAAGCCCCGCACCTTTCCAGGCACACCAAACGATTTCACAATCACTGGCAAACCTTGCCAGTGCATGCGCTTAATTTCGTTGCGGGCTTTGTAAATGGTGTCGCCGCTGCTTGCGAAAGCCTGTGCAACGGTTTTCAGTTGCGATTCAAACTGCTCCTGCCCTGGGGCAACCTGGTAAATAATTTGCAATTGTTTTATCGCCGCCAGACATAGTTGCCGCGAATCTTGCGCCACAGGCCGAAGACATCGGTTCGCGGAAACACATTGATTCGTCGAATTTGAAAGCGATCCTGGTGCGCGGCGCGTGGGCCGCTGTCCGTTGCAAAGGCCAATGCATAGCCAGCATTCTGCGCTTCGCGCTTGGCGCTCTCATTCAAATTTCCAAAAGGGTAGGCAAACGCCACCATTGGGTGGCCTAAAATTGCTTCAAGCTGTTTTTTGTTTTCGACAATTTCGCGGCGTTGTTCTTGCGCGGGAAGTTCATCAAGTTTCGCGTGTGACAGTGTGTGGCCACCAATTTCTACGCGGCCTGATCGGTCGAGTGCGCGAATTTCATCGGCCGTGAGCAGGTCAACTTTTGTATCTGGGTTGGTGGGGTGATCAGTATCCCAGCGGTTGTGGGTTTCATCGCTCACAATGAACACTGTGGCTTTCATGTCGTATTTTTCCAAGAGCGGCAGCATGCGGGTGAGGTTATCTTTGTAACCATCGTCTGCCGTGATCATGAGAAATTTTTTGCCCGGTTGCAGGCGGTGGATAAAGCCTTTGTTGACTAGGTCTTTCGGTGTGAGGGTTTCGAAGCCTAAGCGCTTAATAAGCTGCAGGTGCTTTTCAAACATCTCAAGCCGCATCCAGGTGCCATGAATGCCTTTTTCCGACTCATGCTCGATAAAGCGGTGGTACATGAGGATTGGCATTTCGCGCTTGAGCGTTTCAATGACTGCGTCTTGGTAGAGGGTTTCGAGTTGGGTGACGATTGTTTGGAGGTTGTATTCTTCGCTTATAGTTTGTTGTACGGTGGATTGCCACGCCGCCTTCGGCGGCTCGCAATGACGAGAGTCGTCACCGCGAGGCGCGCCAGCGCCGTGGCGGTCCACCCACTGCGCGATCTCGCGCTTCACCTGCTCAAAATCAATCTCAAGCTCTTTGGGCCCAATATCCCCAAAATTACTGCGCATCGCCTCGTGCACATTTTCAGGCGTAATCATGCCAATCGCCTTCGCTTCGCCCACCGCATAGACCGGCCGGCCTGCCAACAACGTTTCAATTGCGACGCGCCCCGCGCCAATCACCAGATCGCTTTGCGCAATGACTTGTGCAATATCGGGCGTGTAACCAGGAAACGCAACCGCGCTTCTGAATTTTTCAAATCGCGCAGGAACAGCGCTGCCCGTAATCACTTGCACGCGCACACGCCCACTCGCGATCAGCTCAGCGAGCGATTCATTCAACAAGCAGTAACACAATTCACCCTTAGGCCCCGTGAGCCTGCCGATAATCGAAATTGTTGGCGCGGTGTCAGGCACCGTGCCTGACACCGTTTGAAATTTTGAAACATCGAACCCGTTGCGAATCACCACCACCTGATCAGCGGGAACACCCAGCGCAGAAATTATTTGATCGCGCACATCTTCGCACACCGCAATTGCCTTGTAGCCGAAGGCATGAAACGCCTTGCGCGAGGCATGCACGGGTTGGCGGCCATGCACGGTGGTGACCATGGGCGTGCGCGTAAGTTTGCAGGCGATATAGCTGGCCCAGCCGGCAGCGCGCGAGTGGGCATGCACGAGCTGAATGTTATTTTGTTTAATGATCCAAGCAAGTCTTGCGATTTGCCAAATGCGGCGCGGCCAGCTGCGCTTGTTGAAAATTAGAGGGATGTAGTGCCCCTGCACCTCGCAGCTTAGCGTGTCGGAAACATAGAACACCGAGTGGCCGCGGCGCGCAAGTTCGTTGCCCACGGTTGCGGCATAGACTTCCGCGCCCGTGACTTCGAGTTGGGAGAGGGCCATGAGGATGTTCATAGGGCGCTAGGATAGCGTGGATCGCCACGGGCCCTGCGGGCCCTCGCGATGACGGTAAAGGGTTAGCCCTCGCGAT
>CAYTWR010000036.1:0-9735 GCA_964442225.1 uncultured Burkholderiaceae bacterium | reverse complement strand
GGCCGTGGCGGTCTACTTCAATGCTTCTAGGGTTGAATCCAAACTGGCTTGATCGTTAATCGCATAGGTATTCATCGAAGGCGCGATGCGTTTTATCAAGCCACTCAATACTTTTCCAGGGCCGCATTCCACAATATCGGTCACGCCATTTTTTTCCATGAGCGCAATCACCTCGACCCAACGCACGGGCTTCATGGCCTGACGCGAGAGTGCATCGCGAATTTTGTCCGCTTCAGTCTGAACCGCAACATCGACATTGTTGATCACGGAAAACTGTGGCGCGCCAAGCGACATGTTTTCAAGATAGCCCCGCAAGGCCTGCGCAGCCGGCTCTAACAAACTGGAGTGAAACGGCGCCGACACGGCCAAGGGCAGCGCGCGTTTTGCGCCGCGCTCTTTGACCAAGGCACAGGCGCGATCCACTGCCGCTTGGTGGCCGGCGATCACGGTTTGATCGGGGGCATTAAAGTTCACGGCTTCAACAATTTGGCCCTGCGCAGCATCGGCACACGCCGCGATCACCGCACTACTTTCCATGCCCAGCACGGCCGCCATTGCGCCAACCCCCACAGGCACTGCCGCTTGCATTTGCTCGGCGCGAAAACGCACCGCAGGAATTGCATCTTTCAATTCAAATACGCCTGCAGCCGTTAAGGCTGAATATTCGCCCAGACTATGGCCCGCGCCCCACGACGGTTTTGGGCCACCCGCTGCAAGCCATGCGCGATAAAACGCCACGGAGCTTGCCAGCATGACCGGCTGCGTATTGACCGTAAGACTCAAAGCCTCGGCGGGCCCATCGTTGATTAAGGCTGCCAGGTCTTGGCCTAAGGCGCTAGAGGCTTCTTGAATAGTTTGCGCAACTGTAGCGTTGCCCGCAAAGCCCGCGAGCATGCCAACCGTTTGCGAACCTTGACCGGGGAAAACAAATGCGAGCATGTTCAATACCCATTCAAAGAGTTAAATTTCAGCGAGCACCGCGCCCCAGGTAAAGCCGCCACCCACGCCTTGCATCATCACTTTGTGGCCAGGCTTAATGCGGCCATCACGAATCGCAAGATCAAGGGCCATAGGAACTGACGCAGCAGACGTGTTGGCGTGTTGATCCACGGTGATCACCACTTTCGATTCATCAAGGCCAAGACGCTTTGCCGTGGCGCTCAAGATTCGCACATTGGCCTGGTGAGGAATTAGCCAGTCAACATCCGCAAGATCGCAGCCTGCATCGGCCACCACCTCACGCGCCACACTGTCTAAAACCTGGACCGCCATTTTGAACACCGCCTGGCCATCCATCGTTAAAAACGGATGGCCCACTGCCTTGCCCCCACACACGGTGCCAGGCACATTCAAAATTCCTTCAAGCTCGCCTTTGGCATGCAAGCGATGCGCAAGAATCCCCGGACTTGAATCGGCGCGCAACACCACTGCGCCCGCACCATCACCAAACAACACACAGGTGGTGCGATCGGTCCAATCCAGAATTCGTGAAAACACTTCTGCGCCAATGACCAAGGCATTTTTCGCCTTGCCCGCCTTGATATACAGATCTGCTGTGGCAAGCGCATAGGCAAAGCCGCTGCACACCGCCTGCACATCGAACGCAGGCGAGCCGTTATCAATGCCCAGTTTTTTTTGCACCAGACATGCAGTCGAAGGAAAGATCATGTCCGAGGTGGAGGTGGCCAAAATGAGCAGGTCAATGTCATTGGGCGTCATGCCGGCCGCACTTAGCGCCTGGCGCGAGGCCTCGACGGCCAGATCACTGCAATTGAGCGACTCATCGGCAATATGACGCTGCCGAATTCCCGTTCGACTGACAATCCAGTCGTCGGAAGTTTCAATGCCTTGAGCTGCCAGTCGCTCGACGAGCTGGGCATTGGTCACGGGCACTCCGGGAAGGAAACGCCCGGTTCCAGCAATTTTTGAAAACAATTCCATAGCGAGAGTTTAGCGACTCGGCTTTCCCGCGAGAAATCAGGGGCTTGAATGGCTCTCTAAAAGGGCTTGAGCGATTTTTTCGTTCAGTCCGTGGGAGGCGGCATCGGCCGCGCGCTGCAGCGCATGACGAAACGCAAAGCTATCGGCCGAACCATGGCTTTTAATGACAATGCCCCGCAGGCCCAATAACGATGCGCCGTTGTAGCGACGATGATCCACGCGCGCCGAAAAACGCTTAAGCACGGGCGAAGCCACCAAGGCCATCAACTTGGTGAAGATCGTGCGCGTGAACTCTTCGCGAATAAAGGAACGCAGCATTTGCGCGAGCCCTTCAGAAGTTTTTAGCGACACATTGCCCACAAAACCATCGCACACCACGACATCGGTGGTGCCTTTGAAAATGTCGTCGCCTTCGACATTGCCGTAGAAATTAAGCTTGCTTTCGCGCAGCATTTCGCCGGCAAGCTTGACCGTGTCATTGCCCTTGATCAGCTCGGCGCCTACATTGAGCAAACCCACAGAGGGCTTTTCTTTTTCGTGGATCACGGTCACGAGTGCCGCACCCATAAGCCCAAACTGAAACAGGTGTTCTGCTGTGCAATCGACATTGGCACCAAGGTCGAGCATGGTGGTGACACCACCGGTTTTATTGGGCAGGGCCGTTGCAATGGCCGGCCGATCAATGCCTTCGATCGTTTTCAGCACATATCGCGCGATCGCCATGAGCGCGCCAGTATTGCCAGCGCTGACCGCCGCCTGAGCCCGGCCTTCTTTGACGGCCTCAATCGACAGACGCATCGACGATTGGCGCTTGTTGCGAAGCGCCACCGCCGGCGGGTCGTCCATTAGAACAACCTCGTCGGTATGAAGAATTTCAATACGGCTTTTTAGCGCAGCAGGGTTGCCCTTGCCGGCCAGGGCCTGATCAAGGGCGGGCTGAATCTTGTGTTCTTGGCCCACCAGCAACACCCGATGCTCTGGGGACTGGCCCAGAAAATCAATGGCTGCTGGAACGGTCGTGGGAATGCCGTGATCGCCGCCCATGCAATCGACGGCAACGCATACCCCCGGATGTGAATGCTCAGGCAACTTCTTTGGTTTTCACAACTTTCTTGCCGCGGTAATAGCCGTTCGGGCTAATGTGATGACGCAGGTGAATCTCGCCCGTGGTGGGCTCGACCGCCACTGGAGGGTTGGTCAGAAAATCGTGCGAACGGTGCATGCCGCGCTTAGACGGCGACTTCTTGTTCTGTTGGACAGCCATGTTGGTAGACTCCGGAAAACCTTGAATTATAAGCGATTTTTGGTTTTCTAGGGCTTTTTGAGCAGGTCCTTTAACCCTGCCAAAGGCCGAGCGGTATCGGGCTCGTCGGGGCCGGTGTCAGCGCTGGCGCCATGGGCCTGTGCACGGTGCTCAGGCGGGCGGCAGCTCGCGTGCTTGGGCGCCATGGGCAGGCAGAGCAAAAGCTCGTCTTCGATCAGCGTTGCAAGGCTCATGGCATCTTCAGGCGACAAAAAATCGATCTCGGCAAATTCTGCCTCGGCGGGCTGGCCTTCGAGCAAAGATGCCTCGGTCATGGAATCGGCCTGGGCAGCGGTTGCAAAAAACTCAAAGCCGCGGCGGGTCGCAAGCACCACGCCCACGGGCATGAGGCAGCGCTCGCAGGTGCACGACACGGCAGCCTTTGCATTGAGCCACCAACGGCGGCGGCCCGAAGCCAACGGCACGGGCTCGGGTTCAAACGACCACTCAATAGGCGAATCTGCCGACACGATTGAGGCCAACAGCCGAGGAAAGTGATCGGGCTCAAGCACCCCTTGGGCAGGCAGCCGGCCGGCTTTCAGGGATTTTTCAAGCAATCCGTTCGACAGCGTCGCGTGAAGATCGAAGGCCGAAGACAGGCTGGCTTCTTTTTTGGCATTCATAATCCCCTACTCTAATTCGTTTGAAGTTCTGGTCAAACCCATGACAGCCGCACACGCCCCTGATTCGTTGATTCTCGCTTCACGCAGCCCCTATCGGCGCGAACTGCTCGCTCGACTGGGCCTGCCATTTACGGTGCACTCACCTGACATTGATGAAACCCCAAAACCTGGGGAACACTTTGTACAAACCGCACAGCGGCTCGCCTGCGAAAAAGCAATTGCAATTGCCCGGCAGTTTCCAAATGCTGTGGTGATTGGCTCTGATCAAGTCGCACACTGCAAAGGGGTTCGGCTCGACAAACCGGGCAATGCGCAAAACGCGTTGGAACAGCTGCTGCTTCAGCGCGGCAACACCTCGGAGTTTTACACGGCAGTCTGTGTTGCAAGCGAGGCAGGCAAGAAAGTTGCGCAGCAGCTGGTCACAACACGCGTTACATTTTTGGACGAAAGCGAGTTGTCGGAAGCAGCGCTTCGCCGTTACATCGAGCTTGAAAAACCGTTCGATTGCGCTGGTGGTGCGAAATCAGAAGGCTTGGGAATTGCACTGATCAAATCGATTGAAGGGCCCGATCCGACAGCCTTGGTGGGGTTGCCCTTGATTGCGGTGGTGAGGCTGCTAAACGAAATAGGGATCGCCACGCTACGCTCGCGATGACGGCTATTTCGTCATCCCGAGGGCGCGTAGCGCCCGTGGGGATCCATTAGTAAACCGACCAGCCCGACATCACCTTCGCGAAGGCTTCTCCCATTGAGGCGCCAAAACGCTTTGCCAAACGCTCGGCCAAGCTGGGCTGCACTGTGTAATCCACGATCTCTTCGGCCTTAATCACATCGCGGGCCACCGAATCAATGGTTCCAAACCCATCGGCCAAGCCCAAGGAAATGCTGCGCGCGCCCGTAAACACCATGCCTGAAAACAGCTCGGGCGATTGCGAGAGCCGATCACCGCGGCCTTGCTTGACTGCGACAATAAATTGCTCGTGCACTTCATTGAGCATGCTTTGCATGGAAGACTTTTGTTTGGGGTCAACGGGCAAAAACGGATCCAGCATGGCTTTATTTTCGCCAGCAGTCAGCAGTCTGCGCTCAACGCCTAATTTCTTGAGCGCCTCGGTAAACCCAAAACTATCGAGACGCACGCCAATCGAGCCCACCAGGCTTGCCTTATCCACATAGATTGAATCGGCGGCAGCCGCCACATAATAGCCACCCGAAGCGCCGACGTCTTCGATCACCGCAATCACGGGCTTGTCTTGATGCAAGGCCTTGAGCCTGCGAATTTCATCAAACACAATGCCCGACTGCACGGGGCTGCCGCCCGGGCTATTCACACGCAAAATCACACCGGCGGCGGCTTTGTTTTCAAAGGCCATGCGCAAGGACTCGCCCAGCACATCGGCGCTTGCGGCGCTGTCGCTGCTGATGACGCCATCAACCGCCACCAGCGCCGTGTGGCGACTTGTGGGTACATGGCTCACCGTGGCGGCATCACCCCAAAAAATCCCGATCAGCACCACGAGCGAAACACCGAAGGTTGCAAAGCGCCAAAAGTTTCCCCAACGCCTTGCGCGACGCTGCTCGGCCACATGGGCCAGCAAGACTTTTTCAATCATTTCGTTATCCATTGCTCAATCCAGTCGTGAAGTTCTGTCACAGAATGCATTAACCCGATGGGCTTGGCTTCAAGCAAATCTTCTTTGCGATGCGCGCCATAGCCCACCGCCAGCGCGCTTGCCCCCGCAGACCTTGCCATGAAAATATCATGAGTTGTATCGCCAATCACCAAGGCCGCCTCGGGGTCGATCGAAAGCTCTTCGCAAATTTCAAACACCATGGTGGGTGCAGGCTTGGGGTCCGTTTCATCGGCACAGCGCGAGGTTTCAAAAAAATGTCGTGTGCCAGTGGCATCAAATGCGCGCTCAAGACCCAGGCGGGACTTGCCCGTGGCAACCGCCAGAGGCAATCCGCTTGATTTAATCGCTTGCAAGACATTGGTCATGCCGGGAAATGGCCGAAGGCTTTGATCGCGCGACAAATAATGGTGACGAAACCGCTCAACCAAGGCCTGTTGTTGTTCTGGCGTTAAGCCCGGTGCGACACGCGACAGCGCATCTTGCAGGCCCAGGCCAATGACATAACTTGCCGAATGCGGGTCGCGCACCTGCACGCCAATGTCACTGCAGGCGCTCAGAATTGCCTGCGCAATGGTGGGGGTGGAATCCACCACCGTTCCATCCCAATCAAAAATCACCAGCTCACAGCCACGAGACAACATTAAGGAGTTTCCAGTTCAAAAAAGTTGGTAAGCCCAGACCAGTGCGCATCGGGCTCGGCGCGCAAGTGCAGCTTTTCTTGCGTGCGTGGGTGTTTGCAACGAAGCTGCCAGGCGTGAAGCATCATGCGTTTGGGCTTTAGCGTGCCGTCGCGCGTGTAATCGCCATATTTCGGATCGCCCACGATGGGGCAGCCCTGACTTGCCAGATGCACACGCAATTGGTGGGTTCTGCCCGTGATTGGTTCGCACTCCAGCAAAGAAACTTTTCCAAATTGTGGGTGTTGGGCGCGCTGTAGTACTTTTACTTTGGTGATCGCCACTTGACCCTCGGGGTCGATGCGCACCCAGCGCTCACCCTTTGCGTTCACCCATTTGTAAAGTGGTGCGTCAATTTGGTCCAGACCCACGGGCCAGTCGCCCCAGACAAGCGCAAGGTAGCGCTTGCGCATTTCGCCTTCGCGCAACTGACGATGGAATTCGGTCAGCGCTGAGCGACGCTTGGCAAGCAGCATGACGCCCGAGGTTTCGCGGTCAAGGCGATGGACGAGTTCGAGGTAGACGTCATCGCGAGGGCCCAACAGGGCCCGTGGCGACCCACGATCTTGGATTGCTTCGGGTCTTGCAGCCCCTCGCAATGACGTCCTGAGCGCCTCAATCACCCCCAACTTCACCCCACTGCCTCCGTGCACCGCCAAGCCAAAGGGCTTGTCAATGGCCAGCATCACCTCGTCTTCAAACACCACCTTGATCTTGTCGGAGATGGCCTTGGCCATAGCCGGGGAAGCGCCGCCCGTGGACTGGGCCCGTCCATCGCCCGCCGTGCCCTGAGCCACCCGAACCGGGGGGATGCGCAACTGATCGCCCGCCTGCACCCGATAGTCCGAGCCCACCCGGCCGCCATTGACCCTCACCTCGCCGGTTCGCACCATGCGGTGAATCCGGGTCTTGGGCACGCCCTTGAGCCGTGCCACTAAATAATTGTCGATCCGCTGGCCAGCATATTCCCCATCGACCACCCAGCGCTGGACTTTGGCGGTGTCAGGCACGGTGCCTGCGGTGCCTGACACCGGAAGGGGAGATTTTGGGGACATTTATGCTTTCGACTGTATACTCAGGCGGTCAACGATGAATCCCGGCTGATAAACCGGTTGATCCCGTTGACCTGACTGCAAAGTGTGCAGTGAATTGTATTTGACCGTGGAGCGCAAGATTGCGGGGCCCGGCAAACGAGATAAACGAATACAACCGGAATGCGTTGTTAGCGTGGCAAACCTTTTAGTCCTACCCACCATTTCCCGTCTACGATTTTCGTCGAACATGCGGCGCTTGCTGCCGCATGCGAACTCGTCTTTGCTGCCGCCGCGATCATTGTTGCTCCGTTAAACCGCTAACGCGGGAGGAGTAGTAAATGAAACGCATGTTGTTTAATGCGACCCATGCCGAAGAGCTGCGGGTTGCAATCGTCGATGGCCAAAAGCTCATTGACCTTGATATTGAAACCGCTGGCCGAGAGCAACGCAAAAGCAATATTTACAAAGGGGTCGTGACCCGGGTTGAGCCCAGCCTTGAGGCCTGCTTTGTCAACTACGGCGAAGAGCGCCATGGTTTTTTGCCCTTCAAAGAAATCGCCCGCGAGTACTTTCGCCCCGGGGTCGATGTAGGCCGCGCCACCATTAAAGAGGCCATTGCCGAAGGCACCGAACTGCTGGTGCAGGTGGAAAAAGAAGAGCGTGGCACCAAGGGCGCCGCACTGACCACCTTTATTTCGCTGGCCGGCCGTTACCTGGTGCTCATGCCCAACAACCCCCGCGGGGGCGGCGTGTCACGCCGTATTGAAGGTGAAGAGCGCCAGGAGCTTCGCGAGACCATGGACAAGCTCGATGTGCCTGGTGGCATGAGCCTGATTGCACGCACCGCGGGCATTGGCCGCACTGCCGAAGAGCTGCAGTGGGACTTGAATTACCTGCTGCAGTTGTGGCGCGCCATTGACGATGCCCGCAAGCTGCAGCCCGGCGCCTACCTGATTTACCAAGAATCAAGCCTGGTGATTCGCGCGATTCGCGATTATTTCCACCCCGATATCGGCGAGATCCTGGTCGATACCGATGATATTTATGAGCAGGCCCGTCAGTTCATGCTGCATGTCATGCCCGACATGGGCACGCGGGTCAAGCGCTACAGCGATGATGTTCCGCTGTTTTCACGGTTTCAGATTGAGCACCAGATCGAAACCGCGTATTCACGCGTAGTACCCCTGCCCTCGGGCGGCGCCATTGTGATCGACCACACCGAAGCCTTGGTGGCAGTCGATGTGAACTCGGCCCGCGCCACTCGAGGATCGGATATTGAAGAAACCGCGTTTCGCACCAACTGCGAAGCCGCTGACGAAGTGGGAAGGCAGCTGCGCTTGCGCGACTTAGGCGGCCTGATTGTGATCGACTTTATTGACATGGAGTCGGCCAAGAATCAACGCGAAGTGGAAACGCGTTTGCGTGATGCCCTGCATTTCGATCGGGCCCGCGTGCAAATGGGCAAGATCTCGCGCTTTGGCTTAATGGAGTTATCGCGCCAACGTCTGCGCCCTGCCTTGAATGAAGGCTCGCACATTACCTGCCCGCGCTGTAATGGCACTGGCGTAATTCGCGATGTCGATTCCAGCGCGTTGCACATTCTGCGTATCTTGCAAGAAGAGGCCATGAAAGAAGGCACGGCCGCGCTCCACGTGCAAGTGCCCGTAGAGGTGGCCACCTTCTTGCTCAATGAGAAGCGAACCGATATTGCCAAGCTGGAATACCGCCTCAAAGTCACGGTGGTGCTCATTCCCAACAAATATCTGGAAACGCCCAACTACAACATCGAGCGCATTAAGCACGACGATCCTCGCCTGGAAGATTCGCGCGCAAGCTATGCATTGGCCGAAGAGCCTGCAACCGAAACCACCTATAAGCTGGCAAAAACCGAGCCAGGAACGCCGAGCAAACCGCGACAAGAAGCGGTGGTCAAAGGCGTGACGCCATCACAGCCTGCACCCGTGTCGGCACGGCCGGTCTCTGTGCAAAGCAGCGCTGCAGAAAAAGGCTTGTTTGCCCGCATCATGGGCTGGTTCTCCAGTGGCGAGCCCAAGGCGGCTGAAACCGCTGCAAAAGAAACGCCTCGCACTGAGCGTGCTGATCGCGGCGATCGCAATCGCGGTGGGCGAAGTGATCGCTCTCGCAATGGCCGTGGCCAGCGTGACCGTGAAGATAATCGCGGCCGTCAACAAAAACGCGAGACTGCTGAGGGTGCTGAGAGCAGCGCACCGCAGGATCAGAAACGGGGCGAGCGCAAAGAGCGTGGCGAGCGCAATGAACAGCAGCGCCGCCCGCGCAATGAGCGGCCCGAGCAAGCGGCTGAAAAAGCTGAGGCTACCGATCAAGTGCAAAATGTGTTGGTGAGCCCAACAGCCGAAACGGTCGAGTTGATTGAGGCAGCAGAGCAGCAAAAACGCGGCCGTCGTCGTCGCCGTGGCCGTGGTGGACGGCGTGAGGAGGAAGGTTCGTTGAATGGATCGCCACGCGCCGAAGGCGCTGGCGATGACGGATTGGCTGCGGGCG
>CAYTWR010000035.1:2191-10573 GCA_964442225.1 uncultured Burkholderiaceae bacterium | reverse complement strand
TTTGAGCCGGTAAAAACCTATTCTGGCCATTGGCTGCGCGAGCCCGCGTTTTACGATGCCGTTGCCCGTTATCTGGCTCGCGAGTCGCAGGGTATTGAGGCGTATGTGAATGAACTTGAGGCCCGAAACCCGGTTCGGGGTTGAAATCCAAGGGGTTCACCCCCATCTACTTGTTAACCGTGGCCACCGCCACCCAAAAACAAAGTGAGATAGCGCGATGCGAACCGACAAACTAACTACCGCCTTTCAGCAGGCTTTGTCCGATGCCCAAAGCCTTGCTGTGGGCTACGACAACCCCACCATTGAGCCCCTGCATGTGCTCTCGGCCCTGCTGCAACAGCAAGAAGGCTCCACCAAATCACTGTTGGCCCGAGCTGGCGTGAACACCCAGCGCTTGGGCCAGGCGGTCGACAGCGCGCTGGAAAGCTTGCCGAAAGTCTCAAAACCCGAGGGCCAGGTCACTGTGGGCTCAGAGTTGGTCAAACTGTTTAACCTAACCGATCGCGAAGCCCAAAAACGGGGCGATCAGTTTATTGCCAGCGAATTGTTTTTGCTTGCAGTGGCTGATGACAAAGGCCCGGCAGGAAAGCTGCTGCGTGAATCAGGCCTGACCCGAAAAAATCTTGAGCTGGCGATCGATGCGGTACGCGGCGGCCAGTCCGTGGACAGCGCAGAAGCTGAAGGCCAGCGCGAGTCACTCAAAAAATACTGCATTGATTTAACCGAGCGTGCTGCCCGCGGAAAGCTGGACCCCGTGATTGGGCGAGATGATGAAATTCGCCGCTGCATTCAAATTCTGCAACGACGCACAAAAAACAATCCGGTGTTGATCGGTGAGCCCGGCGTTGGCAAAACCGCGATTGTGGAAGGCCTTGCCCAGCGCATTGTGAATGGCGAAGTGCCCGAAAACCTAAAAGGCAAGGTGGTGTTGACACTGGATATGGCCGCGCTGCTGGCGGGCGCAAAGTATCGCGGTGAATTCGAGGAGCGCCTAAAAGCTGTGCTCAAAGACATTGCGCAAATGGCCGAGTCTCACCCCAGCGGCCACCCGATTGTCTTCATTGATGAAATTCACACCATGGTGGGCGCAGGCAAAGCCGAAGGTGCGATGGATGCGGGCAATATGTTGAAACCTGCCTTGTCGCGTGGCGAGCTGCATTGCATTGGCGCCACCACGCTTGATGAATACCGGAAATACATTGAAAAAGATGCAGCGCTTGAGCGGCGTTTTCAAAAAGTATTGGTGGGCGAGCCTTCGGTTGAAGCGACCATTGCAATTCTGCGCGGTCTGCAAGAGCGCTATGAAATTCACCACGGCGTGGAAATTACCGACCCTGCAATCGTTGCAGCGGCCGAGCTTTCGCACCGCTACATTACGGATCGGTTTTTGCCGGACAAGGCAATCGATTTGATTGATGAGGCCGCATCGCGCATCAAGATGGAAATCGATTCCAAGCCCGAGTCGATGGACAAGCTTGACCGTCGTTTGATCCAGTTAAAAATCGAGCGCGAGGCCGTTCGCAAAGAGAAAGACGAGGCCTCGAAAAAGCGCTTTGAGCTGTTAGAGCAGGAAATTGAGCGTCTTGAGCGCGAGCTTGCTGATCTGGAAGAAGTGTGGAAGGCCGAAAAGGCTGCCGTGCAGGGCTCGCAGTCGATCAAAGAGGAGATCGATCAAGTTAAGCACGAAATCGAAACCTATACCCGTAAAGGCGACTGGCAAAAAGTTTCGGAGCTGCAATACGGCCGTTTGCCTGAGTTAGAAGCGCGCCTGAAAGCGGCGGATACAGCAGGCGCTGCCCAGACCGAAAAGCCCAGGCTGTTGCGCACTCAAGTAGGCGCCGAAGAAATTGCGGAAGTGGTGTCGCGTGCAACCGGCATTCCGGTTTCCAAGATGATGACCGGCGAGCGTGAAAAACTTTTATCAATGGAAAGCCATTTGCATGAGCGCGTGGTGGGCCAAGACGAAGCGGTGACCCTGGTTGCCGATGCGATTCGCCGTTCGCGTGCGGGCTTGTCAGATCCCAATAAGCCTTATGGCTCGTTTTTGTTCCTGGGGCCCACAGGCGTTGGAAAGACAGAACTCTGTAAGGCGCTTGCACAGTTTCTGTTTGATTCCGAAGAGCAGATGGTACGAATTGACATGAGCGAGTTTATGGAAAAGCACTCGGTGTCGCGCCTAATCGGTGCGCCACCGGGCTATGTGGGGTATGAAGAGGGCGGCACCCTAACTGAGGCTGTGCGCCGCAAGCCTTACAGCGTGATTTTGATGGATGAGGTGGAAAAGGCGCACCCCGATGTGTTCAATGTGCTGCTGCAGGTGTTAGACGATGGCCGCTTGACCGATGGCCAAGGCCGCACCGTGGATTTTCGCAACACCGTGGTGGTGATGACTTCTAACCTGGGTTCGCACGAGATTCAGCGCTTGGTAGGTCAGCCTACTGCTGAAATCAAAGAAGCGGTCATGGCCGAGGTGAAGGCGCATTTCCGGCCCGAATTTATCAACCGCATTGATGAGATCGTGGTGTTTCATGCACTCGGTGCCGCGCATATTCGCAATATCGCGCGCATTCAGCTAAAGCGCTTGGAGGCTCGCGTAAAAGAGCACGACATGATTCTGGAAGTCTCCGATGCTGCGCTTGATGAGGTGGCGAAGGTGGGCTTTGATCCGCTCTTTGGGGCTCGGCCTTTAAAGCGTGCGATTCAGCAGCGCATTGAAAACCCGGTGGCGAAGTTGATTCTGGAAGGCAAGTTCGGCCCCAATGATGTGATTCCGGTTGATTTCAGGGATGGTGTGTTTACGTTTGAAAGGATCGTGCATTAGATTGCCACGGCCCTGGCGGGCCTCGCAATGACGGGGTAAAGGTCGTCACCGCAAGGCGAACATTTAACTCGTCATCGCGAGGAGGCGAAGCCGACGTGGCGATCCACCGTGCGCAGATTGCCACGGGCCTGCGGCCCTCGCAATGACATTTACACAACTCTTCCAACCGGCCGATAAACCAGCCGCGTCCCCGCTACCCGATCATGCGGGGTCTGCTTATCGCGATCAAACAGTGCCCAGATCAGCCCAAGGCCCGTCAGCGCGCTGGGCACCGCCACAATCGCCCGCAGCAGGGCCTGCGCTCGGGTAATCGGCTTGCCATTGACTGAAACCAGAGTCAGCCCCAGAGTCTGCATGGGCAGGGTTCTGCGGCCGGCAGTCCATCCCCAAATAAAGTAGATCAACAGCCCAAACCCCACCACGACTTGAAGCCCCAGCCGCTTCATGCCCGACAAATCCGGGCCCGCACGATCTGAAAAATCCACCATCACCGAATAAATAAAGCCAACGACCAGCATAGGCCCAAAAAGCAGCAGGCCCTCGTAGACCATTCCCATGAACCGGCGCCACACCCCAGCGGGCTCGGTGCCAGACACCACGAGTTTCGTTTCATCCATAGGGCCTATGTTAAATTAGAGGGCTTGACCTTGCCGGTACCGCCTCCAAAAGAGTCGGCAACGGCGATCCGTCAACTCAAAGCCCTTGTCGCAAGGTCTGCGTCGCTGGCACTGAAAGGCAACTTTCAGGGTGCGGGTGGCGCCGGCGGGCAAGGATCACTGGAACTTGATAGGACTGAAAACCTATGGAAATTACTGGCGCAGAAATCGTCATCCGTTGCCTGCACGAAGAGCAGGTCGAACACATCTTTGGCTACCCCGGCGGAGCCGTCCTGTATATCTACGACGAGATATACAAACAGAAAAAATTTCAGCATGTGCTGGTGCGCCACGAGCAGGCTGCCGTTCACGCGGCCGATGCCTATGCCCGCTCGACTGAAAAAGTTGGCGTGTGTATTGTGACCAGCGGCCCCGGTGTGACCAATGCAGTCACGGGCATTGCCACCGCCTATATGGATTCAGTCCCCATGGTGATTCTGTCGGGCCAGGTGCCCACACATGCCATTGGTCTCGATGCGTTCCAGGAATGCGACACCGTGGGCATTACCCGGCCCTGTGTCAAGCACAACTTCTTGGTGAAAGATGTTCGCGACTTAGCCAGCACCATTAAAAAAGCATTCCATTTGGCCAGCACCGGCCGGCCCGGCCCGGTGTTGGTCGATATTCCCAAAGACATTACCCGCGACCGCTGCAAGTTTGAATACCCCAAAGCCGTGACCATGCGCTCGTACAACCCCGTGGTGAAGGGCCATTCCGGTCAGATCAAAAAAGCAGTGCAGGCCATGCTCACGGCCGAGCGGCCCATGATTTATACGGGTGGCGGAATTATCCTGGGCAATGCTTCGAAAGAGCTGCGCGAACTCGTAGATCTCCTGGGCTACCCCTGTACCAATACGCTCATGGGCTTGGGTGCGTACCCCGCAACAGATAAAAAGTTTTTGGGCATGCCCGGCATGCATGGCACGTTTGAGTGCAACCTGGCCATGCAAAACTGCGATGTGCTGGTGGGCATAGGCGCGCGGTTTGATGACCGTGTAATTGGCAACCCCAAGCACTTCGCCCAAAACCCACGCAAGATTATTCATGTCGACATTGACCCGTCGTCGATTTCCAAGCGCGTGAAGGTTGATCTTCCGATTGTTGGCGATGTGAAGGAAGTGCTGAAAGAAATGATTGCCTTGGTGAAGGAAGCGATCGCCAACGGCCACAAGCCCAACGAGAAAGCGCACGCCGCGTGGTGGGATCAGATCAACGAGTGGCGCAAGCGCAACTGCCTGGGTTACGAGCAAAACAGCGAGGTGATCAAGCCTCAGTTCGTGGTGGAAAAGCTATGGGAAGTTACCAAGGGCCAAGCATTTATCACTTCCGATGTGGGCCAGCACCAAATGTTTGCGGCCCAGTTCTACAAGTTTGACTATCCCCGTCGTTGGATCAACTCGGGTGGCCTGGGCACCATGGGCGTGGGCTTGCCCTACGCCATGGGTGTCAAGCTTGCCCACCCCGAAGCCGATGTGGCCTGTATTACCGGCGAAGGCTCCATTCAAATGTGTATTCAAGAGCTCTCCACCTGTCAGCAGTACAAACTGCCGGTCAAGGTGATCAACCTGAACAATCGTTATTTGGGCATGGTGCGCCAATGGCAAGAGATTGAATATGAAAGCCGCTACGCCGAGTCGTATATGGATTCGTTGCCTGACTTTGTGAAGCTGGCCGAGGCCTATGGCCATGTGGGCATGGTGATCACCAAGCCTGCCGATGTCGAGCCGGCGTTGAAAGAAGCGTTTGCCATGAAAGATCGCCTGGTCTTTATGGACTTCATTACCGACCAAGAAGAAAACGTTTGGCCCATGGTGCAAGCGGGCAAGGGCCTGACTGAAATGCTGCTTGGCGCAGAAGACCTGTAAGGAGACCAGAGATCATGAAACACCTTATTTCTATTCTGGTTGAAAACGAACCTGGCGCCTTGTCGCGTGTGGTGGATTTGTTTGCGGCCCGCGCTTATAACATTGAAACCCTAACGGTGGCCCCCACGGAAGACTTGTCGCTTTCGCGCATGACCATTTCGACCAAGGGCTCTGACGAAACAATTGAGCAGATCACCAAACACTTGAATCGCTTGGTCGATGTGGTGAAGGTCGTCGACTTAACCGAGCACCCTTACCTTGAGCGCGAGCTCATGCTGATTAAAGTGCGCGCAGTGGGCAAAGAGCGGGAAGAAATGAAGCGCATGGCCGATATCTTTCGCGGCCGCATTATCGATGTCACCGACAAAACCTACACCATTGAGCTCACGGGCAATGCCAGCAAATGCGATGCATTCATAGAAGCAATTGAGCCCGAAGCTATTTTGGAAACCGTTCGCACCGGCAGCTCTGGCATCTCTCGCGGCGAGCGGATCTTAAAAGTTTAATTACCAAAGGAAACCCTCATGAATATTTTTTATGACAAAGACGCTGACCTTGCACTGATCAAAGGCAAGAAGATCGCCATCATTGGCTATGGCTCACAGGGCCATGCCCACGCATTAAACCTGCACGACAGTGGCTGCAATGTGGTGGTGGGGGTTCGCAAGGGCGGCCCCAGCTGGACCAAGGTTGAAAAGGCAGGCCTGAAAGCAGCAGAAATCAAAGACGCGGTGAAAGATGCCGATGTGGTCATGCTGCTGATGCCCGACGAAAACATTGCAGCGGTTTACGCATCTGAAATTGCGCCGGTCATCAAGGAAAACGCAGCGCTGGCCTTTGCCCACGGCTTTAATATCCATTACGGCCAGATCACGCCGCGCAAAGATCTGGATGTCATCATGATCGCCCCCAAGGCGCCTGGCCACACGGTTCGGGGCACTTATGCGCAAGGCGGCGGCGTCCCGTGCCTGATCGCTGTGCATCAAGACACCACCGGCAACGCCCGTGCAATTGCCCTGTCTTACGCCAGTGCAATTGGTGGCGGCAAGGCCGGCATTATTCAAACCAACTTCCGTGAAGAAACCGAGACCGATTTGTTCGGTGAGCAGGCGGTGTTGTGTGGCGGCACGGTCGAGTTGATTAAGGCAGGCTTTGAAACCCTGGTCGAAGCAGGCTATGCGCCGGAGATGGCTTACTTTGAGTGCTTGCACGAGCTCAAGCTGATCGTTGACCTGATCTACGAAGGCGGCATTGCCAACATGAACTACTCCATCTCGAATAACGCCGAGTTTGGTGAATATGTCACCGGGCCCAAGATCGTGAACGAGGAAACCAAGTGGGCCATGCGCGAGGTGCTCACCCGCATCCAAACCGGTGAATACGCCAAGGAATTCATTTTGGAAAACCGTGCGGGCGCCCCCACGTTGATTTCGCGCCGTCGTCTGACCGCCGAGCACCCAATCGAGCAAGTGGGCGAGAAGCTTCGCGCCATGATGCCTTGGATCAAGGCCAATAAGCTCGTTGACCAGAGCAAGAACTAAGCGTTTCGGCATGGCTCAACAAGACATTCAAAGCTATCCGCACCCGATCATCGCGAAAGAGGGCTGGCCCTTCGTCGCGGGGTCGGTGGCGTTGGCGCTTTTTGCCTCTGCCTTGGATTGGGAGTTTTTGGCTGCACTGCTGTGGATCGCGGTTATTTTTGTGGTTCAGTTTTTTCGCGACCCAGCCCGTACGCCCCCGCTTGGCGAAAACCTGATCACCTCGCCGGCTGATGGCCGCATTGTGGTGGTGGGCAAGGCCAAAGATCCGATCACCGGCCAAGAGGCGCTAAAAATCAGCGTGTTTATGAATGTGTTTAATGTGCACTCGAACCGCTCGCCCGTTCAGGGCAGTGTGGTGCAGGCCCAGTATTTTCCGGGCAAGTTCTTCAATGCCGATCTCGACAAGGCCTCGGAGCAAAACGAGCGCAATGCCTTGGTGATCGAAGATCCCCAAGGCCGCCGAGTCACCTGTATCCAGATTGCTGGCCTGATTGCGCGACGCATCCTTTGCTATGTGAAACCCGGCGATTCGCTCATGCGCGGCCAACGCTATGGCTTTATTCGCTTTGGCTCTCGGGTCGATGTCTATTGCCCGCCGCAAAGCAAAGCGTTAGTGTCGGTGGGTGACAAGGTTTCTGCCCATTCCACCGCACTGGCCCGCTGGCCTGAATAAATCATGAATTCGCCGCTTCCCCGCAGGCGCAACAGCATTTACTTATTGCCCAATCTGTTTACGACAGGGTGTTTGTTTGCGGGCTTTTTCGCGATTGTGCAGGCCATGAACGGTCGTTTCACCCAGGCCGCAATTGCGATTTTTGTGGCCATGGTACTCGATAGCCTCGATGGCCGGGTGGCCAGGCTCACCAACACTACCTCTGACTTTGGCGCCCAATATGACAGCCTGGCCGACATGGTGTCGTTTGGCGCAGCGCCAGCGTTGATTGTGTATGTCTGGTCCTTGAACACCTTGGGTAGCCTGGGTTGGTTGGCGGCATTTGTTTATGTGGCCGGCGCTGCTCTTCGTCTGGCCCGCTTTAATACCAATATCGGCGTTGTGGATAAGCGGTTTTTCCAGGGCTTGCCCAGCCCGGCCGCTGCCGCTTTGTTGGCGGGGCTGGTTTGGGTGGCCACTGATTTGCGCGAGACCAAGTGGATCGATTGGTCGGCCAAGGATCTGCGCTGGGTGGCCTGGTCGGTGGCCGTTTATGCGGGCTTAACCATGGTCTCGAGCGTGCCGTTTTACAGCTTCAAAGACCTGAATCTGCGGAAAAGCGTGCCGTTTATTGTGATCTTTTTGATCGCCTTGGGCCTGGTGCTGATCTCGCAAGACCCACCCACACTGCTGTTTTTGCTCATGCTGGCCTATGGGCTATCGGGCTGGGTGTTGTTCTTTTGGCGCAAATCCCGTGGGGAGCGCGTGGAAGTATTTGCAGAACCCGAGCATAAAGATTTATAGTCCAGCCCTATGGAAATGCGTTTAATCCGTCATTGCGAGGCCC
>CAYTWR010000035.1:0-2091 GCA_964442225.1 uncultured Burkholderiaceae bacterium | reverse complement strand
AAAGATTTATAGTCCAGCCCTATGGAAATGCGTTTAATCCGTCATTGCGAGGCCCATACCCCTCGTCATTGCGAGGCCCTTCAGGGCCGTGGCAATCCATTGGTCGCGACTCGCTCGCTGCTACTACTACCTTCCCTGGGTCGACTGCGCCTCGGGCGCTAAAACACGACCCCCACCGGCAGGCTCCCGTGAGAGCCGCGTCTGCGCCGGAGATCGAAATAGCAGGCTGTAAACCAAAACCCCAGATTTTTAAATTGACAAGCCTTTCATGAGAGGGCTTTGAACAAAGGAAAAACATCATGACCGAACGTTTGATTATTTTCGACACCACCTTGCGCGATGGCGAACAAAGCCCCGGCGCATCCATGACCAAAGACGAAAAAATCCGCATTGCGCGCCAGTTGGAGCGTCTGCGCGTGGATGTGATCGAGGCCGGCTTTGCTGCGGCTAGCCCCGGCGATTTTGATGCCATTCGCGCCATCGCCGAGACCATTAAGACCAGCACCGTCTGTTCCTTGGCCCGCGTGTCTGAAAAAGACATTCGCGCAGCTGGCGAAGCGATTAAGCCTGCTGCCAAGGGCCGCATTCACACCTTCATTGCCACCAGCCCCATTCACATGGAGAAAAAGCTTCGCATGACACCGGATCAGGTGGTAGAGGCGGCGATTAAGGGTGTGAAGATGGCGCTTGAATACACCGACGACGTGGAGTTTTCTGCCGAAGATGCGGTGCGAAGCGATATCGATTTCTTGGTGCGTGTGTTTGGTGAAGTGATCAAGGCCGGCGCCAAAACCATTAATGTGCCGGATACCGTGGGCTATAGCGTGCCCTTTGCCTGGGGTGATCGCTTCAAGCAATTAATTGAGCGCACACCGGGTGCCGATAAAGTGGTGTGGTCAACGCACTGCCACAACGATCTGGGAATGGCCGTGGCGAACTCATTGTCCGCCGTGTTAAACGGCGCGCGCCAAGTCGAGTGCACCATCAACGGATTGGGCGAGCGTGCGGGCAATGCCAGCCTCGAAGAAATTGTCATGGCCGTGAAAGTGCGTCAGGATATTTTCAAGTGCGATACCAATATCGATACGTCGCAAATTGTGCCGGCATCGCGTTTGGTTTCTCAGATCACGGGCTACCCCGTGCAACCCAACAAGGCCGTGGTGGGTGCAAACGCCTTTGCCCACGAGTCGGGCATTCACCAAGATGGTGTCTTAAAGCACCGCGAAACCTACGAGATCATGCGCGCAGAAGATGTGGGCTGGTCGGCCAATAAAATCACCTTGGGCAAGCTTTCGGGCCGAAACGCTTTTAAGCAGCGCTTGCAAGACCTGGGCATTGAGCTCGATTCGGAGCAGGAATTAAACGAAGCCTTCGCGCGGTTTAAAGATTTGGCCGATCGTAAGTCGGAAATCTTTGATGAAGACTTGCAGGCCTTGGTCTCGGGCGATTCGATTGAAGAGGGCGATGAGCACTACAAGTTTTTGTCGCTTTCGCAGAAATCGGAAACCGGCGAGCGGCCGCAATCGCGGGTGGCCTTTACGGTCGAGGGCGAAGAGGTGGTGGCCCAGGCCCAGGGCAATGGCCCGGTCGATGCCACGGTCAACGCGATTGAGTCCAAGGTGCACAGTGGCTCTGAGCTCTTGCTGTTTTCGGTCAATGCGATCACCACGGGCACCGAGAGCCAGGGCGAGGTGACCATGCGACTCTCAAAAGGCGGGCGGATTGTGAACGGGCTGGGGTCGGATCCCGATATCGTGGTGGCGTCGGCCAAGGCCTACCTGAATGCGTTGAACAAGCTTCAGAGCAAGGTAGAGAAGCTCAACCCTCAGCTCGTGTAGTCCCAGACCGGAGAGCGTCGGGGGATCGACGAGAAAAAACTTCGAGGACGGTTTTTAAGTCCGAGGTTTTTTCGAGCGGCCCCCGGCGGTAGGCCGGTCGCCCCCCGGAGGTAGGCCCCGAGCCAACGTGGATCGCCATGTCGGCTTCGCCTCCTCGCGATGACGGTTTTTCCGTTATAATTCAACGAGTTGTACAAAGCACGGCGGGCCCTGGCAGGCCCGGCCGCAAGTCCAAGGCATTTTTAAGGAGATT
>CAYTWR010000034.1:0-10579 GCA_964442225.1 uncultured Burkholderiaceae bacterium | reverse complement strand
CCATCGCAGCCGGTCATGCAGAAGATGAAGCGCTCGAAGTTCGAAGCCTTGGAGATGTCCATGGAAGGGCTTGAGGTTTGATGGGTCTCTTGTGATTCACGCGGCCGATACACGCCGGTACGAAAGAATTCGTCCAACACATCGTTTTCATTGGTGGCCACCACGAGCTTACGAATCGGTAAGCCCATCGACTTTGCGACAAAACCCGAAAACACATTGCCGAAATTTCCAGAGGGCACACTGAACGAGACCGGATCGCCAATTTTCAGGCCGCATTGTTTCACCGCGGCCAAGTAGCCTTTGAAGTAGTACACCACCTGGGACATGATGCGCGCCCAGTTAATGGAGTTCACCGTGCCAATATGCCACTTGGCCTTGAACGGCAGATCGGCCGAGACCGCCTTGACCATGTCTTGGCAGTCATCAAACACGCCAGCCACTGCAAGGTTATGAATGTTGGGCTCTTGCAGCGAATACATTTGTGCGCGCTGAAAGGCACTCATGCGGCCCTGAGGCGAGAGCATAAAGACCGACACGGCCTTCTTGTCCCGCATGGCGTATTCGGCAGCACTGCCCGTATCGCCCGATGTCGCACCCAAAATATTTAGCTTTTGCCCGCGCTCGGTCAGCACATGCTCAAAGAGCTGCCCCAGCATTTGCATCGCCATGTCTTTGAATGCAAGTGTTGGGCCGTTGGAAAGCTCTAAAATCGCCAGGTTGGCGCCCTGCTCTTTTCCTAACAAGCTTAAGGGTGCGATTTCGACCGAGCCAAATTTTTCGACGGTATAGGCTTGCGCGCACAGCCGATCAATCACCGCGCGATCAATGTCGGTGGCGAAACGGGAAATAATTTCGGCCGCGAGCTGGGGGTACTGAAGTTGCGCGAACCGCTGCAAGTCTTTCGCTGAAATTTGCGGGAATTCAGCCGGCATGGCCAGGCCCCCGTCTTTGGCCAGGCCTTCCAGCAAAATGTCTTTAAAGCCGCCCATTTGGGCGGCGGGGCCGGTGGATCGAGTTGAGATATATCGCATTATTCGTTCGGTGGATTGCTTCGCTTCGCTCGCAATGACGGCACTACGCGAATTCCTCCATTCTCAGCATCACCACCTCCGAGACCACCGTCGACAGCGATTCAATGCGCGCAATCGCAGCACGCATTTTTTTCTCCACACACTGATGGGTGATCAAAATCACATCGGTCTCCGCGGCGCCTTCATCGGGCTCGCGCTGGAAAAACGCATCAATCGAAATGGCCCCATCGGCCAAGGCACGGGTAATGTCGGCTAGCACACCAGGCTCATCTTTCACGCGCAGGCGCAGGTAATAGCACGACTCGATTTCCTGAATCGGCAGGATCGGCAGGTTCGAAAGTTGATCCGGCTGAAACGCCAAATACGGCACGCGGTTTTTGGGGTCAGCCGACATCGTTCGTGCGACATCGACCAGGTCCGCAATCACCGCGCTTGCCGTGGGTTCGGCGCCCGCACCCTTGCCGTAATACATGGTGTGGCCAACGGCATCGCCTTTAACCCACACCGCATTCATGGCACCTTCGACATTGGCAATTAGTTTCTTGGAAGAAATCAGCGTGGGATGCACGCGCAACTCAACACCATTGGCGTGCCGCTTGGTAATGCCCAACAACTTGATGCGATAGCCCAGCTGCTCGGCATAGGCAATATCTTTGGCATTTAATTTTGAAATGCCTTCGATATGCGCTTGATCAAACTTCATGGGAATGCCGAAGGCGATCGCCGACATGATCGTGGCCTTGTGCGCGGCATCGACCCCTTCAATGTCAAAGGTGGGGTCGGCCTCGGCATAGCCAAGCGCTTGCGCCTCTCGCAACACATCGGCAAACGGAAGACCGCGATCGCGCATCTCCGACAAAATAAAGTTGGTGGTGCCATTAATAATTCCAGCAATCCACTCAATGCGGTTTGCTGTTAACCCTTCACGCAGCGCTTTGATAATTGGAATGCCGCCTGCTACCGCAGCTTCAAACGCCACCATGACTTTTTTGTCTTGGGCGGCTGCAAAAATCTCATTGCCGTGGGTGGCCAAGAGGGCCTTATTTGCAGTGACCACATGCTTGCCATTGCGAATGGCTTCCAACACAAACTCTTTGGCAAAGCCATAGCCGCCAATCAACTCCACCACAACATCGATCTCTGGGTCGCGGGCCATGGCCATGGCATCGGGCACCACGCGAGCCTTGCCCGCCACCATCTTCTCGGCCTTCGCCGTATCCAGGTCGGCGACACAAGTGATGCGAATTAAGCGGCCCGCACGGCGCGAGATTTCACTGGCGTTGCGATTGAGCACTGCCCAGGTGCCGCCCCCTACCGTGCCTAGGCCTGCAAGGCCAACACGAATTTCCTTTTCGCTCATGCGGCCTCCCCGTGCACCGCAGGTGGCTGAATCAAGCCGTCTTTGCGAAACATTTCCTTGATGCCGCGAACCGCCTGGCGGGTGCGCTGCTCGTTTTCGATTAGGGCAAAACGCACATGATCATCCCCATATTCCCCAAAGCCGATGCCCGGCGAGACAGCAACCTTGGCGTCTTGCAGAATTTTTTTCGCAAACTCTAGCGAACCCAAGTGCTTGTAGGGCTGCGGGATCTCTGCCCAGACATACATCGAGGCTTTGGGAATTTCAACATTCCAGCCCGCCTCGTGCAGACCCTTGCACAATACATCGCGGCGCGACTGATACTTCTGGCGCACTTCTTCCACGCAATCCTGCGGGCCTTCCAAGGCAATGACCGACGCCACCTGAATCGGTGTAAAAGTGCCGTAATCGTGATAGCTCTTGATACGGGCCAAGGCGCTGACCAGCCGCTCATTGCCCACCATAAAACCCACGCGCCAGCCTGCCATGTTGTAGCTCTTGCTCATGGTGAAAAATTCCACTGCAACCTCGCGTGCGCCTGGCACCTGCATGATCGAAGGCGGCTTAAAGCCATCAAAACAAATGTCGGCGTAAGCCAGATCGTGCACCACCAAAATATCGTGCTGTTTCGCCAGCCTAATAATGTGCTCGAAAAAATCGAGCTCCACACACTGCGCGGTGGGGTTGCTGGGAAAACCCAAAATAATCATTTTGGGCTTGGGAATCGATTCGCGAATATTGCGCTCAAGCTCTTCAAAAAAATCAATGCCCGGGCTCATGCGAAACGACTGAATACTTGCGCCTGCAATGATCGCGCCATAAATATGAATGGGGTAGCTGGGGTTAGGCACCAGCACCGTGTCGCCGGCATCCAGTGTGGCCAACATCAGGTGGGCCAGGCCTTCTTTGGAGCCAATGGTCACAATGGCCTCGGTCTCGGGGTCAAGATCCACGTCGTAACGGGTTTTGTACCAATTGCAGATAGCGCGACGCAGGCGCGGAATGCCCTTGCTCACCGAGTAGCCATGGGTGTGTTCCTTGACCGCGGTTTCCACCAGCTTTTCAACAATATGCTTGGGCGTGGGGCCATCGGGATTGCCCATGCTCATGTCGATAATGTCTTCACCCCGGCGGCGGGCCGCCATTTTGAGCTCGCCCGTAATGTTAAAAACATAAGGCGGCAGGCGTTCAATTCTTGGAAATGGCTTCATAAGGGATCTTGGTTAAGCCCCGACATGGGGAAAAACCTTAACTTTAACTTAGGCCGCGACTTGCAAAAAAACGAAGGAAACCTGTTAGTCTTGATTCCCGATGGCCCTGTCCCCCGTGACCACGACCTTCGCGCATGAGCCAGTTGGCGCTGCGTTCGGAATTAACGCCTACGGCCCCGGATTTCTCGAGGTCAACGGCGTGCGGTACACCGCCCCCTTGATTCTTCACCCCGACACCGGCCCCGAGCCGCAGCCCGGCCTGCTGTTGAGCAGCCTGACGGCGCAGTGGCTAGAGCAGCTTCGCCCCCGGGGCCCTGAAATTATTCTGGTTGGCACTGGCGAGAAGCAGCGTTTTTTGCCGGCTTCAGCGCTTGCGCCGCTCATGAGCGCGCGCATTGGGGTGGAATGCATGACGCTGGGCGCAGCGTGCCGCACATTTAATGTGTTGGTTTCGGAAGGCAGGAAGACGATTGCTGTGTTTTTATTTGACTGATGGATCGCCACGGGGCCTATCGGCCCCTCGCGATGACGTTTCTGATCCCGTCATTGCGAGGCCCGAAGGGCTGTCGCAATCCATTGATGACGACCTAGAAAGGCCCCTGTAATGCCCCTTCCCAAGGCTCCCACCAAGCCCGCCACCTTGCTACAACCCAGCGAGGCGATTGTCGCAAAGCCATCGCGCGCTAAAAAGACAACCGCCTCAACGACGGGGCCAGCCCCGGCATTGTCCAATCCAAAAATGCCCGGGCCTGTCTCGGCAGCGCCCGCCCTGGCCCCTTCCATTTTGCGCGAGCCTCGCCGCAGAACCGATCCCGATGTGGCCAAGACCTTTGTGCTTGATACCAATGTGCTCATGCACGACCCCACCAGCCTGTTTCGATTCGAAGAGCACGATGTCTTTTTGCCCATGATGACGCTCGAAGAGCTCGACAACCACAAAAAAGGCATGTCGGAAGTGGCCCGCAATGTGCGCCAGGTCACTCGCTCACTCGATGCCCTGATCGATGCAGTCTCTGAAGAAGTGGGTGGCAAGGCAAAAATTGGCGAAGGTATTCCACTTTCGGCTTTAGGCAATAAAGATGCAACGGGCCGACTGTTTTTTCAGACCTCGCCCATTTCACAAGAGCCCATCAAGGGCATTGAAGGATTTGAGACCGGCAAGGCCGACAATCAAATTCTCGCCGTCGTGAAAGCCTTGCAGGCACGGCAAAAAGACCGTGTGGTGGTGCTGGTCTCAAAAGACATCAATATCCGCATCAAGGCTCACGCATTAGGCCTTCCCGCCGAAGATTACTTCAACGATCAGGTCATTGATGACGCCGATCTTCTGTATTCCGGCGCACTGCAGTTGCCCCAGGGCTTTTGGGATAGCCATGGCAAAAAACTGGAGTCGTGGCAGCAGGCGGGCTACACCTTTTATCGCATTACTGGGCCGCTATGTTCCGCCCTGCATGTCAACCAATTTATTTATGAAGAAGGCCCCCACCCGCTTTATGCCATCGTGCAGGAAGTGCAAGGCCGCACCGCCGTGCTGCGCACCTTGCGCGATTTCACGCACGCAAAAAATGCGGTGTGGGGCATTAATGCACGCAACCGCGAGCAAAACTTTGCGCTAAACCTGCTCATGAACCCCGAAGTGGATTTTGTGACGCTTTTGGGCCAGGCGGGCACCGGAAAAACATTGCTCACGCTGGCGGCTGGCCTTGCACAGATTTTAGAAACCAAGATCTACAACGAAATCATTGTCACGCGCGCCACGGTGCCGTTGGGCGATGACATTGGTTTTCTGCCGGGCACAGAAGAAGAAAAAATGCAGCCCTGGATGGGCGCACTTGAGGACAATTTGGAAGTGCTCAACCGTGGCGTGGATGGCGGTGGCGACTGGGGCCGATCGGCAGCGGCCGACCTGATTCGCACACGCATCAAAATCAAATCGCTCAATTTCATGCGCGGAAGAACCTTCATCAGCAAATTCCTGATCATTGATGAAGCGCAAAACCTAACGCCAAAACAAATGAAGGCGCTGATCACCCGCGCAGGGCCAGGCACCAAGGTGGTGTGCCTGGGCAATATTGCGCAGATCGATTCGCCCTACCTGACTGAAGGCTCGTCTGGCCTGACCTATGTTGTGGACCGCTTTAAAGGCTGGGCCCACGGCGGCCATGTCACGCTTCAGCGTGGCGAGCGTTCGCGGCTGGCTGATTTTGCAAGCGATGTGCTCTGAGCCACCCACTGCGACACGGCTTTAGAAAGCTCTTTCACAAGCTTGTGCGCGCGCTCCGTTGGGGTGACGATCCTGCGCCGAGCATCGGCAGGATCGACCTCGATACTTAAAAACCCGGCCCGCTCAAGCACTGCGAGGCTTTTGTGAATGGTTGCGGGCGAGGCCACGCTCGATTCCATGACCACGGTCTGCACATAGATCGGATCATCGCTTTCATTGCTTCGTGCATAAATCCACTCAAACACCCGACGAGACATTTCGTCGACCAGTTTCATGTCGGTCGTTGATTCCAGCTGTGCGACTAGCTGCTGAATTGCGACCCAGGTTGGCAGTGCGGTTTTCATAGGGCAGCAGTCTAGGGAATCCCTGCGGGGGTTGGTGAGTTTATTGGTCTCAATAATTGAAAAAAATTAGTAATCCGCGAATGGAAAAAAAATCGATATTTATTGAAAATTTTCCTAGTCTATAGATTCTGTCTTGAACACTTCGCGTGCATTTTTGTCCGAATTTCGAGATAATTCGGAGGTTTATCAAGGTAAGTCCTAAATGCCGACACATCTGGCGCCAGCGTCCTCATCAAAGCCCGCCGACCGATTGTTTGCCGTGCTCGAGCTCATTGCTGATTTGGGCATGGCGTCCTCGGCCGATTTAGTCCACGTGCTGAACTTTCCGCGGCCCACCGCACACCGAATTCTTGGGCAGCTCGAAGAGATGGGCCTGGTTCAAAAATCACCCTACCCTGGAAAGTACGCCGCCTCGCCGCGGCTCACTCATTTGGCCAGCGGGCTCATGCACTCCACCTTGGTGCGTGCGCCGCTTCGCGCCTTGCTCGTGAGCCTTAGCCGCGTAACAGGGCAAGCCCACCATATCGCCATGCTCTCTCAAGGCGAGGTCGAGTATTTTGAAGTGGTTGAAACCTCTGCGTTGCCACTGACCTTTCCCGCCGGCAAGCGAGCGCCGCCGCATTGCAATGCATCAGGGCAATATTTCTTGTCGCAACTTCCAAAAAAACGGCTCGATCAATTCATGCAAAGCGGCCCATGGCAGGCGTTTACAAAAAACACCATCACAAGCCCACAGGCCTTAATCGAACGAATCGCCGAAATCCGCAGAAAAGATTACGCCGTACAAGACTCTGAATTTGTGCAAGGCGTAATTGGCCTGGCAGTTCCCATTCGGACGCCTCGCGGCCGCTTGGCAGCGATGTTGGCCGCTCGTGCTGACAACTCTCAAAGAACAGTGCAACAAGTCGAGCAGCTGGTGCCCATCATGCGCAGCTATGCCGCACGGGCGGGAAAGTTTTTTTAGGAAAGATGGCGTCCCCTAGGGGATTCGAACCCCTGTACTCACCGTGAAAGGGTGATGTCCTAGGCCTCTAGACGAAGGGGACCGGAAATAACACTGGTGGAGCTAAGCGGGATCGAACCGCTGACCTCTTGCATGCCATGCAAGCGCTCTCCCAGCTGAGCTATAGCCCCTTGCTTGTTGTTACTGCCCCGGTCCAAGCAAGCCTGTTAGTTTAGGGGAATAATTCGGAAAAGTCCAACTCACTTCGCCCTCTTCATATGACAGCTCAACGAATCGACGGCCTGGCCTTGGCCAAAACCCTTCGCGCGCAGGCGGCTACCCGCGCGGCCACGCTTGCGCAACACGCGCGTGCCCCCGGCTTGACCGTCGTGCTGGTGGGCGAAAACCCCGCAAGCCAGGTCTACGTGCGCAACAAAGTGAAAGCCTGCGAAGAGGCTGGCATTCGTTCCACACTGATTCAAAAACCGGAAAGCCTGAGCGAGCAAGCGTTGCTTGAAATCATTGCTCAGCTCAATGCCGATTCTTCAGTCGATGGAATTTTGGTCCAACTCCCCCTGCCCAAACAGATCAATAGCCAACGCGTGATCGAAGCGATTGCGGCCGATAAAGATGTGGATGGTTTTCATGTCAGCAACGCCGGTGCCTTGATGACCGGGGCGCCAATTTTTAGGCCCTGCACGCCCTATGGCGTCATGAAAATGCTGCACTCCATTAATGCAACGATTTGGGGTGCGAACGCCGTAATCGTGGGTGCTAGCAATATCGTGGGCAAGCCCATGGCCATGATGCTTTTGGCCGAGGGGGCCACCGTGACCCTATGTAATAGCAAAACCAAGAATTTGGAAGAACATACCCGGCGTGCCGATATTCTGGTGGCCGCCATTGGCCGGCCGCGCATGATTAAGGCCGACATGATCAAGCCCGGCGCTGTGGTAATTGATGTGGGTATTAACCGTCTGCCCGATGGCAAGCTTGTTGGCGATGTGGATTACGAACCCGCCTGCCAGGTCGCCAGCGCCATTACGCCTGTGCCCGGTGGCGTGGGCCCTATGACGATTGCCATGCTGCTGATTAACACTCTTGAATCTGCGGAACGCAGGCTTCAATTACCCGTCTCATAGCCGTTGAAATTTTTGAAGAAAGCTTGAACCCATGACCGCTTTGACACTGGACCAAAACCCCTTTTTAACTGGGCTTTTAGATTCCAAACAGCTGCCGCGCTATGACCTGATTGCGCCTGAGCATGTGGCCCCCGCGATTGATGAGCTGCTCTCGCAAGCCCGCGCAACCCTTGAAAAGGTCACGGCACCCGAAGTGCCCAATACCTGGCAAGCGGTCATGGAACCGCTCACCGACGCCACCGAGCGATTAAGCCGGGCTTGGGGCGCTGTGCACCATATGTCGGGGGTCATGGATTCGCCGCAATGGCGCGAAGCCATCAACGGGCGCCTTGCGCAAGTTACGGAATTTTGGACCGAACTTTCGCAACACCCTGAGCTCTTTAAAAAAACTAAAGCCATTGCAGCGACATTTGAGGCAATGGCCATTGATCCTGCTGACTCGTTAGCGTTGGCGCGCAAGCGTGCGCTCTCGCTTTCGCTACAAGCCTTTCGTTTGGGCGGCGCGGAACTGCCAGATGACAAGAAAAAAGTATTTGCAGAATTATCGGCCCGCCTAGCCCAGCTCAATCAAAAGTTTTCCGAGCAGTTGTTAGACAGCACCAATGCCACGATCATTCATGTCACTGATGCTGCCCGGCTTGAAGGAATACCCGAGCACGCCATTGAGGCCGCAGCTGCCGAGGCCCAGCGCCGCGAGCTGCAAGGCTGGGTCTTTACCCTGCAATACCCAAGCTTTGGGCCGGTGATGCAATTTGCAAAAGACCGTGCCCTGCGTGAAGAGATCTATCGCAAGCAGGCAGTGCGGGCCTCTGAAATTGCCACCGAAGGCGCAAAAAACGATAACGGCCCCGTGATGGGTGAAATTCTGGCGCTACGCCAACAACAGGCAGCGCTGCTGGGTTTCAACGATGCAGCCGAAGTATCACTTGCCCCCAAGATGGCCGATACGCCCACCCAAGTCATTGAGTTTTTAATGGACTTGGCCGGCAAGGCGCGGCCTGCTGCCGAAAAAGATCTGGCGGAGCTACGCGCGTTTGCAAAAGAGTCGCTGGGCATGGCCGATCTTCAGGCTTGGGACATTGCATACGCAAGCGAACAGCTGCGTCAATCGCGCTATGCATTTTCAGAAGACGAGGTGCGGCAATACTTCCCCCTACCCCGGGTGCTACAAGGTTTATTCAGGGTGGTGAAAAATTTGTTTGGCGCTGAGATTAAGCCTGCCATTGGCATTGCCCCCCTGCCCGTTTGGCATAACGATGTGCAATTGTTTGAAGTGCATAAACACGGCGCCGTGATTGGCCATTTGTATCTAGACCTCTATGCCCGCAGCACCAAGCGTGGCGGAGCCTGGATGGATAACTCGCGCGGCAGAAGACGCATGGTCTCGGCCGTGCAAACGCCCGTGGCCATGCTGACCTGCAACTTCGCCATGCCGGTGGGCGGCAAGCCCACAACGCTCACGCACGACGATGTGATTACCCTGTTTCATGAGTTTGGCCACGGCCTGCATCATCTGCTTACCCAAGTCGATGAGCTCGATGTCTCGGGCATTAACGGCGTAGAGTGGGATGCGGTGGAGCTGCCCAGCCAGTTCATGGAAAACTTCTGCTGGGAGTGGGAAAACCTTTCCCACATGACTTCTCACATTGAGACCGGCCAGCCCCTGCCGCGTGATCTCTACGACAAGATGATTGCAGCCAAGAATTTCCAAAGCGGCATGTTCATGCTTCGCCAGATTGAGTTCTCGGTGTTTGACATGGAGATTCACAGCAAGGTGGGCAAGGCCGGGACTGACTACGCTGCGATTGGCAAACAGATTGAAGCGCTGTTGTGGGATCTGCGCAAGAAAATTGCCGTGATTATTCCGCCCGACTTTAATCGCTTTGCGCAAAGCTTTTCGCACATTTTTGCAGGTGGCTACGCCGCAGGCTATTACAGCTACAAGTGGGCCGAAGTGCTCTCGGCCGATGCCTATGCAGCCTTTGAAGAAGCCGGGCTTGACCACTACGCCGAAGTAGGCGAGAAGTTTTGGAAGGAAGTGTTATCAGTGGGCGGCTCGCGCCCTGCCATGGAATCGTTTAAGGCCTTTCGTGGCCGCGAGCCCAGGGTAGAGCCTCTGCTTCGACACAATGGACTTCTCTAATAGACCGCCACGCCCCTTCGGGGCTCGCGGTGACGTTTTAGTAATTCCGTCATTGCGAGGCCCTGAAAGGACCGTGGCAATCCACCCGTCATTGCGAGGCCCTGCAAGGGCCGTGGCAATCCACCCGTCATTGCGAGGCCCTGAAAGGGCCGTGGCAATCCAATGAAGTTAGCAACCTGGA
>CAYTWR010000033.1:6327-10678 GCA_964442225.1 uncultured Burkholderiaceae bacterium | reverse complement strand
GAAGGCCCGTGGCAATCCAGCCCCTAGCAACCCACTAAACCCAGCGCGACAAAATCTCCAGCCGTTTTACCGCATCAGGCTGCGCCAAAAACTCAACTTTCTGTTCGGCCGATAAGGGCAACAGGCTGGCCCATCGATCCGACACCCAGCCCGCATCTTCAAGTTCATAGGGCTGCTGCATAGGCAGCCGATCTTCGAAACCCTCGCGCTGCGACTGGGCAATCAACGTACCCAGCCGATCGGCCAAGCCTTGATACTGCGGGGGTATTGCAGCGGGCGCCTCTTCAATGCGCTCGATCTCTCCGCTCCATAGGCCATAAGCACCGCGCACATGCGCGCCCAGTTTAAAGCGTTGCATGCCCACGCATTTCACAGCAAGCACTGCGGGCTGCACCTCTTCTAGCTGCTCGAGCCTGGCCAGGCAACCCCACTCGTGCAAGGTTTCAATTTCGCCTGCCTTTTGCACCTCGGCGCCCTGGGCCAATGGCACTACACCAAACTCAATGCCCTCGCTTTGCGCGCGGCGCATTAAGTGCAAATAGCGCACCTCAAAAATGTTCAACAGCAAAACACCCTTGGGAAACAGGGGGCTTGAAAGTGGAAACAACGAAACGGCGTTGCTGCTCATGCCCGCTTTAAAAAGATAATGTGCGCCTTCATTTCCAGCACGGTTTGATCATGCTGGTTTTTTAATAACAACAGCACTTGCACAATGCCGCGATCAGGCTTTGATTTGGAGGGCTTGAGCGCAAGCACTTCGGCATAGCCACTCAAGGTATCGCCGGGCCGAACCGGGTGGGCCCATTTCAGTTCATCAATGCCGGGGCTTCCTACCGAAGTCGAGTTTGATACCCATGCATCGCAGAGCATGCGCATCATGATTGCGCAGGTGTGCCAGCCGCTGGCAATAATTCCGCCAAAGGGCGAGTGCTTGGCTTTTTCGGTGTCGATATGAAACGACTGCGGGTCAAAGTCTTTAGCAAACGCAATGATTTCGTCTTGGCTTAATGTGCGACCGGCAAACGGAAATCGCTGGCCTACTGAAAGATCGTCAAAGGTAATCATGGGTTTTCTCCTTGCCCAACTGTTTCTTGTGTTTGTTAGCGTGAATTTTAGATGCTGCTAAGATCATACGCATGTCTGAACGCGCCATTGTCTTGCTAAGCGGCGGGCTTGATTCCGCAACCGTGCTGGCCCAGGCACGCGCCCAGGGCTACTCGGTCATAACGCTCGCCTTCGATTATGGTCAGCGTCACCGCGGTGAAATTCTTGCCGCTGAAAAAATCTCAAACGCCATGGGTGCACTTGAACACCGCTTGGTCACCCTGGATCTTCGCGCCTTTGGCGGCTCGGCACTCACGAGCGATGTGCAAGTGCCCAAGGGTCGCAATGTCGCGGCACCCACCTCGGAAATTCCCATTACGTATGTGCCTGCACGCAACACAATTTTTTTATCGTTTGCATTAGCCTGTGCAGAGGTCACCGAGTCGCGCCATATTTTTATTGGCGTGAATGCGCTGGATTACAGCGGCTACCCCGATTGCCGGCCGCACTACATTGCGGCGTTTGAAACCATGGCGAACTTGGCCACGCGCGCAGGTGTCGAGGGCCGGGGCGTGACCATTCATGCGCCACTGATGAACCTGACCAAAGCCGACATTATTCGACTCGGCTTATCGCTCGGGGTTGATTACAGCCTAACCACCAGTTGCTACGACCCAGCGCCCAATGGCGCCCCCTGCGGCGCTTGCGATGCGTGCCAGCTTCGCGCGAAAGGCTTCGCAGAGGTGGGTGTAAAGGACCCGCGGCTTAATTTATCCGTCATTGCGAGGCCCCAGCGGGGCCGTAGCAATCCACGCTCGTAGATCGCCACGGCTGCTTCGCAGCCTCGCGATGACGGAATACTTCAATCGTCGTTGTAAGCCGCCCGTTTTCACTCGCTATAAAATTCACGCAACGCCGAAAAGGAGCCGCCATGTCGCAACTGAAAGAAAACGCCGCGCTGCCCAAGCCCTTGCTATCGCAGCCATTTGCAACCACCCGGGGCCAGGCAAGCCTTGCCAATTTTGCCGGTCATCACTTGGTGATTTACTTTTACCCAAAAGACAGCACACCGGGCTGCACCGTCGAGGGGAAAGATTTCTCAGCACTGCACCAGCAGTTTTTAAAGGCCAACACCCAAGTTGTGGGCGTGTCGCGCGACAGCCTGAAATCCCACCAAAACTTTATTGATAAACAAGGGCTCACCATCACCCTAATTTCAGATGGCGATGAGGCCTTGTGCAAAGCCTTTGATGTGATTAAAGAAAAGAACATGTACGGCAAAAAAGTATTGGGCATTGAACGTTCCACTTTTTTAATTGATGCAAACGGCGTGCTGCGCAAGGCATGGCGCGGTGTGAAAGTGCCCGGCCATGCGCAAGAAGTGTTAACCGCGGCCCAAGCGCTTTAGCCATGACATTGCAAGCGGCCTTGGTCTGGCTTGTCGATTTGGTGATCGTGGCCACGCTCATTGAATTTTTTGTGTTGCGCGCGTTATTCGCAAAAAAACGCGTGGGTGTGGCCCCGAAAGACTTTGCCTTGAACATGCTCTCGGGTGTTTGTCTAATGCTTGCCTTAAGGGTGGCGCTCTCGAACGGCCCGTCGACTTTGATTTTGATCACACTCAGTGCAGCAGGGCTGCTCCACGGCTTGGATATCATGCGGCGCTGGCAGCGATAGGCGCTACACTAGCCGCATGGCAACCGCATTCCCTTTTTCAGCAATTGTTGGCCAGGAAGAAATGAAACTGGCCATGTTGGTCACCACCGTCGACCCGTCGATTGGCGGCGTGTTGGTGTTTGGCGATCGTGGCACAGGCAAGTCAACTGCCGTGCGCGCATTGGCTGCAATTCTTCCCAAAATGAAGGCTGTCGTGGGCTGCCCCTACGCCTGCGATCCTGAGTCAAAAAAGTCGACTTGTGATCTTTGTCCAACCTTAAAAAAAGACAAACCGAAAACCCATCTCGTGCCCGTGCCCGTGGTGGATCTACCCTTGGGTGTCACCGAAGATCGCGTGGTGGGCGCGCTCGATTTAGAGCGTGCGCTAAGCGAGGGTGTGAAAGCATTCGAGCCCGGGTTGTTGGCCAAGGCCAATCGCGGGTTTTTGTATATCGACGAAGTGAACCTGCTTGAAGACCATATCGTTGACTTGCTGATCGATGTGGCCGCAAGCGGTGAAAATGTGGTGGAGCGTGAAGGGTTGAGCGTTCAGCACCCTGCGCGATTTGTGTTGGTGGGCAGTGGCAACCCCGAAGAAGGTGAGCTGCGCCCGCAGTTGTTAGATCGTTTCGGCTTGTCGGTCGATGTTAAAACCCCGCAAGAGCTTGCGAGCCGAATCGAAGTGGTCAAGCGGCGCGATGCCTTTGAGCGTGACCCAGAAAGTTTTATCGAGCATTGGAAAAAAGCAGACGATAAAGTGCGGCGCAAAATTACGGCGGGCCGCTCCAAAGTGGAGTCGGTTGAAGTGCCGGATTCAATTTTGGAAAAGGCGTCTGAGTTGTGCATGAAGTTGGGCACCGATGGCCTGCGTGGCGAGCTCACGCTTATGCGTGCAGCGCGCGCATTGGCCGCGCTAGAGGGCGCACACTCAGTGGCGCTTGCGCATTTGCGCCGGGTTGCACCCATGGCGCTTCGTCACCGGCTGCGTCGCAATCCTTTGGATGACACCGCCTCTGGCGTGCGCGTGCAGCGGGTTGTAGATGAGGTGATACCAGGTGTCTGACACCGGATCGGTGTCAGACACCTCTCAAGACGCGCTGCTCGCCGCGACCCTATTTGCGTTAGACCCACCGCACCTAGGCGGCATTTGCATCAAGGCCCACGCGGGCCCTGTGCGCACGTTGTATCTCGATTTTTTGCGATCACGCCTTCGCGAAAACACACCGTATCGCAAGCTGCCCTTAAGCATTCAAGATGAACGCCTGCTTGGCGGGCTTGATCTTGCCGCAACGCTCAATACCGGCAAGCCCGTGTTAAACAAAGGCGTGCTCGCCGAGGTGCACAACGGTGTGTTGGTTGTGCCCATGGCAGAGCGAATTTCCCCTGCGTTGGCGGCGCGGCTCGCATCGGTGATAGATCGCCACGAAGTGCTGGTGCAACGTGAAGGCTTGTCCGCCGAAATTCCTGCGGCGTTCGGTTTGGTGTTGTTGGATGAAAGTGTAGAAGACGATGAACGCGTTGCGCCCGAGTTGATTGATCGCATTGCGTTTATGGTGGATCTCACAGAGATTTCGCACGCACAGATGCAAGAGGCGTTGGAGTTGTTCTCTGATTTGGATCGCCACGGGCCTGCGGCCCTCGCGATGACGAG
>CAYTWR010000033.1:0-6227 GCA_964442225.1 uncultured Burkholderiaceae bacterium | reverse complement strand
ACGACGACACCACCGCCGCCTTATGCAGTACCGCCATGGCCTTAGGCATTCCCTCCATTCGCACGGCAATCTTTGCAAGGCGTGCCGCAGAGCTCGCCGGCCAGCTTTACGGCCGCAACACTGTCACGCAAGAAGACGCAGCGCTCGCAGCGCGCATTGTGCTTTCGCCACGCGCAACCATTTTGCCCATGGATCCAGAGCAGCAAGAGCAAGAAGAACAACCGCCTGAGCCGCCGCCAGAAAATCAGGATCAAAACGACGAAAACGATTCGCCCGAAAACCCCACTGAGCAAGAAATTGATGAGCTCGAAGATGTGGTGCTTGAATCGGCGAAAGCGGCAATTCCTGCGGGCCTGCTCGCGCAGCTGCTCTCTGATCAACGCATGATGAGCCGCGGGGGTGGGTCCGGCAAAGCGGGCGCGCTAAAAAAAGGCGGCAAACGCGGAAGACCGATTGGGTCGCGGCAGGGGCTGCCGTCGGGGGGGAATCGGCTGAGTGTGATTGATACGCTGCGTGCGGCTGCGCCGTGGCAACGGGTCCGCGGGGGTAGATCGCCACGGGCCTTCGGCCCTCGCGATGACGCGCGCCTAAAAATCCGCGCCGAAGATTTCCGCATCAAACGCTTTCGCGAAAAATCCGAAACTACCACCATCTTTGTCGTTGATGCATCGGGCTCTTCGGCCTTGCACCGCCTTGCCGAGGCCAAAGGCGCAGTCGAACTCTTGCTCGCCGATTGCTATGTGCGCCGCGATCAAGTGGCCGTAATCGCATTTCGCGGTAAACAAGCCGAAATGATTCTTCCGCCCACACGATCACTCGTGCGCGCAAAGCGCGGCTTATCGGGCCTGCCCGGTGGCGGCGGCACGCCATTGGCCCTGGCGATCGATGCGGCCACACAATTAGCCATGAGCATTGCCCGCCGCGGTGAAACACCGTTGATCGTTATGCTTACCGATGGCAAAGCCAATATCGATCGCTCGGGCAACCCCGGCCGTGAACAAGCCAATGCCGATGCCATGCTGGCCGCACAACAAGCCGCAATTGCAGGCTTTGCCGCTATGATCATTGACACATCGCCCCAGCCGTCACAGGCCGCACAGCAAATCGCGGCGACCATGCACGCCCGCTATATGCCGCTTCCCTATGCCGGTGCGGCCCAGGTTTCTCAGGCCATTAAAACAATGTCGTGAATGAGTTTGGCCACATCGCGTGGCCGCTCTTCATGAATTAAATGCCCGCCTTGCCAGGTGATCACCTTCGCTTTTGAAAATGAAGCGGCGATCACTTCTTTAAGCGGCGCTTCCTTGACCCAACTGTCTTGCTGGCCCACTAAAAAACTTATGGGCACCGTAAGCCGCTTTCCACGCTCCAAAATTGAAGGCAAATCGGCACCCGCCATAAACCCCATAGCCCCTTGCACATGGGAGTTTTGCGAAAACAAAAACTTGTAGCGCTCGCGGTGGCCCGCCGGAATTTTCGAGCCCGTGGAATCCAGCAGCTGATCCACCATGCCCGTGTTGGCTGCAATGTAAGCGAGCATGCCCGTCATGGGCGAAGAGGTTGCAATGGGCGCCACCACAGGGCCTAACAAAGTCGTATACAGCGGTGGCGGCGGCACCAGCGAAGGGTTAAGCCCAATAATGTGCCGAACCTTCAAGGTGTCAGGCACCGTACCGGTGCCTGACACCTTGCTGGTGCCTGACACCTTGCCGTGATTCAACACCCACTCAATGGCCAGCGGCGCGCCGGCCGAATGGCCCACAAACACCAAATCGCCTGAAAGATTCATGGCCCGTATCAGGGCATCGAGCTCGCGGGCCATGCCTGGCAGGGTCAGCATGGAAGTGGCCGCGCCCCGCGTAAACCCATGACCGGGTAGGTCCACATTCACCACGCAGGCAAATTCCGTGAGTGGCTCAATCAAATCGGACCAGGAATGGGTGGATGCCCCAGTGCCATGCAGCAGGATCAGCGTTGGCGCCAACCCCCCAGGCCCCGTGCCCCGTTTGGCATCGTGCACCTGCACATGCCAGCTCAGTCTGCCCACCGAAATAAAGTGGCTTTGGGCGCGATAAGGCCAATCCGAGGGCAAAACGCTCTTCGGAGATTCTTGATCGCTTGAGAAATGTCTATTGCAGTTGACACTCATGGATGACAATATACCCACGCTGATAACGGTTTTTCATGTCGTCGGGGGTCGAAATGGCATCGCAAGAGTCACTAAAAGAAGCACTTGAGCAAGCGCTCACATCATCAATCGCTATTGCCGAATCGCCCCACGGGCCTTCTTTATTGGCGCAAGCCTATCACCACGCGGTCTTTCCTGGGGGTGCCAGAATCCGGCCCCAGTTGACTTTGGCCGTGGCCAAGGCCTGCGGAATGGATGATCCCGAGCTCTCCTTGGCTGCTGCAGTCGCCCTGGAGCTTTTGCACTGCGGCTCGCTGGTGCACGACGATCTGCCGTGTTTCGATAACTCGCCCACACGCCGTGGCCAGCCTTCGGTGCACGCCAAATTTGGCGAGCGTATTGCCGTGCTCACCGGTGACGGCCTGATTGTGTTGGCCTTTCAAACACTGGCCCTTGCAAAAGCGAAAAACCCCGAGCGCGTTGCGCCGCTGGCTGCCGTAATTGCACAGGCCACCGGTGCGCCCGATGGCATTGTGGCGGGTCAAGCCTGGGAGTGCGAACCAAAAGCGAATTTAACCGTGTATCAACGCGCAAAAACTGGCGCATTGTTTTCCGCTGCAACCGCCTGTGGCGCGCTCAGTGCAGGCGCAAACGCAGAAGCCTGGCGCGGCTTGGGTGAATGGCTCGGCGAAGCCTATCAAGTGGCCGACGATATTCGCGATGTCATTGGCGACCCTGAATTATTGGGCAAGCCCACGGGCCAAGACATTACCAATGATCGCCAAAGTTCTGCGCGCGAACTCGGTTTGTTTGGCGCCATACAAAATTTTGAATTGCTGATTGGCAAAGCCATTCGTGCCATTCCGTCTTGCCCCGGTGCACCGGTTTTGCGTGCCCTGGTGCTGGCCGAATCAGAGCGGCTCGTGCCGCGTGATGCCTTGGAGAAAGTGCAGCACTCGTAAATGGCATGGTCTGATCTTCGTAATCGGCTGCTGGCCAGCGAAGCCTTTCATCGTTTTGCCACCTGGTTTCCGCTGACGCGGCCCATTGCGCAGCGTGAGGCGAAAAATCTTTTTGATCTCGTTGCAGGCTTTGTGTATTCACAAATTCTTTATGCCTGCGTCAAGCTCAATCTTTTCAAATTGCTCGCCAACGGCCCGCTGCCGTTAAACGAAATCGCCCAACAAACGAATTTGTCGCAAGAGTCTGCGCTGCGCTTGCTGGCTGCTGCGAAATCATTGCGATTGGTGGAAGAGCGTGGCAATGATTCGTGGGGCCTGGGCATGTTAGGGGCGGTTATGGTCACCAACACCGCTGTCGCGGCATTGGTGGAGCACCATGCAACGCTTTATGCCGATCTGCGCGACCCGATTGCTTTGCTTCGTGGTGAAACCGATCCTTCGATGGCGAAGTATTGGCCCTATGCCAATGAACACGGCGCCTCACCACTTGAGCTGACCGAAGAAAAAGTTGCCGAATATTCGCAGCTCATGAGCGCATCGCAACCACTCATTGCCAACGAAATTCTTTCTGCCTATTCCTTTTCCAAACATAAAAAATTGCTGGATATCGGCGGAGGGCAGGGCACTTTTCTCATGGCGGCTGCAAAAAAGGCGCCGCATTTGCAACTGATGCTCTTTGACCTGCCTGCAGTGGCTTGCCTAGCCCAAAAGAATTTTGAGCAGGCGGGCATTGCGGGTCGGGCCACGGCCCATGGGGGTAGTTTTTTTGAAACGCCCCTGCCCACCGGGGCCGATGTTGGCTCGATTATTCGCGTGCTGTATGACCATGACGATCACCGTGCCCTGGCCATTTTGAAGGCCGCCTATGCGGCCCTGCCCAGCGGCGCCACCCTTTTGGTGGCCGAGCCCATGAGCGGCACCCCGGGCGCGCAGGCCATGGGCGATGCCTACTTTGGCTTTTATCTGCTGGCCATGGGCAAAGGGAAATCCCGCAGTGCACAACGGCTCATGGACCTGATTCGCGAGGCTGGCTTTGTCCAGCCCGAGCTTCAGCCCACCCGTCTTCCCCTGCAAACCCGGCTGATCAAGGCCCGCCGGGCCTGACCGGGCAGTTTTGTCCTGGCTCAAACTTGATCGCTTCAGTCTGATTTACCCCTTGACTTTGGTGGCAGGAAGGCTACGATCCAGGTGTCAACTCAAATTGACAATAAGACAAGTAAGGTAAATCTGACAATGACAACAAGCGGCATTGCAAACGAGTCCACAGCGATCGTTCTCAAGAAGCCAGAAGAAATTTCACTGAGCAAGGTGGTGTTGACTGCGCCTGCTCAGGGCGATGTTGTCGTGGACATTCTTTTTAGCGGCATCAGCACGGGGACAGAGAAATTGCTCTGGACCGGGCGCATGCCGAATTTCCCGGGCATGGGTTATCCCTTGGTGCCGGGATATGAATCCGTTGGCCGCGTGGTGCATGCCATGCCGGGCGCAACGCATTTGCCCGGCGAATTTGTGTTTGTGCCAGGTGCAAAGTGTTTTGGCGATATTCGCGGTTTGTTTGGCGGCGCTGCGTCACGTGTCGTTGTTCCAACAGAACGCGCATTAACTATCGATGAATCCCTGGGTGAAAAGGGCGTGTTGTTGGCATTGGCTGCAACTGCCTATCACGTGTATCAGGGCAAACAAGAACAACCCGATTTAATTGTGGGCCATGGTGTGTTGGGCCGTTTGATTGCGCGTTTGGCCGTTGTGGCCGGTGCAAAACCCGTGGTGTGGGAAACCAATCCTGCACGGCGTGATGGGGCAAATGGCTACACCGTGATCGATCCAAAAGCCGATGAACATCGTGCTTACAAAAGAATCTGCGATGTCAGTGGAGATCCAAAAATACTCGACACACTGATTTCCAGAATGGCCATGGGCGGAGAAGTTGCCTTGGCAGGTTTTTATGACGACCCTCTTTCCTTTACGTTTCCTCCGGCGTTTATGCGGGAAGCCAGCATTCGGGTTGCGGCCCAGTGGCAACCGCAAGACCTCATCGCAGTGCGAGAACTTGCAGAGTCAGGCGCACTGTCCCTCGATGGGTTGATTACCCACCGGTGCACTCCGGATCAAGCCGATGCAGCGTATCGCACGGCGTTTCAAGATCCCGATTGCTTGAAGATGATTCTCGATTGGAGAAACTGCGCATGAGCGAGAAAAAAGAAACCCAGATCATTGCGATCTACGGCAAGGGCGGTATTGGCAAAAGCTTCACGCTGGCCAACCTGTCTTACATGATGGCCCAGCAAGGCAAAAAAGTGCTGTTGATTGGCTGTGACCCTAAAAGCGACACCACTTCATTGCTATTTGGCGGCAAGGCTACGCCCACCATTATCGAAACGTCTTCGAAGAAAAAATTAGCAGGCGAAGAAGTTGAAATTGGCGATGTCTGCTTTAAGCGCGATGGCGTGTTTGCCATGGAGCTTGGCGGCCCTGAAGTGGGCCGAGGCTGTGGTGGCCGCGGCATTATTCACGGCTTTGAAACTTTGGAAAAGCTCGGTTTTCACGACTGGGGCTTTGATTATGTGCTGCTCGACTTTTTGGGCGATGTGGTGTGCGGCGGCTTTGGCCTGCCCATTGCCCGCGATATGTGCCAAAAAGTAATCGTGGTGGGTAGCAACGATTTGCAATCGCTGTATGTGGCCAACAATGTCTGTTCGGCTGTTGAATATTTCCGCAAGCTGGGCGGCAATGTGGGCGTGGCCGGCATGGTCATCAATAAAGATGATGGCACTGGCGAGGCTGCCGCATTCGCAGAAAAAGTGGGCATTCCGGTGTTGGCCGCAATTCCCGCACACGAAGATATTCGTCGCAAGAGCGCAAGCTACGAAATCGTGGGCAAGCCCGACAGCCAATGGGGCCCCTTGTTTGCAGAGCTTGGCAAAAATGTTGCTGAAGCGCCGCCCGTTCGGCCCAAGCCTTTGAGTCAAGACGATCTTCTTGGCTTGTTCTCATCCGATACAGTGGGCCGCAATGTGGTGTTGGCCCCAGCGAGCCTTGCCGACATGATGGGCGCCGATGTGCCCATCAAGCAGTCGCTCGAAGTGGTTTACGAGGAAGTCTGAGGCGGCCGTGATGAACAAGCCCATCGACATTCC
>CAYTWR010000032.1:0-11294 GCA_964442225.1 uncultured Burkholderiaceae bacterium | reverse complement strand
TCAAGCCAACGCCCTTCTCAACCGATCAAAAATGGACTCATAAAAGAGCTTCGGGTTGAGCGGGTGTTCCGCAACCCCGCGAAGCTTTTGAATTTCTGCAAGCGCCTGGCTCCAGGCTTGGGCCGATCGAATTCGGTACGACTGATCTTTTAAAGCCTTTTCATGCGCGGCAAATGCGCGCGGCTTTAGCCCTGCGTGCACCCGCGCAGCATCGGTCATCCAGTGCATCAGCAGCTCCAGGGCATCAGCTGGCGGCGATTTTCCCGCCACTTCGGCCCAGCGAATCGGGTCTACCTCGCCTTGAGCCAGCAAGGGCAAGAGCCACTGGGCGGCCTCGCTTTGCTCGATTTGTCGCTGCGCCAGGGTCTGCGCATCGATCTCCAAATCGATCCTTCGGCAACGCGACAGCACCGTTGGCGGCAACCCCCGCAGGGTGTCAGACACCAAAATGAAGGCCAGCGACTCGGGCGGCTCCTCCAGGGTTTTGAGCAGCGCATTAGCCGCCGCGTAATTCATGCGGTTGGCGGGGCTGATCAGCACCACGCGAAGCCCGCCGCGGTGGGAGCCGACATTGGCAAAACTGGCCAGTGAGCGGATTTGTTCGATTTTGATCGGTGGATCGCCACGCAGCGAAGCTGCTCGCGATGACGGTTCTAGTTCGTCATTGCGAGGACCCGAAGGGTCCGTGGCAATCTCACCCTCATCCGCCTCGGGCCGCACCCACCGAAAATCAGGGTGCTGGCGCGCCGCCATCCAGCCACAAGACTGGCACTGCCCGCAGGCCGAGCCATCGGCCAAGGGCGATTGGCACAGCCAGGCGCTTGCCAGCTCCAGCGCAAACTCGGTCTTGGCCATGCCCTTGGGGCCCAAAAGCAACAGGGCGCTCGGTCGCCTGTTTAGACCCTGAGCAAGCTGGTTCCACCAGGAATCGAACCATAAAAATTGTCTATTAATCAATAGCTTGAAATATCTTATTAAAACTAAGAGTTAATCTGTGAAACACTACTGAAGGTGTCTGACACTTTGCCTGACAAAGGGTTGAAAGCCTTTATCCCCCGAACCTCGAACTCCTGATCGCCATTGAACAATACAAAACCTTGATGGGTCTTTCCCACCTCAAGGGCCCGAAACCGCTCTATCCCTTTCAGGAACTCAGGCGTAAATGTCGATGACGACTTGATCTCAATTGGAACAAGCCCGCCCTTATCGCGCAACAAGAGATCCACCTCGTTTCCATGAGTATCGCGATAGAAGAACATCTCTGCCCGCTCTCCGCGGTTCAGAATTCCCTTGTAAATATCGGCAATCACCATGTTTTCATAAAGCTGGCCTCGCAAGGGGTCACGCGCCAACTGCTCGGGGTCACGAATTCCCAAAAGATAGGCCGCCAAGCCCACATCGGTGAAATAGATTTTTGAGCTTTTGATCACCCGCTTCTGGACATTTTCAAAAAACGGTGAGAGCTCAAACACAAGGTAAGAAGCCTTTAAAACCGAGAGCCAGTTGCGAAGCGCGGCGGTGGATACGCCCACATCGTTCGAAAGCGACGCGAAATTCACGATTTGGCCTACGCGACCGGCCAAAAGTACGAGAAACTTCTGAAACAGCGACAGGTTTTGCACCTGCAGCAGTGACCGCACATCGCGCTCTACATAGGTTTGTAAGTAGCCTGAAAAGAAACGGGCAGCATCGAGTTTTTCCTCATGCAGGCGGGGATAAAAGCCGCGAAGTATTAAATCGAAAACAGCAGGCAAAGCGCCGTACTGGCGAACTTCATGCAAGGAAAACGGCCACAGCTGCAAGACCGCAGTTCTTCCAGCGAGTGACTGCGAAATCGCCTGATGCAGGGCTGGCTGATGGCTTCCAGTAAGCACGAAACGTCCTTTTTCGGGATTACGATCCACCGCGCCCTGAAGATACGAAAGCAAGGCAGGAAACCGCTGCACTTCATCAAATATCGCACCTGAAGGGTACTGTGCGAGAAAACCTCGCGGATCAGCCTCGGCGGCGAGCCTTACATCGGGGTCTTCGAGTGAAACCCATGGCCTATGGGGAACCTGCATGCGTGCAAGCGTTGTTTTCCCTGACTGCCTCGGGCCAAGTAAAGTGACTACTGGGTACTCGGTGAGCGCAAGTTGCAGCTCTTGGGCCAGGTCGCGCTTAATCATTTTGGGCTGGAAGAGATGTAAATTTGTGAAGATCGTAACTTATTTATCTGTTTTTCACAAAAATAGCCCGCAGGTGTCAGGCACGGTGCCTGACACCAACCCCCTACAGCCCCTGAATGTCTTTCCTCAAGATCTCTCGAATCGCCTCGATGCTCTGCTGAGCATCAATGGCCAAGGTCTGATCTTCAGCGAATAGCCGTCGCTGGTTCACGTACACATCCCGCACCCGATCAAAGTACGCCACCCCCTGCTCCTCGAACCGGTCGCTCACACTGCCCCGTCCGCCACGCCGCTGGGCCGCGAGTTCGGAAGGAATATCGAACAAATACACCCGATCGGGGCTAAGCCCTCCCGTGGCCATGTCGTTGAGCGCATCAATCCAGCCCAGGTTCACGCCCCCGCCCCCGCCCTGATAGGCCCGGGTGGAATCGATAAACCGATCACACACCACCCACTGCCCCTGCTCAAGGGCGGGTCGGATTCGTTGCTCGACATGATCTTTTCGCGCGGCCATGACCAGCAACACCTCGGTCTCGACACTCATGGGCTCGTGCAAGAGCAGTGCTCGAATCTTTTCGGCCAGCGGCGTGCCGCCGGGTTCGCGTGTGAGCAAGACCTCCACCTGCTTGTGCTCGCGAATCTGCTCGCAGATAAAGTCCAGATGCGTGCTTTTACCCGCGCCATCAATGCCTTCCAAAACAATGAATTTTCCGGCCACTACTTTTTGCCTTCCCCGAGTTTGCGAATAAAACGATTTACCGCCGAATTATGCTCGGCAAGCGTTTCAGAAAACTCAGAAGATCCGTCGCCACGCGCTACAAAAAAGATCGCACGGCTATCGGCTGGGTTCATGACCGCCTTGATGGCGGCAAGCCCCGGATTGGAAATGGGCGTCGGCGGCAGATTCTTGCGGGTGTAGGTGTTATAGGGCGTGTCTTTTTTCAGATGGGCCTTGGTAATGTCGCCTTGAAAGGCTTCGCCCAAGCCGTAGATCACTGTGGGGTCCGCCTGAAGCCGCATGCCCAAGCGCAAACGGTTGGTGAACACGGCAGCAACGCGCTCACGATCTCCCGGATATTGAGTCTCTTTTTCCACAATCGAGGCGAGCGTGAGTGCCTGATAAGGCGATTGCAGCGGAAGGCCGGCCGCACGCTGGGACCACGCTTGTTCTAGATAACGCTGTTGAAGCCGTACCGCCCGCTGCAAGATCTGCGACACAGAAGCCTTGCGCGGCACAATGTAAAGGTCCGGGTAGAGCCAGCCTTCGATCTGATCGGTAGGCGAGCCCAGGGCTTGGGCCAGGCCATGCGGCGTGCGGTGCTGGCTAATGTCATAAGAGAGCTCTTGCTCCTTTGCCGCGGCGGCCAGGGTTTGGCGAACCGTCCAGCCTTCCAGAATTCGAAACTCAATATAGGTCGGGTCTTTGCCAGCCAAGCGAAGAATCAGCTCTCGCTTGGTGGTTCCCGGCTCAAATACATAAACGCCAGCGCGTAAATTTCTTTGCACCCCGAGCCAACGGGCGTGCGCCAAAAACATGCCTTGGTGAATATCTAAACCGCCTTCGCGCAGCATGCCCGCCACTTGTCGCGCCGAAATGCCATAGGGCACGACAAGCTCCAGGCCTTCTTCCCGCCCTTTTTGCCCGCCCAGAATGGGTCGATCGGCTTCAAAAATAAACCAACCAAAGCCAAGCACCGCACACAGCAATACCGTGACAAGCCCTAAGCTCATTGCCCGCAGTACGCCAATTCGTTTTGCCATGCCGCTATATTAACGAGCCATGACCCAGCCGCTTCAAACCCACTTCGCCCCAAGGCGCTACGCGCCCCTGCCCCTGTTTGCGGGCTTTAGCGCCTGTGGCGACGATGTGCAGACATTTTTGCAAGGCCAGCTCACCAACGATGTAAAAGCCCTTAGCCCCACCCATTGGCAGCGCACCGGCTATTGCACGCCCAAAGGCCGGCTCATGGCCAATTTTTTGCAATGGCAAATGGGGCCGCAAACGATTGGCCACTTAATGCCCTTGGAATTGCTAGAGCCAATAAGCAAACGCCTGCGCATGTTTGTGCTGCGATCGAAAGTGGTGTTTGAGCGATTGGATAATCCGCTTCTGGCGATTGGCTTGTGGGGCGAGCCGCAAGGCAGCTTTGGCCAAGGCCAACAGTGCATCAACTTATCGGGCACCGAACAAGGCCCCTGGCTGCTTGCAGAAACGACATGCCCGGTGTTGGGCCCGCGTTGCTGGCTTATTGCAGAGGCGAGCCAGTTAAAAAACATTTTAGAAACGCTGAGCGCATGCGAAAAAATGCCTGAAGCGGCGTGGCTTTTTTCAGAAATTCAAACGGGCCAAGCCTGGATTTGGAAATCCACGCAAGAAGCCTTTGTGCCGCAAATGATCAACTTTGAAATCACAGGGGGCGTGAGTTTTACCAAGGGATGCTATCCCGGCCAGGAAGTGGTGGCTCGAAGCCAATACCTGGGCAAGCTCAAACGCAGAAGCTTTCGTGCAGATTTGGAGGGCGAAATTTCGCAAGCCCAAGCCTTGGCCCTATGTGGCCAGGATATTTGGGCCCAAGGGTTTGAAAGCGAACCCTGTGGAAAGGTCGCAGCAGCGGCGCCACGATTCAATGCGCAAGGACATGTTGAAACCGGTGCAGCCTTGCTGGTGGAATGCACGCTTGAAGCCTGGCAGGGCGGCAATCTGCATTTGGGCAGCTTGCAAGGGCCTGCGTTAACCGCGAAAGCGTTGCCCTACGGGTTTTAGGTGCCTGACACCTTTAATCGGACCCGGTGCGTTTGCGGCCAAGCTTAAACGCTGAAATACGTTTAAAGGTACCCATGCCTTGGGCTAGCAATCGATCATGGCTGTCGCGCAACTCGCCGCGACAAAACGCCATGGTCGACGAATAGTGATCACACCAGCCAAAGGCATGCAGCTCTCCGTGGGCGGGCCGCAGGAAACTGGTTTTCATTTCAATGGTCACAACGCCCAAGCCTTCCGGGTCATTCGATTTTGCGGCAAGCGCCATCACCACATCGAGCAGGGTCATCACAACGCCACCATGGGCCACTTCCAGGCCGTTTTCCAAATGGGGCTTAAGCGCAAGCATGATCTCGGCCTGGCCTTTTTCGTATTTGACCAACTGCACGCCAAGGTGCTCAACAAAAGGAGTAAAACTAGGTTTTAGCGGGTTATCCATGCTCGCTACGATACCAAGACTTACACTTTCGGCTTTATGAACGCCCCGCTTGCCCCCCTATCGCACCACCCCGCCCCAGGCACGGCTCCCCGCGTGGCCTGGCTTGACGAGGTGTTGCAAGACAAGTGGCACCCTGGTTTTTCTGCGCTGGAAAGCGATGCGCAAGAACCGTTTATTCGACAATGCGACCCGCTGCCCATGGAGCCGATCAAACCGGTGTCAGACACCCAATGGTTGGCGGTTTCCACAAAAGCGTGTGAATTACTCGGTGTGAACGCAAATTCAATCACCGCCGATCCTGCATGGCTTGCGGTGATGTCGGGCAATGCAGCGCCTGCACATTTTCAACCCTATGCTGCCGTATATGCGGGCCATCAGTTTGGCGTGTTTGTGCCCCGGCTTGGCGATGGCCGCGCATTGAATCTTGGCGCTTTGAACGGCTGGGAAATGCAATTAAAAGGCGCAGGCCCCACGCCGTATGCGCGCTTTGCCGATGGTCGTGCTGTGTTGCGCTCTTCGATTCGTGAGTTCTTGTGTTCAGAAGCCATGCATGCGCTGGGCATTCCCACCACGCGGGCCTTATCGCTCACCATTTCTTCATTGCCCGTCATGCGCGAAACCTTAGAGACAGCTGCGGTGGTGTGCCGGGTGGCGCCGAGTTTTGTGCGCTTTGGAACCTTTGAGTATTTTGCAAGCCGTGGACGGGTGGATTTGTTGGAAGTGCTTGTGAACCATGTCAATGAGTTATTGTGGATTGCCACGCCGCCTTCGGCGGCTCGCAATGACGGGATAGGCAACCGGACTCGCAATGACATGTCCGTCACCGCGAGGGCTCCGAAGGAGCCCGTGGCGGCCCACGCACTTCAAATGCTCCACGAGGTCTCCCACCGCACGGCCCGCCTCATGGCCCAATGGATGGGCGCAGGCTTTATGCATGGCGTTATGAACACCGACAACTTTTCAATCCTTGGCTTAACCCTTGACTACGGCCCCTTTGGCTTTATGGATGCCTTCGAGGCGAATCATATTTGCAACCATTCAGATTATTCCGGCCGCTATGCTTACGCAGCGCAGCCGCAGGTGGGGCTGTGGAATGTCGCAAAGTTGATCAATGCGCTTCACCCGCTGGTGCCAGACACCGAACAGCTGCAAGCGGTTGTAGAAACTTACAAAACAACTTACGCCGCAAGCATGCAGGAAATCTTGCGCAAAAAATTTGGCTTGCAAGCACTTGACGATGAAACTTACACCTCGGTGACCGACGATTTCTACACGCTTTTGCAATCCCAGCACATTGATTACACCCTGGCCTTTCGTGCACTGGCCAACGCTAACGATCAGGCATTTCTTGATCTGTGTGTAGACCGAGAAGCTGCAAAGCCTTGGCTGGCCCGCTATCGCCAGGCAGCCCAACACGCCGCGCAGGCCCAGGGCATTTCACAGGCGAGCCGTGCGGCGGCGATGAACAAGGTCAATCCAAAGTTTGTCTTAAGGAACTGGGTGGCTGAAGAAGTGATTCGCGCCGTGCGCGACGATGCCAATACCAAGCCATTTGAAGAGGTGTTCACGGTGTTGCAAAGCCCGTTTGATGAACACCCCGAATTTTCTCGCTATGCGCAAACCCCGCCCGATTGGGCAAGCCATCTTGAAGTAAGCTGCTCCTCATGACACAAAAATCCGACGACGAATACAAGCAAAGTCTCTCCCCCATGGAATATGCGGTCACCCGCCGCAAGGCCACTGAGCCCCCCTTTACAGGCCGCTACTGGGATCATTTTGAAAAAGGTATTTACAACTGTATTTGTTGTGGCCAGCCTCTTTTCAAATCAGAAACCAAGTTCGATGCCGGCTGTGGCTGGCCCAGCTACTGGCAGGCGATTGCGCCCGAAGCCATTCGCGAGGAGCGTGATACGACCCACGGCATGATTCGCACCGAAATTTTATGCAGTCAGTGCAATGCCCATTTGGGCCATGTGTTTGACGATGGCCCCCAGCCCACGGGCCTGCGTTACTGCGTGAACTCGGCCTCGGTAAAATTCGAGCAATCATGAAACTGCTCGCCGACTGGCTGCCGATTATTCTTTTTTTCATTGTGTACAAAGCCGTGGATTTGTATTGGGCAACGGGTGTTGCCATTGCGGCAACCCTGGTGTTAATGGCCTATATGAAGTTGCGCCATCACCCTATTGAAACCATGCAATGGGTAAGCCTTGCCTTAATCGTGGTGTTTGGCGGGGCCACCATTGTTTTACAAAACGAGCTTTTTATTAAGCTCAAACCCACACTGCTTTACGGCTTGTTTGCGGCGGCAATTTTGATTCCGCAATGGTTTTTTAAAACCCTTCCGATTCAAAAGCTCATGGGCTCAAAAATTGAAATGCCCATGGCGGCATGGGCAAAACTGAATTCCGCTTGGGGGGTGTTTTTCACCTTCATGGCGCTACTGAACTTATGGGTCGCCGAGACCTTTTCCACAGACACCTGGGTGAACTTTAAGCTCTTTGGCAGCATTGGGCTCACCGTGGCGTTTATCATTGTGCAAGCCTTGTGGATGAACCGCTTTGCCACTGCCGAGTTGCCCGATGTGTTGAAAGACAAAGACCCGAAATGAGTTTTTTAGCCCCGACTGCCGCAGAAATTGAAGCCCGACTCAAGGCCGCGATCAATGCCGAATCGATCATGGTGCGCGATGACAGCGCCAAGCACCACGGCCACGAAGGGGCGAAAGCCGGCGGGGGGCACTTCCACGTGGTGGTTGTATCGTCGGCCTTTGAGGGCAAAAACCGGCTCGCCCGCCACCGGCTTGTGTATGATCCCTTAAGCGATTGGATCCCGGCGCGCATCCACGCCCTTTCAATTGACGCGCGCACCCCTTCGGAGTCTTCATGAAATTGTTTGTTCGAGCAGCAACCCCCGCCGCCGCCCTGTGCCTGGCCGCATTTGCCTCTGCCGCCTGGGCGCAAAATATTGCCGTGGTCAATGGCAAGGCCATTCCCAAGTCACGCGCCGATGCCTTCGTGTCAGAGCTTGTGAAACAGGGCCAACAAGACACTCCCCAGCTTCAGGCGCTGGTTCGTCAAGAGCTGATCGACCGCGAAATCCTGGTGCAAGAAGCCGAGCGTCGCGGCCTTCCCGGCAAAGCAGACATTCAATTCCAACTCAGCAACGCCCGTCAGCAAGTGTTAATCAACGCCTTAGTGCAAGATCAGCTTGCGAAAGCACCGGTGACCGATGCTGATGTAAAAGGCGAATACGATCGTTTAAGTGCTGGCCATGCGGGCAAGGAATATCGGGCTCGCCATATTCTGGTCGACACCCAGGCAGAGGCCCAGGCCGTGATTGAGCAGCTCAAAAAAGGCGGCAAGTTTGAAGACATTGCCAAAAAGCAATCGAAAGACCCAGGCTCTGCGGCACAAGGCGGCGATCTCGATTGGGCCGATGCCAATTCGTTTGTGGAGCCCTTCTCGAAAGCCATGGCAGGGCTGGAAAAAGGCAAGTACACGCAGGCCCCCGTTCAAACCCAGTTTGGCTGGCATGTGATTCGTCTTGACGACACGCGCGCTTCAAAGCCGCCTGAGTTTGAGCAAGTCAAAGAGCAGATCGCTGAATCGCTTCGCCGCAAAAAGCTGCAAGACTTTCAACAGCAGCTCAAAGCAAAGGCCAAAGTGCAATAAGGCCTAGCGAATCTCCACCGTGGTGCCTGCGGGCACCAAGTCAAACAGCGACACAATGTCGCTGTTTTTCATTCGGATGCAGCCAATCGAGCCCGGCTCGCCCATTTTGACCGTATCTGGGCTGCCGTGAAGGTAAATGTAGCGGCCCATGGTGTCACACTCACCAAAACGATTTTTGCCAGGCTCAAGCCCACACAGCCAAAGAATGCGGGTCAAAATCCAGTCTCGGCCAGGAAATTTTTCGGCCAGCTCGGCAGACCATATCTCGCCGGTTTTGCGCCGGCCGACAAACACCGTGTTAAACGCCGCGCCTGTGCCGATCTTGGCGCGAATCACATGCCGGCCTTGCGGGGTTTGATAGCTGCCTTTTTGTTGACCAACCCCGTTTTTTGAGCTTGAAATCGCCACTTGCATGATCACTTTGCCCGGCGTTGGCACTGCCCATCGCAAACCAACATCGTCTAGGTCGTGCGGCAGCTCGAATAGGGTCAACAGCTGCGCAGTGGTTGAAATGTGAATATGAAAGCGATTCATAGGGTTTGGCGCTTGCGACGCTGGGCAAAAAAATCCTGCAGCAAGGCCGCCGACTCGTGCGCGCGAACACCACCGCGTATCGTGGCATGGTGATTCAGCTGATCGTTGTCGTAAAGGTTCATGACACTTTGCGCCACCCCGGTTTTCGGATCGGCTGCACCGTAGATCACCTCTGAGACACGGGCATGAAAAATCGCGCCTGAGCACATGGCGCAAGGCTCCAGCGTGACATAGAGCTTGCAGTCGGTAAGCCGGTAATTTCCAAGGGTCTGGGCCGCCTGACGCAGCGCACGAATCTCGGCGTGGGCAGTTGGGTCGTGGGCTGCAATCGGGGCGTTATAGCCCTGCCCAATTACCTGGCCTTGCGGGCTCACGACAACAGCACCCACGGGCACTTCGCCTTCCTGGGCTGCCTGGCGCGCCAGATCAAGCGCCATGCCCATGAACACATCATCGGGTTGCATGGGCGTGTGCTCCAGGGTAATACCCCAGATTAGGCAGCGCTAGCCTTTTTCAAAATCGCGTAGAGTTGGTCCTTTAAAAGCAGCTTCTCTTTTTTCAGGGTCTCGATTTCTTCGTGGGTTCCTGGAGAAATATGGCTCTCCATGTTTTTAATTTGTTGGTCAAGCTCGTTGTGCTTGTCAAACAGTCGGGTGAAATGATGGTCGGTGGTTTTCAGCTTGGTGATCAGATCGCGGTATTCAGGAAACATAGGCTCAAATCCTTGTTGGGTTGCGTTTACCGTCATTTTACCCAACCCAGCTTAAATTGGCTTTTCGCCTTGAGCGCGCTGGCGTTGCCGTTGACCGCCCAGGCCATTGATTTGCTTCCCGAAGACGGCATTGCGCCACCGGTAGGCCTGAGTGCGATTCAGATTCGGTATGTTGGAAATCGCTATGAAGGGTCTTATCAAAACGGCAATAATGCAGCACCCACGGCAAAGCTATCGGCCGATACATTTGCCGTACGCTACTCCACCACATTTACCCTTGCCAATCGGCCTTCGGTGTTTTATGTCGAGGCCCCTTACAGCGAAACGAAAACCGCGAATGTTGCTGCAAAGGATGCGGGCTGGGGCCTTGGAGATGCGACATTTGCCCTGGCCCACTGGCTACATGTCGACAGAAAAAACGAGCGCTATGCGGGGCTTGTGGGCTACCTCACAGCGCCCACAGGGCAATACGATCGGCAGTATACGAACACTGTGGGGATTAACACCAACCCCAGTCAAAACCGATGGTCGGCTGCGCTTCAGGCCGGCCACTTTATGCGCCTGGGTGCAGGCGTGGGTTGGCTACTTGCCTTTGACACAGTGTGGTTTGGCGAAAACGATGACTTTGAGACAGGCAATGCAAACGATGCCTCGCTTAAGCGTCGACCGCTTTACACCCTTCAAACCCACTTCAGCAAACGATTCGATAGTCACTTAATGCTGGGTCTAGGCTATTACTGGGTTAACGGGGGTGAGACCAAGCGGGGCGGCAACTATAACAACAATCAGGTCAACACCCACCGCTATCAGCTCACCACCACTTACGATCTTTCGGGCGGCTATCGTATTGGCGCGCAATATGGCGGTAACCTAAAAACCCGAAACGGGTTTGATGAAAAAGAACAGTTCAGCCTGCGCTTTTGGCGCTTTTTCTAGATGGCTTTATTCCCACTCTATAACAGAAGAAAAGTATTGTTGACCTACTCTGGAATTTTTATTTTTGAGG
>CAYTWR010000031.1:9886-13206 GCA_964442225.1 uncultured Burkholderiaceae bacterium | reverse complement strand
AGTTGGAGGCGGGGGTCGGAATCGAACCGGCGTCCACGGCTTTGCAGGCCGCTGCATAACCACTCTGCCACCCCGCCGGTGGGCTTGATTGGAGCGGGAGACGAGTCTCGAACTCGCGACCTCAACCTTGGCAAGGTTGCGCTCTACCAACTGAGCTACTCCCGCGCACGTAACTCTAATTACGACTGTGCGAAGCCCATAATTTTAGCCTTTTTAGGCCCGCCTTTGCAACTCGGGCCAGGCCGCCTTTAGGTAGTACACCATGGACACCACGGTAAGCGCTGCGGCAAGCCAAATCAGCACCTCGCCCCAGGCCCGCGTATCGATGAGGCCGCCAAAAATATCGCCATAAAACAGCAAAAATGGAATGGCCACCATTTGCGCAATAGTCTTGGCCTTGCCGATCCAGTTCACGGCAACGCTTTTGCGTGCGCCCAATTCCGCCATCCATTCCCGCAAGGCCGAGATCGTGATTTCACGGCCAATAATGATCAAGCCAATGATCGGGTCGAGCCGGCCCATTTCCAACAACGCCACCAAGGCGGCGCAGACCATAAGCTTGTCGGCCACCGGATCTAAAAACGCCCCAAAGGGTGATGTCTGGTTCCAACGGCGCGCCAACCAGCCATCGATCCAATCGGTAATGGCGGCAGCCACAAAAATAACCGTCGCCCATAAATTGCGGTCGGCTTCGGAGACATTCATGGGCAAATAAAAAATTGCAACCAATAAAGGTATCGCAAGTATTCGTGCCCATGTGAGCAGGTTGGGAAGGTTCCAAGACATGGCGGCATTATCCCCGCAAGCGGCGATAAATTTCCTGGGCCGTGGTTTTGGAAATTCCCTCAACCGAGGCGAGCTCTTCTGCACTGGCGGCTTTTAGGCCCGAGAGCCCGCCAAACCGGGCCAGGAGTTTTTGGCGCCGCTTGGGGCCAATCCCCTCGATTTCATCCAACACCGAGCCCACCTGGGCTTTCGCCCGCTTGGCCCGCATGCCGGTAATCGCGAATCGGTGGGCTTCATCGCGAATTTTTGCAACGAGCATCAGCGCGGGGTGATCGGGGCCCAAGGCCAATTCCCGGCCATCGGGAAAGACCAGGGTTTCAAGGCCCACTTTGCGCCCTTCCCCTTTGGCCACACCCACCAGCACACTCGAATCAAGGCCCAATTGATCAAACACTTCCATGGCAATGCCCAACTGGCCTTTGCCGCCATCGATCAGTACCAAATCGGGCAGGGTGTCCATGGCCTCGTATCGCCGCGTCAGTGCCTGGCGCATGGCGGCGTAATCATCGCCCGGTGTAATGTCATGAATGTTAAATCGCCGATAGTGCGAGGGCTGAAGCTCGTGGTGCTGATACACCACGCAAGAAGCCTGCGTGGCCTGACCCGAGGTATGGCTAATGTCAAAGCATTCAATATGCAAATCAAATGGGTCTTCCGATTCGCTGACAATGCCTAGCGTGTCGGCAAGAATTTGTGTGCGCGATTGTTGGGCGCCCATTTCTTGCGCCCGCCTTGCCAAGGCCAAGCGCGCATTGGCCAGCGCCTGCTCCAGCCACTCGCGTCGCTTGCCTTGAGGCTGTCGCAATACGCGCACCTCTTTGCCGCCTTGCCCGCCAAGCCATTGCGACACTTGCTCTGACATATCGGACCGGCTCACCACCAACACCGCAGGTGGCTCTTGGCCCGCGTAATGCTGTGACACAAAGGCCATGAGCGCTTCATCTTGCAGCTCTTCCAGATCGGCTTCGGTAATGTCAATGGCCGCCGAAGAAAAATGCGCACGATCACCCAAATGCCGCCCGCCCCGCACCATGGCCAGATTTACGGCAATGGTTTTGCCATCGGTAGCAACCGCCAGCAAATCGCAATCGAGATCGGGATGGGTCTCCATATTGTGCTGCTGAAGCACTTTCGCGAGCGCTGCCATTTGATCGCGATACACCGCCGCCTGCTCGTAATTGCGCTGATCGGCAGCTGCGTTCATTTTTTGTTCAAGCTCGCCCATGATCGATTGCGACTCGCCTTTTAAAAATGCCGCCGCATGGCCAATATCGCCGGCGTAATCGGCCTGCGAAATCTTGCCCACGCACGGCGCGCTACAGCGGTGAATTTGGTGCAACAAACAGGGCCGGCTGCGGTTAGAAAACACCGAGTCGGTGCAGGTGCGCAGTTGAAACACTTTTTGCAGCAGGGCAATGCTTTCTTTAACGGCCCATGAGTTTGGAAACGGCCCAAAAAAATGTGATTTTTTATCGAGCGCACCCCGGTAGTAGGAGATACGCGGAAATGCATGGTCGCTTAACTTTAAAAACGGGTAGGACTTGTCATCGCGAAACAAAATATTGAATTTCGGCGCGAGCGTCTTGATCAGGTTGTTTTCAAGCAGCAAGGCTTCGGCCTCGCTGCGCACCACGGTAATTTCAATATCCTGAATCAGGCTGACCATTTTGGTGATGCGTGGCGATAAGCCCGAGCCACGAAAATACGACGAGACCCGCTTTTTTAAATCTTTCGCCTTGCCCACATACAGCACCTTGCCCTCTTGCCCAACCATGCGATACACCCCGGGCAGGCTCGGCAAGGTTTTTAATTTCGGCTTGGGGTCAAAGACGGTCGACATGCCTACGGGCTGCAGCAAAAATAGTGTCAAACATGGCAGGCGTAAGCCTGCCCGTGTTGGTGTTGTAGCGGCTTGGGTGGTAGCTGTCGATCAACACCACGCCATCGATCGCATGTTCGGCCCCATGGGCAAATTTATAAGTGCTTGGCCTGATAGGCGTACTGCTCGGTGTCAGGCACCGTGATAACGCGCGAAGGCTTGCTTGGTGGGCCACGGCCCCCAGGGCGACAATGACTTTAGGCTTAAGCAGCGCGATTTCGTTTTCAAGATAGTGCAAGCAGGTGTTGATTTCCAAAGGCGTTGGCTTGTTATCAGGCGGCAGGCATTTCACGGCATTGGTTAGCCGGCAATCGATCAGCGTTTGGTCATCATCTCGCGACATTGAGCGCTCGCGCTTGGCAAAGCCAAATCGGTGCAAGGTGCCGTAGAGCAAATCGCTGCACCAATCCCCGGTAAAGGGTCGGCCCGTCGCATTGGCGCCGTGCAAGCCGGGCGCAAGACCCACCACTAACAAGCGCGCCGTGTCGCTGCCAAAGGGCGGCACGGGCTTACAGAAGTAACTTGGGTGGCTGGCTTTGACCTGATCGATGAAGGCGGCAAGCCGCGGGCAGTCGCGGCAAAACTCGTTATAGATGGAAGACATTTTCGATCGGTGGATTGCCGCGTCGGCCTAGCGGCCTCCTCGCAATGACGG
>CAYTWR010000031.1:0-9786 GCA_964442225.1 uncultured Burkholderiaceae bacterium | reverse complement strand
ACGGCAACAGCAACTCAAGTCCGCGGCGATTGGCATCATTCAAAAACTGCGGCATGCGTTTGGGCAGCTCATCGAGCGCACGCTGCGCCAGATCGGGCCGATTGCAAATCAAGGTGGCGTCGCAGCCAGCTTCAAAAGCCGCCTGCGCGCGATCAGCGACATCTTCCAACACCGCAGCACCTGCCATGGAAAGATCGTCGGAAATAATCACGCCTTCAAATCCCAACTGCTCGCGCAAAATCTTTTTAAGCCACACCTTTGAAAACCCGGCCGGCGCATCATCCACCTGGGGGTAACGAATATGCGCAGGCATGACCGAGCTCAGGGTGGGCGAGCCAATGCGGGCATAGGGCAGCGCATCGTTGGCAATAATATCTTGCAGGCTGCGCTCATCTTCGGGCAAGGCCAGGTGTGAATCGGCCACTGCCCAGCCATGGCCCGGGAAATGCTTTCCGCAATTTTTCATGCCCGCTTGCAGCAGGCCATGCATGAGGGCTGCGGCAAGCTGTGCCACCACCGCGGGGTTGGCATGAAAGGCCCGCTCGCCAATAATTTCACTGCGCGCCCAATCCAGATCGAGCACCGGCGTAAAGCTGAAATCTACCCCAACCTCACGCAATTCCTTGGCCAATAAAAACCCTTGCTGTCGTGCCATGGCCAGTGCTGCCAACTGGCTTTCTGAATCGTGCTCCTGCCAGAGTTTGCCAATGCTGGCCATTGAACAGATTTGGGTGAAGCCCTCGCGAAAACGCTGCACACGACCGCCTTCATGATCGACACAGATCAATAAACGCGGCAAGCCTTTCGATTCGCGCAAGTGTCGAATCTCTTGGCTTAACGCTGTGATCTGCGCCCTGGATTCAAAGTTGCGCGTAAAGTAAATGACGCCCCCCACCCAGGGGTGCAACAACACCTCGCGCTCCTCCGAAGCAAGCGACACACCTTGCACATCGATAATGAAGGGCCCAAGTCGGCTCACGGGGCTAATCGAACTCATGCCGTCTCAACAATCGCAAGGGCTTGGGCATTATCGATTTCATCGGAAATCGACACATGGATCTGATAACCACGCTCTGAAACATAGTGCGCCAGCGCATTGCGTGGTTGGGCGCACGGCGCCCCTTTGGCGTCATTGAGAATTTCTACAGAATGCAGCGACATGGGGTAAAACAGGCCAACGCCAAGCGCCTTGCCAATGGCTTCTTTGGCTGCAAAGCGCTTGGCAATGTAACGCACCGCCCGGTCGGTGCCGGCAACCCCCCGGCCCTTGCGCCGATGAAATTCGGCAAGCTCTAATGGGCCCAGCACACGCTGGGCAAACCGGTCGCCCCAGCGCGCGTAAATCGCTGCCACCCGTTCAATGATCACCGTATCGGTGCCCACGCCTACAATCATTGCTGCGCCTCACGCATGAGGCGTTTCATTTCGCGCACCGCTTCACGCATGCCCACCAGTACGGCACGCGAGACAATGGCGTGGCCAATGTGCAACTCACGCACGCCGGGCAAGGCGGCAATGGGCTGCACATTAAAATAGTTCAAGGCATGGCCTGCGTTAAACCGCATGCCCAAGGACACAATCTTCTCGCCTGCTTTGGCGATTTTTTGAATTTCTTTGGCCACTGCAGGCGCTTGTGCATCACGGCCTTGCGAATGAAACACCGCGGCATAGGGGCCCGTGTGCACCTCGCAGACCTGCACGCCCAGATCAGCAGCTGCTTTAATCTGTTTCAGATCGGCATCGACAAAAGCACTGACCGTAATGCCCGCCCCACGCAGCTTTTTAATCACGCCGCCAAGGTCTTTACGATTGGCCACAATATCCAAGCCGCCTTCGGTGGTAATTTCTTGACGGCCTTCGGGCACGAGCATGGCCATTTCTGGCTTGAGGTTACACGCAATGCCAACCATTTCCGGTGTGGCCGCCATTTCGAAATTCAGCTTGATTTGTGTCAGCGCGCGCAGCTTGCGCACATCGTCATCCTGAATATGGCGACGGTCTTCGCGCAAATGCACGGTAATGCCATCGGCACCGCCCAGGTGGGCCTCGACCGCTGCCCAAATCGGGTCGGGGTCGATTCCGCGGCGCGCCTGCCGAAGCGTTGCGACATGGTCAATGTTGACGCCTAGCTCAATCATGAAAGCACTTTCACAAAAAACGGCCGTTGCCAAAGACCGCTATCTTAAAGGGTCTGGCCCTTAAATTCGGGCAAGCTCACGCATGACTTCACGCGAGGCCAAGGCGTCTTCGCCCAGCTGCTGGCCTAACAGCAACCGCAGTAAACGCTTGGACTCCACAGCAATTTCAGGGTCTTGAAGGACTTTGGCCGCCTGTTGAATCGACTCATCGGCACTGGCCAAGGCCAATAAGGTAGCCCCACGAAAGCTTTCTTGATGGGCATCGTGCGCCCCGGCTTTTCGTATTCCCGACAAGGGGTCAACGATGTATAGATCATCGACTTTCACTGCCCGGCCTTCCCCATGAGTCTCGCGATCAAAGTTAGGGGCATAGCCCATTTCACGCAACAGCTTGCATTCAAAGCGGCGCAATACCGGCTCGGCCAAGGCCTTGTCTGCCAAAAGCTCCAAAGTCTCACGATAGTCATCGAACAAGGCCGGGTGCGCATCTTCTCGCGGCAACAGACGCACCAAGAGCTCGTTGAGATAAAAACCCGGCATGAGCGAAGGGCCGTTGAGCACGGCCATTCCCCCCACCCATTCAGCACCCATGAGTGTGCGCAGCTCGCCCTTGCCCGCCCAACGAATCTCAAGCGGCTGAAACGGCTGAAGCAAGCCCCGCAAGGCCGAGCGTGGCCGACGGGCGCCCTTGGCAATCAGGCCAAGACGGCCGTGGCTGCGTGTAAAGGCTTCGACAATCAGGCTAGTCTCTCGCCACGCAATCGAATGCAAGATAAAAGCGGTGTCGACGAGCGCATTCATGGCAATCGGCGAGCGAGCAATTTATTCATAGCCAAAGGCGCGAATCGCCGCGGCGTCATCCGCCCAGCCCGCTTTCACTTTGACCCAAAGCTCTAAATGCACGCTGCCATCGATCAGCTGGGCAATATCTTTGCGCGCTTCAGACCCTATGCGCTTGATGCGCTCTCCCCCATCACCAATCACCAGGGCTTTCTGCGAGGCTTTTGCCACCACAATGCTGGCGGAGATATCCGCATGCAGGCGAGCTGGGTTTTTTTTCGACGGTGCTTCTTCAAACTTGTCAATCACTACGGTGGCCTCATAGGGCAGCTCATCGCCCAACAAACGAAACAGCTTTTCACGAATAATTTCAGAAGCTAAAAACCGAATGCTGCGATCCGAGACGGCCTCGGGATCGAACATGGGCTCACCGTGGGGCGCGATTTTTTCAATTTCATGAATCACGGCCTCAAGCTGGCTACATTTTTCTGCCGACACCGGCACAAGCGCTGCAAAACGATTCATGGCCGCCAGACGATCGCCCAAGGCGTACGCCGCCTTGCGATCTTTTTCACTGACAATGCGATCCGATTTGTTGAGCACTGCAATGACTGGAAGCTTCTCGGGAATAAGCTTGAGCACCGCTTCATCTTCGGCCGTCATGCCGGTGGCTTCAATCACCCACAAGGCCAGATCCACATCTGCCAACGCTTGAATCGCCGTTTTATTGAGCTGGCGATTGAGCGCAGCACTGTGACGGCGTTGAATGCCGGGGGTATCGACAAACACCACCTGAAGGTTGGGCTGCGACAGCACACCCATGATGCGGTGACGTGTGGTTTGGGCCTTGCGCGAGGTAATGCTGACTTTTTGCCCGACCCAGCGATTTAACAACGTGGACTTGCCGACATTGGGGCGGCCCACAATGGCCACCACTGCACAACGATGGCTCATGACGATGAAAATTTAAGAGCCGCTTGCGGAGGCGGCTCTGATTTTTTTGCGCGACGGCTCTTCTTGGGAACGCTTGCAGTGGCAAGCCGTGCAGCAGCCAAGGCCTGGGTCGCTGCCACCTGTTCGGCCGCGCGTCGGCTTGCGCCTGAGCCCAGCACGGTAATGGAAAGCTTGGCAATCACGCATTCCACTTCAAACATTTGGCTATGGGCGGCCCCATGTGTGGCCACGACCGAGTACACCGGCAAGGGCATGCCCAAGCCTTGCAAAAACTCCTGCAACAATGTTTTGGCATCTTTGCCCAGGGTCTTGGGGTCGACTTGTTTCAAAATCGGCGAATACAGGCTGTCAATGACGCGCGAGGCTTCGGCAAAGCCCCCATCTAAAAAAATCGCGCCAAACAAGGCCTCAAGGGTGTCGGCCAGAATCGACGGCCGGCGAAGGCCGCCGCTTTTCAGCTCGCCTTCGCCAAGGTACAGGTATTGATGCAAGGACAATGTCTGGGCAATGTCATGCAAGGCCTGCTGCCGAACCAGGTTTGAGCGAACCCGTGAAAGATCGCCTTCATCGAACTGTTTGAGCTGTCGATACAGCAAATGGCCCACGGCGCAATTCAAGACGCTATCGCCCAAAAACTCGAGCCGCTCGTTGTGCGTGCCGCTATGACTGCGGTGCGTAAGCGCAAGCTTGAGCAGCTCCTTGTCTTTAAAGGAGTAGCCCAGCTGTTTTTCGAGCTCTGCCGACATGATTTACTCAAAGCCCCCCAAACGATCAAACTTGCCGCTCATGACCTCGCCGGCGTTAAACCAGATGAAAAACGCCTTGCCCACCAGGTTGCGTTCGGGCACAAAGCCCCAGACCCGGCTGTCGCTGCTGTTATCGCGGTTATCGCCCATCATAAAATAGTGGCCTTGCGGCACCACACAACGCAGGCCCGCAGCCGTGGCCTGACAGCCCAGGCCTGAATCGGGAATAAAGCCCATGGCCAAGCGATCTTCATCGTTCAGTGTTTTATAAGACTTGCCACCGTAGTGCTCTTGAAACTGCAGCGAAATACGCCCCGCATCGAAAAAGGGCTCCAAGGGGCGGGCCACAATGGGCTGGTCATTGACATAAATGCGCTTGTTTTCATAACGAATCACATCGCCGGGCAAGCCAATGACCCGCTTGATGTAATCAACCGATTCATCCAGGGGATAGCGAAACACGGCGACATCGCCACGCGCAGGCCCGCCCGTTGAAACGATCTTGGTGTGCACAATGGGCAGGCGCACGCCATAAGAAAACTTATTCACCAAAATCAAATCGCCAATGCGCAGCGTGGGGATCATGGAGCCCGAAGGAATGCTGAAGGGCTCGGCGATAAAGCTGCGCAAAAAGAACACGGCGAAAATTACCGGGAAAAAACCGGCGGTGTATTCAAGCCAAATCGGCCGAGGCGCGCCCGCCGGCCGTTTTTTCCTCCACACCAGCCGATCGACAAACCACAGCACCCCCGTCAGCACACACAGCACAAAAATAATCAACGCAAAATTCATGTTCAATCCTCAACCTGCAAGATCGCCAAAAAGGCCTCTTGCGGAATTTCGACCGTGCCCACTTGCTTCATGCGCTTTTTGCCGGCCTTTTGTTTTTCCAAGAGCTTGCGCTTGCGCGAAATGTCACCGCCGTAACATTTGGCCAGCACGTTTTTGCGCAAGGCCTTGATGTTTTCGCGGGCAATGATGTTGCTGCCAATAGCCGCCTGAATGGCGACGTCGTACATTTGCCGGGGAATGAGCTCGCGCAGCTTTGAGGCCAGCTCTCGGCCTTTGCTTTGCGAGTTCGCGCGGTGCACGATCACCGATAGCGTATCGACCCGATCGCCATTGATCAGAACATCGAGCTTGACCACATCAGAGGCGCGATATTCCTTAAAGTCGTAATCCATAGAAGCGTAGCCGCGCGATACTGATTTGAGCTTGTCAAAAAAGTCGAGCACGATCTCATTCATGGGAATTTCGTAAGTCAGGTTCACTTGCCGGCCGTGATAATGCATGGCGGTTTGCACGCCACGCTTGCCCGTGCACAAGGTAATGACCGAGCCGACATATTCCTGCGGCATAAAGAGCGTGACCGTAACAATGGGCTCACGAATCTCTTCGATCTTTGAAGGCTCGGGCATTTTCGAAGGGTTATCGACATCGATCAGGGTGCCATCACGCAAGAGCACCTGGTACACCACGGTGGGCGCCGTGGTAATGAGATCCATGCCGTATTCGCGCTCGAGCCGCTCTTGCACAATATCCATGTGCAGCAAACCCAAAAACCCACAGCGAAAGCCAAAGCCCAAGGCCTGAGACACTTCGGGCTCGTAGTGCAACGATGAGTCGTTAAGCTTTAACTTATCGAGCGCGTCTCGCAAGGCTTCGTATTGATTCGCTTCCACGGGATACAGGCCTGCAAAGACCTGGGGCTTGATTTCGCGAAAGCCCGGCAAGGGCGCCTTGGCGGCCGCATGGCCGGCATGGGTAATGGTGTCGCCTACCTTTGCCGCGGTAAGCTCTTTAATGCCCGCAATAACAAAGCCCACCTGGCCTGCCGAGAGTGACTCCAGGTTTTTGGATTTGGGTGTGAACACGCCGACATGCTCCACCGGGTAAGTGGCACCCGTGGACATGAGCAGAATTTTGTCTTTGGGCTTGATCGTGCCGTTAAACATGCGCACCAGCATGACCACGCCCACATAGTTGTCGAACCAGGAATCAATGATCAAGGCCTGCAGCGGTGCGTTCGGGTCCCCCTTGGGTGGCGGCACGCGCGCAATCAGCATTTCCAAAATGTCCTGCACGCCCTCGCCGGTCTTCGCGCTTGCGCGAACCGCATCGTGGGCATCAATGCCAATCACATCTTCAATTTCTTGAATGGCGTTTTCAGGATTGGCCGCGGGCAAATCGATCTTGTTGAGCACGGGCACCACTTCCACCCCAAGGTCGATGGCGGTGTAGCAGTTGGCCACCGTTTGCGCCTCAACGCCCTGAGAGGCATCGACCACCAGGAGCGCGCCTTCGCAGGCCGACAACGACCGGCTGACTTCATAAGAGAAGTCGACGTGTCCCGGGGTGTCGATCAGGTTCAGCGCATAGACCTGGCCATCGCGCGAACGGTAGCTTAGTGCCGCCGTTTGGGCCTTGATGGTAATGCCGCGTTCGCGCTCAAGATCCATGGAGTCGAGCACCTGGGACTCCATTTCCCGATCAGAAAGTCCGCCACATAGCTGGATGATGCGGTCTGCGAGGGTGCTCTTGCCATGATCGATATGCGCGATGATTGAAAAGTTACGAATGTTCTCCAAACAGCACCGTCAGCTTCTTTTGAGGGTTCAAGACCCCCTATTTTGCCCGGGTCGGCCGAATGGGCACAAACAGGGCCCCGTCGCCACGGCGCACCAAGAGCACCAGCGACTTGGACCGGTCAAGCTTGCCCACCATTTCGCCGAATTGCTTGGCAGAGCCAATATCGGTGTTATTCAGGCTAATCAGCACATCGCCCTGGCGAATGCCGGCCCGGCCCGCCAGGCCATCGGCGCTCTCGACCAGCACCCCGCCCTTGATGCTTAATTCGCTACGACGGGCCTCGGGCAGATCGGTCACCGACAGCCCCAGCCAGTTGGCCACAACGGGCGCTTCGGGCTTGGCAGGCTTGTTCGAGGCCGCAGTTCGCTCGGGCTCCATTTCGGCCACCACCAGGCTCAGGTCTTTTACCGCACCCTTTCGCCAGACCTGGACCGCAACCTTGGCGCCCGGCTTGGTATTGCCCACGATTCGGGGAAGGTCCGAGGCCTTCTCCACTGCACGGCCATTAAACCGGGTCAGGATATCGCCAGGCGCAATGCCAGCTTTTTCGGCAGGGCTTGCCGACTCGACACTGCGAATCAGTGCGCCTGCTGCGCTGGGTAGGCCCAAGGCTTCGGCCACCTCTTTGGTGACATCGCCAATGCCTACGCCAATTCGGCCACGGGTGACCCGGCCCTGGCTGCGCAGCTGATCGGCAACACGATTGGCTTCATCAATGGGAATGGCAAATGAAATTCCCATAAAACCACCCGTGCGGCTGTAGATCTGCGAGTTAATGCCGATCACTTCGCCTTTCATGTTCAACAGCGGCCCGCCCGAGTTGCCGGGGTTGACCGCCACATCGGTTTGAATAAAGGGAAGGTAGTCGCCCGTGTCACGGCCTTTGGCGCTAACAATGCCTGCCGTCACCGTGTTTTCCAGGCCAAAGGGCGAGCCAATGGCCAGGACCCATTCGCCAACCCGCAGCTTGTTGGGATCGCCCGTTTTTAATGCTGTGAGGCCCGAGGCCTCGATTTTTACCAAGGCCACATCGGTTCTGCGATCCGAGCCAATCAGCTTGGCTTTGAACTCGCGTTTGTCGGCCAGCGTGACCAGAATCTCATCGGCACCCTCCACCACATGGTGATTGGTCATGATGAAGCCATCGGTGGAAATAACAAACCCGCTGCCAACACCACGCGGCACCTGTTCACCTTCACCACCGCGCGGGCCGCGAGGATTCGGCCCTTGCCGTGGCGGAAAAAAGCGGCGGAAAAATTCATAGAACGGATCGTTTTCATCCAGCTCAGGCATGCCGGGAAAGCCCGGGTGACCGGGTGGCATTTGATTGACTTGAACACGCGAGAGCGTGCGAATGTTGACCACGGCAGGGCCTGCGTTTTCGACAAGATCGGCGAAATCAGGAAGGCCACGCACCGCCGCCGCTTGTTGCGCCTGCGCGCTGCCAAGGCCCATGGGCACAGCAAACGCAATGCCCGTTGCCGCTACAAATGACACAACAAAAGATCGAAACGCCATGTTTAGTTTTTCCATTCAATGGTTTGGGCAAAACGCGCGAGCGCATCGGGCGGAATATCGCCCATGACTGTGATCCAGGTATCGCCGATTTCTCGCGAGAGCATGCTTAACGCGCCACGGTGGCGCACCTTGTCGGTCAGCGGCCCAGAGACCGCTTTCGACTGCACAAACACCGAGACCGTGGCAATGCCATCGGAAAACACATATCGCCGCACCGACGCCTGTTTGCTATCCGATGTGTTGCGATCAAACACACCGACACGATCAAAGCCTTTGAGTGTTTCTTGGGAAAACTTCAATTCGGGCGCTGAATCAATGCGTGTCATGGAAGCATCGTGTGTCTTCCAGTTTTTAATGTCGGTGTAAGAAGGCGCAAGCGCAACCTGAATGGGCTTGGCAGAAAAACTAAGCTCGGTAAATGCCGCTTGCTCCACCACACGATCATCGGTTGCAAGCTTTTGGCATTTCAGAATCATGCCGCTGTTTCTGTCGACCCAAATGCGCATGGGCCAGCGGCCCGCGTGTTTGGGCGTGATTGCGTATTCGGTTGCATCGAGGTTGGCAATGCGAATCGTGCCGGCTTGTTTGATCTCGTAGTTGGCCAGAATTTGCTGGGGATTGCCGATAAAGAGCCTGGGAAATGCGGAGCGCTTAAGCCCCGTTTGGTCGATCTTGACCATTTGTTTGTCGGGCCAATAGGTGCGGGTTTCGCTGGGCCCACGCACCACTTCTTGTCGAAAGCCCTCGAGCGCTTGCACGCGAGTGATCATGTCGTTGCCGCGTCGGCCTTGGGTAATTTTTGACGTGTGCAACACCGATTCTTGCTGATGCACAAAGCTGCCTTGAAAGGAAAGCGTCTCTGCAGCGCTTTGCGCGCGTTCAATGAGTTGTTGAGGGGATGCCAACGCGGGGGACGCGATGACTAGCGCTGTCATCGCCACAAAACTGGCCATTGCGAGCTTACTCCCCGTCATTGCGAGATTGCTCCCCGTCATTGCGAGGCTGCGCAGCAGCCGTGGCAATCTACGATCGTGGATCGCTTCGCTGCGCTCGCGATGACG
>CAYTWR010000030.1:0-13547 GCA_964442225.1 uncultured Burkholderiaceae bacterium | reverse complement strand
ACGGCCGCAGATTGCCACGGGCCTGCGGCCCTCGCAGTGACGGCTTCATAGTTCGCCCGCGCAGTGACGGCTTCATAGTTCGCCCGCGCAATGACGGCTTCATAGTTCGTCATCGCGAGGAGCGCAGCGATGTGGCGATCCCTTTGGTCTTCGTCATCACCGGTGCAATATCCGGCCGGGGGCGAACCAACATGGGGAAAAATTCCCAGACATACAGGCTAAACGCTGCGATCCAACACAGGGCTGAAACATAAAGCGCGCCGGAAGAAAACACAGTGGGCGCCAAAGCCAACAACCGAAATACGGTGGCAATCACCACCAGCCAATACCCTGCCACCATGGTGGAACTTAAACGCAGCGGCCGGCCCGTGTGGCCCAAGGCGGTGCGCGTGATCATGCCAATGATCAACACCGAAAACCCACCCATGGCCACCGTGTGAATAAACCACGCGGCCCGCAAGCCTGGGTCTAACACTTTGACAGCAGCAATCAACAGCCCTAAGCCCGTTACAAAATAACCCAGGTACAGCACCCACAAAATCGGGCGTGAGCGCACAGCCAACGGCTTCCAGCTCATCACCTGCCAAATCGACACCAGGCCAATCAAGGCCAAAAACGCAGCAGTCAACAATGTGAAATCGAACAGCAGCCCCGCAATCGCGGCCACCGAAAGGCCCAACTGCACCTGGCCACTGCGCGTGTGCTTGTCAATTTCCAGCCCAGGCACTGCGCGCATGGCAAAAAATGGGATAACGCGGCGGCCCACCAACAACACCAGCATGGCCATGAGCATTAAGCCCACATGAAAGTAACGCATGAGCAAGGTGTAATCGCCCAACCATGCCTGCCACAAAAACAAAAGATTCACGACGCCAAGGCCAAGCAACACCACGGGCACGCCATAGTTGCGCTGGCTTTTGCTGCTCACCACTGCACGACCCATTGCAATGGCCGCACCGGCTAAAAAAACCGTCTCGGCGACACCGGCCATGACAAACGCCAATTCACCCGGCAGCAAGTACAGCAACCGCGCTGCAACCCAGAACCCACACGCCGCTGCAAGCCAAGGCCGTGGCAGAGGGTTAAGGCCTGTCCAATTCGCACCGGCAGTCATTAAAAAACCCACTGCAATGGTCGCGATAAAACCCCAGAGCATTTCGTGACCGTGCCATGCCACCGCCTGAAGCACACCGTTGAGCAGCTGCGGGGAAAACACCCAAATCAGAATCGCGATGGCAGCCCAGCCGGCACCTGCCAAATACAAGGGCCGAAACCCCAGCTCTAAAAATGCGTGCAGGGTCGGATGGTCTCGACCCTGCACGGTAGGCTCTTCTATTTTCAACACTGGCTAATTAATACACATCACGTTGCGTGTTGTAGATATTGAACTTGCCAGTTGGTGTGATCAAACGCGGATCTTTGATCACCGCTTTTAACTTCAAGGTCTTATCGTCTACCACAACGATTGCGCTCTCTTTGTTTTTAGCAGACCAGACCGAGAACCAGACTTCGTCGCCCGCCTTGTTGTATTCCGGCTGCACAACACGCTTAGCGCCATCGTCTTTCAGCTGAGCCCACTCGGCAACAGGCAACACCTTAAAGCCTTTGTCGAGGTTGTTAATGTCGTACACCGCAATCGACTGCGAGATCTTGGGGTCGGGGTGCAGTGTGGTGTCGACATATAGGTTTGTCGATTTCGGGTGGGTTTTAATAAACAACGAACCCGCGCCCTGGCCTGTCAGCTTGGCCACCTCTTTAAAGGCGTATTGCTTATGGCCTTTGGGGTCGGTGCCAATTAACGAGATGGTTTCATCGCCCAGGTGGCCTGTTGCCCACACCGGTCCGAACTTCGGGTGCTTAAAGTTGGCGCCACGGCCAGGGTGGGGAATCTTGCCCACATCGATCAGGCTCACAAGCTTGCCTTCTTTTGCATCGACCGCAGCAATCTTGTTGCTATTGTTTGCCGCAACCATGAAGTAGCGCTTGCTTGAATCCCAGCCGCCATCGTGCAAAAAGCGTGCCGTGCCAATCTCGGTGACTTTGAGCGCATTGAGATTGGAGTAATCGACCATGAGCGTTTTGCCCGTTTCTTTCACATTCACAATAAACTCAGGCTTAAAGTGCGACGCCACAATTGAGGCCACGCGGGGCTCGGGGTGGTATTCCTGAGTGTCCACCGTCATGCCGCGGGTGCTCACAATCTTTTTGGGCTCTAAGGTGTCGCCATCCATGATCACATACTGGGGTGGCCAGTACGCGCCTGCGATCGCGAGCTTATCTTCATAGCCTTTGAACTTGCTGGTGTCGACAGAACGTGCCTCGAGGCCAATGCGAATCTCGGCCACATTGTCAGGCTTTTCCATCCACAGGTCGATCATGTTGATCTTGCCATCGCGGCCAATCACAAACACATAACGACCCGAAGCCGACGTGCGCGAGATATGCACGGCATAGCCGGTTTTCACAATGTTGATGATTTTCTTGGTGTCGCCATCGATCAGCGCAACCTCACCCGTATCCCGCAGGGTGGTGGAGAAGATGTTGTCGATGTTGTAATTGTTCATCTTCTTTTTGGGTCGCTTTTCGGGCGGCACCACAATCTTCCAGGTGGCCTTCATTTGCTCCATGCCAAACTCAGGCGGCATGGGGGGGTCGTGCTGAATGTAGCGGGCCATCATGTCGACTTCTTTTTCATTCATTTCGCCAGATGTCAGCCAGTTAGGCATGCCCGCAGGCGAGCCGTAAGCAATAAAGACTTTCAGGTACTCGGTGCCCGCTTTGACCGTGATATCGGGCGTAAGCGGCTTGCCGGTTGCGCCTTTTCGCAACACGCCGTGACAGCCCGCGCAACGCTCAAAATAAATGGTGCGGGCTTTGTCGAACTCGGCCTGTGTCATGGGGGGTGCTTTGGGGTTGGTGCTTTGAACCATAGGCTCAGTCGCCAGTGGCGAAGCGCCTGCGTGATAGCCCAGTTCGCCCGGGGTCACGCCTTTTTTCTCCTGGGCGTGTGCGGTGACTGCGACCGACGAGGCCATAAGCGCCGCTATTGCTGTTAACCTTAGGATCTTCATTTGATCTTCCCTTCTTTGTGAAACCGTTGAGTGCTACCTGCGAATCGCCTATCCGCAATTCCATTTGCCAGCGGATAGGGAGATTCTGAAACCGGCCCCTATTCGGATCCTTGATCCGACTCAACAATTCGAGAGATTCATCACGGGCTAAAATAACCTTGTCTATGGCAACTCACCCAGTGAATACCGCTGAAGTCTTTGCCCGCCTGCCGCTGTTTGCGGCACTGCAACCAGAGCAGCGCGAGCGCTTAGCCCAGCACACCCGCGAGCAGCGGGTGTCTCGCGGTGAAACCCTGTTTCGCAAAGGGGATATGGCCAATGGCTTTTATGTCGTCATCTTTGGCCAGATCAAGCTGGTGATCGATTCGCCCCAGGGCGATGAAAAAGTTGTTGAAATCGTGAATCAACGACAGAGCTTTGGCGAAGCGGTGATGTTTTTAAACCGCCCGTATCCCGTCTCGGCGGTAAGCCTAAACGACACGCTGTTGCTGCATGTTCCCAAATCTGCGCTCGATACCTCGCTGGCCGAAGACCCAACCTTTGCCCGGGCCATGTTGGCCGGGCTTTCTGCACGCTTACATGCCTTGGTGAAAGATGTAGAAGCCTATTCAATTCGCTCCACCACGCAGCGCGTCATTGGCTATTTACTGCAGCAGTGCCCCGATCAGGCCGATGGCGAGGTTACGGTAGAGCTGCCCACTTCCAAGTTGCTGGTAGCGTCGCGCTTAAGCATTACGCCCGAAACCCTGTCACGCATTTTTGGAAAACTCCAGCACGACAATCTGATTCGGGTACAAGGCCGCTCGGTCGTGATCCCGAATGTAAAAGCCCTGCAAGACTTCGTGGAATAAAGGTTTAGTGCCTCGAGCGGCATTCCCCTTGATGCTCATCAAGGATTCAGGCCAAAAGATCGAGCGATCATGGGTGCACACCAAACCGATGTTTTTACATGAGCGTGCCCGTCCGATGAGCCTTTCAATTTCCGATCTCACCCCATCAAGCATTCGACAGGTGCTCTCGCAAATTATCGACCCCGAAGTGGGAGCGAGCATTGTCGATATGGGGCTGATCTACGACATTCGCCTGAGCGAAGACAAAGTAGAAATCGACATGACCATGACATCGCCCGCCTGCCCCATGGGGGAAATGATCCTGGAAGACATTGACCAGACCCTTGATCACTATTTGCCCAAGGGCATGTTTCACATGGTCAATGTTGTGTGGGATCCGCCTTGGGATCCTTCTAAAATGAGTCCGGCATTGCGTCAGCGCTTTCAGCTTGACGAAGATCCCGACACTATCGACGACCTGGATTTAGAAAAGTATTTGAAGTGAAGTCTTCAGTTGCACAGCGTCTGCGGCCTGTGCTGTTTGCGATAGCAGCGTTGACCTTGCTGTTTGGCCTGCTTGCAGGGCTTGCACGCCTGCAAATCGCCATGCCGACCATGGCCATCAATCTCGCTGCGTTTCATGGCCCGCTCCTGGTGTCAGCATTTTTTGGCACGGTCATTAGCCTTGAGCGTGCAGTGGCGGTGCAAACCCCGCTGGCCTATGCCGCGCCCCTGCTCAATGCCGCGGCTGCCTTGCTGTTGTTATTTGAACAACTCCGGGTTGCGCAAGCGTTTTCAATTGCAGCGGCAACGATCTTAATGGTGGTGAGCCTGCACTTGCTGCGCAAGGTCAAGGCCGATTTCACGATTATTTTGGCAGTGGCAGCAGGGTGTTGGGTTGCCGGTGGTGTGGTGTGGTGGCTTACGCAAGATCCCAGTCGTGCCGCACTGCTATGGTTTTGTTTTTTGGTGATCACCATTGCCGCAGAACGGCTTGAGCTCACGCGGTTTTTGCCCACGCCGAAAACGGCGAAGCGATGGTTTTATTTCATTATCGCAGCGCTGGTGCTTGGCGGGCTTAGCAGCGCCGGCTCGATTGCGTGGGCCACGCAATTGTTTTCCTTGGGGCTGATTGCCCTGGCGGCTTGGCTTGGCCGCTTTGATATTGCCCGACACAATGTGCGGCAAACAGGCGTGACGCGCTACATTGCCACCTGCTTGTTATCGGGCTATGCCTGGCTTGGGCTTGCTGGAATTTTGGGGCTGTTGGGCGCATTCAACACCGGCAGCCCACTGCGCGATAGTGCGGTGCATGCCCTTGGCCTGGGGTTTGTCATGGCCATGGTCTTTGGCCATGCCCTGATTATTTTGCCGGCAGTGGCACGCATGAAAGTGCCTTATCACGCAGCGTTTTATGTTCCACTGGTTTTATTGCACGGGTCGTTGTTGCTGCGTGTGCTGGGCAAATGGTTTGATCTTGCAGCTGTTCAACAACTTGGCGCCATGGCCAATGCCCTAAGCTTTGGGGTGTTTGCTGCGGTCATGGTCTGGCGTATTCGCAGCAGTGCGCCCATTAGGGCAAGGCCTGCCACGCGCTAAGAATGGTGTCGATCTGGGCGGCAAGCTCGGCCGGTGCAGGCGTTTTCCCCTGCAACACGGCCTGCGTCAATTCAGCGGTTGCGGCTGCGCCAATGTCGTCGGTTTCATGTGCTTTTGCAGGCCCACGATTTTCCAGCGCGACCACCTCGCCTTCCAAGCCATTAAACAGCAAGGCCTGAGTGCCTTGCGTTTCAAAGGCAGCCTGCATGGCCTCGCTGTATTCCCCATGGGTATAGCTTGAAAGCAGCAAGGCTTTGCCCTGAACCGGGTTCAACATTTTGGCAAGGCTATGCCCCGTGTTACGCATGGTCAGCGCGCGGCGCACCTCGATTAATCGGGCAAGCCCAGGGCACAAGGCGGCCGTGGGCACCCAGCGCAGCTCCCCGGCAGATAACGGCGCCATTGATACGTCAGGTGCAATGCCCAAGTGCTGAAACACTTGGCCGCTTGTTACCCGCACATCTTCCGAGGCCATGCCGTGCATCAGCACCGGCATGCCGCGCGCCGCCAGCAACAAGCCGAGCAAGGGCGTTAACACCGGATATTTACGCGCACCGTTGTAACTGGGAATCACCACCACGGGCGTGCCATCAACACAGCACACCCGTTGCGTACGGGCATGAAGCGCATCGAGAAAGCCTGCGAACTCATCAACAGTTTCGCCTTTCATGCGCATGGCCATGCAAAACGCGCCGATTTCAAAATCGCTTGCAGTTTGATCCAAGACCTGGCCCATCAGGTCCGCTGCTTCGGCACGTGTCAGTGCACGGCCATCGCCGCGCTTGCGGCCAATGCGTCGAATGTATGCGCCAATGCCCACCGCTAACCCCGCTTAATGAGAAGTGCCTTCAGAGCGCGTGATCTTATTCCACACATTGTATTTGCCCACCGGTTTTTTCATGGGCAAGCGTTTCACTTCTTTAAATGTCTGAGCATCGAACACCACCAAGGCGCCGTCGTTTTCCCAAACGCTCGCCAGGGCATAGCGGCCATCTTTCGTAAACTCGATATGCGCCAAGGTTTTTCCAGGCTCTTTGACCTGATGCACGATTTGCAAGGTCTGCTTGTCAATAATGCTGAGTGTGTCTTTTGCTGTGGGGCTCATCATGGAGTCGGCCCATGCAAAGCGGGTGTTTTCATGGCTGCGCATAAAAAAACCTGGGCCCGGGGTTTTAATGGTGCCCACGGGTTTCCAGGTGTTCATTTCAATTACATCAATTGCACCATCGCGCAGGTTAGGGCTTGCCAAAACCGTGGCGCCTTTCCACGCGAAAGTAATGCCCGAGCCCAAGTGAGGCATGCCGGCAATGGCGAGATCGGCAATTTTGCGCCGAATATCCAGGTTCACCACTTGGGCAGAAGCCGACGTTGCAGCGCCCGCCGCAGACTCTTTGGGGCGGGTCGCTCCCAAGACATGGGCATAAGACTGATCAAAGAAAAAATCGTCTAGGGGTTCTTCCAGTCGTGTGCGGCGCACCCCCAAAAAGCCCGGCTTGGCCACGGCCTCGCCCATGCGAAAGTCGTGCACATAGCCATCGAAAATTGGCTTGGCATTGGGGTCATAAGAAATCTCCCAAATCTCGGGGGCATCTTTTAACGCCACCACAAAGCTTTTGCGAGGCGCCGCATCGTAAACAGCCGAGACCCGGGAGCTGTGCTTGCCGTCTAAAGTCTCTGCCTTAATGGTTTTGACATGGTTTAAGGCTTCATCAAAGATCACCACCGTGTGTGGCAAGTAATTGGCCGCCACCACAAAGCGGCCATCGGAACTAATCGCCACATTGCGCATGTTCAAGCCCGCACGCACCTCGGCCACCACGCGCAAATTCCAGAGATCATATTTTGTGATCCACCCGTCACGCGAGCCAAACACGACATAGCGGCCATCGGGCGAAAACTTGGGCCCACCATGCAAGGCAAAGCGCGAGGCAAACCGGTGAATCACCTCGAAGCGATCGCCATCCAGCAAGGAAATATGGTGATCGCCACCTTCAACCACTACGAATAAATTCATGGGATCAGCGGCCCATACCGGTCGATCACGATCGGCGCGCTCGGGCGCCGGCACCAGGCGCGAGGCCACGATGTCGGCATCGGCCCATTGCGGAACCGGGTGCACGGGGGTGCGCACCCATTTGGCCAAGGCATTGATCTCTTGTGCCGATAACACGGCTGAAAATCCGGGCATTTGCGTGGCCACCCGGCCCTGGGCAATGACACGATGCACTTCTGCATCGCGAATGCGCGAGAGACTTTCAGGCAACAAAGCTGGGCCCATGCCGCCAATGCGGCTTTGACCATGACAGGCCACACAATGCTGCTGATACAAGCGGGCCGGGTCGGGGTCGTCCGCGGTTTGGGCATGCGAAAAACCAATGCTTAGCGACCAGAAAATCGCAATGGTCAGCACAAAGCGCATATTTAAACGATCAAGAAAGCTGTGCATGTCTTGCCTTGATTTCAGAATCGGTGAGATAACAGCCCGGGTCTTCGGCCCAGACATCGCCGGTCAGCTGCTGTGCCCGCACCCGGGTGTTGCCGCCACAAATATCGCGATAGTCACACGTGGCGCAACGGCCTTTCACGGGCCGCGGCTTGGATTTCAAGCCCGCCATCACGGGGTCGCGCGTGTCTTGCCAAATTTCAGAAAATGGCCGTTCTTTGACCGAGCCCAAATCGTAGTGCCACCACATGGTATCGGGGTGGACATGGCCAAGGTTATCGATATTGGCAATGTTCACGCCGCTGGAATTGCCACCCCACTGCACCAAACGATCGTAAAGATCGCCGTGCCATTGCGGCATGCGCTGCTCCACCCAATGCAAAAGCCACACGGCATCGGCGTCGTTATTGCCGGTGACATATTCTTCGTCCCAGCCATTGATCGCAGCCTCCCAGGCACGCGCAAACAACAGATTCATGGCCTGCTTGGTCGCGGTGACCTGCGCATCTTTTTCGCGGTGAATGTTGCCGCGGCCTGCATAGTTCAAATGGGAAAAGTAGAATTTTTGCACGCGCTCCTGGCGCATGAGATCTAACAGCGCAGGAAAATCATGGGCGTTGAGGGCGGTCATGGTAAAACGCAGGCCCACCTTGACGCCGCGGTCTTCGAGCAGTCGCACGGCCGCCAGGCTTTTATCAAAAGCGCCTTCTAAACGGCGGAATTTGTCGTGGGTGGCACGCAGGCCATCTAGGCTAATTCCCACATAGTTAAACCCTGTGGCGGTAATGCGATCGGCCATGGCCTGATCAATCAAAGTGCCATTGGTCGAGAGCCCCACATAAAAGCCCATGTCTTTGGCCCGCTGGGCAATCTCAAAAATATCCTTGCGCATCAAGGGCTCACCGCCCGACAAAATTAACACCGGCACATGAAATTCTTTCAAGTCTTGCATCACCGTGTAGACCTGCTCGGTCGTGAGCTCATTGGGGTAATCATGATCGGCCGACAAGGCGTAGCAGTGCTTGCAGGTCAGGTTGCAGCGACGAATCAAATTCCATATCACTACAGGGCCCATGGGCTTGGCTTGGCTGCCACTTGCCGAGCGTGACACTGGCGCGGGATACACCCCCTGTGACTGTGCTGCAGCAAGCTCGCGCATGTATTGACTAATTCGAAACACAATCACACCTCTTTCATTCGAAAACCGGTTTTTTTCAAAATCGCCGAGGAATACAAAATATCGTAGGCACGACACGCGGGCCCCATGCGCTCGGCAAGCTCTTCAACCTGGGCTTGCACTTGCTCGCGATTTTTTCCATGCACCATGGCAAACAGGTTATAGGGCCACACGGGCAGACGCCTTGGCCGGCGGTAACAATGGCTCACCCCTGCCATTGCGCCAATGCGCTCGCCAATTTCATCAACAGCGTCATCGGCAATATCCCATACCGACATGCCATTGGCCACAAAACCCAGGCGATAGTGATTGGGCACCGCACCGATTCTGCGAATCAGGCCTGAATCGAGCATTGCCGACAAACGATTGCGTACCTCGGCCTCGCTAATGCCGAGCGCTAGCGCGATTTGCGCATAAGGCCTGGACACTAAAGGCAGGCCCTGCTGGGTGGCGCGAATCAGGGCGCGATCTATGGGCTCTAGGGTGTTCACGCGACTTCTTTCAGCAAGGGCAGCTTGAGTTCAACAAAAAACTCGCGCTCTTTGGGAAAGGCCAACACCTCGCAGCCGGTGGCCTGCTCAATGCGCGCTATTGCCTCGCAGGCTGCATCGGCAGACTCGGCCGCGATAACAAACCACATATTCAGGGCATGCTCGCGGCGATAGTTATGCGCCACCTCGGAAAATGCATTCACTAAACGAGTGATTTCTTCAAACCGCTCTTGCGGCGCGGCCAGCGCGGCCAACACAAACTGGCCGCCAGCGCGCTCAATCTGAAACAAGGGGCCAAAGCGTGTGAGCACGCCTTGATCCAGCAAGTGCTGCAGGCGTTCAATGACTTGAGTCTCTGACCAGCCCAGCGCTGCCGCCACATCGCGATACGGCCGCTCGGTCAGGGGAAAGCCCCCGTGTAAATGATCAATCAACACGAGATCTTGGGCATCAGGCAGCATGACGATACCTTCTTGCGCCGGTTTGTTTAAAGCGTCGTAGCGAAAACAACACCGCATGCGGAATATCGCGCAAGTTGTGCGTCTCCAGCATGCGCTCAATCACGGCGTTGACTTGCTCGCGCTGCGTTCCATGCACCATGCAATACAGGTTGTAATTCCAACCCGGGGCGCGGGCGCGCTGATACGCCAGGGTCACCTCAGGTGTCTGGGCCAGGGCCGTGCCAATGGCATCGACTTGGTCTTGAGAAATATCGAAAACCGTCATGGCATTGCAGTCAAACCCGAGTTCGTGATGGCGCACGACATTGCCAAAGCGGCGCAGCACGCCCAAAGCTTGCCAGCGGGCAATACAGGCCATGACCGCCTCGGGCGGCCAGCCAAGCGTTTGGGCCCACTGTGCATAGGGCTGCTCAACAATGGCAAGCCCTTCTTCTGCCAAGGCCGCCAGGGGCAATTCCTGCGTTGCGATTGACGGCACCGCATGCGCCGCTGTGGCTGTTGGGCTGTGATTCGCAACCACACCCTGCAAGTTAAATGCCAAATCAATGCGATAGGGCCGCACCATGGGCAAGCGCAATGCCCGATAACCGGTTTGTGCATCGAGCCCCTGCATTGCGCTTTCAACCGCCGCTGCATTGGGGCCCGTCATGACAAACCACAGGTTATAGACATGCTCACGCTCGTAGTTGTGATTCACACCCGAATGGCTCGACACAATCGCGGCCACACGCTCAAGATCGTGGGAAGGCACCGCTATTGCGGCCAACAACGACGCGCCGCCGGCCGCCTGATTAAACACGCCGCCTACACGGCTTAGCACGCCACTTGCCAGCCAGTCGCGATAGCAGGCCATGACCTGATCGGCACTCAGGTGATAACGCTCGCCTAACAAATGAAAAGGCCGCTCCACCAAAGGAAAGTCGCGCTGCTGCTGATTCAACATTTCAAAGGCGTGCGGATTCATTGCCATGAGCACCTTGTCTTAAAACCCAACCCGGTTGGCACGCGAGCTGAAAAAAATCCCCGAGGGCGCATCGACATTCAGTGTGGCCTGGGTCTTCAAGGTCTGTGTGTCAATGACCGCAACCCGATTGTCATCGCGCGCGCTGATCCACACCGATTCGCCACGCGGCGTGAATTCCATATGCAGCACTGCTTTGCCGGGCATGAGCGTGGCGACCACTTGATTGCTGGGCGTGTCGATCACTTGAACCTTGTGGTAATCGGGCACCGAGAAATTCACCCAGACCTGCCGGCCATCGGGCCGTGCCATGACAAACACCGGCTGCCCGGCCACGGGAATGCGGCCAACTTCTTGCCAGGTTTCGGTGTTGACCACCAATACCTCGTGCCTTCCAATCGCCGGCAAATAAGCGCGATTGCCCGCAACAGCCCAGCCTCGCAAGTGCGGCATTTTGTAAACAGGCAAGGGCTCGGCGCCGCGGCCATAGCCGGCCAGAATGTGTTGCACCTTGGGTGTATCGCGCCACAGATCAATCATGGCCAAGCCATCTTGGCCAAACAAGCCAGCAATGTAGTGGCGTCCATTCGGAGTGACCAAGGCATCGTAAGGCTGGCGGCCAATCTGTTGGTACTTGGTGATCTTGGGCTTGGAGAGATCGTTGCAATCGACTACCCAGATTTCATCGGCATCGAACAGGCTGTAGGCAAAATTCCGGTTCGGAAGATCGACCAGGCCCACCACACGCGAGAGTTCGCCTTGGCCATAACGCGCGGGCAAATCGAGCTTAAGCTCAAGCGTGTCTGCATCAAACACCTTAATGCCACCGGGCTTGTAATTTTGCGCCACCACCAAGCTGCCATCGGCCGAAATTGCGCCACCAATTGAATTGCCCGCTTGCATGACGCGTGCCTCAATGGCGCGAGTCAGGATATTGACTTTCGTAAGCCCGCCATCGCGGCCAAACACATAGGCAAAGCGCGCATCACGGGAAAACACCACCGAGGCGTGCGACAAATCGCCCAGACCTTCCACCTCACCCAACACTTGGCGTGTCGACGTGTTCACAATCGACAAACGGCCTTTCGCGCGCTGAATCACCACGCCAAGATCGCCTGTTCCCACGGGCGAATAACTCACACCCAACGAGGCACAGCCCGCCAGTAACGCTGGCCCCAGCACTGTGCCTGCCAAAAAAACACGCCGTTTCATTATTGACTCCGATTCACTTCTTCAGGAAAACCAGCGACTAAACGCTTCACGATCCACTGTGCTTCGTCGACCGTGAGCAAGGCCGACCATGGCGGCATGGGGGTGCCAGGCCGCCCCTGATGCACGGTGGCCACCAATGACTCGAGCGGTTTATCGGCGAGCGCCTCTTGCGTTAACGCCGGGCCCAGCCCACCGGTAAGCCGCATGCCATGACAAGAGCCGCAATCCTGGCGCACCATGCGAATCAGTTCCTGTTGACGAGCCGCGGAAGGCGTTTGGCCCAAGGGCTGTGCAAAAACTGGCGAGGCCGACACGCCAATCGACAGCAAAATGCTGCTTTGCAACTTCCAATGCCAACTCCGCATTTGGCCCACCCTCCCGAACGATTTCTATGGGGGCTATGGTGAGGGCATGAACCTGCGTTTTCCTTAATTTAGATTAAGGAATCGAACACATTGGCCCTACAGAATGGCTTTCATCAATTCTTGGGGGGAAACCATGAACATGCGGGAAAACGGCCTGAGCGGAAAAGTGACCTTGATTGGCGCCGGACCGGGCGACCCCGATTTGTTGACCCTGAAAGCCTACCGCGCCCTGCAAAGCGCTGAGGTGGTGCTCTACGATCACTTGGTCAGCCAGGATGTAATGAAATTTCTGCCCAGCAATGCCGAGCTGGTCTATGTCGGCAAAGAGTCCTCACGCCATTCCATGCCCCAAGAGCAAATTGGGCAAACCTTGGTGGCCTTGGCAAAAACTGGCCGCAATGTCATTCGCTTAAAAGGTGGCGATGGCTATATTTTTGGCCGGGGCGGCGAAGAAGCCCAGGCCTTGGCCCAGGCCAATATTGCATTCACGGTAATTCCCGGCATTACGTCGGCCCAGGGCGCTGCTGCATCGGCCGGCATTCCACTGACACACCGCGACCATTCCCGCGCATTGATTTTTGCCACGGGCCATTTGCGCGAAAACAAACAAGTCGATCTCGATTGGGAGATGCTGGCGCGGCCCAACCAAACCGTGGTGATTTATATGGGCATTGGAACACTGCCGATCATTTGCAAAGAATTGATCGCCCATGGTTTGGCTGCCAGCACGCCCGCTGCCCTCATTGAACGCGCCACGACCGATGCAGAGCGTTGTGTGGTGGGCTGCATTCAAGCCCTGCCCGATCTTGCGGTTGAAGAGGCCATTAAGCCGCCCGCACTGATCGTGATTGGCGAAGTGGTGAGCCTGCGCGAGACCCTGATGCAACACCAGCCAGAAGTGAGCGCAATCGCTTAAGGCTTGTGCAACAGAGTATGC
>CAYTWR010000029.1:14610-17855 GCA_964442225.1 uncultured Burkholderiaceae bacterium | reverse complement strand
GGCCGATGGCCCCTCGCAATGACGAATAAAATCGCAGCATGTCATCGCTTCCCATCAGCGCGTTCTTAATCGGCATTTGGTCCACGGGCCACTGTCTGGCTATGTGCGGCGGACTGGCTATGGCTGCTGGCCAAGTCAACCGACAAAACCTGAACAACACGCCTGTGCAACGTGGCATTGAACTGGCCAGCTGGCAGTTTGGCCGTGTTGCAAGTTACATGCTCATGGGTGCTCTCGCCGGCGCCTTTGGCGCATTTTTTCTTGCTGCCGCCCCCGTAGATGCCCTGCGTAATTTCGCATTCATTGTGGCGAACCTGATTCTCATTGCCTTAGGAATGCATGTGGCAAGAATCTGGAGCGGCATTGTTGAGCTTGAACGCATAGGCCAAGTGTTTTGGAAATTGATTGCACCGTTTGCCACAGCCACCTTGGTTCCCCAAACACCGAAACATCGCAACAGTGCAAAGCAAATTCTGAACGCATTGCGCACCGGCGCGATCTGGGGCTGGCTGCCCTGCGGCCTGGTGTACAGCATGTTGGTCACTGCCTCGGTGTCTGGCTCAGCCACCAATGGCGCGCTGTGGATGCTGTTTTTTGGGTTGGGCACAGTGCCTGCGCTGTGGCTTACCTCCATGGCCTCGGATCACGCTGCGCAGTATCTGCAAAACATTACGGTGCGCCGAGTCGCAGGCGCATTGATTATTGTGTTTGGCCTGTGGGGCCTGCTGCGCATTACGGGCGTAATCACCGTGAACTGGCTCGATGCATTTTGCATAGGCGGGGGCTCGCTATGAGCGAGTGCTTTCACTGCGGCGAACCCGTTCCCCTCGGCACTAATTGGCTCACCACCATTGAAGGCAAGCCGCGGCCCATGTGCTGCATTGGCTGCCAAGCCATTTCAAAAGCGATTGTCGATGCAGGTGCCACCAGCTATTACACACAGCGCACCACCAAGGCACTTGATATTGAAACACTGGAAGCACTCTCCCCTTGGGCTTCTTTGTTAGAAGACCCCCAGTGGAGCGAGCAGCATGTGCGCTCTGACGCACAAGAATCCAGCACTACACTCGCAATTGAGGGCCTGCGCTGCGGTGCTTGCGCTTGGCTCATCGAAAAAATACTGGCGCAGACACCGGGCATCATCAGCGCTACCGCCAACTCCAGCACCGCACGGCTCAACCTCAAGTGGAAGCCGCAGACCATTTCGCTGGCCAACATTGCAAAACGAGTATCCGCTATTGGCTACGCCCTGTTGCCCATTGGCTCGGCGCCAGTCGAAGCAGCACGCAAAACCAGCGAGCGTAAAAACATGCGCCGGCTTTTTGTGGCGGGCTTGGCCTCTGCACAAGTCATGATGTATGCCTACCCGGAATACATGGAAGGCGGCGGGCTTGACGATGACATTCGATCGCTCATGCGTACGGCAAGCCTTTTCATCACCATTCCCGTAATGGCCTACAGTGCCACGCCATTTTTTGAGTCGGCCTGGCGCATGCTCAAACAAAGGCGCTTGGGCATGGATGTGCCGGTAAGCCTGGGGCTGTGGATCGCCTTTATCGCAAGCCTGTGGGCCTGGTGGACCAATACCGGTGAAATTTATTTCGACTCGGTCTCCATGTTCGTATTTTTATTGCTAAGTGCGCGCTGGGTTGAATCACGCATTCGCGCACGCACCTCGCAACAACGCGAACGCCTGGCCACCGCACCACCGCTGCTCGCGCACCGTCTTGCCCCCAACCCCGGCGATATTGCAGCCTGGAATTTGCAGCCCGGAGATCATATTCGTGTGAACTCAGGCGATCGTGTGCCAGCCGATGGCCTGCTGCAATCGGCGGCAACCGAACTCGACAACTCTTGGCTAACGGGCGAATCACTGCCTGTCAGCGTGCGACATGGTGATCGTGTGGCAGAGGGTGCCATCAACTTAGGCCCTGCCGTTGAAATTCTGGTCGACACACGCGTGGCCGAAGGGACGCTGTCTCGGCTTTCACAACTTGCTGAAACCGCTGCCGCCGATCGCCCGCAATGGGTGGCCTGGGCCGATACAGTAGGAGCGTGGTTTACGGCAGGTATTTTGCTTATTACCGCAGGAATTATTGGCGTATCGATTGCGCTTGGTGTGCCCACAAGCCAATGGATTGCCTCGGTAATTGCGGTGTTGGTGGTGACCTGCCCCTGCGCGCTTTCCATGGCCGGGCCAGCGGCCTATGCCGCTGCTTTATCACGCCTGCTAGAACAAGGAATTGCCATTTCGAGTTCGCAGACCATTGAACGACTAGAAAAAATTACCGATGTGGTGTTTGATAAAACAGGAACGCTCACCGACCCTGCGCGATCGGATGTTGAAATGTCATTTGGCGAGCCCCTGCTGTGGCCTGCCATTGAAAGCCTGGCTAAAGAAAGCCGCCACCCTTTGGCCAAAGCAATTGCTGAAAGCGCGCGCGAACACATGCAGGCGCTCAACATTCACGCCAATGCAACTGCCACCCAAGACCCAACACAACATTCGGGCTTGGGCATTGAAGGCCTATGGCAAGGCCAGAGAGTGAAGCTCGGATCCAAACGCTTTGTTGACCCACAAAATGCGTATGCCCACCTAACCGATCAGCATCCACAAGCGACTGTGTTTTTTTCCATCGATGGCGTGGTGCGCGCGGGCTTTTCAATTCAGGATCGCCCGCGGCCAGAAGCGCAACGCCTGCTGGAATCTCTGAAAGCACTTGGCTTAAAACTCTGGTGCTTGAGTGGCGATCAAGCCAATCGTGTGGAGCGCTTTGCCCAGGCGGTTGGCCTTGACCCGAAACAAATACAGGCGCAGTGCACGCCGGATGAAAAGCAGCAAGGCGTGCGGGCCATGCAAGCGCAACAGGCGGTAGTGCTCATGGTGGGCGATGGGCATAACGATGCGCCGGTGTTGGCGCAGGCCGATGTATCGATTGCGGTGCATAGCGCTGCGCCGCTGGCCAAACAAAAGGCTGATGTGTATTTGCTGCGCCCGGGCTTGGGCGGTGTATCGCAGGCGCTTTATGTGAGCCAGCGGGCCAAGAAAATTCTGAATCAAAACCTTGCCTGGGCCTTGGGCTATAACTTGGTGGCGGTGCCATTTGCGGCCGTGGGATATATCAGCCCCCTGCTTGCATCGATTGGAATGGCGGGAAGTTCGATGCTCGTGGTGTTAAATTCGGCGCGATTACTTAAAGATTGAAAAGCTGGACCGCCACGGCGCTTCGCGCCTCGCGGTGACG
>CAYTWR010000029.1:3474-14510 GCA_964442225.1 uncultured Burkholderiaceae bacterium | reverse complement strand
TCGCGCCTCGCGGTGACGATAAGAGCCCGTCATTGCGAGCTCGCGAAGCGAGCGTGGCAATCCAACCCGCAGGACGATGTGGCAATCTACAATCGAAAACCATGGAAGTCCTTCCCCTTCTCATCATCATTAGCCTGGGCGTGATCGCACTCGCTGTTTGGATCTTTTTCCGCATGTCCGACTCGGGACAGTTCGACGACACCGAAAGCCCGGCGCGTCGAATTCTCATGGACGATGACCGCCCCGACCCTGAACCAAACAAGTCAGACGCCAAACCAGAGCAGTAGCATCGACAGAAAAGCGTCTGTTCTGGACAAACACAAGACAAAACCTCGTCTTTCCAAACGCCCCAACACTCCCCAGGGCGTTTGATAGAAATCAAGCTCTTATATGCATCATCGGGCATACAATCTCGCGCAAGCAATTAAAACCTCAGGGGGAGCGCTATGTCCGTCGCCATGTCGGGTGAATACAACTACAAGGTCGTCAAGCAGTTTGCCGTTATGACGGTGATCTGGGGCGTCGTCGGAATGCTGGTGGGAGTGATCATCGCAGCCCAGCTCGCATTTCCCGAGATTCTGCCCTCTTGGTCATTCCTGTCGTATGGAAGACTGCGGCCCTTGCATACCAATGCCGTGATCTTTGCCTTCGGCGGATCAGCACTCTTTGCCACTTCCTACTATGTGGTGCAGCGAACCTGTCATGCGCGCCTGTTTAGCGATGGGCTTGCGGCCTTTACCTTCTGGGGCTGGCAGCTGGTGATTTTGCTGGCCGCCGTGACCCTGCCCCTGGGCATTACCTCGGGCAAGGAATACGCCGAGCTTGAGTGGCCCATTGATTTGCTGATTACCGCCGTATGGGTCTCTTACGCGATTGTGTTTTTTGGCACCATTTTCAAGCGCAAGATCCAGCACATTTATGTCGCAAACTGGTTCTTCGGCGCCTTCATTTTGACAGTCGCCTTGCTGCACCTGGTCAACAGCGCAGCCTTGCCGGTGAGCCTGACCAAATCGTATTCAGCCTATGCCGGCGTGCAAGACGCCATGATTCAGTGGTGGTACGGCCATAACGCCGTAGGCTTTTTCTTGACCGCTGGCTTTTTGGGCATGATGTATTACTTCATGCCCAAGCAGGCGGAGCGCCCCGTGTATTCGTATCGCTTATCGATCGTGCACTTCTGGGCCCTGATCTTTACCTATATGTGGGCAGGCCCGCACCATTTGCACTTCACTGCCTTGCCAGACTGGACCCAATCGCTGGGCATGGTGTTTTCATTGATTCTTTTGGCACCGTCCTGGGGCGGCATGATCAACGGTGTCATGACGCTGTCGGGCGCATGGCACAAGCTGCGCACGGATCCAATCCTGAAGTTCTTGATCACCTCGATTTCGTTTTACGGCATGTCGACCTTTGAAGGCCCGATGATGTCAATCAAGACTGTCAATGCCCTGTCGCACTACACCGACTGGACCGTTGGCCATGTGCACTCTGGCGCCTTGGGCTGGGTGGGCATGATCTCGATGGGTGCGGTGTACTTCCTGTTGCCCCGCCTGGTGGGCAAGCGTGAAATGCACAGCGTCAAAGCCATTGAGGTGCACTTCTGGGTCGCCACGCTGGGCATTGTGTTTTACATCGCTGCCATGTGGATTGCCGGGGTGATGCAAGGTTTAATGTGGCGCTCGGTCAACCCCGATGGCTCGCTCACCTACTCGTTTGTAGAAAGCGTAAAAGCCACCTACCCCTACTACGTGATTCGTCTGTTGGGTGGCGTGCTGTACTTAAGCGGCATGCTCATCATGACCTGGAACATGTTCATGACGATTCGCCAGCCCAAGCCTGTGGATGCCCGCATCCCTGAAGTGGCCCACGCCTAAACGACTCGAGGGAGAACAAAAATGTCGGGAAAACACGAAAAAATTGAGAAAAGCCCAGGGCTAATGATCGTGCTGATCTTGATTACGGTCGCCATTGGCGGCCTGGTCGAAATCGTGCCGCTGTTTTTTCAAAAGTCCACCACCGAGCCGGTCACGGGCTTGAAACCCTACACCGCGTTGCAATTGGCGGGCCGCGACATCTATGTGCGTGAAGGTTGCTACAACTGTCACTCGCAAATGATTCGTCCTTTCCGCGCCGAAACCGAGCGCTATGGCCACTACTCGGTAGCGGGCGAGTTTGTCTATGACCGCCCGTTTCAGTGGGGCTCCAAGCGCACCGGCCCTGACCTGCACCGTGTGGGCGGCCGCTACAGTGATGAATGGCACCGTGTGCACCTGATCAATCCGCGCGATGTGGTGCCCGAGTCGAACATGCCGGCGTATCCCTGGCTCGCAACGAACACGGTGAACGCCGAGATCATGCCCAAGAAGATGAGCACCTTGCGCAGCCTGGGCCACCCCTACTCGGATGAAGAAATCAAAAATTCAGTGGAAGAAGTCAAAGGCAAAACGGAGCTGGAGGCCTTGATCGCCTATCTGCAATCGCTTGGCCTGGCACTGAAAGACAAGCGTAGCTAAGCAAACTTTTAATCAGGGAGCGCCCAATGACCATTGCAAACTTTCACTCTCTGCTCACCGTGGTGGGAGTGATCGCGTTTATCGCACTGGTGATTTGGGCATTTAGCAAGAAACAAAAGCCCACTATGGACCGTCATGCCATGATTCCTTTGCAAGATGACGAGCCAGTGGCACAAGAAAAGCGAGACCATCATGGCTGACTTTACAAGCGAGTTTTGGAACCTATGGGTCATTATCCTGACCGTGCTGTCGATTGCCTTTTGCGTTGTGTTGCTCTATGGCTTGTCGCGACACAAAGTAAAACCCGGCCAAGATGTGGGCACCACGGGCCATGTGTGGGATGAAAATCTGCAGGAATACAACAACCCCCTGCCCCGTTGGTGGATGATTCTGTTTTACGTCACCATTGTGTTCGGCATTGTGTATCTGGTGCTTTACCCCGGATTAGGCCGTACCACGGGCGTGCTGGGCTGGTCTTCCACCGATCAACATGCCCGGGAGGTTAAGCGCGCCGAAGAGCAATTTGGCCCGATCTATACCAAGCTTGCGGCCATGAGCTTTGACGAACTTGCCAAAAACCCCGACGCCATGGGCATTGGCCAGCGACTCTTTCTCAGCAACTGTGCGCAGTGCCACGGCTCTGATGGCCGCGGCGCAAAGGGCTTTCCAAACCTGACCGATAAAGATTGGCTGTGGGGCGGAAGCCCAGAGGCGATCAAGGTCAGTGTCTTGGCAGGCCGCCAAGGCGTCATGCCCCCCATGGCCGCTTCCTTGGGCAGCCCGGAAATGGTTGAAAATGTCGCCAACTATGTGCTGAGCCTCTCAGGCAGCACACACGACGCCGCCAAAGCTGCCGCTGGCAAACCCATGTTTGCCGTGTGCGCCGCTTGTCACGGTGCCGGCGGTGAAGGCAATCAAATGCTTGGCGCCCCGAATTTGACCGACAAGATCTGGTTAGTGAGCGGAACTGTTGCTGGCATTACTTCAACCATCAACAACGGCCGCCATGGCGTGATGCCCGCATGGAAAGATTTCTTAGGCGAGGAGAAATCGCACATTGTTTCGGCCTATGTGTACAGCCTGTCTCAGGCGAAGTAAGCCAATTCAACCATTGCTTGCATGAGTACAGAAGGCGCCTCGGCCCCACAGGAACAGACCGTCCTTCTGTACGCGCCCGCCAAAAAGATTTATCCGCGGGCAATCTCTGGAAAGTTCAATTCCTGGCGCTGGGTCATGGTGGTGTTGACCCAGCTGCTCTATTACGGCTTGCCTTGGATTTCCTGGCAAGACCGGCCCGCAGTCTTGCTTAATCTGGTCGAGCGAAAGTTTTACATTTTTGGCTTAGTGCTCTGGCCGCAAGACTTTATCTATCTCACCGCCTTGCTCGTGGTGAGCGCCTTCAGTTTGTTTTTATTTACCGCCGTTGCGGGAAGATTGTTTTGCGGTTACGCCTGCCCGCAAACGGTGTACACCTCGATCTTCATGCAAATTGAACGCTGGATCGAAGGTGATCGTGCCAAACGCATGCGCCTTGACACCCAGGGGCCGGCAGCAGAGCGTCGGCTCAAACGAAGCGTTAAAGTTCTGGTATGGCTTGTGGTTGCGCTGTGGACTGGCTTTACCTTTGCCGGCTACTTCACCCCAATTCGCGAGCTTGGTGGCTTGGTGTTGAACTGGGATCTGGGGCCCTGGCAAACCTTTTGGATTCTGTTTTATTCGGGCTTTACCATTTTGCAGGCAGGCTTTATGCGCGAGCAGGTCTGCAAATACATGTGCCCCTACGCACGTTTTCAAAGCGTCATGTTTGACCGTGACACCCTGGTCGTAACCTACGACGAAGAACGCGGCGAGCCCCGCGGGTCGCGATCCAAAAAAGAAGACCATCGGGCAGCTGGCAAAGGCGACTGCATTGACTGTCGGGTCTGTGTCGATGTTTGTCCCACCGGAATCGATATTCGCCGTGGGCTGCAATACGAGTGCATTGGCTGCGGCCTGTGTGTTGATGCCTGCAACCAGATCATGGACAAAATGAGCTATCCACGCGGGCTCATTCGCTATTCCACGCCCAATGCCGTTGCCCAGCACTACACGCCCAAACAGCTGCGCGCCCAGATCTTTCGGCCTCGTGTGCTGATCTATACCGCTATTTTGTGTTTGATCACGCTGGCGGTGTTTGGCACCTTGGCCCTGCGCGAGCCGCTTAAGGTGGACATTATGCGTGACCGTGGCGCGCTTGCCCGCGAAGTGGAAGGCACCTGGATCGAAAACACCTATCAGTTCCAATTTATTAATGTCGATGAAAAGCCTCACCGCTATAAGGTTCAGGCGACGGGTCTGCCTGGCTTGGTCATTGCCAGCGAAACTGAGTTTGATGTTGCCGCGACCAGCACCAAGCTCTATGTGGTGCGCATGCAGGCCCCGATCGCCGAGCTTGAAGCCCTTGAAAAAGGCTCTCATCGCATTCAAATCCGGATTGACTCATTAACCACACCCGGAGTGGGGGTGGACGAAAAAGCCGCCTTCTTTATTCCGCGATAATCACGCCCATGTCCACTTCTATGCATCCGCAACCCTGGTACCGACATGGCTGGGTCTGGTTTGTCATTGCCATCCCGGCCACCTCGATTGTGCTGGGCATGATCATGCTGTGGATTTCAATCAAAAACGCCGACAGCCTGGTGGCCGACGATTACTACCGTGAGGGTCGAGCCATTAACCAGCGGCTCGAAAAAGATCAGGCGGCAACAAGCCTGGGCATAAAACTCTCTACCTCGATCATTGCCCAGCCCAGCGGCCGCCAACGCGTGGAAGTGCGCTATTTCGCAAACCCAGGTGTTCAAGCCCCTGAATTCATGCGGGCAAAGCTAAGCCACCCGACACTCAATGAACGAGATGTACTGCTCACATTGGAAAAAACCGGTGAGCCCGGCCTTTATCGCACCGAAGTCCCTGAAATCACCGCGGGACGCTGGTATGTGATGATCGAAGACGAAAACTCGCAATGGCGGGTTCGCGCCACCTGGACAGTCGACTAAAACACCGATTCTGGAGTGAGACACATGGCAAGAGATCCATACGCCCCACCCCCGCCTGCCCATATTCCCACTGGCAAAGCGAAATCGGCCATGGTCATTTTGTGGCCGGCTTTTCTTGCCGCTGCGGGCCTCAATGCACTGTTTTTTTCAATGTTTGACCCCACCGATCTGCACTACCACGGCATTGCCGTGGAAATGGATCGGCTCGCTGCTTATGCGATTGGGTTTGTGGTGTGCTTTGTGTTTTGCACGCTCGCAAGCTTCATGACATGGTCACTCATGAAGCCCGCACAGTCACAGCCGATTGAGCGGCGCTCGCCGTATTCGCTTTAGTTGTTACAAAGGTCTTCGAGGGCCTTGCGATCAAGCAGCTTCACATCGCGAGGTGAGCCCTCGATCCAGTCGTTCTTTTTAAAGCGGCTAAACACCCGGCTTACGCTTTCAATGGTCAATCCCAAATAATTGCCAATGTCTTCACGGGTCATGCGCAACACAAAATGGCTGGAAGAAAACCCGCGGGCTTCGTACCGCTTGGACAGGTTAAGCAAAAACGCGGCCACCCGTTGATCGGCGCTCATGGAACCCAGTAGCAACATAACCTGGTGTTCACGCTCGATCTCGCGGCTCATCATGCGGTGAAAATGCGCCTGCAAGCTCGGCATTTCTGAAAGCAGGGTCTCCAGTCGCGAATAGGGAATCTCGCAGACCTCGCTGTCTTCCAGCGCAATTGCACTGCATTTATGGCGGGTCTGGCCAATGCCTTCCATACCCAGAATTTCGCCCGACATTTGAAACCCGGTGATCTGCTTGGTGGCAGGGCCTTCGGAATACACCGTTTTAAAGTGGCCTAGACGCACCGCATAAAGGCTGGTGAATACATCGCCGGCCCGATACAACCCCTCTCCCCGCTCGACGCGGGTTCGCTTGGACATGATGGTTTCTAGGCGGTCGAGCTCTTCATCCGAGACCGTCGCGGGCAAGCAAAGCTCGTGCATGGAACAGTCTGCACAGCTCGAAGTAAGCGACGAAATTGTGATGGGAATGGACCCGCCAACGCCCGAATGCGAATTTCTCATGTGTTTGACCTCTCCCCAGACCGAAACTACTCAGTACAAACCTTGAGAATAATCAAAAATCTAAGGTCTGTCACCCTCGAGATGGAGCTCAGCAATTTTTCGAGTCATGGTGTTGCGGCCAATTCCCAGCAGGTGGGCTGCCTCCATGCGGCGTCCACGCGTGTGCTTAAGCGCAACACTGAGCACCGCAGCCTCAAATTGGCGTGACCATTCATCCATTCTTCCCTTGTCAGGGACAGGGGAATTCACGACCAGGGATTGAGCCACCTCTTCTTGAAGCAGCTCCTGCCAGGAGCGCGCCATCGGCGCTGCAGCAACGGGTATCGAAGCAGGCTCAGACACCTCATGCAGATCGGCAGGCAGATCTTGCACTTGTATCACTTGGCTCGGTGCCATGACCGTCATCCAGTGGCAAAGATTTTCAAGCTGACGCACATTGCCGGGAAACGGAAGGCTCGTTAAGACCTGCATCGCCGCAGCAGACACCTGCTTGGTGTCGACTTTTAAATCACGCGCACTTTTTTGCATGAAATGTCTGATCAACACCGGAATGTCTTCTTTTCGATCGCGCAGCGCGGGCAGCTTGAGTCGAATCACATTGAGACGATGAAAGAGATCTTCGCGAAACTGCCCTGCGCGCACCCGCGACTCCAGATCTTGATGAGTGGCCGCAATCACACGCACATTGGCCTTAAGCGGCGAATGCCCGCCTACTCGGTAGTAATGGCCATCGGACAAAACACGCAACAGGCGCGTTTGAAGATCAAGCGGCATGTCACCGATTTCATCTAAAAAGAGCGTGCCGCCTTCGGCCTGCTCAAAACGGCCCCGGCGTGTCGCCTGCGCGCCTGTAAACGAGCCACGCTCATGGCCAAAGAGCTCAGACTCCAATAGGTCGCGCGGAATGGCAGCGGTATTGAGTGCCACAAAAGGCATGGCGGCCCGTGGACTGTGTCGATGCAACGCATTGGCCACGAGCTCTTTGCCGGTGCCTGACTCCCCGGTAATAAGCACGGTGGCACTTGACTGGCTTAAACGGCCAATGGCGCGAAACACCTCTTGCATCGCTGGAGCGCCGCCCAAGAGCTCAGGCACCGCAGTGGACTCTGACTCTTTGGAAGCCGACTCACTGCCGCTTTCCTGCACCGCCCGCTTAATCAAGGCGACTGCTGCATCGATATCAAACGGCTTGGGAAGATACTCAAAGGCGCCACCTTGAAAGGCTGACACTGCACTATCGAGATCGGAATAGGCCGTCATGACAATCACGGGCACCTGGGGGCAGCGCTGTTTTACTCTGTCCAAAAGAGCCAAGCCGCTCTCTCCGGGCATGCGAATGTCCGACACCAACACCTGTGGCACATCGTCATTAAGCGCATTCAGCACATCCGCTGCGTCTTCAAACACGCGGCAGGCGATTTGCTGTTTGCTTAAGGCTTTTTCAAGCACCCAGCGAATCGACTGATCATCATCCACAATCCACACGGGTTTCATTGCGTGCTCCAATCCAAATCAATGGGGATACGAATCAAAAAATCCGTCTGTCCGGGGCGACTTTCTACATCTATGAGCCCACCATGTTGCTGCACATAAGACTGTGCCAAAGTCAGCCCCAGGCCATGGCCTTGCGGATGCCCCGACACCAAGGGATAAAACACCCGATCTCGAATCTCCTCGGGAATTCCTGGCCCGTTATCAATGACATGCAAATCAAGCGCAAGCTTGTGACGACGTTTGGCAATCGTGACTTGCCGGGCCACCCGTGAACGCAGCACGATCTCGCCGCTGCCTTGCATCGCCTGGGCTGCATTTCGCACCACATTGAGCACCACTTGAATCAGCTGCTCTCGGTCGCCTTTCAAATACGGCAGGCTGATGTCGTAATCACGGCGAATGAGAAGGCCTGTGGGAAATTCTGCAAGCATCAGGCTTCGAACCCGCTCACACACCTCGTGGATATTAACCGCCTCGCTGGCTTTGGCCTTGCGATGGGGCGCCAGCATTTGATCCACCAAGCCCTGTAAACGATCAGCCTCTTTAATGATGACCTGGGTGTACTCGCGCAGCTCTTCGCTTCCCAGCTCATGGTCGAGTAACTGCGCCGCGCCACGCACACCCCCCAAGGGATTTTTAATTTCGTGCGCGAGATTTCGCAAAAGCTCTTTGTTGGCTTGCGTTAAATCGGCCTGGCGCTCTTCGCGGTCTTGTCGACGCTGCTGATCAAGCTCTCGAATTTCCAGGCAGATCACATCGGCATTGCCTTCTCGATGTGCAGCCACCGTCGTTTCCAGCTCGACTGCACCTTTCATGGGGAAATTCCAGGTCAAATGAGATCGCTTGACATCGAAGGCATGGGCCAAGGCTTGCCGAAACATTTCTTCAACCGGCTCGCTGTCTTTGAGCAGCTCACCAAGCCGTTGGCCCTCAAGCTGTCGGCTCGAAAGGCCAATAATCAACTCGGCGGCTTGGTTGCAAAAGACGACCCGCAGCTCCGAATCCAAGACCACCACCCCAGTGGCCAAGAGATCGAAGCTGCGAAGGCCGTGTCGACTCACAGCGAGTAGTACATATCGAACTCAACCGGGTGGGTCGTCATGCGAAAACGCGTGACTTCCTCCATTTTGAGCTCGATAAATGCATCGATCATGTCGTTGCTAAACACACCGCCACGGGTCAAGAACTCGCGATCTTGATCCAGGCACTCTAAGGCCTGATCCAATGACGAGCAGACCGTGGGAATCTTCTTTTCTTCCTCGGGCGGCAGGTCATAGAGATTTTTGTCGGCGGCTTCGCCAGGATGAATCTTGTTTTGCACGCCATCAAGACCGGCCATGAGCAGCGCGGCAAATGCCATGTACGGATTGGCTGTGGGGTCGGGGAAGCGCACCTCGATACGGCGGCCCTTGGGGCTGCTGACATGCGGAATGCGAATCGAGGCAGAACGATTCTTCGCCGAATAAGCCAGCTTCACCGGCGCTTCGAATCCAGGCACCAGACGCTTGTAGCTATTGGTGCCCGGGTTGGTGATCGCATTTAAGGCGCGGGCGTGCTTGATGATGCCGCCAATGTAATACAACGCAAATTCCGACAGGCCCGAATAGCCGTTGCCTGCAAACAGGTTTTGGCCATCTTTCCAAACAGACTGGTGCACATGCATGCCAGAACCGTTGTCACCCACGATCGGCTTAGGCATGAAGGTGGCTGTTTTGCCGTAGCTCGCCGCGACATTGTGAACAACATATTTCAGAATTTGTGTCCAGTCGGCCCGCTGCACGAGCGTGGAAAACTTGGTACCGATTTCACACTGGCCTGCGCCAGCCACTTCGTGGTGGTGCACTTCAACCGGCACGCCCATTTGCTCAAGAATCAAACACATCTCAGAGCGAATGTCCTGAAACGAGTCCACCGGTGGCACCGGGAAATATCCGCCTTTCACTGCGGGGCGATGCCCTAAATTGCCGCCATCGTAATCAATGCCGGTGGACCAGCTTGCCTCTTCTGACTTGACTTTTACAAAGCAGCCGGACATGTCGACATTCCAGGTCACGCCATCGAAAATGAAAAACTCGGGCTCAGGGCCAAAATAAGCAGTATCGCCAATGCCAGAAGCCTTCAAATAGGCTTCGGCGCGTTTTGCAATCGAGCGCGGATCGCGGTCATAGCCTTTGCCATCGGAAGGCTCCACCACATCGCAGGTTAGGTTGAGCGTGGACTCTTCACGGAAAGGATCGAGCACCGCGGTGTTGGGGTCGGGCATGAGCAACATGTCAGAGGCTTCAATGCCTTTCCAGCCGGCAATGGAAGAGCCATCGAAGGCATGGCCAGTTTCGAATTTCTCTTCATCGAAATGGCTAATCGGTACCGAGACATGGTGCTCTTTTCCGCGCGTATCGGTGAAACGGAAGTCAACGAATTTCACATCGTTGTCGGTCACCATCTTCATGACGTCTTGGGGGGTGGGCATCCGAACTTCTCCTTGAAGTAGTGGTTAAAAAGGTTCCGGTATTGCTTAAGCGAAAATCGTGCCTGAATTTTGTGCTGGTAAATCCAGTGCTGGTGGCACGATTGTGCTTCGAATTGAGCTGGTGCGCACAAAACTTGTGCGTTAAATGCAATATTTTGGTGCATTGGTGATTTTTTGGGTATTTTTGCACCAATATGGTGCTCAAGGTGCCTGACACCGCTTATTTCAAGAATAGCGCCTGCAGGTCGCTTAAAAGCTCCAGGCCGCGCGGGGTGGCCTGAAAACGCCCGGGCGAGCGATCTAAAAGCCCAAGCGCCTGGGCACGCCCGATCCGATCCAGCAAGAAGGGATGCTCGCCAATCCCCATGCCCGTGGCTTGCTGCCAGCGCGACGCCGGCACCCCTTGAATCAGGCGCAAGGCATTGAGCATGAATTCGAAGGGGAGTTC
>CAYTWR010000029.1:1612-3374 GCA_964442225.1 uncultured Burkholderiaceae bacterium | reverse complement strand
CCGGCACCCCTTGAATCAGGCGCAAGGCATTGAGCATGAATTCGAAGGGGAGTTCGTTCACCCCCACGTCATCGCGAGGCCCCGCCAGGGGCCGTGGCGATCCACCCGCAATCCACTCCATATACGCCCCCGGGTTCTTCAGCTTCTGCGTCCTGACAATCCGATCCGCAAACGAAATCTTTCCGTGAGCACCCGCCCCAATGCCCAAGTAATCGCCAAAAGTCCAGTAATTCAAATTGTGTTGGCACTCGTGCCCAGGTGCGGCGAACGCTGAAATTTCGTAGCGCTGCAAGCCCGCGCGCGCAAGCGTTTCAACCACGAGCGATTGCATATCCGCCAGCGCATCATCATTGGGCAGGCCCTGCGGCGGCTTGATTGCAAAGCGCGTGCCGGGCTCAAGTGTGAGTTGATAGCACGACAAATGCTGAACCCCGGTTTGAATCGCAAACTCCAACTCGCGGGCCAACGCATTGACAGATTGCGCAGGCAAGCCAAACATAAGATCAAGATTGACGCGCGGAAAAATCTTTAACGCATGCTCCACCGCTTGCAGCGCCTGATCGCGATCGTGCACACGACCCAAGGCGGCCAGCTGCGTGTTATCGAACGATTGAACACCAATCGAGACACGGTTCACACCGGCCTGGGCAAACCCTTCAAACCGCTCAATCTCGAAGGTTCCGGGGTTGGCTTCTAGCGTAATCTCTGCGCCGGGCAAGAGTTTCACACGCGCACGAATTTCAGAAAGCAATCGTTCAATCGACTGCGGCGAAAACAGGCTCGGCGTGCCGCCACCCATAAACACGCTGACCACTGGCCTGCCCCACACCATGGGCAGGCTCGCTTCAAGATCGGCGATCAGCGCGTTGATGTAGTGCGCTTGCGGAAGCTCGCCGCGCGACTCATGGGAATTGAAATCGCAGTACGGGCACTTGCGAATACACCACGGCAAATGAATGTAGAGCGAGAGCTCAGGCAGCTGCTCAAAACGAATCACACCAGAATTGCCTCAAGTAATTTTCGCAAGGCAATGCCTCGGTGGCTCACCGCCTGCTTTTGCGCAACGGTCATTTCTGCAGCGGTCATTTTCAAATCGCGATCAAAAAATATCGGGTCGTAACCAAAGCCCCCTGCGCCTTTGGGCGTGGTGATGACCCGCGCATTCCAAATGCCCGTGACGATCACCGGCGCTGGGTCTTCGGCCGATCGCACAAAGGCAATCGCGGCATGAAAGGCGCAATTCCAAAACGATTCAGGCGGCTCAGCGTTTGGATACTGCGCTTCTCGCGCACGCTGCAGCTCGCGCAGCAGCCAGCGCAGGTTCGCTTCATCGGCCGAAAGCCCGGCAAATTCTGGGTCGCCGGCCGCAATGCGGGCCGAGCGCACACCGGGGGCGCCGTTTAACACATCGACACAAATGCCAGAATCGTCGGCCAATGCGGGCAAGCCGCTTAACGCGCTGGCATGGCGCGCCTTGGCAAGCGCATTTTCCTCAAAGTTATGGTGAGGCTCTTCGGCGCTGGGAATGCCCAGCTCACTTTGGTTGACCAGTGTGAGCCCGCGCTTGGTGAGCACAGGCGCAAGCGCATGCTGAAACTCTTTGAGCTTGCCGGGGTTAGAGGAGGCTAAAACCCAACGGTTCATAGAATCGAACCCGTACGCAGATTGCCACGGCCTTCGGCCTCGCAATGACGAGGAAAGTAGCCGTCGCAATGACGAGGAAAGTAGCCGTCGCAATGACGAGGAAAGTAGCCGTCGCAAT
>CAYTWR010000029.1:0-1512 GCA_964442225.1 uncultured Burkholderiaceae bacterium | reverse complement strand
GTCACCGAAAGCCGCTCGGGGTCTTGAATCAAGCACTGCTGAAACTCATGCAGCTGCCCAATGCCCTGCGAAGCCAACAACAACAACTCATCTAGCTGTGCGCGACTAAACGGCTCCCCTTCGGCAGTGCCTTGCACTTCCACAATGCCGCCGGAATCGGTCATGACCACATTCATATCCGTATCGCAACCCGAATCTTCCACATAATCAAGGTCAAGAACAGGAACCCCTTTCCAAATGCCCACCGACACAGCCGCCACCGATTCACGCAGCGGGCTCGTTTCAATCAGGCCATTGCGCTTTAGGCCAAACAAGGCATCGGCCAAGGCAACACATGCCCCCGTAATGCTGGCGGTGCGTGTGCCGCCATCGGCCTGCAGCACATCGCAATCAATGGTGATCGAACGCTCTCCCAGCAGCTTCAAATCAGTCACTGCGCGCAACGAGCGGCCAATCAAGCGTTGAATCTCGAGCGTTCTTCCGCCCTGCTTGCCCTTGGCGGCTTCGCGATCAGACCGTGTGTGCGTAGACCGCGGCAGCATGCCGTATTCAGCAGTGACCCAGCCCGTGCCTTGGCCCTTTAAAAAACCGGGCACGCGCTCCTCGACACTGGCGGTGCACAACACTTTTGTGTCGCCAAAACACACCAGCACCGAGCCCTCGGCGTGCTTGGTATAGCGGCGCTCAAGGCTTACCGCCCGCATTTGTCCTGGGCTGCGGCCACTGGGCCGCGAGAGATTTGCTTGTGACATGTCAGTTCCTTTTCAGAATGCCCCTTACAATACCGCGACTTGACGGAACTGATGGAATTGCCCATGCAACACTGCAGCATGACCGGTTTTGGAAGCGCAAGCGCCGACTGTTCAGTCGGCCGGCTTGGCGTTGAAATCAAAAGCGTCAACAGCCGATTTTTCGAATTCAACCCCCGCCTGCCGGATGATTTCCGATGGGCCGAACCCCTGTGCCGAGAGAAATTACAAGCCCAAGTGCAACGTGGCAAGGTCGATTTTCGGCTCTCGCTCGCTCGCAATGACCAGAGCCTTTCCCAGACCAAGATCAATTCGGCGGGCTTGGCTTCTGCCTTGCGGCTTGCGCACGAGATTCGCGCAGACCACCCCGAGATCGCGCCGTTTTCAGTCAGCGACCTGCTCAGGCTTCCTGGCGTTACGCAAGAATCACAGGTATCGCAAGAAGAGTGGGCAGCGCAAATTGGTGCGCTTGTGGATCAGGCGCTACAACAGTTTTCTGAGAGCCGCGCAACCGAAGGCCAGCGGCTGCTCGCGACAATCGCGATCAAGTTAGGCGAAATTGCCGCGCTTGCCGACCAAGCGCAACGCTTGCTGCCGGCAGCGCTGCAAGCACAGCAAGCCAAGCTTGCCGAGCGGCTCAAAGAGGCATTAAGCAGTGCTTTGAACGCAGGTGACGCATCAGTTTCTGCAGAGCAGCTTGCCAGCCTTGAAGATCGCGTGCGACAAGAAGCCGCCGTGTTTGGCTTGCGCATTGATATTGCCG
>CAYTWR010000028.1:15751-17930 GCA_964442225.1 uncultured Burkholderiaceae bacterium | reverse complement strand
CGGGAAAAAGCACGCTGGTGAACCTGATTTGCCGTTTTTACGATGTGGCCGATGGCGCGATTTTGGTCGATCACACCGACATTCGTTCTTTGAAAATCGCCGACTATCGGCAGCACATTGGCTTAGTGCTTCAAGAGCCATTTTTGTTTTTTGGAACTATTGCCGAGAACATTGCCTACGGTCGGCCTGATGCAAGCCGTGCGGAAATTATTGCGGCAGCCCGGGCTGCCCATGCCCATGAATTTATCTTGCGCCTGCCCTTGGGCTATGACTCTTTGGTGGGCGAGCGCGGCCAAGGGCTTTCGGGCGGAGAGCGCCAGCGCATTTCAATTGCGCGAGCCTTGTTAATTAACCCGCGCATTCTGATTTTGGATGAGGCCACTTCCAGTGTCGACACCGAAACCGAAAAAGAAATTCAAAAGGCGCTTGATAATTTGGTGAAGGGCCGCACCACGATTGCCATTGCCCATCGCCTGTCGACCCTGCGCAAGGCCGATCGTTTGGTGGTGATGGATAAAGGCGAAATTGTGGAAATCGGCTCGCATGATCAGCTCATGAGCGCACAAGGCGCGTATTGGCGGCTGTATCAGGCGCAACTGCGCCAGCATGCGAACGAGCGCATGTTTGTCGAGGGTGAGTCGTCATGAAACTCGAGCGCAATGCCTTGGGCAAGCTTCGGCTCACGCTGGCAGACGGCAGCATTCATGAACCGGTTGCTGCGATTCGTGCATTTCCGATTCATGACACGCAGGGCAGCATTTCCCTGGTGGGCGCCGATGGCCACGAATGCGCCTGGATTGAGCGTGCGGCCGACTTAGACCACGGGTCTCAGGCCGTGCTGCTTGAAGAGTTAAACGAGCGTGAGTTCATGCCTGAGATTCAAAAAATCTCCTCGGTCTCTTCTTTTGTGGCACCGAGCACTTGGCGGGTTGAAACAGACCGTGGGCCCTGTGAACTGACACTGAAAGGCGAAGAAGATATTCGCAGACTAGGCCGCACCATGCTGCTCATTCTCGATACCCACGGCGTGCACTTTATGATTCGCGACCCGCAGCAGCTCGATCGCCACAGCCGTCGGCTGTTGGATCGTTTTTTATAAGACAGGCTTTGCATGTCGGCGCACTCAATGACTGATCGGCCCAAGCCGACCCGCAAGCTCTCGGGTTTGTGGGAGTGGCTGGTTCAGTACCGGCTTTTTTCACGCTATGCCGGCCAATGGTCGCTGGCCTTTTTGTTTCTGGTGCTGGCGGCGGCAGCAACCTTGGCCGTGCCTCTGGCCTTTCGAGATTTGGTGGACACTGGCCTTGCAAGTGAATTGATCGACCAAAAGTTTATAAATTTATTGGCGCTGGCGGGCTTAGTGGCCGTGGTTACCGCTAGTCGTTTTTATGTCATGTCTTGGCTGGGCGAGCGCGTGGTGGCCGATATTCGCGCCGAGGTATTTCAAAATGTCATGCGACAGCGCCCCGCCTATTTTGAAACCTTGCAAACGGGTGAGGTGTTGTCTCGCCTGACCAGCGACACCACCTTGGTGCAGACCCTTGTGGGCACTAGTATTTCAATGGCCTTGCGCAGCGCGGTCATGTTTGTGGGCGGCATGATCATGATGCTGATCACCAATGCCTGGCTTGCAGGCTTAATGATCTTGCTCTTGGCCTTGGTGGTGCTGCCGCTGTGGGCCCTGGGTCGCAAGGTGCGCCGTATCTCGCGGGTCAGCCAAGACAAAGTGGCCGATACATCGGCCATGGCGGGTGAAGTGTTAAATGCCATGACCACCGTGCAAGCCTTTGTGCGTGAGCCTTACGAGCAAGGCCGATTTGTTGCTGCGGTAGAGGCGGCGTTTTCTGAAGCGCGCCGCCGAATTCGGCTGCGTTCCACCTTGACTGCGGTGGCCATTTTTTTGGCCTTTGGTGTGATTGTGTTTGTGCTGTGGTTGGGTGCCAAGCAAGTGGCAAGCGGCGCGTTGTCGTTCGGCGAGCTCACACAGTTCGTGTTGTATGCGGTGCTGGTGGCGGGCTCGATTGGTGCGCTGTCGGAAGTGTGGGGCGATTTGCAGCGCGCTGCCGGCGCGACTGAGCGGCTTGTGGAGTTGATGCAGGCTTCGGATGCCGTCACCGGGGCCCAAGCCTCACCCGTCACCGAGGCCCGAGCCTCACCCGTCATTGCGAGGCCCGAAGGG
>CAYTWR010000028.1:9716-15651 GCA_964442225.1 uncultured Burkholderiaceae bacterium | reverse complement strand
AGCCTCACCCGTCACCGAGGCCCGAGCCTCACCCGTCATTGCGAGGCCCGAAGGGCCGTGGCAATCCACCGCCCTCGCACTAACGGCGACCGATCTTGATTTCTCCTACCCCTCGCGCCCCCAAGTCAAGGCGCTCAATCACCTAAGTTTCGATGTGCCTACCGGCGCACGAGTGGCCTTGGTCGGCGCATCAGGCGCGGGCAAAAGCACGATCTTTTCCTTGCTGCTGCGTTTTTATGACTATCAGGCCGGCAGCCTGTCGGTCTTTGGCCGCGACATTCGCGATTGGCCCTTGGATCAGTTGCGCTCGATGATCGGAATTGTTCCGCAAGATGCTGTGATCTTTGCAGCTTCGGCCATGGAAAACATTCGCTATGGCAGGCTCGATGCAACCGACGAAGAAGTGATGGCGGCTGCCCGTACGGCGCATGCCCATGACTTTATTTCTGCGCTGCCCAATGGCTATCAAAGCTTTCTGGGTGAGCGTGGTGTGCGTTTGTCGGGCGGGCAAAAGCAGCGCATTTCCATTGCGCGAGCGATTCTGAAAAACCCGCCGATTCTTTTGCTTGATGAAGCCACGAGTGCGTTGGATGCCGAATCCGAGCGCGAAGTGCAGCGCGCGCTCGATGAAGTGTTGCCGGGGCGGACCTCGCTCACTATTGCGCATCGTTTGGCCACCGTGCTGCGGGCCGATGAAATTCTTGTGATGGATGCGGGGAAGGTGGTGGAGCGGGGCACGCATGCCGCCTTGGTGGCCCAAGGCGGCGTTTATGCTCGGTTGGCGGAGTTGCAGTTCGCCTGATGGATCGCCACGTCGCGCTACGCGCTCCTCGCGATGACGTGTTACTCGCGGTTGCCGCCAAAGAGCGACATCAACAACACCAGCAAATTACTAAAGATGTTGTAAACGCTTAAGTACACCCCCAGCGTTGCCGAGATGTAGTTGGTCTCGCCGCCGCTCATGATGCGGTTAAGGTCGTAAAGCAAAAAGAGCGAGAAGATTCCAACCGCAAGCGTCGACACCGTGAGCATGAGCGCAGGCATTTGCAGCCAGATATTGGCAACACTGGCCACCAGCAACATGACCACGCCGATCATCAGGAATTTGCCCATGTTCGACAGGTCGCGCTTGGTGGTGGCTGCCACGCTCGCCATGCCAAAAAACACGGCCGCAGTGCCCGCACCGGCAACGCCAATGAGCTGCACGCCATTGGTCATGCCCACGGCAATGCCCAGCAGGCGCGAGAGCATCAAGCCCATGAAAAATGTAAAGCCCAAGAGCAGGTAGACCCCAGTGGTGGAGTGCTTGGTGCGCTCAATGCCCCAGAAAAAGCCAAAGGCAATGCCTAAAAACAGCAGAACGCCAATCAAGGGGCTGCCGGCAAACCAAGAAAAGCCAAACTGCATGCCCACCCAAGCCCCAATGGCGGTTGGCACCATCGAGGCTGCGAGCAGCCAGTAGGTGTTCCGCAGCACCCGATTGCGAGCAACCGAGGACTCGGCGCGGGGCAAAGAGGCGGTGTTATTCAAGCCTGGAAACATGTGTTTTCTCTCCTTCTATTTCTGCCAGAGACCCGGGGCAGGATGCCGATCGGACTGGCGCGAGCGCTTATAATCGCAGGATTACTTGACAAATCAAGTAGGGAAAAGTTCGGGACCTGTCCCCAGGCCCCGAATGAAACTTTTAATCCTCCTCATGACTCTTGGAAACACTATGGCTATTGAGCGCACCCTGTCCATTATCAAGCCCGACGCCGTTGCAAAAAACGTGATCGGCAAAATCTATTCCCGCTTTGAGACCAACGGCCTGAAAATCGTGGCCTCGCAAATGCGTCACTTATCCCGTACCGAAGCCGAGGCGTTTTACGGCGTGCACCGCGAGCGCCCCTTCTTTAAAGACCTTGTGGACTTTATGGTTTCCGGCCCGGTCATGATCCAGGTGCTAGAGGGCGACAACGCGATTGCTAAAAACCGCGAGCTCATGGGCGCCACCGATCCCAAGAAAGCCGAACCTGGCACCATTCGCGCCGACTTTGCCACCAGCATTGATGCCAATGCAGTGCACGGCTCCGATGGCCCTGAAACCGCTGCAGCGGAAGTGGCATTTTTCTTCCCTGCAATGTCTGTGTATTCAAGATAAGTGAACCTGCTCGGCCTGTCTCCTCAGGCCCTTACTGACTGGTGCGTGGCCCGTGGCGAAAAGCCGTTTCGGGCCCGCCAGTTGTTGAAATGGATTCATCAGCGTGGGGCCAGCGATTTTTCCGAGATGTCGGATCTCGCAAAAGACTTTCGCGCCAAGCTTGCGCAAGAGGCTGAAATCACGCCGCCCAAGGTGTTGCAAGATCATGTCTCGGCCGATGGCACGCGCAAGTGGCTTTTTGATGTCGGCAATGGCAATGCGGTGGAGACGGTGTTTATTCCGGAAACGGATCGCGGAACATTGTGCGTGTCCTCACAGGCAGGCTGCACGGTGGCCTGCCCGTTTTGCTCAACGGGCAGGCAAGGGTTTAACCGCAACTTAACCACGGCCGAAATCGTGGGCCAGCTGTGGTGGGCCCGTCATGAGCTCGAGCAACCGGTGACCAATGTGGTGATGATGGGCATGGGCGAGCCCTTGCTCAATTACGATCAGCTGCTGCCCGCCTTGCAGTTAATGCTCAGTGACGATGCTTATGGCTTGTCGCGCCGAAAAGTCACGGTATCTACCTCGGGCGTTGTGCCCATGATCGATCGTTTGGCGCGCGATTGCCCGGTAGCCTTGGCGGTGTCGCTGCACGCCCCGACCGATGCCCTGCGCGATGTGCTGGTGCCCTTGAATAAAAAGTATCCGCTCAAAGATTTAATGGCCGCCATTCGCCGCTACCTTGAGCCGGCACCGCGAGATTTCATTACATTTGAATATGTCATGCTCGATGGCGTCAACGACTCGCTGGATCACGCCCGCGCCTTGGTGCGATTGGTTAAAACCGAAGAGATCTCCTGCAAGTTCAATCTCATTCCCTTTAACCCGTTTCCCAATTCAGGCTACAAAAAATCGCCCTGGCCCAAGACCCGCGCCTTTGCCGATTTCTTGACGCAAGAAGGCTTTGTCACCACGATTCGAAAGACACGGGGAGATGACATTGATGCCGCTTGTGGCCAGTTGGCGGGCGACATTCAAGACCGTACGCGAATCACTCAAAAACTCAAATCGGTTGCAATCACAACATCATGAACACGCCTTGTCTTGACCTTCCGTTTTCCTGCGGGCCTGCGTCGCGTCGCAAGTCTCGCGCCATGAAAATTACCTGGGGCGCAAACACCGTGGTGGTGGGTGGTGACTCGCCCGTGGTGGTGCAAAGCATGACCAATACCGATACGGCCGACCCTATTGGCACGGCCATTCAGGTGCAAGGCTTGGCCCAGGCCGGCTCAGAGCTGGTGCGCATTACCGTGAACTCGCCCGAAGCCGCGCGCGAGGTGGCAGCCATTCGCAATCAGCTCGATCGCATGAACTGCAGCGTGCCCTTGATTGGTGATTTCCATTTCAATGGTCACAAGCTTTTATCGGATTACCCTGACTGCGCACAGGCCTTGTCGAAATATCGAATCAACCCGGGCAATGTGGGCAAGGGCGCCAAGCGCGACAATCAATTCGGCGCCATGATCGAGGCGGCCTGCAAGTTTGATAAGCCCGTGCGCATTGGCGTGAACTGGGGAAGCCTAGATCAAGAGCTGCTTGCACGCTTAATGGATGACAACAGCAAACGGGCCGAACCGTGGGACGCTGGCGCGGTCATGCGCGAAGCGCTCGTTACATCTGCAATTGAAAGTGCGCAGCAAGCCGAAAAGTGGGGCTTGGCCGGCGATCGCATTACCTTATCGGCCAAAGTCAGTAGCGTGCAAGATTTGATTTCGGTGTACCGCGAATTGGCCAAGCGTTGCGATTACCCTTTGCATTTGGGCTTGACCGAAGCCGGCATGGGCAGCAAAGGCATTGTTGCGTCAACCGCTGCGATGGCGGTGCTCTTGCAAGAAGGCATTGGTGACACTATTCGTGTCTCGCTCACGCCGGAACCGAATGGCGATCGCCGTCAAGAAGTGATCGTTGCCCAGGAAATGTTGCAATCGATGGGCCTGCGTGCGTTTGCCCCCATGGTGGTGGCCTGCCCGGGTTGTGGCCGCACTACATCAACTTTTTTTCAAGAGCTGGCGGCAAAGATTCAAGGCTATTTGCGCGATCAAATGGTCGACTGGAAAACAAAATATCCCGGCGTTGAAAACATGACGGTGGCGGTGATGGGCTGCGTGGTGAACGGCCCGGGTGAGAGCAAGCACGCCGATATTGGCATTAGCCTGCCGGGTACGGGCGAATCGCCCGTGGCACCCGTGTTTATTGATGGCGAGCGCAATGTCACCTTGAAGGGCGATCGCATTGCAGAAGAGTTTCAGGCGATTGTTTCGGATTATGTTGAGAAACGTTTTGCTCCGTCATCCCGAGGCGCGTAAGCGCCGTGGGGATCGCCACGCCCTGCGGGCTCGCGATGACGAATTCCCGTCATTGCGAGGGTGCGAAGCACCCGTGGCAATCCACTTTTGTAAATTGAAATGACAAAAGAAAAACTCACCGGCGTTAAAGGCATGAACGACCTGCTGCCCGATCAATCGGGTCTGTGGCAGTGGGTCGAGTCGCGCGTGGCCAAGGTGTTTCATCAATACGGCTATCGCGAAATTCGCACCCCGATTGTTGAACCCACCGCACTGTTTGTGCGCGGCATTGGCGAAGTGACCGACATTGTCGAAAAAGAGATGTACACCTTTACCGACTCCTTAAACGGTGAGCAGCTCACTTTGCGGCCAGAAAATACCGCAGCGGTTGTGCGTTCCGTGATCGAACACAATCTTTTATACGATGGCCCCAAGCGGCTGTGGTACACCGGCCCCATGTTTCGGCACGAACGGCCCCAGCGTGGCCGCTATCGCCAGTTTCACCAGTTTGGCATTGAGGCCTTGGGCCTGCCTGGGCCCGACATTGATGCAGAGCAGTTGTTGATGATTGCAAGGCTGTGGCAAACGCTGGGATTAACCGGCGAAAACGCGCCGCGATTAGAAATGAATTCCCTGGGCCAAAAAGAAGAGCGTCTTGCACACCGCGCTGCATTGATTGCCCACTTTGAACAACACGCCAATGTGCTGGATGAAGACGCCAAGCGCCGTTTGCACAGCAACCCCTTGCGCATTCTGGATTCTAAAAATCCGGCCATGCGGCCGGTGGTGCAAAGCGCGCCGTTGTTAAAAGATTTTCTAGGCCAAGAGTCGCAGGCCCACTTTAATACCGTACTGGAAATTCTTAATGCCCATGGTGTTGCTTACACCATCAACCCGCGGCTAGTGCGCGGTCTGGATTACTACAACCTCACGGTGTTTGAGTGGATCACCGACAAACTGGGCGCGCAGGGCACGGTGTGTGGCGGTGGCCGTTACGACACCTTGATCGAACAAATGGGCGGCAAGCCCGCGCCGGCCTGTGGTTTTGCCATCGGTGTCGAGCGCTTGGTGGAGTTGCTCAAGGAAGTGGCGCCGCCGCCGCTCGAGCCGGGCTTGCATGCTTACATTGTTCACTGGGGTGAGGGCTCGGTCGCTTCTGCGTTACAAGTGGCCGAGCAATGCCGTGCGCTTGGTCTTGCGGTTCAGGTGCACTTTGGCGAAGGCGGACTGAAGTCGCAGATGAAAAAAGCCGATCAGAGTGGCGCAAAGTTTGCCGTGCTGATGGGCGATGATGAGCGGGCTCAGGGGGTTGCTACGATTAAGCCTTTGCGGGTTGAGTCGGGCCAGGAAACAGTGAGGATTGATAACATTGGATCCGTCATTGCAGTGGATTGCCACGGCTCCTTCGGAGCCTCGCAATGACGAATAGGGCGTCATTGCGAGCGAAGCGCGGCAATCCACTGTGATG
>CAYTWR010000028.1:0-9616 GCA_964442225.1 uncultured Burkholderiaceae bacterium | reverse complement strand
ATGACGAATAGGGCGTCATTGCGAGCGAAGCGCGGCAATCCACTGTGATGTATCTATCAAGGAAAATGAATGCGTGACGATCTAGAGCAACAAGAACAACTGGCCGCCATTAAAGGCGTTTGGAGCGACAACAAAAAATGGATCGTTCCCGTGCTCGTGGTGCTTGCACTCGCCGCAGCATCGTTTAATGGCTGGAACTGGTGGCAAAACCGGCAGGCGGTTGCCGCCACCGATGCCTTGGTGGCCATGGAAGCCGCGCTTGAGCAGCAAGACCTGGCCAAAGCGAAAGCGGCGTATCAGGCATTGGCAGATTCTTATGGCGGTTCGGCGCAAGCAGCGCTGGGCGGCTTGCAAATGGCAAAAGCCTATGTCGCCTCCGGCGATTTGGCTCAGGCCCGCGAAGCGTTGACGGTTGTTGCAAAAAAATCGCCCGAGGAATTTTCCTGGGTCGCCAAGGTTCGCTTGGCGGGCGTGCTGCTGGATGAAAACAATCCCCAATCGGCATTGGAGGCACTCTCGGGCAAGCCGCCCAAAGAGTTTGCGCCCTTGGTAAACGACCGACGCGGCGATGTCTACGCAGCCCTTGGCAAAAACGACGATGCGCGTGCTGCATGGAAATCGGCGGCCGATGAACTCCCGGCCCAATCACCTTCAAAGGAAATTGTGTTGCGCAAACTTCAAACCATTGATTCATTCAAAGGGGCACAGTGACCATGTCCAAACGAGTTCTCCTCGTGCTGGCAGCGGTAGCAGTGTTAACCGCTTGCTCCAGCAGCAAGAAACCTCAGCCCGCAAGCCTGAAAAATTTCACGCCAACACTGGCCACCACCACCGTGTGGCGCGCCGATGTGGGCAAGGCGGCGGGGGTTCAAGCCGGCGTGGGCCAGTTCTCGCCTGCCGTAAGTTCTGATGCGGTCGTGGTGGCCTCGTCTTCGGGCACGGTCACCAAGATCACCATGGCCGATGGGCGCCAGGTCTGGCGCACCGATGTTGGCGCCCCCATTCTTGCGGGTGTGTCAACAGGCAGTGGGCTCTCAAGCGGCTTGTCTGCGGTCGTGACCGATCGCGGCGACATGGTCGTTCTTGCGGCAGACGGAAAAATTCAGAGAACGATTGCTTTAGGTGGTGTGGCATTAGAGTCGCCACGTTTATTGGGCAACACTGCGGTGGTGCGGCTTGCCGATAATCGCGTTGCAGGCTGGGATCTCACCACGGGCACGCGTCGTTGGGTGATTCAACGCAGCCTTCCGCCTTTGGTGTTGCATGCGCAATCGGGTTTAACTGCAGCAGTACAGCCGCCCGAAGAGTCAAAGAGCTCGGTCTTGGGGCCGGCCGATATTCTGGTGAACATGCCGGGCGGCCGCTTGCTGTGGCTCGATGTGTCCACGGGCGGTGTTCGTTGGGAATCGCAGGTGGCAACGCCTCGTGGCAGCAACGAGGTCGAGCGCATTGTGGATCTGCTGGGTGGCCCAATTGCTGAAGGCCCCGATGTCTGCGTCGCGTCTTACCAAACCTTGGTGGCGTGTTTTGGCGCTGAAAGCGGCCGGCGGTTGTGGTCCAGAGATATTTCGGCAAGCTCGCCAGTTGCAGCCGATGCCCAATTTGTTTATGTCGCCGATGATCAGTCACGATTGCATGCGCTTAACCGCAAAGACGGAAGCAATGCCTGGATGATCGATACCTTTCAGCTGCGCAGCCTCATGAGCCCGATTGCGTGGGGGCGCGCTGTATGGGTGGCCGATCGCTTTGGCATGCTGCACGCGGTGGATCGTGAAAACGGCAAGGAGCTCGCGCGCATTTCCTTGGGCAGCCCTGTGAGCGGTGCCATGCGTGCCACCGAAAAAGGCCTGCTGGTGCAAACGCAGGGCGGACAGCTCTTGCTGATTCGCACGGGGGGTTAAGCCTTTGGCTGCCAAGCCGGTCATTGCCTTGGTGGGCCGGCCGAATGTGGGCAAGTCCACATTGTTCAATCGACTCACCCGTTCGCGAGACGCTTTAGTGGCGGATCTTCCAGGCCTGACCCGGGATCGCCACTATGGCGAGGGGCGGCTCGGGGGAAGGCCCTATCTGGTGGTCGATACCGGTGGCTTTGAGCCCGTGGTGAAAGAAGGCATTAGTTTCGAGATGGCACGGCAAACCCGCCAGGCCATCTTGGAGTCCGATCATGTGGTGTTTGTGGTCGATGGCCGCTCGGGGGTCTCGCCGCAAGATCTGCAAATCGCTGACTTGCTGCGCAAGTCGGGCCGCCCTGTGGTGGTCGCCGCCAACAAGCTCGAGGGCTTAACCGGCGAGGGGCGAGCCGCCGAGTTTTATGAGCTTGGCTTGGGCGATCCCGTATCGATTTCATCGGCCCACGGTGATGGCGTTGCCGGCTTGATGGAGCGAGTGTTTGAGCGCCTTCCTCAAGAGCCCTTGGCCGAAGCGTCAGACGCTGAAGTGCAAGAAAACGGCTTGCGCGTGGCGATTGTGGGCAGGCCCAATGCAGGCAAGTCCACCTTGATCAATACCTTGCTTGGCGAAGAACGTGTGATCGCCTTTGATATGCCCGGCACAACGCGCGATGCGATTGTCATTCCCTTTGAGCGTGAAGGCCGGCGATATCAGCTCATTGATACGGCTGGCTTAAGACGGCGTGGCAAAGTATTTGAGGCGGTTGAAAAATTCTCGGTGATTAAAACCTTGCAGGCCATTGAGTCGTGCAATGTGGTGATTCTCATGGTCGATGCGCGCCAGGATATTTCCGAGCAAGACGCTCACATTGCCGGTTTCGTCATGGAGTCGGGAAGGGCGCTCGTGGTGGCAGTCAATAAATGGGATGGCCTGGATGTGATTGCGCGAGACGAGGCCAAGCGGCTGTTGGCCCGAAAGCTGCAGTTTTTGCACTGGGCGCGCTTTCATTTCATTTCTGCGTTAAAAGGCCAAGGGGTGGATGCCTTAATGCGTTCTGTTGATGCGGCGTATACCGCTGCCACGCTCAAGCTGTCCACGCCCAAGATCACTCGGGTGCTGCGCGAGGCGGTGGAGCGCCAGCAACCCCCCCGGCATGGAAGGTTTCGGCCAAAGCTGCGCTATGCCCACCAAGGCGGGCAAAACCCCCCGATCATTGTGGTGCATGGCAATGCCTTGGAACATGTCTCCGACGTTTACAAGCGCTATTTGGAGTCCCGGTTTCGTGAAGCGTTCAAGCTCGAGGGCACACCCCTGAGGATTGAGTGGAAAACCTCGACCAATCCCTACAAGCCGCAGGAGTGATTCCCGCTCTGGCTTTGGGTATAGTTTCGGTTCCTTATTAGGGAGTTTTCCATCATGTCGCAAAACAAAGGGCAGGCGTTACAAGACCCGTTTTTGAATGTGCTTCGCAAAGAGCATGTTCCTGTATCTGTTTACCTGGTCAACGGTATTAAATTGCAAGGCCATGTAGAGTCGTTCGATCAATATGTGTTGCTGCTCCGAAACACCGTGACACAAATGGTCTACAAGCACGCGATCTCCACGATTGTTCCCGCGCGCGCTGTTAATTTCACGGCGGAAGGTGAATCGAGCTGAGCGACCTCGGTTCCGTTTCAACCGCACTAGAAGTTGATTTCGCGAAAAACCCGCGAACGGTTCTGGTTGCGTTGACGCTGGGCAATGCGCCCGCCCCCGATCTTGAAGAACTTAGTGCGCTGGCCGTTTCCGCTGGCGCGCAAGTTGTCGCAACGATTACTGGCAAACGGGATCGGCCCGACCCCGCGCTGTTTGTCGGCAGCGGCAAGTGCGACGAAATCGCGTTGCGTTGTCAGGAGTGTGCGGCCCAGCTGGTGATTTTTGACCATGCATTGACACCGGGCCAACAACGAAATCTTTCGCGCGCGCTCAAGCGCCGCGTCATTGATCGTGTGGCCTTGATTCTGGATATCTTTGCCTTGCGTGCCCGCAGCCACGAAGGCAAGCTTCAAGTTGAGCTGGCTCAGCTGGATTATTTGTCGGCCAGGCTGGTGCGGGGCTGGACTCACCTGGAGCGGCAAAAAGGCGGCATTGGGCTGCGTGGCCCAGGCGAGACCCAGCTCGAAACCGATCGTCGACTCATTGGCCAGCGGGTCAAGCAGTTAAAAGCAAGGCTTGCCACGGTCGAGCGGCAGCGCAAAAATCGTTTTCGACAGCGCGTTCGCCAAGGCGCGTTCACGGTTTCTTTGGTGGGCTACACCAATGCGGGAAAGTCCAGCATTTTTAATGCCCTCACACACGCGGGGGTCTATGCCGCCGATCAGTTGTTTGCCACTTTGGACACCACGAGCCGGCGGGTGTTTTTAGCGCCTGGAGAATTCATGGTGCTGTCGGACACTGTGGGCTTTATTCGCGAGCTTCCTCACAGCTTGATCGAAGCATTCAAGTCAACGCTGCACGAGGCGGCCGACGCAGATTTGCTCTTGCATGTCATCGACGCGTCAGACCCAGACCGAGAGGCCCACCAGCACGCCGTTGAAGCGGTGCTCCAGGAAGTCGGGGCCGGCGATGTGCCTCGCATCGAGGTTATGAACAAGATCGATTTGATCGGGCTTGCACCGAAGTCAGAGCCAGACCCCTGTGGTAGGATCCGAAGGGTTTGGCTCAGCGCTGCCGATGGCAGGGGGGTTGATCTCCTGCGGGAAGCGGTGCGAAGCCATACGCCGGCGTATCCAGACCCTAATCGTGCCGAGGCTTTATTCGGTGACCATGACAACCAAGTGCAACCTTCCGTTCAATCCCTTCTCTAAATCACATGATTCGTCGGCTTAACTGGTCTTTTTTACGGCGTATTTTTGCTCTGGGGGATCCGCGTTGGGGCCAGTCTGGCTCGGGCAACCCTGACGACTCGCGTCCGTCATCGGGTTCTCAAAATGCGCAGGGTGGCCAGGGCGGCCGTGACCCAGGGGGGGATCAAGATCCTCAAGAGCCGCCTGTGCGAGGCAATCAGGGCAGCGGGCAAAAACGCCCGGCCAATGAACCGCCCGATCTTGATGAAGTCTGGCGCGATTTCAATAAGCGTTTAAGCGGTCTTTTCGGCGGCAAGTCCGGTCGGGGTGGCGGCTTTGGCGGCGGCAACAATAATCGGCGCGGCGCTGGTGGCCCAGGCGGCGCAGGTGGCGGAGGCTTTAAATCGCCAAGCCTGAAAACCGGCCCAACCGTTGCCGCGGTGTTAGCTGGCGGCGTCTTGCTGTGGCTTGCAAGCGGCTTTTACATCATTCAAGAAGGCCAGTCATCGATTGTGCTGCGGTTTGGTGAGTACCGAACCACGGCCGGTGCTGGCTTTCAGTGGCGCCTGCCTTATCCGTTTGAATCCCACGAGGTCGTGGATTTGTCGCAGATCCGTCAGGTGACCGTGGGCATTCGCGGGAGCGCGCCAACGCGTGGCCGCGACTCGTTAATGCTCACGCGCGACGAGAACATTGTCGATTTGCAATTTGCCGTGCAGTACCGAATTAGCGACCCCAAGAGTTATTTGTTTAACAATGTGGGCACCGATGAGATCGTCGCCCAAGCGGCGGAAACCGCCATGCGTGAAATTGTGGGCCGCTCGTTGAGCGATACAGTGCTCTACGAAAACAAGGAAGGCATTGCCCGTGAAGCCTTGGCGCAAATACAAACCATTGCCGATCGTTATCAGTCAGGCTTGGGCATTATCGATGTCACCATTCAAAACGTTCAGCCGCCGGAAGAAGTGCAGGCCGCGTTTAGCGATGCGATCAAGGCGGGCCAAGACGCTGAGCGCCTGAAAAACGAAGGCCAGGCCTACGCCAACGAAGTCATTCCTCGCGCGCGCGGCTCGGCCGAGCGTTTGATTCAAGAGGCGGAAGGCTATCGTGAGCGTGTCATTGCCGTTGCTCAGGGTGATTCAGATCGCTTCCGCAAGATCGTGGTGGAATACAACAAAGCGCCCGCGGTGACCCGTGAGCGCATGTACCTTGAAACCATGCAGCAAGTGTTTACCAATGTCAGCAAGGTCATGGTCGATTCCAAGTCCAACAGCAACCTGCTCTATCTGCCGCTTGATCGCTTGCTGCAGCAAACTGGCAGCGGTGCCGCCAATCCAGCGTCGGCAATGCAGCCGCAATCCGGCGCAGCTCAGCCTCAGCAGGGCGCGGCTGGCGCCAACGAAACACCGTCGCCTGCACCGAGCGCACCGGCCCCAGGCCTGCGTGATCGCCTAAGGGAGTCACGCTAATGAATAAATTGTTCTCAGCCATTGTTGGCGTTGCAATCGTTGTGCTGATTGCAGGGTCTTGCATTTTCGTCGTGGATCAGCGTCAGTACGCCATTGTGTTTGCCTTGGGTGAAATCAAAGAGGTGGTCAACAAGCCGGGCCTGTATTTCAAGCTGCCTCCACCGTTTCAAAATGTGGTCTATGTTGAAAAGCGCATTCTCACCATTGACACGCCCGATGCCGATCGCTTTATCACCAGCGAAAAGCAAAACGTCATTGTCGATACCTATGTGAAGTGGCGTGTCATTGATCCCCGTGAGTTTTGGGTGTCTGTCGCTGGCCGGCCTGCCGGCGCATCGGATCGAATCTCACGAAGCCTGCGCGATGCCTTGAACAATGAAATTGCCAAACGCACCGTGAATGAAGTGATCTCCGCCTCACGCGAACAGGTCATGAACGATATTCGCGAGCGCGTGAATTCCGATGCACGCCGTTTGGGTGTGGAAGTGGTGGATGTCCGCATTAAGCGCGTCGACCTGGCCGATGAAATTCGTGACTCTGTGTTTCGTCGCATGGAGTCGGAGCGCAAGGCCATTGCCAACGAACGCCGCTCATCGGGCGGTGCCGAGTCTGAAAAAATCCGCGCCAATGCCGATCGCCAGCGTGAAGTGCTGCTAGCCCAGGCGTATCGTCGTGCGCAAAGCATCAAGGGTGATGGCGATGCAAAAGCCACTGCGCTGTATGCCCAGTCCTTTGGCCAGAACCCCGAATTCGCATCGTTTTATCGCAGTCTTCAGGCCTACCGCGAGAGCTTCAAAGACCGTTCCGATGTCATCGTTGCGGATCCGCAATCCGACTTTTTCCGTTACTTCCGTTCCTCGGGCGCTCGCAGCGGAAACGCAAAGTAAAGACAGGCGCTCATCCCATGCCTGCGTGGCTACTTCCCGATCAGATCTCGGATATCTTGCCCGCTGAGGGCCGCCGCTTAGAGGCCTTGCGCCGTCGATTGCTCGATCTTTACGCCGCTTACGGCTATGGCTTGATTCAGCCTCCCATGATTGAGCATGTGGAATCGCTCATGGTGCATCAGGCCCGCGATCTCGACTTGCGCACTTTCAAAGTGGTGGATCAGGCCAGTGGCAGGCTCTTGGGTCTGCGCGCCGACATCACACCCCAGGCGGCCCGCATCGATGCGCACCAGATCACCGATCAAGGCGTGACGCGGCTGTGCTATGCGGGCTCGGTGCTGCATGCCCAGCCTTCGGGCTTGCTGTCTTCGCGAGAGCCGGTTCAGGTCGGCTGCGAATTGTTTGGGCACGCCGGCCTAGAGGCCGACCTTGAAGTGCAGGAGCTTGCCTTGGCTTCGCTCGATGCAGCGGGCATTCAAAAAGTGCGGCTTGATTTGTCTCACCGCGGAATTTTTCTGGCCCTGCGCGCTCATGACCCTGTGCTTGCCAGTATCGAAGCCGAAGTATTGGCCTGTTTGCAATCGAAAGATCGTGTCGGGTTAAGCGAGCTGTGCAAGACGTTTTCTGCCGAGACAGCAAAATCGCTCATGGCCTTGATTGATCTGTATGGCCCGGTCGATGGTGCCAATGGCGTGATTGCGCGTGCGAAAACGCTGTTGCCGCCTTTGCCGCAAATTACTCAGGCGCTTGACCGTCTAGTGGCGGTGGCCCATTCCGCCATGTTTACCGAACACCCACAATGTGTGCTCACCGTTGATTTGTCAGATCTTCGGGGCTATCGCTATCACAACGGGGTCATGTTCTCGATTTACTGTCCTGGCCTTCCCAATGCCGTGGTGCGCGGCGGCCGATACGACGGTGTGGGTGAGATCTTTGGCCGTGCGCGGCCAGCAACAGGCTTTAGCCTTGAGCTTCGTGAGCTGCTGGCCATCGCCCCGCAGCAAACGCCGTCGCAACACGCGTCGGCCCAGCCGGTGGCAGCACCGTGGGCCGATGATCCAGCGCTTCGTGCAGCGATTTCAAGCTTGCGAAAACAAGGCCAAGCGGTGATCAGCCTGCCTGATGCAGAATTGAAGGTGTGGGCAGGCCGCAGGCTTGTGAACGAGGCCGGAAAATGGAAAGTGGCATGACAAAAACAAAAGGCAAGAATGTTGTTGTAATCGGCACGCAATGGGGCGACGAAGGCAAAGGCAAGATCGTTGATTGGCTGACTGAACAAGTGAGCGGCGTGGTGCGCTTTCAGGGCGGCCACAATGCGGGCCACACCTTGGTGGTCAATGGCAAGAAAACCATTCTTCGGCTAATTCCCTCCGGCATTCTTCACCCCGGGGTCACGTGTTATATCGGCAACGGCGTGGTGCTCTCGCCGCAGGCCTTGTTGGGCGAAATCGATGAGCTGCAATCCAATGGCATTGATGTTGAATCGCGCCTAAAGATCAGCCTGGCTTGCCCCTTGATTTTGCCGTATCACGTAGCGCTCGATCAGGCTCGCGAAGCGGCAAAAGGTGATGCAAAGATTGGCACCACCGGCCGCGGTATTGGCCCGGCCTATGAAGACAAAGTGGCTCGTCGCGCGGTTCGTTTGCTCGACCTGACCAACCCCGCGCTGCTGAAAGAAAAACTGATTGAAACCATGGGCCTGCACAACTTTGTGCTGGAACACTATTTAAAAGCGCAGCCGCTATCGGTGGATCAGGTCTTTGAGGAACTCATGGCGATGGCGCCCCGGCTGCTGAAAATGACCGCCGATGTGCCGCAGCTTTTATATGAAGCAAGCCTGCGTGGCGACAATCTTTTGTTTGAAGGTGCCCAGGGCTCTTTGTTGGATATTGATCACGGCACGTATCCCTATGTCACGAGCAGCAACTGCGTATCGGGTGCTGCAGGCGCGGGTGCCGGTGTTGGCCCGTCGAAACTGCACTATGTCTTGGGTATTACCAAAGCCTATGCAACACGCGTGGGCAGCGGGCCATTTCCAACTGAGCAAGTCAATGAAATCGGCCAGGGTTTGGCCAAGCGCGGCAACGAATTTGGCTCGGTCACGGGCAGGCCGCGTCGTTGCGGTTGGTTCGACGCAGCGGCCTTGCGTCGCTCCATGCAAATCAATGGGGTCACAGGCTTGTGCATTACCAAGCTCGATGTCATGGATGGCATGCCCGAGGTGAAACTTTGCGTGGGTTACGACACGCCCAACGGCAAGCTTAATGTGCTCCCCTTTGGCTCGGATGCGGTAGCGCAGTGCACACCTGTTTACGAAACCATGCCGGGCTGGTCGGTGAGCACCAAAGGGCTTAAGGCCTGGAATGAGCTGCCGCAGCAGGCGCAAAATTATTTGAATCGATTGTCAGAGGTGGTGGGCGCACCGATTGCCATGGTCTCGACGGGCCCCGATCGTGAAGAAACGATTTTGTTGGACCACCCGTTTAACTGATGGATTGCCACGGGCCTTCGGCCCTCGCAATGACGCCATACACATCACCGCGAG
>CAYTWR010000027.1:5272-20390 GCA_964442225.1 uncultured Burkholderiaceae bacterium | reverse complement strand
TGGCGGAGTATTGGGGAGTCGAACACCCGATACGCTGTTCACTGTCGCGTTTCTCCCTTAAACACCTGCTCCTCATTTGGATCGAACTCGATTCTTCGAGCGTACGCCGAGGTCTATGCTCAGGATGACAACAAAGAAAAGTTCGTGAATGACTTTGTTGCCGCCTGGGTCAAGGTGATGAATGCCGACCGCTTTGACCTGATCGCGTAAGAGCGAGCCCGAAGAGGCCCCACAGAACACTGTGGGGCCTCATTCACTTTAGAAACTCCACCGTAGACTGGCCTGCAGATAACGATGGCGATAGTCCGCGCTCTGGGCGTTGGCGCTGTCGCCGTATCCCGCCCGAATGTCAAAACCAAGACTTCTCCGAACCGGCGAGGAAATCAAGACTTCAACAAGCTTGGTCTGAGTCGATGCCTCGGTGCTGACGGTCTGACGACCAACTCCGCCGATGAGGTACCACATCCAGCCTTCAACGCGGCGGCGAAGACTTAAAAGCAACATCTGCTCGTGATAACGGTCAGGACTGAAATAATTGGTGCTGATGTCGTCGGTTTGGAAACGTCGGTAACGCCAGTGGGCTGCGATACCGAGATCCGGGAACACGTCATAAATGACACGGACACGTTGGTGATGACGTTGGTTGTGATCCGAAAAATCTTCTTGGCCCAGCAACCCAATGAGCAGCAAACGTTCTGTCGCCTGAAATTCGATGCCAAGGTTAAACCCCGTTGCATCCACCGACTCTTGAATGCCACGCTCCGACTCAACCCAGTCCTTTGACACCGACGCATTCACTACCACACGATCACTCACTGAAGTGCTGAAGGCAAGCTCGCCAAGGGTGGTTTCATCACCCGCCACTTGACTTCGACCAAGAACTAGCTGAATGCCGTGACCGGTATTGGGATCAATAAGATCGAACGTCAGGTCCAACCGTTGGCCGCTCTCATTCCAGGCGCCCGCGTCGTATTGAAGACGCGTGAAGCGAATACCCATCAAACCCTGACCTGCACCCGGCTTGTAGCCAACACCCATTGAGTAACGGGCAATTTTAAAATGATCGTTGTCACTCGAAGCAAACACCGAAGGGCTTACTATCCATGTGGGGGGTTGATCTTCATTGGGCTCTCTGGAATCTTTGCCCTCTAAAGCCTGCGCCGGCAGGCTTAAAAGATGAATGGCCGCCAACAGAAGCATGGATGCGACCGATTGGATGCCTCTTTGTATCGGAAACTTCATTTGGTTCCCCAAACTTTTTTCTGGCCGAAAAATTCGCTCAGGTATCCCAGCACAGCAGCTGGCTGCAGTATCAAGGCATAGGGCAAAAGGTAAAACACGAAGCCGCCGAAATTCTGGCGCACATGCAGCCCTTGGCTGTTGAACATCTTAGATGCAGCTCGGTACATGAACCCATTGATTAAAAGTGCCATTGGAATAAGGCTTAACGTCATGGGGCCGACCAGCCAATAATGGCCGAACCCCGCCATGATCAAGCCCGGAATAAAGCCAAAGGTGAAGGCAATATCCATGAACGGGAAAAGAACATTCCACCAGATAAAGAAGGTGGTCTGTCGGGGCGCGATCAGCACACGGGGATTGACCTTGAACGCTTCAATCATCCCTCTGGCCCAACGCTGTCGCTGACGCACAAAAGAGACTAGGATTTCTGGAACCCGTGTAAAGGCAATGGCATCTTCGCAATAGCCAATCCGATACCCCCTCTTTAAAAGGTTCCAAGTAAGAACAATGTCTTCGCCAATATTGTCTGGCCAGCCGCCCACCTCTTGAAGTGCGGATCGTTCGTAGATAGAAAATGCACCCTGGGCCACCAGCGTTCCTTGGTAAAGAGATTGAACCCTCTTGACCGTGGCAATGCCATGAAAATATTCCCATTCTTGTGCTGCGGTGATCCAGTTGTGTCGTGAATTTCGGACCATCGTTGCCCCGGCAACCGCACGGGTTGTCTCGGGGTCACTCTTAAGGCGCTCAACAATTCGAATCAGCGCCTCTTTGTAGAGAAACGAGTCGGCGTCTAAGGTAACAATTAGGTCATGACTGGACGCATGCAAACCAGCATTCAGCGCCTGTGCTTTGCCCATGTTCACGGGTTGATTCATCAGCCGTACATGCGGGTAAGACGCCATGAACTGCTGAACCACCTGAGCGGTGGCGTCGGACGATCCGTCGTTAATCACGATCACCTCGATCAAGCCCGGGTAATCCTGTCGCTGAATGCTCGTGAGGGTGTCCTGGATGTTGTCCGATTCGTTATATGCCGCGATAAGAACGCTGATGGGCGGGTAGCCTTGAAGGTGTTTTCTGACAGGACGCCTGTCAAGCAGCAGGCTTGAATACATAAACGCATTCATAAAGCCCGGAACGATTGCGATAAACACAATGAAATACACCGCCAGGAACCAGCCCACCGACGAGGTGAGCGTGTCAACCCAGAACGTCGCAGCCCAAATGGAGAAAGCCGACCACGCCACAGCAAATGCCAGGGCGATGCCGAATTTTGAGTGAACCGAGACATACATGTGTAGGTCTCGACCTGGACTTAGGCTAAGCCGACCCGTACGGGCTGGATCTGAAGTTCAGGAAACTCATAGGCTTCGTGCTGAAACAATCGAAGACACGAATCCACGATCTTGCTGTCATAGAGCGCATTGCGCCCGGCATCAATGGTGGACAACGCGGCCTTTCGGCCAGCCACCTGACGATAAGGGCGGTTACTCGACATGGCCTCGACGGTGTCAGCCACGGCAATAATTTTTGCTTCCAAAAGAATTTCTTTGGATATCAGGCCCCGCGGGTAGCCACTGCCGTCTTCCCTCTCGTGATGCTGCAAGACAATCTCGGCCACTGGCCACGGAAACGGTATCCCCTTTAAGACCTCGTACCCTGTCGCGACATGCTCGCGCAAAAGGCCAATCTCGTGCGTATTTAAAGGGGTGGGCTTTGTGAGTATCTCGGCGGGAATCACAAACTTACCAATGTCATGCACCAAAGCGCTAAGTTTTAACCCCTCAAGAGCGGACGCACTCAGCCCCAGCATCGCGCCAATGCGCACAGACAAGTCAGCGACGTTGGATTGATGGTGTCGAGTGTATGGGTCGCGAGCACCAATGAGATTGGTCAACGACTGAATGGACTGCTCATAGCTTTCGCGAACGAGCTGCTGATATTGCTGAGCCCGCTCTTCAGCATCGACTCGGCTGGAGATGTCGCGGATGTTGCACTGAATAACCTTTTCTTCTTCAACATCATAGGCATTACAGACAAATTCGGAATGAACGATGTCGCCGTTTTTCTTACGCAAAGGAAGGTTTTCATAGCGGATATAGCCCACGGTCTGCAATGCGGCCACTGCATTCTTCGAGGCCTCAATATCGACAATGGCGCCAATCTGCCATAACTCCTTGCCGATAAGCTCATCTTTGTCATAGCCCAGGAGCTGCGTAAGGAATGGATTCACGTCTTCAATCCTGGCGGTGTTGAAGTTCAGGATCAGGATTCCATCCTGCGCGGCCTCGAAAAGCCTCCGATAGCGTGACTCTGATTTGACGAGTGCCGGCTCTACCCCTAAATGGGTCTTGGTCATGGGCAGCTAAGCCTTACCCTGAAAATTACGCAAAGACTCAGCCGCGAGGTTGGAAATCTTGACGGCTTCGGAAGCAGAGGCTGAAGCATTCTTTGATGCTTGAGCCGCTTCTGCCGAAACCTTCAACAAAGCCTCTTCCGCCTGATGGGCGACGGCGGCTGCTGCTGCTGCCGCCGCGGATGCGGCCGCGGCAGCCGACTCAATGGCAGCAAGGGCAGCCGCTTCAGCCGCAGCCGCTGCGGTTTCAACAATTGGGCGAAGGGACTCAGATGCTGCAAGCTGGGTGGCTTTTAAAGCATTGACGGCTGCAATTCGTGAATTTTCTGCGGATATTGCCGCGCGTTTCGCGGATTCACTGGCTTGTTGGGTGAGCGTACCAAGGGAAGCAAGTGATTTTGCATAGCTTTCACTCATTCCACGATAGCTGAGCCGAAGTTCGTCGAACTCTGACTCGAGAGACTTGAGCCGCAAAAGAACTTCGTCTAACGATGTGTTCACTGGGCCCTTTTCATAGTGGTTTGTTGATGCTGAGAATCTCACCATCAACAAGCACGACTCTACTCTCTTTCAAGACAACACCGCACGAGAAAAGCTGGTTTCTATCAAAAATTACTGTTTTTTATGTGAAATTCAGGGTAAACTCGTCCCCAAGCAAGCAACCTCCAGAACAAGAAGAAAGAGATGCCTTGTTGTCGACAGCCCCCCGAGAGTCAATCTCTCCCGAACTCATCGAACAACTCTGCGTTGATGTGGCTCGGCTTCGCAATGAGGTTCGTCAAGAAAAGTATTCCAATCTGATTGACCGACCTGACTATGACCTTCTTCGTCAGCGGCTGATCGCCAAGTCAAAGCAGATCGACGAACTCGAGGACCGACTGCGCAATCTTGAAGAGCTTTCAAGGCAGGCTCATTCTGAGCTTGCCGCGCTGCGCGCGCAATCCGTGTTAGGGATGGAGAACCTGGAGTACGCGAACCTGCACCTCAAACGAGTAAGTCAGATTGCGTTTCATGACGCCCTGACCGGATTAGCCAACCGACGTTTATTCGACCGAAGGCTTCGTCTTTGGCTTGCCAACAGCAGACACACACCCCATCTCTTTTCGGCACTTATTTATCTGGACATAGATCGATTCAGTTCAGTGAATGACCTCTGGGGGCATGGCGCGGGTGACACTCTGCTGAGGCTCTTCGCTGGCCGCCTTCAGTCCAACGCCCGTGACTCCGACACGATTGCGAGACTTGGCGGCGACGAATTCTGTGTGCTTTTGACCAACATTGCCGAGACCGAGCATGATGCCTACCCGTGCGCAGCAGCCATCGCGGAGAAGCTTCGTGCGCTGTTGACCGCCCCCTATGCCATGCGGGTTCTAACGACTGACCGGGTACAACGCGAGATCATTCACGACGCAGCGGTCAGCCTGGGGGTGGTTGTTTTCAGTGGCGACTCGACCAAGGCTTTAACACTATTGGATCAAGCTGACCAGGCCATGTACTGTGCCAAGCAGCAAGGCGGGAACCGGGTTTCTTTTTATGTTTCCTCCGGTCACGAAAACGGGGTTGCGCAGGGGGGCAATTGAAGGGGTTAATCCATCGACGTAGTCAATGAGGTGGCTGAGGTGCCCCAGTCTTCTGAGGCGATAACAGGCTCTGAAATAGAATATGGATTATTGGTTACCCAACTGGACACTCGTACTAACCCCCGTTTAATTAGTACGCCCCCGAACACCCCATTTTCGAGAGGCGTACCTAGCCTCGCTCAGGTCAGCAGGTTTTGAGCAGAACGCGGTTTGAGCACGGTTTTAGGGTTGTTTTCGACGGGGCGAGGTTAACAGCCCAAAGTAAAAAACCCCGCTTAGTGCGGGGCTCCGGGCATGCTCACGCGGCCATGAGCAAGTTAGTAAGGGTAATTTTGGCGGAGACGGAGGGATTCGAACCCTCGATGCGCTTTTGGCACATACTCCCTTAGCAGGGGAGCACCTTCGGCCTCTCGGTCACGTCTCCGGGTGCTGCACAGAACCTAAGATTCTAGCCCAAAGGCCTTGTGCAGCGCACGCACGGCCAGTTCCATGTATTTATCATCGATCACCACCGAGATTTTGATCTCGCTGGTGCTGATCATTTGAATGTTAATTCCCTCGTTGGCCAGGGTTTCAAACATTTGGCTGGCAATACCCACATGGCTGCGCATGCCAATGCCCACCACCGACACCTTACAAATATCTTTCGCGCCCGTAATCGATGCGGCATGAATCTGGGGCTGCACTTTTGATTGGATCACCTCAAGGGCCTTGTCGAGCTCGTTGCGGTGAACCGTAAACGAAAAATCGGTGGTGCCGTCGTGGCTGGCGTTTTGAATGATCATGTCCACATCAATGTTGGCAGCCGCCACCGGCCCTAGAATTTTGTACGCAATGCCGGGCTTGTCGGGCACGCCAGAAATGGTGACTTTTGCCTCATCGCGGTTAAAAGCAATGCCCGAGATAACAGCTTGTTCCATGGTGTTGTCTTCCTCGTAAGTAATCAGCGTGCCAGAGTTCGCCTCTTGGGCAATGGGAATATTGGGATCGGTCAGGCTTGAAAGCACCCGGGTCTTGACTTTGTATTTGCCGGCAAACTCGACCGAACGAATCTGCAACACCTTGGAGCCCAGGCTTGCCATTTCCAGCATTTCTTCAAAGGTGACTTTTTCAAGCCGCTTGGCCTCGGGCACGATGCGTGGATCGGTGGTGTACACGCCATCCACATCGGTGTAGATCAAGCACTCTTCGGCCTTTAACGCAGCGGCCACTGCCACTGCAGAAGTATCCGACCCGCCACGGCCCAAGGTGGTGATGTTGTTTTCGGGGTCAATGCCCTGAAAGCCGGTAATGATCACCACATGGCCGGTATCTAAATCTTTGCGCACCTTGGCATCGTCAATGGATTCAATGCGGGCCTTGGTAAACGCAGAGTTTGTTTTAACGGGCACTTGCCAGCCGGTGTAGCTTTTGGCCTTGGTGCCAATGGCTTGTAAGGCTATTGATAGCAGCCCCACCGAAACTTGTTCGCCCGTAGCGGCAATTTGGTCAAGCTCGCGCGGGTCGGCCCGATCCGAGAGCTCTTTGGCAAGACCAAGCAAACGGTTGGTTTCGCCCGACATTGCCGAGGGCACCACCACCACTTGGTAGCCAGCACGCTGCCACTTGGCCACGCGCTGGGCGACGTTCTTGATGCGCTCGATGGAGCCCATGGAGGTGCCGCCGTATTTATGAACAATCAAAGCCATGATGCGGTTTTTTAAGTGAATAAACCCTGCATTATCGCCTAAGCCCAAGCCAATCCCGGCCTCGGAACACGGTCCAGTGCTGGCCCGTCACCGGGTCGGCCAGATCCATCTGTGCAAAGGGCTCGCGGGCCTCTTGGATCTGGCGCAAAAACTCCTCAAGCCTTTTGGCTGGGGGCGTGGGCGCACCGCATGTTTTAAGCCAAGCCCGCACCACCCGGGCCGCCATGGGCGTGCCCAGGGTGACCAGTTTTGAGATCTGAAGTGCGCTTGCGCCTTCATGTTCGCCGACACAGCGGCTTAACGCCTGCTCGGTCAGGCGATCCAAAAGCTCCCGGGCGGTTTGCAAATGGCCAATGCTTCGGGCCATGGCCACATCGGCGCCTTCGCGCAGGCTTTTTAAAACCGGCATGACCTGCTGGCGAATTCGGTTGCGGGCAAACTCGGTCGATGCATTGCTGGGGTCTTCGACCCAGGTTAAACCTTGGCGCTGCGCGTACGCCTGCAAGGATTCGCGGCTTTCGTTAAGCAAGGGCCGCCAACGGGGAAAAGTTTTTTCGTGCACGGTCATTTCTGAAAACGCGGTCATGGCACTTAAGCCTTCAAGGCCTGCGCCACGCACCCACTGCAACAGCGCCGTTTCCAAAAGATCATCGCGGTGGTGGGCTAAGACCAACACTGCATTTTCGGGCAGATGCGATGCAATCTCGGCATAACGGTGCTTGCGCGCTGCGGCTTCAACCCCAAGGTCTGAAATCTCTTGTGCAGGAATTGCAATAGGAAGAATGGTCAGGGCAATGTTCAAGTCATTGCACAAGGCCTGACAATGATCTGCAAACGCTTGCGCGGCAGGCTGCAGGCCGTGGTGCACATGCACCGCAGAAAGCGCAAAGGCCTGTGGGTCGTTTTTCTGAATTTGCGCCAACAGATGCAGCAACACCGTGGAATCGAGGCCCCCCGATAGGCCCACCACGAGCGAGTGCGGCATTTACGCGGCCTTGATTTCCTTGAACTTGCCCATGCCACGAATGCGCTCTTGGCGCTTGGACAGCATGGCCTCAACGGCCACATTATTAAGAGAGCGCAGTGCGTCGGCGATTGCTTTTTTCAGGTTTTCCGCTGTTTGCACAGGGTCGCGGTGGGCCCCGCCCAAAGGCTCGGTCACGATTTTGTCGACCAGGCCCAGCGACTTTAAGCGCTGTGCTGTAATGCCCAAAGTCTCAGCGGCTTCAGGCGCTTTGTCAGCGCTCTTCCACAAAATCGATGCGCAGCCTTCCGGCGAAATCACGGAATACACCGAGTACTGCAACATGATCAGCGTGTCGCCCACCGCAATGGCCAGCGCGCCGCCCGAGCCGCCTTCACCAATGATCACCGGAATAATCGGCACGCGCAGACCCGCCATGACTAATAAATTTTTGCCAATCGCCTCGGATTGGCCGCGCTCTTCCGCGCCAATGCCAGGGTAGGCGCCCGGCGTATCAATAAAGGTGATCACGGGGATGTTGTACTTCTCGGCGAGCTGCATTAAGCGCAGTGCTTTGCGATAGCCCTCGGGCCGCGGCATGCCGAAATTGCGGTAGGTGCGCTCTTTCAGGTCGCGGCCTTTTTGGTGGCCAATCACCATGACGCTTTGGCCGTTGAAGCGGGCAAGGCCACCCACAATCGCGGGGTCATCGGAAAACGAACGATCGCCGTGCAGTTCGTAAAAATCGGTAAACATGGCGCCGATATAGTCCAGGGTATAAGGGCGCTGGGGGTGGCGGGCGACCTGGGAAATTTGCCAGGGCGTGAGCTTGGAATAGAGATCTTTAAGCTGGGACTCGGTTTTGGAGCGTAGGCGGTCGATTTCTTCAGTGATATCGACCGCGGAATCGCTTTGGACAAAGCGCAGTTCCTCGATCTTCGTTTCGAGCTCGGCCACGGGCTGCTCGAAATCCAGGAAAGTCTGTTTCGGCGTTGCGGTCATTTGGGGATTCTAATGGATTGCCACGTCGCCTTCGGCTCCTCGCAATGACGGGGGGGTTTGCCCTCGCGCCTCGCAATGACGGGGGGGTTTGCCCTCGCGCCTCGCAATGACTGGGCTTGCCCTCGCGACGATTGCCGTCACTGCGAGGCCCGCTAGGGCCGTGGCAGCCCATCTATTCTCCAGCTCGTGCCACCGGGGCTATCTTCCAGCACCACCCCCTGGGCAGCCAACTCGGCCCGGATCTGGTCGGCCCGGGCAAAGTCCTTGGCCTTTTTGGCGGCCGCCCGTTCGGCAATCAAGGCCTCGATCTGGCCTTTATCCACCCCGGCAGCGCCCGACTGCAACAACTGCGCCGCAGGCCGGGCCAACAGCCCCAATGTCGAGGCCAGCGCCCGAAGCGTCTTGGCGAGCTGCCGTTTAAGCGACCCATCGCTGGTCTTGTTCACTTCAGTGGCCAGCTCAAACAAGGCCGCAATCGCAATGGGCGTATTGAAATCATCATCCATGGCCTGACCGAATTCAGCGATCGCCTTGGCCACTTGCGGCAGGTCTTCAAACTCCGAGGCCAACAACGCGCAATCCACCGCTTGCTGCACATTACCCCAAGCCTCGGTTTCGCCGGCGCCCGAAAGCGCGGTGTACAAACGCGTCAATCCCTGCCGTGCGTCTTCTAAATGCGTGTCGGAATAATTCAGCGGGCTGCGATAGTGGGCACGCAAAATAAAAAAGCGCACCACCTCGGGGTCAAACTTTTGCAGCACTTCGCGAATGGTAAAAAAATTGCCCAGCGACTTGGACATTTTTTCATCGTCCACACGCACAAAGCCATTGTGCATCCAGTAATTCACAAAGGGCTTGCCGGTTTCTTTGGAATGCGCGCCCTCGGATTGCGCAATTTCATTTTCGTGGTGGGGAAACTGCAGGTCTGCGCCGCCGCCATGAATATCAAAGTGCTTGCCCAATAGCGCGCAGCTCATGGCCGAACACTCGATATGCCAACCCGGCCGGCCCTTGCCCCAGGGCGAATCCCATTTCACTTCGTCGGGCTCATCGGCCTTTGCGCTTTTCCACAGCACAAAATCGAGCGGGTCCTTTTTGCCGTCACCCACCGCCACTCGCTCACCTGCGCGCAGCTCATCAAGCGATTTTCCCGAGAGCTTTCCATAGCCTTCAAAGCCGCGCACTGAAAAATTCACATCGCCTTTTTCGCCCGAAGGCAACACCGCTTGATAGGCCAGGCCATTTTTTTCCAGCGTAGAAATGATCGCGTGCATTTGCGGCACATAGTCGGTTGCACGCGGTTCATGATCGGGCGCCAGCACACCCAAGGCGTGGGCGTCTTCGTTCATGGCATTGATAAAACGCTGGGTCAGTGCCGAAATCGGCTCCTTGTTTTCCACCGCGCGCTTGATAATCTTGTCATCGATATCGGTAATGTTGCGCACATAGGTCACCTCAAAGCCCTTGGCCCGCAGCCAGCGGCTCACCATGTCAAACACCACCATGACGCGGGCATGGCCAATGTGGCAATAGTCGTACACGGTCATGCCGCAGACATACATGCGCACCTGGCCCGGCGTAATGGGCAAAAACTCCTCTTTGGAGCGGCTTAAGGTATTGAAAATTTTCAAGAATTCACCGTGCTAGACTGAGACGATTCACTGCAATGATCTACGCGCATTTTATGGGAATGATCGCAAAATCAATTTTTTCACAAGCACGCTTGGCCGTAAGCGCTCTGGGCTTAACAGCGGGTGTGCTCTTGGCACAGGGCTCGGCATTGGCGCAGGCAGGGGTGATCGACACCACCGAGCCCGCACCGCCCGCGCCGGGGCTCTTTCCTGGGTCTCGGCCCATGGCACCTGCCGCTTCGCCCGAAATCCTGGAAGCGCGTTCGCACATTCTTTCAAAGCGTTGGACCGACGCCAGCAAATTAATTGAAGCCCAGCTTGAAAAGCGCCCCCGCGATCCGCAATGGCGGTTTTTGCAAGCCGTGCTGTTTGCTGAAATTGGCAAACGCAGTGAGGCCATTACGGTGCTGGAACTCATCACCGAAGACTTTCCCGAGCTTGCCGAGCCCTATAACAATTTGGCAGCGCTTTATATCGAGGAAGGCGAACTGCACCGTGCGCGCCTGCTCTTGGAGCGCGCTGTTCAAAACCGGCCCGACTACGCCTTAGCCCATGAAAACCTGGGCGATGTGTATGCGCGGCTGGCGAAACAGGCCTACGATCGGGCCAACAAATCTCGACAACCGTCGCCGGCCGCCGGAATTAAGCTGGATTACCTGGAAAAAATGCCCGCCCTGCGTTCAACCCGCGTGCTGACCAACCGCTAACCTTTTTAACGGAGACTTTGAAGATGAATGTAATTCTGCGCACTTCGATGGGCGATATCACCTTGGCACTTGATCCGGCAAAGGCGCCCAAGACAGTTGAAAACTTTGTCGCCTATGTCAAGGCGGGCCACTTCGATGGCACCATTTTTCATCGTGTCATGGATAACTTCATGATTCAGGGCGGCGGCTTTAACGACAAAATGGTGCAAAAGCCCACCAATGCGCCGATCAAAAACGAAGCCGATAACGGCTTGAAAAACATGAAATACACCATTGCCATGGCCCGCACCAACGACCCGCATTCGGCCACAGCCCAGTTTTTTATCAATGTGGCCGACAATGATTTTCTGAACTTCAGCTCGCCCACCGAGCGAGGCTGGGGCTATGCAGTATTTGGCAAAGTCACCGCGGGAACGGAAGTGGTCGACAAGATCAAGAAGGTGAAGACCGGCAACAGCGGCTTTCATCAGAATGTGCCTGTTGAGCCTGTCACCATTCTGAAAGCCGAAGTGCTGAACTAACGCATTGCCATGGCAAGCGCAGCGAACCCTGATTTCTCGAACGCGCCTTTAGTTCCCGTTCGCTGTGCATTGCTGTGTTCCGACACTCACTTAAGCCATCACCGACCAGCGCTCACCCGCGCGTTTCTGGCCTGGCTTAAGGCCAACACGCTCAACAGCCCGCAAACGCCTGATGCATTAGTTTTGTTGGGCGATTTGTTCGATGCCTGGATTGGCGATGACCTGCTCGATTGTGTGGGCGAAGCCGACACCGCTTGTGTGTGCGAGGTGCTGGAGCTGCTGCGCGCGATCAATGCCCACGGCATTGCGATTTATATCGCCCATGGCAATCGCGATTTTTTGATCGGCAAAAAATTGGCCAATCAGTGTGGCGCACATTTGCTGCACGACCCATCGGTGCTGGTCATTGACAACGGCCCGCGCGTTGCGCTCACGCATGGCGATGCGCTGTGCACGCGTGACATTGGGTATCAGCAGCTACGGCAAACGGTGCGCAATCCACGCTGGCAAGAAGATTTTTTAACCAAGCCTTTGTCGGCGCGGCTTGCAATCGCTGCCGAGCTGCGTGCAAAAAGCGGCATGGAAAAAGCAGAGAAGGCCGAAGACATCATGGATGTCACGATCGAAGAAGCCCAATTGCTGGCCGATCGTTTGCGGGCCGATATCTTGTTGCATGGCCATACTCACCGGCCCGGTGTGAGCCTTATGCCCAATGGCAAGGCCCGCTGGGTATTGCCGGATTGGGAGGTGGATGCCAGCGGCGCGCTTGTGCGCGGGGGTGGGTTGTGGGTGGATTCGGGGGGTGTACGGCCGGTGGATTGCCACGGGGCTTTCAGCCCCTCGCAATGACGGGTAAGAGAGTCCGTCGCAATGGCGGGTTCAGTAATTCGTCATTGCGAGGAGCCGCTTGCGGCGACGTGGCAATCTACTTGCGCAGATCGCCACGCTGCGCTCGCGATGACGGTCATTTCTGCTTCAACCGCTCAATTTCCGCTTGCTGTTTTTTCATCTCATCAACAAGCTGATGCAGCACCACATCAATCGGGTCTTGCATGCCCGGCACCACGCCATAGGCCGCGAAGCGATCGCCTTCCACCTGCCGTGCCATTGAATCGGCGTATTGCTCATCGACAATGCGCGCGGGAATTCCAATTACCGTGGCCCCTGGCGGCACCGCCTTCACCACAACGGCATTTGAGCCAATCTTGGCGCCCTCGCCCACAGTAAACGGCCCCAAGACTTTTGCGCCCGCGCCCACCACCACGCGCGACTCCAGCGTGGGGTGTCGTTTGCTGCCCTTCACTAACGAGGTGCCGCCCAGTGTTACGCCCTGATAGATCGTGCAGTGATCGCCGATCTCGGTGGTTTCGCCAATCACCACGCCCATGCCGTGATCAATGAACACGCCATGGCCCAGTGTTGCACCCGGGTGAATTTCAATACCGGTCAACCAGCGCGAGACCATGGCAATAAAACGCGCAAACCATTTCAAGGGCCCCAAACGCGTAGCCCAAAACGCATGGGCTAATCGATGCAGCCACAGGGCATGCAAGCCCGGATAGCAGGTGAGCACCTCGAAAAACCCGCGTGCGGCAGGGTCGCGATCAAGAATCGCGCGAATATCTTCTCTTAGCGTGGTAAACATAGTCGAAAGAGTATCAGGTGCGCCGTTCAATTTCTGTGCAAAGCCCACGCAGCATCTGGACTTCGTCTTCCCACATGTCTTTGCGAGCCAACAGCCGCCGCAGCCGCTCATTAAAACGACCGGGGTTAGAAGGGTCAAGATAACCCACCTTGATGGCCACCTGAATCAAGTGGGCATGCAGGCCTTCGACCATCTCGTGATTGGCGGGCTTGGCGGTCTCGCGGTTATTGCCCGAAGGCATTGCGATTGCAGACAGATCGCGCAATCGCGCTGCCCGTCGCAGTGCATAGGCCACGACTTGTACCGCCTGCGAAAGGTTCAATGAGCTGAATTTCTCTTCCACATCCAGGCTGCAAACATGGCGACACTGCAAAAGATGATCATTGGAAAGCCCCGAACGCTCGGGGCCAAACACAAACGCTGCGGTGTCGCAGGTGTCTGACACCTGTGACAAATGCTCCACCAAAGACTCGCAGGCCTCTTCCAAACTGAGTCGCGGTGGCTCGAACTCCCGCACCCGCGCACTCATGGCGCAGCTCCAGGTGGCCGGGCCCAGCGCTTCTTGCAAAGTGCCGATTCGCGATTGCCCAAGCACGCGTGCAGCGCCGGAAGACAAGGCCACTGCATCGCTGCGACTTGCAATCTTGGGATCTTCGGGATTGACTAGCCAGAGCTGATCAACGCCCATGGCCTGCAAGGCGCGGGCGCTGGCCCCCACATTGCCGGGGTGGCTGGGCTCGACCAGCACGAAACGCACCCGCTTAAGGATCTCTCGAAAGGCACTAGAATTGGACATAGGCGCAATCATGCCCTGTTTTTTCTCGCTCCTTAAACGATCTGACCATGCACCCATTGCTGAATACGGCAGTTAAAGCCGCTCGCCGCGCCGGAAGCATTATTAACCGCGCAAGCCTAGACCTTGATCTTTTGAAGATCGGCCGCAAAGCCCCCAACGACTTTGTGACCGAAGTGGATCGCGCGGCCGAAGCCGCGATTATCGAGGTGCTCTCGACCGCCTACCCCGACCATGATTTTCTGGCCGAAGAAACCGGGGTGGCCGGTGCCAATGGAAAACGATCGATTACTTCTGACTATGTGTGGATCATCGACCCGCTCGATGGCACAACTAATTTTATTCACGGCTTTCCGCAATACGCCGTCTCTATTGCGCTGTCGCACCGCGGCCAAATTACGCAAGCGGTGATTTACGACCCGGTGCACAACGATTTGTTTGTGGCTTCAAAAGGCAAAGGCGCACAGTTAAACGATCGGCGCATTCGTGTGTCGCAGCGCGATCGCATGGACGAGGCCTTGATTGGCACGGGCTTTCCGTTTCGCGACTTTGAAAGCCTGGATATTTTTGTTTCCATGTTTAAAGACTTAACTCAGAAAACGGCGGGCCTGCGCCGGCCCGGGGCGGCTTCGCTTGATTTGGCCTATGTGGCCTGCGGAAGGCTTGATGGGTTTTTTGAGATGGGCTTAATGCCTTGGGATGCTGCAGCAGGCAGCCTGTTAATTCTTGAAGCCGGCGGGTTGGTCGGGAACTTTAAAGGCGATGGCGAGTATCTGTTTGAAGAAAATATTATCGCTGCATCGCCCAAGATCTTTGGACAGATGGTCAATACGCTATCGCGTTATCAATTGCCGAAGGCGGAAAAGGGCCCGAAACTTAAAGGGCTTATCAATGCCTGAGCGTGGATTGCCACGCCCCTGCGGGGCTCGCAATGACGAGACGAGTCACCGCGAGGCCGCACGCTTTATTCGTCACCGCGAGGCCGC
>CAYTWR010000027.1:0-5172 GCA_964442225.1 uncultured Burkholderiaceae bacterium | reverse complement strand
GTCACCGCGAGGCCGCACGCTTTATTCGTCACCGCGAGGCCGCGAAGCGGCCGTGGCGGTCCACGCAATGACGACTAACTCTCACACCCCCATGATGCGGCAGTACTTGGCCGTCAAGGCCGAGTACCCCGACATGCTGGTCTTTTATCGCATGGGGGATTTTTACGAGCTCTTCTTTGAAGACGCGCAAACCGCCTCGCGCTTGCTGGGCATTACGCTGACCACCCGAGGCCAGAGCGCGGGCGCGCCAATTCCCATGGCGGGTGTTCCATTCCATTCTGCCGAAGGCTATCTCGCCAAGCTCGTGGCGCTTGGCCGCTCAGTGGCCATCTGCGAACAGATCGGGGACCCAGCGACCTCCAAAGGCCCGGTTGAGCGCAAAGTGGTGCGGGTCATTACACCTGGCACATTAAACGAGGCCGGCCTTATTCCCGAACGCGCCCAAGCCTGGTGTTGCGCAGTGGAAGTAGAAGGCCAACACGCCGCACTTGCTTGGCTCGATGTGGCCAGTGGCGAGCTGCTGTGGGCTCAGGTGTCAGACACCGCGGCCTTGCTTGAACACATTAACCCCGCAGAAACCTTGGTGAGCGAAATCTCTGCGCTACGCAATTCCCATCGGGGCTCGCTCACCACCCGCCCGCCCTGGGAATTCGATGCGGTGCGCGGTGCCGAGATTTTAAAAAGCCGCCTGGGTGTAGTCTCGCTTGCAGCCTATGAGCTTGACCAGGCACCGCTGGCCCTGCGCGCAATTGCAGCGCTAATTCATTACGCAGAAAAAAGCCAAGGCCGCGCACTGACACATTTGCGCGCCCCACAGCACTACCGGGCCGACGACACGCTGGTAATCGATTCAATTGCGCGCAGAACTCTGGAGCTCGTGAGCCCGCTGTTTAGCGATGCAAACCCGCAAACCACCCTGCTCGCCGTGATGGATCGTTGTGTCACTGCTGCAGGCAGCCGAAAGCTTCGGCAATGGATTGCCGCGCCCTTGCGGCACAACGCACAAGTGCAGGCGCGCCAAGCGGTGATTCAATGGCTGGTGACTGGTGAGCACACCACCGAGCTGCTTAGGAGACTGCGCGATGCGTTTGTGCCGATCTCTGACATTAGCCGCATTGCGGGCCGCATTAGCCTGCGCAATGTGCGGCCGCGTGAATGTTTGGCGCTGAAACAATCGCTCATTGCACTGAGCAACATTATTGAATTGCTCAACGCACAGCTTGCGGTCAATGACTTAGCGATCATGCGGGAAACCGTAACGGCCTTGACACAGCCCGCGCTTGCCCACTGCCAAGCCTTGTTGGAGCGGGCAATTGATGAGCAATGCAGCGTGCAGATTCGCGACGGCGGCGTGATTCGCACAGGCTTTGATGCTGAGCTTGATGAGTACCGAAGCCTTCAAGCCGACAGCGGCGCATTTTTGCTTGAGATGGAGACCCGTGAGCGCGGGCGCACTGGCATTGCCAACTTGAAAGTAGGCTTTAACGCGGTGCATGGCTATTACATTGAAATCACTGCGGGGCAGCTTTCGAAAACACCCGATGATTATCAGCGCCGCCAAACCCTTAAAAACGCCGAGCGCTTTATCACTCCCGAGCTCAAGGCCTTTGAAGAGAAAGCGCTTTCGGCCAACGACCGGGCACTGGCCCGTGAAAAGTTTTTGTTCGAAGAGCTGCTTCATCAACTTGAAGCCTTCGTGCCGCAACTGCAAAGCGCTGCCGAAGCGTTAGCGCAGCTTGATTGCCAAATGGGGCTTGCCAGCTTTATTACGCAAGATCATTGGGTGTTGCCCACCTTATCGAACCAGGCAGAAATTCGGATCGTTGAAGGCCGCCACCCCATGCTGGCGCTCACCACACCCGATTTCACGCCCAATGACACTTGTTTAAATGACACCCAGCGCATGCAAGTGATCACCGGGCCCAATATGGGCGGCAAATCGACCTATATGCGCCAGGTTGCTTTAATTGCGGTGTTAGCCCGCATGGGTGCGCCAGTGCCAGCACGATCAGCGACGGTGGGCGAGATCGATCGAATCTTTACCCGCATTGGCGCGGCAGATGACCTGGCCGGTGGCCGCTCCACCTTCATGGTGGAAATGACCGAAGCCGCCATGATTCTTCATCAAGCCACCGAAAACAGTTTGGTGCTGATGGATGAAATTGGCCGTGGCACCTCCACTTCCGATGGCTTAGCCCTGGCATGGGCCATTGCCCAATCCCTTGCAGAAAAAAATAAAAGTTTGTCGCTTTTTGCCACTCACTACTTTGAGCTCACTGCACTTGAAAAATTAATTCCTGGAATTGTGAACGTGCATGTGGGCGCCGTTGAACACGAACACAGCTTGGTGTTTTTGCATAGGGTTGAGCCTGGGCCCGCAAGCCGAAGCTTTGGCATTCAGGTGGCCCGCCTTGCAGGCTTGCCCGAATCGGTCATGGCGCTTGCCCAGCAAAAGCAACACGCCTTGAATCAACAAACTGCGAATAAGCCGCAACTTTCTTTGTTCTAAAAAATTATGGCCACTGACATTTACCAGCCCACCGCCTTGCTTGGGGGCTTAAGCCCCAAACGATTCATGCGCACGCACTGGCAGAAAAAACCGCTGCTGGTGCGGCAAGCATTTCCCAATTTCAAGCCCCCCATTTCAATTGGGCAGGTGTTAAAGCTGTGCAGCCATGAACTAGCGGAGTCGCGCATGATTACCCAAGAGGGCAAATCGAAACGCTGGAACTTACAACACGGCCCGTTTGATCAAAAAGAAATTCCCTCGGTGCACGATCCGCGCTGGACCGTGCTGGTGCAACAGGTCAACACGCTGTTGCCCGAGGCCGACCGGTTTTTAGATCACTTTCGGTTTGTGCCCGAAGCACGGCTTGACGATTTAATGATCAGCGTGGCGGGGCCCGATGGCGGCATTGGCGCGCATTTAGATTCTTACGATGTGTTCTTGGTGCAAGCCGCAGGCAAGCGCCGTTGGGAAGTTTCTGAAACCGTCGACCCCACCCTTGTGCCCAATGTTCCGCTCAAGATTTTGAAAAACTTCAAAGCCCAACACGATTGGGTGCTCGAGCCTGGCGACATGCTGTATCTGCCCCCTGGCGTGGCCCACCGCGGCACCGCCGTAGGCCCCGGCTGCATGACCTGGTCGATTGGCTTTCGGGCGCCTGGCCGGGTCTCGCTGGCCGATAGTGTGTGGGGCCATCACATTGACACGCTACAAGATTGTGATTGGCGTGACCCTTGGCTGTCGGCCACCGACACGCCGGGGGAAATTCCCAAAAAATTGATCAAGGCCTTGGCCAAGCAAGTGCAAGACAGCCTGCCTGGCCGCAAAACCATTGAGCGGGGAATTGCCTGCGTGCTGTCGGAGCCCGCACCGGCCGCAGTGTTTGAGCCACCTGCCAAGCCCGATTCGCTGGCGGTGTTTAGCCGAAAAATCGCTAAGACGGGGCTAAGGCTGGCACCGGCAAGCCGGCTCCTATATTTGAAGGGGAAGTTTTACTTTAACGGGGAAGAGATCGAGCTTGGATTGCCACGGCCCGAAGGGCCTCGCAATGACGGGCTATCGTCATTGCCAGGGCCCGCGCAAGATACCCCGTCATTGCGAGGGCCGAAGGCCCGTGGCAATCCACCCGACCTGGAGCAACTTGCCAACACGCGAGCCCTTTCCCCCACGGCCTGTGCAAGCTTAGAGGCAGCGCACAAAAATTTCGTTTATCGGGCGTTTTTAAACGGCTGGATCCGTTATGATTGCGGTCGCTAACCGGGTAATTACCCTAGGTGGCAATTTCATCGTTTTCTTACCTTAAGGAAAAAGTAAAAATGAACAAGTCTCTCCTGGCTGCCCTGATCGTGGCTCTTGGTGTTGTTGCTTGCGGCAAGAAAGAAGAAGCTGCTGCTCCTGCTCCCGCTCCTGCTCCCGCAGCTGAGCAAAAGCCTGCTGACGCTGCACCGGCTCAGCCTGCAGCTCCGGCACCTGCCGAGGCTCCCAAGAAGTAATTGTTGTAGCGCGACTTAAACTCGCCAAAAACGCCAGCAAGCAATTGCTGGCGTTTTTGTTTTTATAGCTGCGTGGGATAGCGGGCTTTGCTTGCCGCTTCTTCTTTAGCAATTCGGCCCTGTTGCACCAAGCTTGATAACGATTGATCGAGTGTTTGCATGCCACTTGCGCTGCCCGTTTGCATGACCGAATACACCTGCGCAAGTTTTCCTTCGCGAATCAAATTTCGAATCGCCGGGCTGCCGAGCATAATTTCATAGGCTGCAACACGGCCCTTGCCCTCTGCACGTTTACACAACACCTGCGAAATCACTGCTTCAATCGATTCTGAAAGCATGGTGCGCACCAGCTCTTTTTCTTCTGCCGGAAACACATCAATGATTCGGTCAATGGTTTTGGCCGCACCCGATGTATGCAAAGTGCCGAGCACCAAATGGCCCGTTTCGGCTGCAGTCAAGGCCAAGCGAATGCTTTCCAAATCCCGGAGCTCGCCCACCAAAATCACATCGGGGTCTTCGCGCAGCGCCGAGCGCAATGCATTGGCAAAACTTAAGGTGTGGCCGCCCACCTCGCGCTGCTGAACCAGGCAACGCTTGGGCGTGTGCACAAACTCAATGGGATCTTCAATGGTCAAAATGTGTTTGGCTTCGGTTTGATTGAGCCAATTCACCATGGCCGCAAGCGTAGTGCTTTTGCCCGAGCCCGTAGGCCCGGTCACCAACACCAGGCCGCGCGGTTTGTTGGCTAACTCTGCAAACAGCTTGGGCGCGCCAAGCTGATCCAGGTTCGGCATATCGCGCGCAATGGGGCGAAAGGCGACCGAGGCCCCACGCGCCTGCCAAAACACATTGGCTCGAAAGCGAGATACGCCCGCAAGCTCAAACGAAAAATCGCACTCGCGTTGGGCTTCAAAACGGGAACGCTGAGATTCATTCATGAGCGATGCAGCGGCTGCTTCAATGTCTTTGCTGTGCAAGGGCTCTTGCGACACCGGCAGCAAATCGCCATCAACCCGGATCATGGCGGGCGTGCCCGATGACAAGTGAAGGTCAGACGCTTTGCGCGCAATGGTTTCGCGCAACAGGGTTTCAATGTTCATGGCTAATTGTGGCCCAGACCCGGGCTATCTCGGAAGCGAAGGCTGCAAACGATTCAAACGGTCACGCGCAAGG
>CAYTWR010000026.1:8494-20561 GCA_964442225.1 uncultured Burkholderiaceae bacterium | reverse complement strand
CGTCATTGCGAGGCACCGAAGGTGCCGTGGCAATCCAAGGCGATGACGATACGAAGGCGGGGGCCGTCGGGTCGGCCCGAGACGAGTCAAGAGAGATTTCGAGTCGAGGGCCGAGCCCGGCAGACACCGCGACGGTCGCGTCGTCATCAGCCGCCATCAAACGCTTCGCAGGCAGCTCCGACATTACCTGTGACATGCTCGTGCTCGGCGCAGGCCCTGGCGGCTACTCGGCAGCCTTCCGCGCAGCCGACTTGGGCATGAACACCGTCTTGGTCGAGCGCTATCCCACATTGGGTGGCGTGTGCTTAAACGTGGGCTGTATTCCTTCCAAAGCCCTGTTGCATGTCGCCGCTGTGATGGATGAGGCCAAGAGTTTCGCATCGCACGGCGTGACCTTTGGCGAGCCGCAAGTTGATCTCGACAAGCTGCGCGATTACAAATCGCAAGTGGTTGGAAAACTCACCGGCGGCTTGGCCGGCATGGCCAAGGCCCGCAAAGTGCAAGTGGTGCAAGGCACCGGTAAGTTCATTGACAGCTATCACCTGGAAGTCACGGCTGAAGATGGCAGCAAAAAAGTGATTGGCTTTCAAAAGGCCATTATTGCGGCAGGCTCTGAAGCGGTGAAGCTGCCGTTTTTGCCACAAGACGATCGCATTGTCACTTCCACGGGCGCATTGAAACTCAAGTTTCGGCCCAAGCGCATGTTAGTGATTGGCGGCGGCATTATTGGCCTGGAAATGGCCACTGTGTATTCCACGCTGGGCGCGCGTATTGATGTTGTAGAAATGTTAGATGGCCTCATGCAAGGCGCGGATCGCGACTTGGTGAAAGTCTGGCAGAAATACAATGCGCATCGGTTCGATAACCTCATGCTGAAGTGCAAAACCGTTGGCGCAGAGGCAAAGCCCGACGGCATTCATGTCAAGTTCGAAGGCGAGGGTGCACCGGCTGAACCCCAGGTGTATGACTTAGTCTTGCAGGCGGTTGGCCGCAAGCCCAATGGCGCTGCAATCGGCGCAGATCTCGCAGGGGTGACTGTCAATGATCGCGGCTTTATTGCGGTCGATGCACAAATGCGCACCAATCAGCCGCATATCTTTGCCATCGGTGACATTGTGGGCCAGCCCATGTTGGCGCATAAAGCCGTACACGAGGCCCATGTGGCCGCAGAAGCCGCACATGGCGAGAAAGCATTTTTCGATGCCCGGGTCATTCCCTCGGTCGCCTACACCGACCCCGAGGTGGCTTGGGTGGGCATTACCGAAGACGACGCCAAGGCCAGGGGAATGAAGATTGAAAAAGCAGTGTTCCCATGGGCGGCTTCGGGCCGTGCGATTGCGAATGGCCGAGATGAAGGCTTTACCAAGATCATTGTAGATCCCGAATCGCACCGAGTGATTGGTGGTGCCATTGTGGGCACGCATGCGGGCGACATGATTGGCGAGTTTGCGCTTGCAATCGAGATGGGCTGTGATGCTCACGATATCGGTAAAACCATTCACCCACACCCAACGCTTGGCGAATCCATCGGCATGGTTGCTGAGCTGTTTTCGGGCACTTGCACGGACTTGCCGCCGCAGCGCAAGCGTTAAGGTGCGTTTAACGCAAGGAGCGATGTCGCTTGATCTGGGCGTTGACTTGCTCAGGGGCCGTGCCGCCAACATGATTGCGTGCGGCCACGGAGCCTTCGACTTTCAGCACTTCAAACACATCATCACTGATCAGCGCGTTAAAGGCCTGCAGCTCGGCAAGCGACAGCTGCGACAAATCTTTTTTCTGCTCAGAGGCCGCCCGCACGGCAAGCGCGACCGCCTCATGGGCATCGCGAAACGGCAGGCCTTTTTTCACCAAATAGTCGGCCAAATCCGTGGCGGTGGAGTAGCCTTCAAACGCCGCCGCCCGCATTGACTGCGCATTGACCTGTAGCCCTGCCATCATTTCTGCAAATACCCGCAGCGTGTCGATCACCGTATCGGCGGTGTCAAAAAGGGGCTCTTTATCTTCCTGATTGTCTTTGTTATAGGCCAGCGGCTGGGCTTTCATTAATGTGAGCAGCCCCATTAAATGCCCATAAACCCGGCCGCTTTTGCCGCGGGCAAGTTCCGGTACATCGGGGTTTTTCTTTTGCGGCATGATTGAAGAGCCCGTGCAGAAACGATCAGGCAGATCAATAAAGCCCACCCGTGGCGTCATCCACAAAATCAGTTCTTCGCTTAAGCGCGAGATGTGGGTCATGATCAATGCGCAGCTGCTGGTAAATTCAATGGCAAAGTCACGATCACTCACCGCGTCGAGCGAATTGGCGCACACACCCTCAAAGCCCAGGGTCTTGGCTACCCGCTCGCGATCAATGGGGTAAGAAGTGCCCGCCAGTGCAGCGGCCCCCAGCGGCAAACGGTTCACACGTTTTCTGCAATCGATCAAACGTTCTTCATCGCGCGAAAACATTTCCACATAGGCCAGCAGATGATGGCCAAAGGTCACGGGCTGAGCCACTTGCAGGTGCGTAAAGCCCGGCATGATGGTTTCAGAATTTTTTTCAGCCTGATCCAAGAGTGAGGCTTTCAGGGCGTTTAATGCCGAGAGCATTTCATCAATCGTGGCCCGCACCCACAAGCGAATATCGGTGGCCACCTGATCATTGCGGCTTCTTGCAGTGTGCAGCCGTTTGCCTGCATCGCCAATCAAATCGGTGAGCCGCTTTTCAATATTCAGGTGAACATCTTCCAAGGCCAGCGACCATTGAAAACGACCCGATTCGATTTCTGAAAGGATTTGGGCCATGCCGCGCTCAATGTCGGCCAAGTCCTGTTTAGAAATCAAGCCCACATGCGCTAGCATCTCGGCATGGGCAAGCGAGCCCTGTATGTCGAACCGTGCAAGCCGTTGGTCAAAAAAGACCGAGCCTGTATAGCGCTGCACAAGTTCCGACACAGGCTCTGCAAACCGGCCGGACCAGCCCTGATTTTTCTTGGAAAATTGTTCGGTCATTTGATTGATACACTTCAGAATATGTGGATTATTGCATCGCGCGAAAGCCGTTTGGCCATGTGGCAGGCCCACCATGTCCAAAATCTTCTCTCCCAGTCTAGTGGCGCTCCGGTTTCAATCCTGGGCATGACCACCCGAGGCGACCAGATTCTTGATCGAACCCTGTCCAAGGTCGGTGGCAAGGGCCTGTTCGTGAAAGAGCTCGAGACCGCGCTGGAAGAGGGCAAAGCCCATTTGGCAGTGCATTCGCTCAAAGATGTGCCCATGGAGCTTCCGCAAGGCTTTGAGCTGGCCTGCGTGATGCAGCGTGAAGACCCGCGAGATGCCTTTGTTTCCAATCATTTCGCGAGCTTGGACGACCTGCCCCAGGGGGCGGTCGTGGGCACATCGAGCCTGCGCCGCGAAGCCCAGCTCAAGGCCCGTTACCCGCACCTGCAGATCGTTCCCTTGCGGGGCAATCTCGACACGCGTTTATCCAAGCTTGATCGCGGTGACATGCAGGCCATTATTCTTGCAGCGGCGGGCTTAAAGCGCTTGGGCTTGGCGCAGCGCATTCGCCAAGTCATCGCGCCCGAAGTGCTCTTGCCCGCAGCAGGCCAGGGCGCCCTGGGCATTGAAATTCGTGCCGATGGCCATGGCATTCGCCAGGCCTTGCAGCCCCTGGCCGATGAAAAAACTTTTCGCGAAGTGCGCGCCGAGCGTGCGGTGTCGCGTGCCTTGGGTGGCAGCTGCCAGGTGCCGCTTGCAGCCTATTGTGTCTCCGAGCCCGATGGCAAGACGCTGCGGCTGCGTGCCTTGGTCGCCATGACCGATGGCTCGAAGGTCTTGCGTGCCGAGTGCACCGGTACCGACCCCGAGGCGCTTGGTTTACAGGCTTCGCAAGTGCTGGCACAGCAAGGTGCTCACGATATTTTGAAATCCCTGGGCGTGGCCTAGGGTCTGCTGCGCACCGGGCAGCATGGAACGAGCCATTCTTGCGCGGCCTTTGTGGCGTGACCCGGTTCAAGGCGCGGCGCCATTGCCACAAGACCCTCGCATTATTTCTGCGCCCCTGCAGGTGCTTGCATTGTTAAGCCCGGATTCTGCAGTTTTAGAGTCGCATCTTCGCGCTCCCAATCCGTGGCTTGTGTTGACAAGCCCGGCCAGTGTGGTGGCCTTTGGCGCACTTGCAAAGCGCCTCAATATCGATCTGTCACAGCATGCGCTGCGCTATGCAGCGGTAGGCAATGGCACGCGCGATCAACTCTTGCGTTCACTTGCCCATGTGCCGCAAGCCGAAGTGGTGGTTTCTGCAGAGACCGAAAAATCCGATGCGCATAGCACGTTGGCGGCGCTTGATCGGGTGGCAGCGCAACAGGGCTGGTCATGGGCCGAGCAACAGTTTTTAGTCATCGAGGGTGCAGATAATCGGCCGACACTGCGCGAAGGCTTGAAGGCCCGCGGTGCGCAGGCTGGCTCGTATCCCATTTACGAGCGAATCAATGTGGATTGGCCCGAGCCGTTGTGGCAGCAGCTGGCTCAGGCCAAGCCTGGTGAAATCGGCATTGTGATCACCTCAACGACCGTGATTGCCCGAGTCTTAGAGCTGATAAGAGCGCGCGGCTTGGATCCCTTGCAATTTTCCTGGTGCACACAACATTTGGCGATCGCCACTCAGCTGGTGCACGCAGGCCTTGGGCCCATTCATCGAGTGCGACTTGACGCGCAGCACATAACTGACGATCTTTTCATCTATGGGAACCACTGGTAAGAAATTTATTGTGGCGTTGTTGGCCCTGGCCGTGCTCTTGGGCGCTGGCTGGTGGCTGCTGCAGGGTCGCGCTCCCAAGGCCCCTATGGGGTCAGGCACCGCAGGCACGGTGCCCGACGCCGCGCCTACCGCGCCCAAGGCGGCTGCCGTTGATCCCAGCGAACCGATGGTCGACCCTGCACTGTTGCGCGAGCTCTCGGTGTCGTTGCAGCTCGTTGCCGATAGCCTTGCGATTGGCAAAGACCCTCAGGCGGCTATCGCCATGCTAAAAACACTGGAGTCACGGCTTGCCAATTCAGCCTCGCCCACGCGTGTCGCAGCACTGCGCTCGGCGCTGGCTGCCGATCGTGCCCGTATTGCCCAAGCGCAACGGCCCAATATCGAATCCCTGAAGTCACAGCTTGAACGCATGTCGGCGCAAATCGACTCGCTGCCGAATCTGTTTGTGCCACACAGCGGCTCGGCCGTTGTGGTGCCAAACACTGATCAAGGCGCGCCAAGTGCAACCGATACCTATTGGGGCCGCATGTTCAATGCGCTGAGTCAAAAAATTGCTGAAGTGGTTAAGGTGCGCCGCGTTGAAGATCGTCAATCCAGTTTTCGCACGCCCGAGCAGGGCCGTATTCTGACTGAGCAGTTGCGTTTTCGAATTGAGTTTGCAATGGCTGCATTGGAGCTGCGTAACCCACAACTGTTTGCCACCGAGCTTGGCTTGGCACAGGCAATTCTTGCCCAGGCCTTTGATGCAGACCATGCGGCCGTGATTGCCTTTCGCGATTCGCTAAAAGACCTGCAAGCTAAGGCGCCTGGCCTGCGTTTGCCCGAGCCCGAGGCCTCACTGAAAGCCTTGGCCCAGCTCATGCCGGGGGCTTCACAATGATCAAGCTTTTGCTGCTAATTGTGGCCTTGGGGGTCTTGGTGGGCTCAAGCCTTGCATTAGAGCTTGATTGGGGCCAGGTGGTGCTGTGGCTGCCGCCTTATCAGGTGGAGCTCTCGCTGCAGGCCGCCTTGCTTGCGTTGCTGTTGCTGTTGGCGTTGACCTTGTTGCTGGTGCGCGTGCTGGCGTTGGTGCTCGATTTGCCCGCGCGAATTCGTCGTTATCGCCTGCGAAAAATTCAGGCCAAGCGACTCAAGATTCTTTCGTTGGCCATTGCGCAGTATTTCGAGGGAAGCTTTGTGCGCTCAATCAAGTCTTCCAAAGAGCTGTTGAGCGATATTGATCTTGCACGCGAAGCGCCTGCTGCGATCACTGCGGCCAATGTCATTGCGGCATGTGCCGCCCACGAGCTTCACGACACCGAACAACGAGCGCAGTTTTTACAGGCTGCGAAAACAGCCGCAGCGGCCGACACGTCAATTGATCCGCAGCTCGCCGCCTTGCTTGAAGCCGACTTTGCGGTGCGCGACCAAAATGGTGAACAGGCCCTGGCTGCGTTATCGCCCTTGAGTCAAAGCGACAAACGCAGCATTCATAGCCTGCGCCTTGCGCTCAAAGCGCATCAGCAATGCAAAAACTGGGACGACGTGCTACGAATCACGCGGCTGCTTGAAAACCGCAAGGCCTTGCCTTCTTCGGTGGCATTGCGCTTAAAGCATGCAGTGGCGCGGGCCTGGATCGAGCAGGGCCGCGATGCGCAAGCCATTGCGCTGATTGAGGCGGCACTGAAAAAAGAATGGGATTCAGGCTTGGCCTTGTTATATGGCCGCTGCCAGGGAAAAAACGGCGAGCAGCTTGCGTTTTTAGAGCCTTGGCTGGCCAAACATCCGCAAGATCCCGAGTTGCATTGGGCCCTCGGGCGTTTGTGTCAGCGTGAAAAATTGTGGGGCAAGGCGCGCATGCATTTTGAAACATCGCTGCGTGCTAAACCCATGGCAGCGACTCATGTGGCGCTTGCAGAAATCGCGGAAAGCTTGTCTGAAAATGAAACTGCCGCCTTCCATTGGAAGGCGGCAGCGAAGTTATAGCGTCATTGCGCGGGATGACGATTAAGCCATCGGCAAAATGGGCACGATCAACAGTGCCACGATGTTAATGATCTTGATCAAGGGGTTCACCGCAGGGCCTGCCGTGTCCTTGTAAGGATCACCCACCGTATCGCCGGTCACTGCAGCCTTGTGAGCATCGGACCCTTTGCCGCCGAAGTTGCCATCTTCAATGTACTTTTTGGCGTTATCCCATGCACCGCCACCCGTACACATTGAAATGGCCACAAACAAGCCGGTCACGATCGTGCCCATGAGCATGCCGCCCAAGGCTTTGGGGCCTAACGCCAAGCCTACCACTACCGGCACCACCACCGGCAGCAGCGAAGGAATGATCATTTCCTTGATCGCGGCCTTGGTCAGCAGGTCGACTGCAGTGTGATATTCCGGCTTGCCGGTGCCTTCCATAATGCCCTTGATCTCGCGAAACTGGCGGCGCACTTCAGTCACCACTGCGCCTGCGCAACGGCCTACGGCTTCCATGGCCATCGCGCCAAAGAGATACGGAATCATGCCGCCGATAAACAAGCCAATAATCACTTCATGGTCCGACAAGTCGAACTTGATGGCCTGGCCCATGCCTTCGAGCGCATGGGTGTAATCGGCAAACAACACAAGGGCGGCCAAGCCTGCCGAGCCAATGGCATAGCCCTTGGTCACAGCCTTGGTGGTGTTGCCCACGGCATCGAGCGGGTCAGTCACATTGCGCACATCTTTGGGCAGCTCCGCCATCTCGGCAATGCCGCCGGCGTTATCGGTAATCGGGCCATAGGCATCAAGCGCCACAATAATGCCCGCCATCGAGAGCATGGAGGTTGCCGCGATTGCAATGCCATACAAACCGGCAAGCGAGTACGCTACAAAAATTGCCACGCAGACCGAGAGCACAGGCAGTGCGGTCGAGCGCATGGACACGGCAATACCGGCAATGATATTGGTGGCATGGCCAGTTTCAGACGCTGAAGCGACATGACGCACCGGGCCGTATTCGGTGGCGGTGTAGTACTCGGTGATCACCACCATGGCAGCCGTCAGTGCAATGCCCACGACTGAAGACAGCCACAGGTTCATCACGGTCATGCCCGGAATTGCGGCCGCAGCGCCGCCCATGATCCAGTCGGTCACAAAGTAAAACGCAATGATCGAAAGCACGGCCGCAACGATCAGGCCCTTATACAGCGCTGTCATGATCTTGCCGGTGCCAGAATACTTCACAAAGAAGCAGCCAATGATCGACGCCACAACCGACACACCACCCAAGGCCAAGGGGTAAATCGCTGCATCGGCAGCAATGCCTTTCATCAGCAGTGCACCCAAGAGCATGGTGGCAATCACCGTCACGGCATAGGTTTCAAATAAGTCGGCGGCCATGCCGGCGCAATCGCCCACGTTATCGCCCACGTTATCGGCAATCACAGCGGGGTTGCGGGGATCGTCCTCGGGAATGCCGGCTTCGACTTTGCCCACCAGGTCTGCGCCCACATCGGCGCCCTTGGTAAAGATTCCGCCGCCAAGTCGCGCAAAAATCGAGATCAGCGACGAGCCAAAGGCCAGCCCCACCAAGGGGTGCAAGGCTTTTAATACATCGCCCGTGCGGGCCAGCTCAAAAGCATAAAAGCCGGCAACACCGACCAAGCCCAGGCCAATCACAAACATGCCAGTGATCGCACCGCCCTGAAAGGCAATCGCGAGCGCCGGGTTAATGCCCCCGCGTGCGGCCTCGGCTGTGCGCACATTCGCACGCACATTGATGTTCATGCCAATAAAGCCAGCCGCACCCGACAAGATTGCGCCAATTGCAAAGCCAATTGCCGTGTCAAGGCCAAGGCCCGGTACCACCGCAATCAAAATAAAAATCACAACGCCAACGATTGCAATCGTTCGGTACTGGCGGCCCAGATACGCCGAAGCGCCTGCTTGAATGGCGGCCGCAATCTCTTGCATGCGGGCATTGCCGGCGGGCTTTGCCAGAATCCAGCGGCTGGAAACAATGCCGTACAAAATGGCCAGGGCTCCGCAGAGCAAGGCCAGGTTCAGTCCCATGGACATGGGTTTCTCCTCTAGATAAACAAATTGTTGTTTTGGTGCTGCCGAGCTTCCCAGATTCGAGCAGGCAAAATGCCGGCCTTTGGCTGGGGGAATCCCTTAGAATGCAAGGGTTTCGCGCCGACATTTTACCCACAGGGAGACCCCCCATCATGGCTTTAAAGAATGTGACCGCCGGCAAAAAGGTGCCGGATGAATTCAATGTGATCATTGAAATCCCCGCCGACTCCGACCCGATCAAGTACGAGGTTGATAAAGAAACCGGAGCCTTGTTCGTCGACCGTTTCATGACCACTGCCATGTATTACCCCTGCAACTATGGGTACATCCCCGACACCATTTCCGATGATGGCGACCCTGTCGATGTTTTGGTGGTCACGCCCTATGCAGTGGCCCCGGGCTCGGTTGTGCCTTGCCGCGCGGTGGGCATGCTGGTCATGGAAGATGAGGCGGGCGGCGATGCCAAGCTGTTAGCGGTGCCCATTGACAAGGTGCTGGACATGTATAACCACTGGAAGAGCATTGACGATGTGAACCCGCAGCGGCTTAAAGCGATTCAGCATTTCTTTGAGCACTACAAAGATCTGGAAAAGGGCAAGTGGGTCAAGGTCAAGGGCTGGGAAGGCCTTGAGGCTGCCAAAAAAGAAATCATCGATGGCCTGGCGCGCTATAAGCGCGAGAACAAAGACTAAATGCTCAAGATCGCCGTTGCCCAGATCGACAGCCATGTTGGAGATCTGTCGGGCAACATCCAGCGGATCGTGAATGCAGCCAAGGCCGCCCAGGATCAGGGTGCCTTGGTGGTTGTTACGCCCGAGTTGTCGTTGACGGGCTATCCGCCAGAAGACCTCTTGCTTCGCCCCGCGTTTTTATCGCAGGTCGACGCAGCCCTTGAAACGCTGTGTGAGTCGTTAAAGACGCTCACCGATGTCACCGTTGTAGTGGGCCATCCCAAGCGTCGTGGCGAACATACCTTTAATGCGGCCACGGTCATTCGTTATGGCAAGGTGATTGGCCACTACGGCAAGCTCGAGCTTCCCAACTATGCGGTGTTCGATGAGCAGCGCTACTTCGTGCCCGATGGCGCCCCCTGTGTTTTCGAAGTCAATGGCGTGCGTTTCGGGGTCAATATTTGTGAAGACATCTGGGCGGCCCGGGCGCCCGCCATGGCCAAGGCCGCGGGCGCTCAGGTGCTGCTGTCCATCAACGCCTCGCCTTTTCATGTCAATAAAAGCGCTGAGCGTCTTGAAGTGGTGCGTACCTATTCTTCCCGGCTCGGCCTGCCCACCGTGTTTTGCAATTTGGTTGGAGGCCAGGACGAATTAGTGTTTGATGGCGGCTCTTTCGCCTTGGACAGCGAGGGTCGCATTGTGGCGCGGGCTAAGCAGTTTGAAGAAGACTTGCTGCTTGTGGATTACTTCGATGTGGCAGGCGCGAATGATTCGATCACGCATCGCATTGAGCCCGATTTGTCGCTCGAGCAGCAGGCGTATCAGGCGCTGGTGCTGGGCACGCGCGACTATGTTCGTAAAAACGGGTTTAAGGGCGCGGTGTTGGGGCTATCGGGTGGTGTGGATTCGGCGCTGGTCTTGGCCATTGCGGTCGATGCACTGGGCCCCGAGAATGTTCGCGCTGTCATGATGCCTTCGCCGTATACCGCTGCAATCAGCATTGACGATGCAAAAGCCTGTGCTCATGCCTTAGGCGTTCGTCTTGATCATATTGAGATCAGCAGCCTTTACGAACAATTCAAGGCAAGCCTGGCGCCAGTGTTTGCCAACATGCCGCAAGACCTTACGGAAGAAAATATTCAGGCTCGGATTCGCGGCACATTGCTGATGGCCATTTCAAATAAGACATCGGCCTTGGTGCTGGCCACCGGCAACAAATCAGAGATCGCCGTGGGCTATTGCACCCTGTATGGCGATATGGCCGGCGGTTTTGCCGTGATCAAAGATGTATTCAAAGGCCTGGTGTATCGGCTGTGTGAAGAGCGCAATCGCATCGCGGTACAAAAAACCGGCGCACCGGTGATTCCGCAACGGGTGCTCACGCGGGCCCCCAGCGCAGAGCTTCGCCCGAATCAAACCGATCAAGATAGCCTGCCGCCTTACCCCGTGCTAGATGACATTTTGGAGCGTTATATCGAAAAAGGTGAGAGCCGCAGCCAGATCATTGGCTCGGGCCATGCCGGCGCGCAAGTGGATCGCGTGCTTGGGTTGGTGCGTCTTAGCGAATACAAGCGCCGTCAGGCTGCGCCCGGCGTGCGAATCAGCCGTCGGGCATTTGGCCGCGATTGGCGGTATCCTTTAACCAATCAATTTACTGAGCAATCCGACTGACCATAAGGCGAAGATCATGAAACTCATTACCGCAATCGTGAAACCCTTCAAGCTAGATCAGGTTCGAGAGGCCTTGGCCGATGTGGGCGTGACCGGCCTGACCGTGACCGATGTGAAAGGCTTTGGACGCCAAAAAGGCCATACCGAGGTCTATCGGGGCGCAGAATACATTGTGGATTTTCTTCCCAAGATCAAAATCGAGGCGGTTGTTCCCGATGAGCTTTGCGATCGCGCCGTCGAGGCCGTGGTCAACGCTGCACGCACCGGCCGCATTGGCGATGGCAAAATTTTTGTTCAGTCGATCGATCAGGTGATTCGAATCAGAACTGGCGAGACGGGCGACGCGGCTGTTTAAGCAATACCCGAACGGCGCCGCTGCCACCGTCATTGGCAGGCGCCTGGCAATACGCCAACACTTCTTCACGCTGCATCAGCCAGGCGAGCACCTTGCCTTTGAGCACCGGCTGCTTGTTGATCGAACCCAAGCCCTTGCCGTGAATAATGCGGACACAGCGAATGTCTTTGTGTCCGCAATGTTTTAGAAATTCTACAAAGGCCTCGCGCGCCTCATCGCTTCGCAGGCCATGCAAATCCAGGCTGGCTTGCACGCTCCAGTGGCCGCGTCGAAGCTTGCGCAGCGTGTCACTTGAAATTCCATGGCGGGCAAACGAGAGCGCCTCGTCGCTTTCCAGCAATGTTTCGGGTGTCATGTCTGAAAGTCGCGAGGCTTGCAGGGCCTCGTGCTCGTCTTGCATGCGTTGCAAAGGCAGGGGCGCTGGCTTGGCCTTGGCCCGCACCGAAGGCGGCAAGGGTGTGGGGGGCAGCGGCTTTGCGTCGGCGACTGCCGCTAGAAACAAATCGCCGTCAATGGATTGCTTCGTCACTTCGTTCCTCGCAATGACGGATTAAAGAAGCACGTCATCGCGAGGGCCGTAAATTCATTCGTCATCGCGAG
>CAYTWR010000026.1:0-8394 GCA_964442225.1 uncultured Burkholderiaceae bacterium | reverse complement strand
GTAAATTCATTCGTCATCGCGAGCGCAGCGTGGCGATCCATATCACTGTTCCAGATACCGCTGCGCATCGAGCGCCGCCATACAACCCGTACCGGCACTGGTGACCGCCTGGCGATAAATGTGATCCTGCACATCGCCGGCAGCAAATACGCCTGCAATATTGGTGGCTGTAGCGTTGCCCTCCAGACCGCTGCGGGTCTTGATATAGCCATTGGCCATCTCGAGCTGGCCTTCAAAAATATCGGTATTGGGCTTGTGCCCAATCGCAATAAACACACCATGCACTGAAAGCGTTTTAGCAGCGCCTGTTTGTGCGTGCTTGATGCGCACACCGGTAACGCCCGAGTCGTTGCCCAGCACTTCGTCAAGCGTGTGGTTCCACTCAATGGAGACATTGCCGCTTTTTGTTTTTTCCAACAAACGGTCAATCAGAATGGGCTCGGCGCGAAATTTGTCACGACGGTGAATCACCGTGACTTTGCTGGCAATGTTGGATAGATAGAGGGCCTCTTCGACTGCAGAATTTCCGCCGCCCACAACACAGACTTCTTGGCCTTTGTAAAAAAAGCCATCGCAAGTGGCGCAGCCCGAAACGCCACGGCCCATAAAGGCTTCCTCCGAGGGCAGGCCCAGATACTGGGCCGAAGCGCCTGTTGCAATGATCAGGGCATCGCAGGTGTATTGGCCGGCATCGCCCACAAGCCGAATCGGCTTTTCTTTCAGGTGGGCGGTGTGAATGTGATCAAAGATCATCTGGGTTTTGAACGCTTCGGCATGGGCCAAAAAGCGCTGCATGAGCTCGGGGCCTTGCACGCCGTGGGGCTCTGCGGGCCAGTTTTCAACCTCGGTGGTGGTCATGAGTTGGCCGCCTTGGGCCATGCCAGTAATCAACACGGGGCTCAAATTGGCGCGTGCCGCGTAGATGGCCGCGGTGTAGCCAGCAGGCCCAGAGCCCAGAATGATCAGGCGGTGGTGTTGGGTGGGGGATTGGGACATGAGGCACCTCTTAATGGAAAGATCGAGACAATTATAGAATTCGGGGGATTATGGCGATTCGCTCAAGCCGGTCTTCGGCACGGCCCTCGCGCCGCCCACAACAGGACTCTGCGCGCAGCAAGGCTTCCGAGCCTTCTGCCGTGGGTGCAGAGCTTCGATGGCTGGGTTATGGCGCTTTCTCAATCTGGATTTTTCTCTCCCTGGTTTCTTGGTCTGCCGACGATGCGGGATGGTTCCAGCAAGGGCCGTTGCCAGAGCCTTCGAACTGGCTGGGTCGTTTTGGGGCATGGACTGCCGATGCCCTGCTTTTTGGCTTTGGCGTTTCAGCAGTTTGGTTCGTGGCGCTTTCAGCGGCGTTGTCGTGGGTGAACTGGCGCACGGCAAGGCGCATTCGTGAGCAACAAAAAGCAGGGCTTATGAGCGCGCGCGTGGTGCAAGAGCAAGATCCGGTGTTGTTTACAGCAAGGCGTTGGGTGGGCTTTGCCTTGTTGCTCTCGGGCAGCTGCGCCTTAGAGGCCCAACGTGCCAACCTCGGCGATAGCCCCTTGGCTTTCATGCCGGGTGGCGCTTTGGGTAGTGTGATCGGTAGTTTTGGCGATTGGGCCGTGGGCTCGATTGGCCTGACCTTAGTGGCGCTTGCCCTGGTGGTGTTGGGGCTTTCAATGTTCTTTCGTTTTTCGTGGCTTGATGTGACTGAGCGAGTAGGCCGCGCTGCAGAAGCACTGGCGCTTTCGATTCGCGCAACGATTGCTGCGCGACAAGACCGCAAGCTCGGCGAGTCGGCAGCCATTGAACGCGCTGAAAGCCTGGAAGAAAAACGCCGGCAGCGCGATGTCGAGCACACCCTTGAGATCAAGCCAGCGGTAACGCCCGAGCCTTCTAAAAAAGCCATTGAAGCCAAACAACGCGAGCGACAGCGGCCACTGTTTCAAGACATGGCCATTGGCGGATTGCCACCGCTTTCTTTGCTTGATGAAGCGGTGGCCAACCAAGAAACGGTGTCGCCTGAAACACTCGAGTTCACCTCTCGCCTGATTGAAAACCGTTTGGCCGACTTTGGCGTTCAGGTCAAAGTGGTGGCGGCACAGCCGGGCCCGGTGATTACCCGCTATGAAATTGAGCCTGCCGTGGGCGTGAAGGGCTCGCAGATCGTGAACCTTTCAAAAGATTTGGCGCGGGCCTTATCGCTGGTCTCAGTGCGCGTGGTGGAAACCATTCCCGGCAAAACCCATATGGGCTTGGAGCTGCCTAACCCCAAGCGGCAGATCGTTCGGTTGTCGGAAATTTTAGATTCCACCACCTTTCAGGAAAGCCATGCGGTCTTGCCCATTGCCTTGGGCAAAGACATTGCGGGTGCGCCCTTTGTGGTGGACCTTGCCCGCATGCCGCACTTGTTGGTGGCGGGCACCACGGGCTCAGGCAAATCAGTGGGCGTGAATGCCATGTTGCTCTCGCTGCTGTATCGGTCAACGCCTGCGCAGGTGCGCTTGATCATGATTGATCCCAAGATGCTGGAGCTCTCGATTTATGAAGGCATTCCGCATCTGCTCACCCCGGTAGTGACCGACATGAAGCTTGCCGCTAACGCGCTGCACTGGTGTGTGGGCGAGATGGAGCGGCGCTACCGTTGCATGAGCAAACTCAATACCCGCAACCTGGCAGGCTTTAACCAGAAGGTGGAAGAGGCGATCAAAAAAGGCTCGCCCATTAAAGACCCGCTGGCCAACCCAGAAGACCCAGAGGCGCCCACGCTTGCACCGCTGCCCCAGATCGTAGTGGTGGTGGATGAATTCGCCGATTTAATGATGGTCACGGGCAAGAAAATTGAAGAGCTCATTGCACGGCTGGCGCAAAAAGCGCGTGCTGCCGGCATTCACCTGATTTTGGCCACACAGCGCCCTTCGGTGGATGTGATTACCGGCCTGATTAAGGCCAACATTCCTGCGCGTATTTCGTTTCAGGTTTCCAGCAAAGTCGATTCGCGCACCGTGCTCGATCAAATGGGTGCAGAAGCCTTGCTCGGCCAAGGCGACATGCTCTTTTTAGCAGCCGGCACGGGCCTGCCGGTGCGGGTACATGGCGCGTTTGTGGCCGACGATGAAGTGATGCGAGTGGTGAACTTTGTCAAGCAAAGCGGCCAGACTCAGTACGACGACAGTATTTTAGACGGCGCAGACACCAGCAATGGTGGCGGCACATTTACCGCGGGTCTGTCGGTTGAGGGCGCCGATGGCGAGGCAGACCCCCTGTATGACGAAGCCGTGGCGATTGTGTTGAAACACCGCCGTGCCTCGATTTCTTTGGTGCAGCGGCATTTGCGCATTGGCTATAACCGCGCCGCGCGCCTGCTTGAGAGCATGGAGCAAGCGGGCGTGGTCTCGCCCATGCAAAGCAATGGCAACCGCGATATTTTGGTGCCCGGGGGGCAGGGTTGACGAACTTCCTCACCGCGAGGCCCGTCATGGCGCCAACCGTCATCGCGAGGTTCCTTTCAGCCGTCATCGCGAGGAGGGCGGAGCCCGACGTGGCGACCCACGTACGCAGATTGCCACGGGTCTTTCGGACCCTCGCAATGACATCACTGCTCGCAATGACAGTTACAGCCCACGCATCCCCCATCGACCGCATGATCGAAAGCATTGCCTCGACCCAAACACTCACTGCCGATTTTTCCCAAACCACGGCTGCAAAGTCTGCCCGCGTGCGCGCATCGAGCGGCAGTTTCTGGATCTCCAAGCCGGGCTTGCTGCGCTGGGAAGTCAAAAAACCTTACCCGCAAATTCAGGTGCTCAACGACAAGGAATTCTGGACTTACGATGTGGATCTTCAGCAAGCCTCGGTGCGTCCTGTGCAAGCGGCACAGCTCACCGGCATTGCGGCCTTGTTGCTCTCGACCAACTCGTTATCGCGTGCAGCGCTCAATGAGCGCTATGAGTTTTCAGAAGATGGCGCAGAAAATGGCTTAAGCTGGATTCGTGTGGTGCCGCGCCAGCAAGAGCCAGGCATTAGCAGCTTGCGGGTAGCGATTGATCGCGATGCCATGCTCACGCGATTTGAAATTCACGATGCATTGGGCCAGATCACTCAGGTGGTGGTGAGCAATGTCCAAAAGAACATCACCATTGATGCGTCGACATTTCAGTTCTTGCCCCCCAAAGGCGCTGGCGTGTTGCGGGCCCGCTAGCCGCAAACCGTGCGTGTCAGGCACCCCGTGAGCACTGCGCTGAACATTCCGCTTGCCGAGGCTTTAAGGCCACAGTCGATTGCGCAGGTGGTGGGGCAATCACATTTATTGGCGGTGGGCACGCCCCTGCATGCAGCGGTTGAACGTGGCCAGCTGCATTCCATGATTCTGTGGGGCCCGCCCGGTGTTGGAAAAACCACGCTGGCCCGCTTGTTGGCCAAAGAGTGCAAGGCCGAGCAAATTTCAATTTCGGCCGTGTTGGGCGGCGTGAAAGAAATTCGTGAGGCGGTGGAGCTGGCACAACAGGCCAAGCAGCTGCAAAAGCCCTGCGTGGTGTTTGTCGATGAAGTGCATCGTTTCAACAAAGCGCAGCAAGATGCGTTTTTGCCCCATGTGGAATCGGGTTTGTTCGTGTTCATTGGGGCCACCACCGAAAACCCGGCGTTTGAAGTCAACAGCGCGCTGCTTTCACGCGCAGCCGTGTATGTGCTCAAGCCCTTGGACGATGCCGCCATGACAGCGCTCATTGAAAAAGCCTTTGAGCATTTCAACGCAGATTCTGGGCTGTTGAGCAGCAGCGCAAAAACACGGCTCATTGCCAATGCCGATGGCGATGCCCGCCGATTATTGGGTGCGCTTGAGCTGCTGATTCCCAGGGCTGTGCAATCGAAGCAGGCCATTGACGATGCTTTGTTGGATTTAATGCTGCCCGCGCTCATGCGGCAGTTTGATAAAGGCGGCGATGCGTTTTACGACCAGATCTCGGCCTTGCACAAAAGTGTTCGTGGCAGCGACCCAGACGCCACGCTGTATTGGTTTGCGCGTATGGTCGATGGCGGCTGCGACCCGCGTTACATTGCGCGGCGTGCGATTCGCATGGCCGTGGAAGATATTGGCTTGGCCGACCCGCGCGCGCTGACCATGAGCCTTGAAGCGGCCCAGGCCTATGAGCGGTTGGGAAGCCCGGAAGGCGAGCTTGCCATTGCGCAAGCGCTGGTGTTTATGGCGTGTGCCGCGAAATCGAATGCCGTGTATGTGGGGTATAAAAATGCCGTGAAGTTTGTGCAAGGCCAGGGCTCGGCGCCTGTGCCCGATCACTTGCGCAATGCGCCCACACAGCTTGCAAAATCAATGGGCCACGGTGCCCAGTACCGCTACAGCCACGATGAGCCCGGCGCCTTTTCGGCCGGCCAGCGGTATTTCCCCGATACGGTCAAAAACCCACCCACATTCTATGAGCCGGTAGATCGGGGAATGGAAAGTAAAATCGCGGAAAAGCTCGCGACGCTTCGAAAACTCAACAGAAAATGACGGTTTTCGTAATTTAATGTAGAGTCATAGGGGTGCAACCGCTTCGCATCCTCTCCCAGCAACTGGCTCGGCTCGCAAGCCCCGACCGCTGTGTCTTTACGCCCAACGACCTGAGGGCCCTGTTTCCCCAAATGTCACCCGGCGCATTTTCAGCGCTTCTTGCGCGTGCTGCATCATCGGGCCTCTTGGGCCATGTATGTCGGGGTCTTTATGTCGCACCCAATGTGTTGCCCAACGACGGCCGTGCCTTGTTTCGTTTCGCGGCACGACTTCGGGCACATCAATTTAATTACATTAGCCTTGAAACTGTTTTAAGCGATGCCGGAGTGATTTCGCAAATTCCAATCAATACAGTCTTCATCATGTCGTCTGGGCGCTCCAATCGCATTTCCTGTGGCCCGTGGGGGGCGATTGAGTTTGTGCATACTGAGCAAAACCCTGCGGACATTGCAAGCGAGCTGCACTATGACCAGGAATGTGGTTTGTGGCGCGCCAGTGTCGCCCAAGCCCTGCGCGATATGCGCGCAACGAAACGATCGACCGATTTGGTGAACCAGGAGCTTGCCCATGAGCTTATTTGATGGCTTGGTCACCCAGGCGCTGGCGAATGTGCCAGATCTCGCACCGCTTCGGCCCGTGGTGGAGAAAGAGCTATTGCACCGGGAAATATTGCGCGTAATGAGTGATTCGGGCGACCTGAATCAGTTGACCTTCATGGGCGGCACCTGTTTACGGTGTTGTTATGGCTCACCAAGACTCAGCGAGGATATTGATTTCACGGCTGGCCCCGAGTTTGACAAGGCGATGCTGGTTTCATTGGGCAAGACTCTGGTCGAGCAATTGCGGGAGAAATATGCATTCAGTGTGTTGGTAAGCCCGCCGGTTCGGGAAGAGGGGAATACTGACACCTGGAAAGTAAAAATCCAGACCCGGCCAAAACGCCCGGATCTTCCGGCGCAACGCATTAATATCGATGTCTGCTCGGTCCGCAGTTATCAGGTACGGCCAATGGCGCTGCTCAACCCCTATGGGGTTGACCTTGGTGTGACAGGTCTGATCATTCGCGCAGAGAGCCGTGAGGAAATCTTTGTCGACAAGCTCGTGGCGCTCGCGCTTCGTCCTAACCGGATTAAACAGCGGGACCTTTGGGATATTGCCTGGCTGCATGAGCAGGCGGTAAAGCCTGCGGGTGAACTGTTGTTTGAGAAAGCCCTCGAGCATGGGTTTGAACCGAAGGCATTTCTTGAAAAGCTTGATCGTCGGATCACCATGCTCAAAGACCAGGAATTGATGCTTCGTGAGTTTCGAGCAGAAATGCTGCGATTTTTACCAGCCGCGATATCCTCGCGCACGGTTGACAACCCTATGTTCTGGCCGGCCTTGATACAGTTGATCGAGGATATTCGAGCAGGCCTTAAGAGCCCTTAATTCAGTGCAAGTAAAATCAGAACCACTGTACCCAGTCAGAAAGCCTTCTCATGATCGATCCCCAACTATTGCGTAAAGACCTGGCAGGCGCGGCCGCCGCGCTCGCCCGCCGTGGCTATGCGCTTGACACCCAGGCGTTTGCCGCACTCGAGGCAGAGCGTAAAGCGGTGCAGGTTGAAACCGAGCAGCTGCAATCTCAGCGCAACGCCTTGTCAAAGCAAATTGGCATGGCCAAGGGCAAAGGCGAAGATGCGCAAGCCTTAATGGATCACGTCGCGGCCATTGCGGGCAAGCTTGATGCGGGCGCCAAGCAGCTGGAAAGCATTCAGACAAAGTTAAACGAGTGGCTGCTGACCATTCCCAATATTCCGCATGCGTCGGTACCGGCTGGAAAAGATGCTGAGCACAATGTTGAAGTGCGTAAATGGGGTGAGCCCAAGTCTTACGCGTTTGATGTGAAAGATCATGTCGATGTGGGTGCGCCACTTGGCCTTGATTTTGAAACCGCTGTCAAAGTTACCGGTAGCCGGTTTGCGTTCATGCGCGGCGATATTGCGCGCTTGCACCGTGCGCTGGCGCAGTTCATGCTGGATACGCACACCCAAGAACATGGCTACACCGAGTGCTACACGCCTTACATTGTCAACGCCGAGAGCATGCGAGGCACCGGCCAGTTGCCGAAATTTGCCGACGATTTGTTTGCAGCGAAAAAAGGCGGCAGTGAAGGCGAGGGCGAGCTTTTGTATTTGATCCCCACTTCAGAAGTTTCAATGACCAATATGGTTCGAGGCGAAATTCTGGAGCCCGATCAATTGCCCATGCGGCTGACTGCCCACACACCGTGTTTTCGGTCCGAAGCCGGAAGCTATGGCCGCGATACGCGCGGCATGATTCGGCAACACCAGTTTGACAAGGTGGAGCTGGTGCAAATTGTGGATCCTGATCTAAGTTATCAGGCCCTGGAAGAAATGGTGGGTCACGCTGAAAATATTTTGAAAGCGCTGGGCCTGCCGTATCGCGTGATGGCCCTGTGCACCGGTGACATGGGCTTTGGCGCGGCAAAAACCTATGACCTAGAAGTGTGGCTGCCTTCGCAAAACACTTACCGCGAGATTTCCTCGGTGAGCAATTGCGAGGCGTTTCAGGCTCGCCGAATGCAGGCCCGTGTTCGCAAAGCAGGTGAGGGCGGAAAGGCCCGGCCCGAGCTTGTGCATACCCTCAATGGCTCAGGCGTTGCGGTGGGCCGCGCCCTGGTGGCTGTGCTGGAAAACTGGCAACAGGCCGATGGCAGCGTGCTGGTGCCCGAAGTGCTTGCGCCTTACATGGCGGGCAAAAAGGTGCTCTCAGCAGCGACGGTATAATGCGCCCTCGTTTCGAGATCGCGGAGAGGTGGCAGAGTGGTCGAATGTACCTGACTCGAAATCAGGCGTGTCCGTTAGGGCACCGTGGGTTCGAATCCCACCCTCTCCGCCAAA
>CAYTWR010000025.1:0-20797 GCA_964442225.1 uncultured Burkholderiaceae bacterium | reverse complement strand
CCCTATTCTTCGTCTTGTACACCTACCGAATAGTATTAATTTTGAGGAAGGTGCGTCCCTTGATCGGCCTGCCCGCCCGGGCACATAATCGAAAACATGAAACCCTCTAACAATGAGGACTCGGCCTTGAGCGATGTAGATCTTCTTGTCGACCCAACAGATTAAGGACTCTTAACTACCATGCGCAAACTCATCTCCAGCGGATCTCCCTTTGAGAAAACCATGGGCTATTCCCGGGCGGTTGCCCAGGGCCCCTTTTGCTTTGTTTCCGGCACAACCGGCTATGACTACAAGAAAATGGAGATGCCCGAAAATGTCGCTCAGCAGGCCGAAAATGCACTGAACACAATTCAGGGGGCGCTTGAGCAGGCTGGATTTGCTCTAGCCGATGTGGTGCGTGCAAATTACTACATCACAGACGCCGCCGATGCAGACGCCATCATTCCGGTGCTCGGGAAATTCTTTGGTGAAATCCGGCCAGCTGCAACGCTATTGATAACAAAGCTGATGAAGCCCGAAATGAAAATTGAAATTGATGTCACAGCCTATAAGCGCGAGCCCTAGACGGCAATTGATAATGTTTAGATTGGGCGCATGAAACGCTTGTTGCTGCCAACCAGCCTAGTCATCTACGGCTTTTTAGCCGGGTGCGCCGGCTATGGACCGAGCAAGGAAATGGTTGGAAAAGACCGCGCAGCCGTGATCGCCGCGATGGGCCAGCCCGCCGCCCAACAAGCCCTTGGGCAAGGAAGTCGGCTGGTTTACCCGCGCGGCCCCTATGGGCGGCACACTTATTTTGTCGACCTGAACCCAGAGGGTGTGGTGACCAGCTGGCAGCAGGTGTTGACTGAAGAGAGGTTTAAGCAAGTTCAGCCCGGCAAAACCGCAGCGGAAGTGGAAGCCTTGATCGGCCCCTCCTTGATCAAGTATCAGCTCGCCAGAAATCGCGGTGAAGTCTGGGCGTATCGATTTGAGACTCCGTTTTGTATTTGGTTTGACATTGAGTTTTCAGCACAAGGAGTTGTACGCTCGGCAGGCTACGGGCTTCCGCCAGAATGCATGAAAGATGACCGCGACTAAATCAATTGGCAGCGCGCTTCAAGAGCCGCCGCTTCTGTATCTATGGCCTTTGCTTGTGTTAACCATGATTGGGCTTGCACTGTGGTTTTTGATCCCCAGACCCTCCAGCCAACTCATCAACGGAATCTGCGCTGAAAAAAGTTGATCTTTTGGAGCAACCCGGCGCGTTTCCATCATCCAGTGGGCTTGGCTGGCCACTCGACGAAGATGCCGCTCACTATCTCAATGCAGGGCCATCTTTTCTGCATCGCCATATTGCCCTTGAACACATCCCGACGCAGGATCGGGCTAGACCGCTTTACAACTCAGCACACGATCCCAAACCTCGCTCGCAGGGCGGCGACAGCCCGCTTTGTTTCGATAGGCCACGATGGACACTTCTACATCCCACTGTCCATCGCCGAGCGGAACAAGCCCATTGAGGTGCCCGCCACAAAAACTGCTGTCGGGCAGCCACGCCACCCCCAAGCCCTCAAGAGCAAGGCCGCCCAATACTTCAGACATTTCAGCCTCGGCTTCGCAGTACCCGACCAGCGCTTGATTTGCACTCTCAATTGCGGTCTTCACCACGCGAGCAAAGTAAACCGTAGACGCATAGAGCAGCAAAGGAATCGGATTTGACTGCGTACCGGGCAGGTTCACACGGCCAGCCTTTAAAAGTCCAGGAGCTGCATAAGGCCGAACTTTTTCGACTGCGATTTCATGACGCTCGTATCGATTTTCCTCAAGCTGAATCGGATGAGCGGCGTGGTAATAGCAGATCAGCAAATCTACTGAACCTGCAGTAAACGCCGAGACGGTGTCGTGCACATTGCCCACCACAACGCTACAGCTCACTGAAGACCGCTCAGACCAATCACGCCACCAATCCGGAAAGCGGGTCGTTGCCAGCGCGTAAGGCATTGCGATTCGAATGTGGTTGCGCGAAGGCTCACCACTTGCCTCGCTTCGTGCCTCGGCGATCTGATCAATAAGCGCCACGGCACTTACCCGAAACCTCTCTCCCTCGGGTGTGAGTTTGAGTGGATAGGTGGTGCGGTCGATCAGGCTTGCGCCAATCCAATGCTCCAATGACTGGATTCGGCGACTGAAGGCTGCTTGCGAGAGGTTGCGAATTTCCGCTGCCCGCGTGAAATTCCGGACTTCGGCAAGCGTTACAAAATCTTGAATCCAGCGTGTATCCATAAGGCACTCAGTCTGAAGTAAGCCATCAATAGGGTTATGCGCTAAGCGCATGACCCATCTGCGCGACACATTGTTTTTTAATGCTAACTTTACATTGGACAAGCTCACGGGGCCGGGCCAATGATTGAGCTCTCAAACAACAGAGAGTGCAATGGACCAGAGTCTACGAGAAGCCGCCAAAGAATTCCTGATTCGGTATGGCGGCGACACCTTTCCCAATCTTTTTCGAAGCGCAAAGGGCAGCATTGTGGTCGACGATACCGGCCGCGAGATTCTTGATTTCACATCGGGGCAGATGTGCGCAACGATTGGCCATAACCACCCAGCGATCGTCAAGGCCGTGCAGGAAGCGGGTGAAAAGGCGTATCACATGTTCAGCGGCATGATCCCAGAGGCTGTCGCGCAGCTTGCTAAGACGATGGCAACCGATTGGATGCCCACAGGCCTTAGTAAATCAATCTTCATCAATACCGGCTCAGAGAGCAACGAAGTCGCTTTACGGTTGGCCAAGATGTACACCGGCAATTTTGAAATACTCGCCGTGGGGGGTTCCTGGCACGGTGTCACCGGTGGCGTTAGCTCGACATCTTTTGCTAGCGACCGAAAAGGGTATGGGGTACACATGCCTGGGGTGCATGTCATGCCAGAACCCAATCTGTATCGCCCCTATATTCGCGGACTAAATGGCGAAGAATCAGCGCTCGCCTGTCTTGAGCTCGGGCTCAAAATGTACGATATGGCCAGCACGGGCCGAGGCGCTGCCATCATCATCGAGCCAGTAATCAGCGCCGGTGGGGTACTGGTGCCGCCTAAGTCATACATGCAGGCATTGCGCAAAGCTGCGGATGATCGCGGCATGCTGCTGATTTATGACGAGGCACAAACCGCTTTCGGCCGTATCGGCGAGCGACATGCCTGTGACTACTACGGTGTTTTGCCGGACATTCTCACAGTCTCAAAAACAATGGGCGGCGGACTCCCTCTGGCCGCCACGATCACGACACCCAAAATCGAAGAAACGGTTCATTCAAGAGGGTTCACTTACTACACGAGCCATGTTTCAGATCCCCTGCCAGCCATGGTCGGACTCGCAGTGTTGGAAACCATTCGTAAAGAAGAGCTGATCAAGCGTGCACGCGAGACTGGCGCTTATCTGCGCGAACGGCTGCTTGAACTACAAAACCGCTACGATGTGATTGGCGATGTGCGTGGGCTGGGAATGTTGCTGGGCGTAGAGCTTGTCAAAGACCGTGATACCCGGGAGCCCTACCATCAACTCGGCGCTATCACCACCCAGAAATGCTTCGCACTCGGGCTAAGCATGAACATCAGAAGACGCCCGGAGCGTGGGTCTGTCTGGAGAATTGCGCCACCACTCACCACGACGCTTTCAGAAATTGATCGCGGTATTGATATCCTGGACCGCGCTTTAAGCGAAAGCTTGAGCGAGATTGCGCGCGGCTAAACAAGCAATTAACCAATAACTATAACTAAAACGAAATACTTATTTTCGCCAAAGGAGTCACCATGTTGATGAAAAAATGCTTGATCGGAACTGCGCTAACTATTCTCTGCGCTCAGTCATATGCTCAGCCCAACGATACGCTCACAAAGGCAAAGTCCGCAGGCTCAATTGTCATGGGGGTGCGCGAATCCTCGGCGCCTCTGTCATACGCCTTGGGGGGCAATAAACATGTTGGCTATCATGTGGAGCTTTGTGAGCGTGTCATTACTGCATTACTGCCAAAAGTAAAAATCCAGTATCAGCCTGTTACATCACAAAACCGTATCCCACTTATTCAAAATGGCTCCATCGATATTGAATGCGGCTCAACCAGCAACACTGCCGCGCGCAAACAGCAAGTAAGTTTCGCGGTCACCACCTACATTACCGAGGCTCGTTTCGCAGTCAAAGCCGCCTCTGGCATTGAAAAGGCCGAGCAACTTCGGGGCAAGACCATCGTCACAACCACCGGCACAACTTTGGTACAACGGTTGCGCAAACTGGAAAAACAGGGATTAACTTTCAACACCCTGCTCGGCAAAGACCACTCCGACAGCTTTCTGCTGCTTGAAAGCGGTCGGGCAGATGCTTTCGCAATGGATGACAACACTCTGGCGGGCAATATTGTCAGTTCCAAGAACCCCAAAGATTACAAAATTGTCGGCGAGCCGCTTGGAATAGAGCCAATTGCAATTATGTTGCGCAAAGAAGATCCCAAATTCAAGGCTGCTGTTGATGGCGAGATCAAGAAAATGATGGCCAATGGCGAGCTCGAAAAGCTCTACAACAAGTGGTTCATGCAGCCAATTGCACCCACCAACGCAATCATTAACATTCCTTTCCCGCAGTCACTAAGAACCGCCTTCCAGTCGCCCAACGATGACCCTGCCGAGGCCTACGAAAAGGACTAGCCAGCCTGCCGGGCCGCAATGGCGAGCGCTACGGAGTCAACGAAAAGTTAACCCGGCTTGGGGCTTGCGGCTTTTCAGGGTCGCTGGCCACAGGCGTCAGAATAAAAATCTGGCTTGTCGCCACGCCTTGGTTGACCAAACTTTCGCGAACGGCGTTACTGCGCGCGTTCGCTAAAAAAGCAATATCTGAGTCGCTTAAGGTCATGTGCTCAATTAACCGTGCTCGCATCTCCTCGGCGGGTTGGGTTTTCACCAACCCCACCAGATTGCGAGGTTTTTTAAAGTCTGCTTTTTTGTAAAGCTCAGTGAGCAAGCGAAGCTCCTCTTGCTCGGTAAGCGTTACTTCGGCGACCGTTCCGCCTGACTGCCCCTTCGAGGCCAACTCTGCAAGCTTTCTCGCTTTCATTTGCCGCAGTAGCTTGGCCTTCAGGATCGCTTCTTTCTCTTGCGCTGCGTTCACGCTCGCCACCACATCGAGCCGCAACGCAGGCCGGTCCGCAAGCGCCTTGGCAAGCCCGCTTAAGACTTTTGCAGAATCCTCGCTGAGCTCGGCAGAGCCGGCGGGAAAATCGATATAAGACAGATCCGCGCCCTCTCCAAACAATGAGCCCAGCAGTGTGAAGGGTGATGTCACGGCCTTCACAATCAGGTTCACAAAGGCTTTCCATACCAGCCCGGCAACACTAAATTGCGGATCGTCTAATGAGCCACCAATCGGAAGATCAATGTCAATCTCGCCTTTTGAATTTTTGAGCAAGGCCACGGCAAGCGTTACCGGTATGTCCAAGGCATCGGGGCTTTCGGTCTTGGGGCCAAAGGTCAGCTGATCGATCTTCAACCGGTTTTGTGCTTGAAGGGCCCGATCTTTGATTTTGTAATTCAAATCGAGCGAAAGCTTGCCCCGCTCAATTGGATACGCAAGATGCCGAATGGTATAGGGCGATACGGGCGGAAGATCGGCATCCCTGACCGAGAGCCGCATATCAAGAAACAGCTCGCGTGCAAATGGGTCGACACTTCCCGCAATCATCAGCGGCGCTGCCTTGTTCACCTTGCCTTGTAGGTTAATGGCTCCGGCAGTGCCTGCTTTCAGGGGCCCAACAGTGCCGGTGATATCGCTCAGATTGGCCCGAAAATTCGGTTTGTTAAAACGGTCGGTAAAAAAGATATTGGCCTTTCGCAACTGCAGCGACTGGATTGATATGGGAAGATCGCGCGATGCTTTTGGCCGTTCTGGAGTGGCTACAACCGTTGTGGCTGGGGCGGGGGCTTGCGCTGCATTCGCTTTTTCGGGCTCAGTCAGCGTTGCAAAATTAAGCTCTCCTTGTTCTGAAAGCGCCAAGCGGGTGGTGAGCTGGTCCAGCACAATGTTTTTAACCCGAAGATCAAAGGGTTCGGAAATAAGATTGATGTCGTTGATCTGCACCGCCTTCCAACTCATGATTTCTCGGTTGCTGGGCCGCTGCAAGACATTGAAGTTTGCGAGCTCCATATCTCCTTTTACGCTTGCTTGCGTGCCTTTAAGGGCAACATCCCCTGCAAAGCTCATCGTGCCTTGAGTGAGCAATGCCCGAGGGAAACGCGCAGTGGCAAAGCGTTGAAACGCAATCACATCAATTTGCTTGGCAAGGATTTTTAACTCGGCTTGCAAGGACTTGGGCGCTGCCTGCCAACCAGCAACACTTCCCTGTACCTGCAAGCTCCCTTTACGGTTAACGGTCGCTTCCAGCTTTAGTTTTGCCGGCTGTTTTCCTGAAAGTGCGATTTCCTCTACAAGCAACTGTGTTTGTGTTGCAACAAAAGGCGCGACACCAGAGAGGCTTCGATCCTTTACGCTGATCGTGCCCGCGGGAATCGCCACACGCCCGATCCGGCTTTTTTCGAATAAGTCTGCGAGCTGCAGCTCCATGGCGCTTACCGATAGGTCAAGATCATCCAGACTTACCTGCCAGTTCGATTGGCCTGGCTGAAAACGCGCGGTAATGCCTTGTATCGCCGCATCACCTGTCAGCTTTACTTGAGGTTTTTCCTTCGGGGGTTGGATAAACGACAGCTCTAAGTTGGCCCCAAACAGGGCTTTGTCGATTTTTAATCCGGCAAACCCATCAAGATACGACTCAAGCCCTGCGAGATTGAGATCATTCAGACGAACTTTCAGGGTCGCCTGCCGGGTCTCGGAAAACAGGCTGCCATGGCCTTCTAACGCAAACGGCGCACCGTTGACTTTGGCGCTCAGGCGCGGGGCGACCCAGGTCTTTTGATCGCTTGGGAAATTGCTAATGAATGGAACCCCAATTGCAAGCTCAGAAATTTCATGTCGTTGCTTTTTGAGCTGATCCTCAAACTGAACCCGGCCACCCGTCAAAGAAATATTGTGCACCGCGAACTGCAAGGGGGTTGGGCTTGGCGCTTTGGGGGTTGCCAAACGAGTCACAATATCGGCAATTGAGAGCTTTCCGTTGGGCAGCCGTTTCAAAGAGACTTCAGGGTTTTCAATCGAGACCTCTTGAACCACGGGCGCAAGAACAAAAAAAGAAGTGCTGCTGAGATTGACCCGCGCCTGGGGGATAAAGAGCAGCCGGTCTTGGCCCTCGGGCTCACCCACCTGAAAATCTTTTACAGTGACTGAAAGCGCGTAGGGCGACACCGAAATCTCGCCGATCGCCACGGGACGCCCCAGCGTCTCGACAAGGGCTTGCTGCGCCTTGATTTTCAGATAGCCCGGCAACCACAAATAGCCCACCAGGCCAAAGATCAGGCTCAGCGCGAGCGCGAGCGCCAGGCCAACTCTCAAGGCCCGGTAACGACTGAACCCGGATTTTAGTTGCGAAAAAATAGACTGGAACATGTGTTCCGTTAACATACCCTAAAAATGAAGCCTAACCACCACGACCCAGGGCCTGCTGGAGTTGTCATCACGGCTCAAACAACAATCAGTCTGGAGACCGCAAGGCGCGAGGCGATGGCGCTGCTTGCGCAGTACGGCCTTGACTCAGACGCGATGACTGAAGTCTCGATCAACGAGCCCGCTCGCGAAGTGCGATTGCGCTTGCAACGCAATGTGTTTGACGCGTGGTGCCCGGGGTTTAATACCCTTAGCCTGCGGCAACGAGCGCCCCATCACGGCGTCCCCGAACCTAAAGCCCTGTTGCAAGAAATTCTGATTGGTTTGCTGGCTGCTCCACAGGCAATGTGCTTTTCAAGCGTGCCAGCACTGCAATCCCATATTCGCGTGAGGCTCAACATTGCACAGGCATCGGCAAAAACCTCGCTGGCGTTCCATACCGAGGCTGCCGAGCGTCCGCTGGATTACTGGGTCGAACACCCGGATAACGGCTTTGTTTTGCGCGAGGGTGCAAGCCTAATCCAGGCGATCATTGCCACCACCCAGCCTGAAGCGACGGGAAAGCTCTACGACTTTTCGTGCTACCGGGCTTCAGAGTATCTGGTGCTACTGGGAATTGCCCAAGAAGCGCAACAAGTCAACCCGCAATTTCTGCAAACGCTTGAAGCCGAATGCCGGGTGAAGGTGCCGCGCTCACGGACCTTTCACGACAGTTTCCTCATTGAATATGGAGACAGCGAGCACCCGGTTCCCATGTGCTATTACGTTCCCGGCGACCGGGTCTGGTTTAAAAACCCCGATAGCGCCTCGTCGAATATTGTTGGGTTTGAAGGCTCTTGGGTGTTTTACATGGGCGGCGGTCTTTTTTCGAACTTTTGGAAGCGTGACCAGCCCTTTGATTTAGAGTCAAAATGTCTGGAGGTTTTTCATTGGCGAGACGGCGCGTCGCAAACTGCCACTGGCGAGCCGTTTATGAATGAAGAAATTGTGGCCCAACAAGTGGAATTGACGCGCCGAAACCCTGAGAAACTTCAGTGTGTATTAACGGCAATGATGGCCTATCGGGATCCGATGGGCGTCTATGAAACCGGTGGTTGCATTGATTCAACCCGAGAGTTTCCCAAGCCAATGTTGAGCTAGCCATCAAAAGGAGTGCGTATGAGCGTATTAAAAGAATTTCGTGAGTTTGCGGTCAAAGGCAATGTCATTGACCTGGCCGTGGGCGTGATCATTGGCGCAGCATTTGGAAAAATTGTCGATTCAGTGGTGCGCGACCTGATCATGCCGATTGTGGGCTTGGCCTTTGGCAAGATCGATTTTTCACAGTATTTCCTGGCCCTGGGGCAAGTGCCAGCGGGCACCCCACATGTGCTAGATGCCGTGCGCCAAGCCGGCGTGCCCGTGATTGCCTATGGCAGTTTTCTAACAGTTGCCCTCAACTTTTTAATTCTCGCTTTCATCATTTTTATCATGGTGAAACAAATCAACCGGCTGAAATCCCTTGCTGAAAGCGAAAAGGCGCAAGAAGCCGCCCAACCTGCCGAGCCCGCTGCTACGCCAGAAGAACTTGTTTTGCTCAGAGAGATTCGCGACAGCCTGAAGTCAACGCGCTAAAGGGCCTATTGATGACGCGAGGCGTTTCGCTCTCGGTGCTCGCCTCGGTCTTGTTCGGGGTGATGTATTACTACACCACCCTGCTGGCGCCTTTAAACGGGCAGGATATTTTTGCATGGCGAATGATCTTCACGGTGCCCTTTCTGTTGGCCTTTGTTGCAATGACCGGCGAGCAGCATTTGGTCAATGCGATTTGGGCGCGTTTAAAGCAGCAGCCTGCGCTGATCTTTGTGCTGCTGTTGTCATCGGCGCTCATGGGGGTGCAGCTCTGGCTTTTTTTGTGGGCACCCCTTCATGACAAAGCGCTGGAAGTTTCCTTGGGCTACTTCATGATGCCGCTGACCATGGTGCTCACAGGGCGGCTCGTGTTTCATGAGCGGCTTACGCGGCTGCAAATGCTGGCCGTGGGCTCAGCCTTGCTCGGCGTGACACATGAGCTGTTTCGCATCGGCAGTTTTTCTTGGCCTGCCCTGGTTGTGGCCCTGGGCTACCCCTTGTATTTTGTGTTGCGCAGAAAATTCAAGCTCGACAATATTGGTGGATTTTGGTTTGACATGGCTCTGCTTATGCCTGTGGCGTTTGGCTTTGCGTGGGTAGGCCAGCTTGACTGGCCCCTTGCGCAACAACAGCCACAGCTGATGTGGCTGTTGCCAATTTTGGGGGTGATTAGCGCGGCTGCTTTGATCGCCTATATCCTGGCCAGCCGCTTGTTAACCATGGGCTTGTTTGGGCTGTTGGGCTATGTGGAGCCCGTGCTCTTGTTATTCGTTGCGCTGCTCATCGGTGAGCGACTTGAGCCCCAAGAGTTTTTTACTTACGGGCCAATCTGGCTTGCAGTGGGTTTTCTTGTGCTGGAAGGCCTGCTTTTTTTAAGGCGTCAGATTCCGATTTTCAAACGGAGCTGATGAAAATTAACGCCTGTATTGTCTCGGCTAATGCCGCCGTTGGAGTAATGCTGAAAACGGTAGCCAAAATCGTGTCGCCCTTGTGGGCCAAAGCGAAAACCAAAGCCGAGATGATCGCCAAACTCAAAAGCGGTTCCAATACGCTTGTCGCCATGAAGCTCGGTTCCCGAGAACTCGTAAACGCCAATGCCCGCCTCAAGAAAAAACCCGCTGCCATCCAGTGATTTTTTCTGGTAACGAAAAATTGGAGTGATTCCAATCGCATTAAGCTTGCGCTCGGGGGGCTCGCCAGAGCCCTTCCAGGCCGATAAATCAAGCTGCCAGTAACCGGTGAGCTCCCACTGCCCTTGCGTGAGCCATTTTTTATCCCAATCCCAGATCAAGTGCGCCGAGACCATGTCGGCGTCGGGCCCGCTGCCCACTGTAAGACCTACCGCATCGACCGAACGCGCCGGCAAAGCCGGCAATGCCAAAACAACACCCGCAAGCGCAGACAAAATCCTCTTCATGGTTTGGTACTCGTCACAATAGCCATCTCAGTAGAGATTCTAGTAGTCTTTAGGCTTGTTTAACTCTGCGGGCGGGCCGAAAGCCGCGCCCTGACTCGATTGAACGAACTGCCGCTTTGGACCCATCTCATTGCAATCATCGGATTGCTGCTTGTCTCCGCATTTTTCTCGATCTCTGAAACCAGCCTCATGGCGGTCAATCGCTATCGGCTGCGCCACCTTGCGGGCCAAGGCCGTGGCAGCGCCAAACGAGTGCTTGGCCTATTAGGCAAAACTGATCAGCTGCTTGCCACTATTTTATTGGGCAACAACCTGGTTAATGCGGGCCTGACCGCGCTGGTGACTGCGCTGTCCATTCAAGCCTTTGGCAACAACGACACCGTGTTGGCAATTGCCACTGCAGGCGTGGCCTTTGCGATTATTGTGTTTGCCGAGATCACCCCCAAAATTATTGGGGCAAGCCGGCCCGAGCCCATTGCAATGGCAGTGGGCTATGTCTTGTCTCCGCTCATCACGATTGCGCGGCCCCTGGTGCTGGTCGTCAACGCCTTTGTGTCGGGGCTTTTGCGCATGCTTCGGCTGAAAAAACTCACCGAAACCCCCACTAACCAAGCGATGTCGCCCCAAGAACTGCGCACTGCTATTTTGGAATCGACCCGCATGATTCCCGCCAAGCACCGGGCCATCATGCTGAATCTTTTTGATATTGAAGAACTTACGGTCGATGATGTCATGGTGCCGCGAAGCCGTATTGAAGCGCTTGACATTGAGGCAAGCAAGGAAGACCTGATTGAGCAGCTCTCGACTTGCTATCACAACAAGCTGCCCGTGTTTGAGGGCGACATTCACAACATCATTGGAATTTTGCATGTGCGGCGCGCGCTTGCTTTGCTTTCTCGCGAAGAGCTCAACGAAGAGACCATTCGGGAAATCCTGATCGAGCCTTACTTCGTTCCCAGCGGCACGCCGTTGTTTGCGCAAATGCAGTTGTTCCAGCAAAACCGTCAGCGCATTGCATTGGTGGTTGATGAATACGGCGAGATTGAAGGCTTGGTAACCCTGGAAGACATTGTCGAAGAGCTCGTCGGCGAGTTCACGACCCAAGCCCCTGGAAGCCAACCCGGCGGCCTGAGCTGGGCCGACGACAACACGGCCGTCGTCGATGGCACCTCGCCAATTCGAGAGATCAATCGTGCGCTGGGCCTTTCACTTCCTGCCGATGGCCCCCGGACCTTGAATGGCTTGCTGCTCGAAACTTTAGAGGCGCTGCCGGATGCGCATGTCTCGGTAAAGATTGCCGATGTGCCAATCGAGATTTTGCAAACCCAAGGTCGGCTGATTCGACGGGCCAAACTCACCAAGCCTGCACCTTCTGCAGACGATGAGTCGTCGGGATGATGTCAGCGCCTTGGCTTTTACCGGCACTGACGGCCAGCGTCATGGCACTGCTCGCAACTCCCTGGCTTGCAAGGATCGGGGTCTGGGGCATTCAACGCTGGGTCGAACATGATGTCGCCAATCGCCTGCGTTACGTGGAGCCCCTGTGGTGGGTGGCTACTGCCGTATTGGCGCTGGCGATGGGCTTGAGCCTGCCCTTAGAAATTGAGGGCTCCATGCCAGCAGAGATTCTTGCTGCTGCGTTAGTGGGGCTAAGCGCCGCATTGCTGATTCAGCTCGCACGCATTGATGCGCACTGCCAACTGCTTCCTGACCCGCTGACATTGGGTTTGCTGCTCAGTGGCTTGGCGTTTCATGCCATTTTTTTTCCACAACACCTGAACGATTCAGCAATTGGCGCACTGCTCGGATACGCCATGCTCTGGAGCCTGGCGCTTGTGTTTCGATGGGTGCGAAAAGTTGAGGCGATGGGGCGCGGCGATTTCGCCATGACTGCAGGTATTGGCGCATGGCTAGGGTGGCAAGCATTGCCCTTGGCCTTGGTCTTGGCCTGTATTTTTGCCTTGTCATTTGCCTTGCTCAAGCGCATGAACAAGAATTTCTCAGCCCTTACACAACCCTTTCTTTCCCAGGAGCTGGCCTTTGGGCCTGCCCTTTGTGCCGGAGCAGCGTCGGCCTGGATTGCCCTTGGCTAAGCGGATTTTTATTTTGACCGGAGGCATTGGCTGCGGGAAAACTGCTGTGGCCCGTGAATTTGAGGCTTTGGGCATTCATGTGGTGGACGCCGATGTTTTGTCGCATGAACTCACCGCACCCGGCGGCCAAGCCATTGACGCGATTCGCAAGGCTTTGGGAGAGGGGGTGCTAAACGCCGACGGCGGGCTCAATCGAGCGCTTGTGCGAGAAAAAGTCTTTCACAATCCGGACATACGCGGCCAGCTCGAAGCAATCCTGCACCCGCTGATTCAACGAAAAGCCCAAGCCGCCTTGGCTGCCGCACCAGGCCCTTACGCCCTTTATGTGGTGCCGCTTTGGCTGGAAAAATATGGACCCCAGGGCAGCCACAAAACCCTGGCCACGATTACGCCAGAGGCAGTGATCGTTGTGGATTGCCCCGAAAATCTTCAAATTGAACGGGTTGTGGCCAGAAGCGGCTTGAGTCAAAACCAAGTTCAGGCGATCATGTCGACCCAGGTAACAAGAAAACAGCGCCTTTCGCTGGCGGATCATGTGATCCATAACGAGGGGGCGCCCGAAGCCCTGAAACCGAAAGTAGCCGCCCTGCACCGCACGCTTGCCAGTTCATGACTCCAAAATGAATGACCCCATCTCACAAGTCGTGGCAGCACCCCCCGGCTGGATGACCTTTGAATTTCCCTGCAACGAGCGAATCCGCTCACTGTTGCGAATCGAAAGCCTCTTTAAACGCGTTAGACATTTTTGCAACGAAGCGACTGCTGAAGACCACAAGGCTGCACTGTGGGCGTTATTTGAATTGTTCGACCTGATCAGTGGCCGTGGCGATATCAAGTCAGAGTTGCTGCAAGAGCTTGAGCGTCAACGCAGCCGCTTGAATCAGTTTTCAGGCAAGGCCGGCGTCTCACAAGAAGCGCTTGATGATCTGTTAAAACATATTCAAACGGTCTTTGACCAGATTTCTATCGTCAACACTCGGCTTGGCCCGCACATTGCAGAGCATGAGTGGCTTCAATTGCTCAAAGGCCGTTTCAGCATTCCTGGCGGTGTGAGCGAATTCGATATTCCGGCCTTGCATGTTTGGCTGCACCGAAGCGCCGAGTCTCGCCAAGTCACGATCAACCGTTGGCTGAGCACCTTGCAGCCGGTTGCCGAAGGCGTTGCCATCGTGACCAAGCTCTTGCGTGAGAGCAAGTCCGCAGAATCGCATGTGGCCGCCCGTGGATACTTTGAGCTGTCAATGGATGGCCGGCAGATTCAGCTCATTCGCGTGGCGGTTCCCAAACAGCCCGAAGTGGCCGCAGAAATCAGCGCGAACAAATATGTGGTGTCCGTGCGTTTTCGCCAGCTTGAACCCACCATGCATCTGAAATCAATAGAACAAGATATTCCGTTTCAGATGGCGTTGTGTAATTTCTGACTGTCGCTTCTGATTTTTTCAAGCAAGGGCACGGTTGCCGGCAGCACGGGATAAGGCCAGGCATGGCCAGGCGCAACCCACAACAATTGCTGCGACTCTAGCCCGTGTGGCGACCCTTGCCACTGAGTCACCCAGTAAAACAACAAGCGCACATGAGCATGAGGGTACACATGCTCGCACTGCCAGGCGGGGTGCATGACGGTGGCCTGCAAATTCACCTCTTCTTTCAGCTCTCGAACCAGCGACTGCTCTGGAGTCTCTGCGGCCTCGACTTTGCCACCAGGAAATTCCCAGTAGCCCGCATAAGGCTTGCCCAATGGGCGTGAGGTCATGAGTACTGCGCCATCGGCCCGGCGCAGCATACCCACCGTGACATCAACGACGCCCGGCATAGTCTCGCGCGAAATGCAGCGCGATGCGTCCTGAACGCGACCCGCGCTCTAACGCCCACTGCAAGGCCGGCTGGCGTGCCTGCTCAATGGCCTGTGCATCACAGCCAAAGTGGGCAAGCCAATAGGCCACGATATCGAGATAGTCTTGTTGATTGAAACTGTAAAACGACACCCATAAGCCAAAACGCTCTGAGAGCGAGACCTTTTCTTCAACGCTCTCGCCCGGATGAATCTCCCCGTTGGCTTCATAGCGGGTTTCAAGGTTTTCACTCATGCGCTCGGGCATGAGGTGCCGGCGATTTGAGGTGGCGTAGATCAACACATTTTCAGACTGGGCAGCTACCGAGCCATCGAGCACGGTCTTTAACGCCTTGTAGCCCGCATCGCCGGATTCAAACGATAGATCATCACAAAACACAATAAAACGATAAGGCTGCGTGGCAACCGTATCGACAATGCGCGGCAGATCCAGCAAGTCTTGTTTGTCGACTTCGATCAAGCGCAAGCCCTGGGCATGAAATTCACTTAAACATGCCCGCACCAAGGAAGACTTGCCTGTGCCCCGGGCCCCGGTCATGAGCACATTGTTTGCGGGCCTCTTTTGCAAAAACTGCCGCGTGTTTTGCTCAATCAAATTGCGCTGGCGCTCAATATGTTGAAGGTCGGCAAACCGAATCTGCGCAAAATGCGTGACCGGCTCAAGGTAAGAAATATGCCCGAGCAAGGTCGCGCGTCGGATCCAGCGGAACGCCTTTGATTGCTGAAAGTCCGGGGTTGGCGGAACCGCCGGAAGGTAGGCGTTAAGCTTGCTTAACAGTTGGTCAATGTTCGTGTTCACGGCTATTACGATCGATAATCCGCATTAATGGACACATAGTCGTGCGACAAATCACAGGTATACACCGTGGCCTGCTCGGTGCCGCGGGCCAGTTCCACTGAAATGGTGATTTCTTGCTGCGCCATGACCCGCTGGCCATTGGCCTCGGTGTAACTGCTCGCACGCCCACCCTGCTCTGCGACCAGCACATCATCAAGATAGACCTTGATTTTCTCCACATTCAGGCCCGCAATGCCACTGTAGCCAATTGCCGCCAAGATTCTTCCCAGGTTCGGATCGCTTGCAAAAAATGCGGTTTTGACCAAAGGCGAATGGGCAATGGCATAGCCCACTTGTTTTGCTTCTTGCCTGGATTGGGCTTGGCTAACCCGAATCGAAATGAATTTAGTGGCGCCTTCTCCATCGCGCACAATCGCCTGGGCCAATGTTTTGCTCAAGCCAATGAGCGCCTGGCGAAATACTTGCCAATCAGGGTCGGCCGCGGAATTAAAGCGCACTTTGCTTGCGCCGGTGGCCGCCACCACAAACGAGTCGTTTGTTGAGGTGTCGCCATCGATGGTAATGCTGTTAAACGATTCATCGGCCGCTTCACGCACCAGGGATTCGAGCAAGCTGCGCTCTACACCGGCGTCGGTTGCAACATAGCCCAGCATGGTGGCCATATTGGGCTTGATCATGCCTGCGCCTTTTGAAATGCCAGTCATCGTTACGGTCTGGCCTTGCACTTGCACTTGCACCGAGGCTGCCTTGGGCTGGGTGTCAGTGGTCATGATGGCAGTGGCCGCATTAAGCCAATTGGCTTGGCCCAAAAGCGTAACGGCCTGCGATACGCCTGCACGGATTTTCTCCATGGGCAGGTGTTCCAAAATCACACCGGTTGAAAATGGCAACACTTGTTGTGCCGTAATGCCCAACGATCGCGCAAGTAACTCACACGTGTCGTTTGCATTTTGCAAGCCCTGCGCCCCGGTGCCCGCATTGGCACAGCCGGTGTTCACCACCCAGGCGCGAATCTCGGCGCCACTGGCCAGATGCGTCTTGCAGACCTGAACCGGTGCCGCACAAAATGCGTTTTGCGTCAATACGCCGGCCACCTGGCTGCCCGGTGAGAGCTCCACCACCAAAATATCGTTGCGGCCATTTTTGCGAATGCCGGCGCTGGTCACCCCAAGCCGAACCCCGGCAACAGGAAAAAGATCTTCCGCTTTCGGAATGGGCAGGTTCACCGGCATGTCAGCTCCAGGGGCGTTTTAGCCTAGCTTTCCACAACACTGTTTAAATTTTTTGCCGGAGCCGCAAGGGCAAGGGTCGTTTCGGCCTACTTTGGGCTCGTTGCGACGCATCGGTGCGGTGGCGCCTTGGGCCTCGCCTTCAAGCTCGGAGGGCGCCGACGGCGATTGCGCTGCCAAAGCCAAGGCTTCGGGGTCTGCGCCGGCCAGCGCCGCTTGAGAATCAAAGTCGGCATGTTGATACTGAACATCGGCAAGCTTGGGGGCTTCTGGCACTGCTTGCTCCACTTGCTCGGCGCTTTGCACTTCAACATTAAGCAGCACGCGGGTGACATCGTTACGAATCTTGTCCAGAGTTTGCTCAAACAAAGCGAAGGCTTCGCGCTTGTATTCTTGCTTGGGATTTTTCTGGGCATAGCCACGCAGGTGAATGCCCTGGCGCAAATGATCAAGCGCTGCCAAATGCTCTCGCCAAGTGCCATCAACCGCTTGCAACAACACCGAGCGCTCAAACGAATTAAAAGGCTCGCGGCCAACCGGCTCAACCTTGTTGGCATAGGCCTGATCGGCGGCTTTCACCACCGCCTGAGCCAGGTCATGATCGTCAAGCTCGTGGTTAGCATCGACCATGGCTTTTAGGTCAATGGCAATGCGCCAATCGTTTTGCAGTGCCGTTTGCAGGCCTTGCAAATCCCATTGCTCTTCCACGCTTTCCTGGGGGACATAAGTGCGCACCACTTCTTCCAGGGTGCCATGACGCAGGTTTGTAACCAGCTCGCTTAAGTCTTCGCTTTCCAGGATCTCGTTGCGTTGGCTGTAAATAATTTTGCGCTGCTCATTGGCCACATCGTCGTATTCAAGCAGCTGCTTGCGCATGTCAAAGTTGCGGTTTTCTACCTTGCGCTGGGCCGACTCAATTGAGCGCGAGACCATGCCCGCTTCAATGGGCTCGCCACGGGGAACGCCTAGGCGCTCCATAATGGCTTTCATGCGATCGCCTGCAAAAATTCGTAGCAGGGGGTCATCCATTGACAAATAAAAACGCGACGAGCCCGGGTCGCCTTGTCGTCCCGCGCGGCCACGCAGCTGATTATCGATACGGCGTGACTCATGGCGTTCAGTGCCAATAATGTGCAAACCGCCCGCGGCAATCACTTGATCGTGCAGCTGTTGCCACTCGGAACGCAGCTTGTCAATGCGCTGGGCCTTGTCGGCCTGGGGCACATCGGGGTTGGCGTTCAAAATATCAACCTGCTTTTCAACATTGCCGCCCAACACAATGTCGGTGCCTCGGCCCGCCATATTGGTGGCAATGGTGATCATGCCGGGCCGCCCCGCCTGGGCCACGATCTCGGCCTCGCGCTCGTGCTGCTTGGCGTTCAGCACTTGGTGCGCCAGCTTTTCTTTGGTGAGCAGCCCCGAAATCAGCTCAGAGTTCTCAATGGAAGTGGTGCCCACCAAAATCGGTTGGCCACGGCCGTGGCGCTCTTTAATGTCTTTGAAAATCGCTTCGTATTTTTCCTCGGCCGATTTAAAGATCTGGTCTTGCAGGTCCAGTCGCACCATGGGCCGATGGGTTGGAATGACCACCGTTTCCAGGTTGTAAATCGATTGAAACTCAAAAGCTTCGGTGTCGGCAGTGCCCGTCATGCCCGAAAGTTTTTCGTACATGCGGAAGTAATTTTGGAAAGTGATTGACGCGAGCGTTTGGTTTTCGGGCTCAATGGCCACATTCTCTTTCGCTTCAACCGCCTGATGCAGGCCATCGGACCACCGGCGGCCCGGCATGAGGCGGCCCGTGAATTCATCAACAATGATGATCTTGCCGCCTTGTACGACATAGTGCGTGTCTTTGGCAAACAAGGTATGGGCCCGCAATGCCGAGTTCAAATGGTGCAGCAGGGAGACATTGGCGGGGTCGTATAAGCTTGCCCCGCCGGGCAACAAGCCCATCTCGGCAAGAATTGTTTCCGACTTTTCAAAGCCGGCTTCTGAGATATAGACCTGGCGTGATTTTTCATCGACCCAATAATCGCCTGGCGATTCTTCCGTGGCTTGTGGCACAAGCTGGGAAGGCACCGAGTTCAACACCCGATACATTTCGGTTTGATCATCGGCGTGGCCCGAAATAATCAGCGGCGTGCGGGCTTCGTCGATCAAAATCGAATCCACTTCGTCGACAATCGCAAAGCTCAACGCGCGCTGCACACGATTGGCTTTGTCCACCACCATGTTGTCGCGCAAATAATCAAAGCCGTATTCGTTATTGGTGCCGTAGGTTATGTCGGCCGCATAGGCCTGCTGTTTTTCGGCATGCTCAAGCCTTGCCAGGTTAATGCCAACGGTGAGCCCCAGAAAGTTGTAAAGCTTGCCCATCCAGGTGGCATCACGCTCGGCGAGATAGTCGTTCACGGTCACGACATGCACGCCCTTGCCGGCCAAGGCATTGAGGTAGGCCGCCAAGGTGGCGACCAAGGTCTTGCCCTCGCCGGTTCGCATTTCGGCGATTTTTCCGTCGTTGAGCACCATGCCGCCAATGAGCTGAACGTCAAAATGGCGCATGCCCAAAGCGCGCTTGCCCGCCTCGCGGCACACCGCAAAGGCTTCGTTTAGCAGGCTGTCGAGCGCTTCACCTGCAGCCACTCTGCTCTTGAACTCGGCTGTCTTGGCTTTGAGCTGCTCGTCGGTGAGCGCAGCAATGCCAGGCTCTAAGGCGTTGATCGCCGCCACGCGCTGGGCATAAGATTTCACAAGCCGGTCGTTGCGGCTGCCAAATAATTTCTTCAGGAATTGGTCAATCATGGACCAAAGATCTTAGCATGCAGGGGTATGACAGCTTCTTCGTTTAAAGACCTAAAACAAGCGCTCGCGGGCTCATCCGATTGGGCCAGCCTGCGCCGTTCGTGGGAAGAAAGCGACAGCCTGCAACGCTTGCTGGGCGCAAAACTGCCGGCCAGCCTTGCGCACCAGGTGCGTCAAGTGCGCCGCTCCGACCCGGAAAAAGGCCTGCGCGGAAGCCAGGTCACCGTCGTGGCCAGCACGGCCGCGGCAGCAGCCAAGCTGCGGCTTGCCTTAGCCGACTGGCCCGATGAGCTGCGGGCCCAAGGCTGGGGAATACAAAAACTGACCGTGACCGCACAACGCGTTCAAGAAATCGGCCCACCCCCACTCAAAATGGAACCGAGAAAACCTATTCCAGGCCAGGCCAAAACAGCCCTTGGGGCGTTGTCGACAGAGGTTTCGAACGAGGCCTTGCGTAAAGCGCTGGCGCGCATTGGAAAGCCGCGTTAGACGCTGCAGTTTAAGCCCAACTCCACTGGCGTGCCCAGGCCACAGGGGCATGTTGAAGATCTTCGAAAGTGGTTTCGCGCCATGCATCCGACGTATTCATGAGCTCGCGCAAGAGCAAATTATTCAACGCATGGCCTGACTTAAAGGCGGTATAGCTCGCCATTAATGGCTTGCCCAACAAATACAAATCGCCAATGGCATCGAGCGCTTTGTGCATGGCGAACTCATTGGGCTGTCGCAGATTGCCGGGGTTGAGCACGCGCACTTCATCCATGACAATTGCATTATCAAGACTGCCGCCTAAGGCCAGGCCTTTGGATCTGAGCATGTCCACATCGCCCACAAAGCCAAAGGTGCGCGCGCGTGCAATGTCATCGACAAACGAGGTATTGGCAAAATCAATTGAGACCTGCTGGCCGGTCATGTCGACGGCGGGGTGACGAAAGTCGATGGTGAATTCCAAGCGGAACCCGAAAAACGGATCAAGCCTTGCCCATTTTTCGCCATCGCGCACTTCAACGGGCTTGAGCACTTCAATAAAACGCTTGGGTGCCGCTTGTTCCTGCACACCGGCCGAACGCAAGAGATACACAAAGCTTGCGGCGCTGCCATCCATGATCGGGATTTCTGCAGCGTCGACCTCGACCACCGCATTGTCAATGCCCAGGCCCGAAAGTGCCGACATGAGATGCTCGACCGTTGCAACGCGAACATCGCCTTCGGAAATAGTAGAGGCCATGCGCGTGTCACCCACCGCCCCCGCTTGCGAGCGGATTTCCTTGGGCGGGTTGACATCGATACGGCGAAACACAATGCCGGAATCGGGCTCGCCGGGCTTGAGGTTCAAGCTCACCGGCACGCCGCTGTGAAGACCGATTCCTTTGGCGGAGACTTGTTGTGCGAGGGTTCTTTGGCGAAGCATCGCGAGATTATCGCGTAGATTGCCACGGGCCCGAAGGGCCCTCGCAATGACGGGTTAA
>CAYTWR010000024.1:0-21403 GCA_964442225.1 uncultured Burkholderiaceae bacterium | reverse complement strand
TCATCGAAGCAAAAAATGTTGCGGTGGAAACCGATCCGTAATGGGCTGCAATGGCCGCGGAATTACTGATGTCCATTTTTCCGAGCCGCCGGGTAATGAAGTAAGCGAGTGTCGGAATCCCAAAAGTCATGATCACCGTAATTCCCAAAAGGGGCCAGACATCGCTTAATTGAGCATTTGCAAGCTCTCGTCCGCCAGTCAGGCCCAATGAGAACAGCAGGTAGATTGCCAGCAGTTTTACAACGGCCTCGGGCAGCTCCAGCTCGCTTTTGACTGCTCCGGCAAGTGCTCCCAGCAGGAAAGCCAGAACAATCGGCTGCAAAAGATTGGTGATTAATAAATCTAATCCGGGCATAGCGTTCGTATCTTTTTCCAGCAATCAGCACATCGTGGTGTTTGCGAGACTTTAGAGGTTCAATGGGTATTCGTCTAATATATTGTTTGGAACACATTGTTTTATTTAATAAAACAAAAGACATGGCGGACCTGAACTTTCATCACCTGCGCTATTTCTGGGTCGTGGCCCAACAGCGCCATCTCACCAAGGCAGCGGCGCTTTTGCATATCTCGCCGTCAGCCTTGTCGATTCAGTTGCGGCAACTCGAGGATCGTTTAGGGCACGCGCTTTTTGAGCGGCGAAACCGCAGGCTGGTCTTGACTGAGGCAGGGCGTATTGCCCTGGCCCATGCCGACACTATCTTTAGGTCAGGCCAAGAGCTTGTCAGCACCTTGAAAGGAGCCTCGACGGCTTCGCGGGCGGTGTTGCGTGTTGGAGCGGTCGCCACGCTTTCGCGAAACTTTCAAATGAGCTGGCTACTGCCAATTTTTCGCGATTCCAATATTCAGATTCGCCTGGTCTCCGGGCAGATGGGCGACCTTTTGGCGCAGCTTTCTTCGCATTCACTTGATGTCGTTCTCAGCAATGAACCAGCCCCCCGGGATACCGCGGCAGGCTGGATCAGCCGGCGGGTTGCACAGCAATCTTTAAGCCTCGTGTCACGACCCCCTCGGGGAAGCGCCAGACGCAGCCACAAGATAGATTTTCCAAGGGGTATCCATGGTCAGCCCCTGATTTTGCCGAGTGCAGATAGTGCTATTCGTTCTGCATTCGATACGCTTTTGGAGTCTGCCGGCCTGCAAGCAAATATCCTTGCCGAGGTCGACGATATGGCCATGGTGCGCTTGCTCGCGCGAGAGACGGGCGCGCTTGCCCTCGTGCCCCCTGTGGTGGTTCAAGACGAGCTCAAGAGTGGGGTTCTGATTGAGCGTTGCTCGCTTGAGCAGCTTCGAGAGAATTTTTATGCCGTCACGATGCGACGGCGCTTCGCTCACCCCGTTTTGCGGGAAATGTTGGGGCTGGGCTAGGTGATTTTCGGGTATGGAACCTATTAAGCAGCGGCGCATCCTACGGTTGTCACTTTAGAGGAGACAACTGAATGCAATGCCCAGTCTGCAAGGATCCCCAGCTCGTGATCTCCGAGCGTCAAGGAATTGAAATCGATTATTGCCCCGCATGCCGGGGGGTTTGGCTTGACCGGGGCGAGCTCGATAAGCTGATCGAGAAGGCCACATCGGCAGCGCCCCCACCGCAGCAGGCAGCACCAGCTTACCGGGCCGATCCAAGGGCGCCTTACCCTGATCCGCGATACGGCTACCACAAGCGGCCGAAATCCTGGCTAAGCGAAATTTTCGACTAATCAGAGAAAAGAAGACCTTGGCCCCGACATGATCTACGAAGCCTTAAAAACCCTGCACCTGCTGCTCATCGTTGTATGGGTCGGCGGCATGGTTTTCTCCCACTTCTTCCTGAGGCCTGCTGTCATTGGGCTTGAGCCGTCAGTCCGTCTAACGCTTATGCGAGATGTTTTGCGGCGTTTTTTTCAAGCAGTCTTGGCGGCCTCCGTGTTAACCCTCATTACCGGGGTATGGATGTTGGGTCGGGTAGCAAAAAACACAGTTCAAAGTGGTGGTGGATTTCAAATGCCCTTCGACTGGACTGTGATGACCGTGCTTGGCGTGGCCATGGTGGCAATTTTTATGCACATTCGGTTTGCTCTGTATAAACGGCTTGACCGCTGTGTCAACGCCGCGGATTGGGCTGCGGGCGGGGTCGCGTTAGATCAGATTCGGAAATGGGTCTTTGTTAACTTGTCGCTTGGGTTTTTGATTTTGCTGATCGTGACGCTTTATTAGCCAAGCAATCTCTTCAATCAAGGGTTACAGAAATTGCAGTGACGCGGATCGCCCTTTTTATCTGGGTCAATTAGCTTTTCTTCCTGGTGCCCGCAGGCCGAACACAAGTGCTTTTCAATCCAAGCTTCATTGGTGGGGGCCTTGCATAGCGCGCAAGGGCGGCCCCCTTTAACCTGCGGCACCCAATCAGGGTGCGCGCACTCGGGGCATCGGACAAAAAAGGGGTTTTGTAAGGCACCCGGGAAAAATCATGCGGTTAGCAAAGACTATTGGTCGAACGCCACTACCGACACAAGTTTTGCTCGTAGATTTAGTTTCTTCGTTGGGTCCTTGCAGTAATAAATACGTCGGTCGCAAGGAACCGCTTAGGCCGTTAATTTCTTAACCCAGTTCTGAAATATCTTATCCATGGTTTTCAGTTCGTCGAGAGCTAGGGCGGTGGGCGCCACGGACCGACGGCGATGGTCCGATGGATCGACCTCTACTACGATGAGCTTGGCTTGCTGCAGAATCTTTATGGACTTGTGAACGGTGGCTGGGGAGGCGATGTCACTCTCCATGACGATCTCCTGGATATACAGTGGCTCAATCGACTGGCAGCGCACTGCAACCCAATCAAGAAACTCTCGGCTTAAGCGATCCAGCTTACCGAGCGTCAGTTTTTGCTCTTCTGCGGCCATGAACTGCTTGGCAGCGATCCAGCGTGTGTCGAGGCGTTTCGTCATGTGAGTGGTTTACTGGCTCAAGAAAGGCACGAATTGTATCTACGAGGCGTGTGCTGCGGCCACGGCTTTAAAGCCTCAGCGAGGCTCTACTCTTTTCCACTGGGCGGGCTGTTTAGGTCAGCGGGGGATAAATCGGCGCGCAACACCGCATGGGTTCCGTCGGGTAGCACCCTAAATTTGATGTCCATAAACGCCAATGCCTCGATTTGCTCGCGGCTGTAGTTGCGGCCCGTGAGGTCTTTCAGTTCCGTTTTGGTGAGGCGCAACGGTTGGTACCTAGGTCCGGTTTACCAAAAACCGTAGTTTTTTGAGTTCTGGGGCACTCCGTGCTTCCAAAGAGCTAGAAATCTGCCGCCTAGCACTTTGAATTTGCGATTTCTCAAGGGTTGCACATCAAAGTTGCGACTATTTTTAAATTTGCACTATTCATTGGTTGGAATCGCGCGCGGGAAACAAGTCCCTAGCTATTCAGAGGACATCCTAAAAGCGGCCAGGATTATCAGCGACCTTCCGTCGGATGCGCAGTCGAACTTGCTGAAATTTGTTACGTCGATGGGTTCGTCCGGCACTTACAATTCCCAAAAGCTTTGAAGTTGAAGGTAGATCAGTGCATGTCCTTTAGTCGCTAAGAAAGTACCTCGTACAACGTTTCAACGGGTTAAGGGAGGGAATTGGCAAATCAGCAACTTAATCGGGCTGTCACAAAGTAGTCGGCAAATCCCAAAGATTTTGGATTGGTTCTCGGTGCAAAATTTAAAAAATATGTACCATTGAGCTGATGATCTTTAGCTGAAAATGGGATTTAAATTGGGTAGTTACAGGGATTCGCGCCTGATTTTGGGTAGCAGATTTTTTCCGCTAGGTGCACGGAAATCTACTCCGCACTCTACGAAAGGTCTTGAAAACCCCTCCGTCTCCGCCAGTCGCAGATTGCCACGTCGCACCTGCGGCGCTCCTCGCAATGACAGCTTAAAAAATGAGCAAGGAATCTTTCCGGGGCAATAAGCGCTACCTTCCCAGCAAACCCTGCGCTGTCTGTGGGCGCGAAATGACCTGGCGTAAAGCCTGGGCCAAGAATTGGGAAAATGTGAAATATTGCTCTGATGCATGCAGGGCAAAAGCGGGTGTCGATACCCGAAACTTACGCTTCTAGACGATTTTTGGCGATCAAACATGAAATGTATGGGGTATGGCCGCGGCGGGCCGGCGGGTCAGGGCCCTGGCGGTCGTTAATCCAGTACGAGGTGATCGCGGAACATCACAGGTTAAAAGTGAGCTTTAACCCGGCGATTAAAAGCACGAGCCCGAGCGCGCGCTTCACACCGACATGTGCAAAGTATTGAATCCCGAACTTTGTTCCGACATAGGAGCCTAGTAAAACAAACAAGATAAAAAGGGGCAGTGTGCTTGGCAGGTGCTGCACCGAGCTGATATTGCCGAGCAGGCCAAACATTGAGTTGAAAAAAATAAAAATCGCGGCGGTGCCGCTCGCGCCCTTAACGGATGTCCAACGGGCAAACAAGATAAGGGGCGAGAGGAATATGCCTCCGCCTGTTCCTGTAAGGCCCGACAGAAACCCAATTACTGCACCTACACCTACAGCAGCAATCTTGCTGTAGGCTTTTGTGGGCTGCTCGATGTGCGGCTTGACCGTAATGAATCGGTAGGCGGAATAAAGAAGTACCACCCCAACAATCGGTTTGTAAATTTCCCCCGGTAGCGTGATTGCGCCGCCCAAAAATGCCATGGGAATGGCCCCTGCCAACAGCGGAATGACCAGCTTCAGATCGTAGAGTCTTGCTTTAATGAACCGATAGCTCGTGTAAGACGAAACGACGATATTGAGCGAGAGCGCAGTTGGCTTGATTGTTGCTGGGCTTAGCCCAAAAAGAGACATGATGGCGATATAGGCCGAGGCGCCCCCGTGCCCCACAGAGGTATACAAAACGGCACCAACAAAAAGCCCTAGGCCCAGAAAGTAGTCGCTAAATGAGTAATCGAACATTTAAAGCGACCAGAGTTACATCTGGTTTTGAAACTTAATGTTTCTGGCGACCGTGCATGGGCATGGCGGGCTTTTCCACAGCCACCGTGACTTGCACCTCTCCTGCATTTTTGAAAATTAGAGTCATGGGAAATTTCTCGCCCTCTTTTAGTGGGGCTTTGAGATTCATCAGCATAAGGTGATAACCGTGTTTGCTACCCCGACTCATCATGACTTTGCCCTTCGCAGGAACATCAATTGCAGGAATCTCACGCATTTTCATGACATTGTTTTCCATCTCCATGCGGTGTACTTCCACCGTTTTGGAGACAGCTGCACGACCGCCAATCAGCTGGTCGGGTGTGCCGCTGGTATTGGCAATACTGTCGAAGAACACCCCGCCATGGGGCTGGCCAGGCGCGGTGGGCATGGTGTGCGGATGATCGATAACAAGATTGCCCGATTTGAACTCTTGCGCTGAGGCAACGCTGGCAAATGCCAGCGCGGCTGCAAAACTAAAGCCTTGAAGTGTTCGAAATAAAGCGTGTTTATGTTGCATAAGACGATGCCTTGGTAAGTAATTTATGTTGACCGAGGCATCATTTTAAGCGACGCCGCTTAGTTGTGGGTTTTAATTTGATGGCTTGTTTAAGGCTTTTTTAAGCAGCCAGTTTTGGAGAATGTGCCGAAAGCGCAATCAAGGCCTGGCGAGCTAACCCTGAACCAGCCTCGGAGTACATGTTAAACGCTGGCACATTCAGTGCGGCGAGCTCTTGCACTTCTTCTGGGAACTTGGCGACCGCCACCACCGTGCACTGCACGCCAAGGTTACGAATCTGCTTGGCGGCGTAGACATTGCTGCCGTGGCTGGGCATGGCCAGCACCACCAGTTCCATATGGTTGCCCGCTTTGAGCTTGTTCCAAAAATCGGTGTCGGTGGCATCGCCCAGCAATACGCGCCGGCCGCTGCTGCGCAGGTCATCGACCCGTTCGGCATCGTGCTCAATACCCAAGATTTTGTCGTTGAACTGGGGGCCAAGGTCATCGTAAGCGCCACTGCCCACGCGGCCCATGCCAATCACCAGTACGCGGGCGTCGGCGGTGTCGATCACTTTGTCGCGGGGGTGAATTTTCTTGGATTGCATCAAGTCCCAGGTTTTCTTGTACTTCTTGTAAATGCTTTCAGACGCAAGGCTAAACGGTGCGGCCAGGCCAAAACTCAAGCTCACGCAGATCGCCATAATGAGTAGCCAATCCACAGATAGCCAGCCTTGGGAAGCGCCCAGTGCGGCCATGACTAAGCCGAACTCAGAATAGGTTGCCAGGTTCAACGACACCAGCAAAGAGGTGCGGGTGCGCAACCCTGCCGCTGCAACGATCAGGTAATACAGCAATGTTTTCAGCGGAAGCGAAAAGCAAAGCAAGGCTGAGACCAAGAGCACTGTGGCGTTCGGCAGGCCTTGCATGCCCACCGACATGAAAAAGCCCACCAACATAAGCTCTTTAAAGCTAAATAATGATCGCGAAAGTTCGGTGGCCTTGGGGTGATTCGCTAAAAGCACGCCTAAGATCAGCGCTCCCAGATCGCCCTTGAGATCCATGGCCGTGAAATATTCATAGCCGGTAGCCAAGGCAAAAAACAGCCCACTTAACACCAAAAGCTCGCCATGACCCACTTCGTCAAGAAGCTTAAACAGAACTTTTCGCAGCAGCGGCAACAGCAGCAGAGAAAACGCCCAAAAGTTCGGGTATTGGCCTTCGCTGATGGCTAAAAACAGCACCGCATAGATATCCTGCATGACTAAAATGCCAATGGCGACTTTGCCGTAAAAGGCGCTGACATCGCCTTTTTCTTCAAGCACCTTGACTGCAAATACCGTGCTTGAAAATGAAAACGCAAAACCGAGAATCAGGGCTTCGGTGAGTGAGATATCGAGCAGGCCAATGGCAAAGAGTTTCTGGCCCAGAAGAATTACCCCGGTAAAGAGCAAAGTAGATAAAACAATATGGGCCAGCGATGTCGCCCAAATTTCACTGCGGCCCAGGGTTTTGACATCGAGCTTAAGCCCAATGGTAAAGAGCAGCAGCGTAATGCCTAGATCGGCAACAAACCTTAAGCCCTCGGGGTGCGCAAGCCCGGCCATGTTGTAGGCAAACCCCGCAATTAAAAAGCCCACCATCGGCGGCAGACCAATTCGGCTCAAGGCCAAGCCGAACAAAAATGCAAAACCAACCAGGGTCACCAGCATGTCAGGGCCTTGGGTTTTGCCCAAGTTTTTGTGAGTTTCATAGGAGACAAGCTCCTATTTTAGCCCTGCTTGATGCCAATCTTCGAGATGTGGCTGTCTTGCATCTCTTTCACAACAAAAATTAGGCCATCGGTGGCCAGCTCATCACCGATTACAGGGGGCTTGCCGAGCTGTTTGGCAATCCATGCGGAAAGGGTAAGACCCTCGCCATTTTTTATGCTCACGCCGTAAAACTGCGCGACATCAGAGACTAAGGCAGCGCCCTCAAGCTCAAAACTTCCGAAAATTTTTCGCACGGCAGCACTATCGCTTTTTTCTGGCAGGGCCATGCCCAGTTTTTTTGCAACGATCGATAAGGTGGTGCCTTGTAACAGCAGCGAGCTAATCACCACCATGATCGAAAAACTCAGCATGAGCTGGCTGGGGTCGACCCCCGCAATGATTGGGAAAATTGCCAACACAATCGGCACGGCGCCCCTTAGCCCCACCCAGGAAATAAACAGCATTTCTTTGGTGTTGAAATTAAACCAGCGCAGGCAGGGAAACACTGCCAGGGGGCGGGCAACGAAAATCAGAAACAGCGACAAGCCAATGCCCGTGCCAAGTGAGGCCAGCACCTCGTGTGGGGTCGCGAGCAAACCCAGCAGCAAAAACATTGAAGCTTGAAAGAGCCAGGCCAAACCATCCATGGCGGGAATAATTGTTTTGACAAATCGTGTCTTGTTATTGCCGAGCACCAAGCCAAATATATAGATCGCTAAAAAGCCTGAACCGCCAATATAGGTCGTGAGCCCAAACACAAACATGCCCGAGGCAATGATTAACAGCGCATTAATGCCGTGGTTGCTCGATCGCTCGATCTTGACGGCTTGCAACAGGCGAGTAAATACATGGGCAGCGCCATAAGCAATTGCAACGCCATAGCCAATTTGCTGAAAGACCGACAGGGCGATTGACTGAGCCGACACGGGCGCGCCTGCGGTTTGCGAGAGAATGACCGTAATCGCCAAAATGGTTAAGAACACGGCCATGGGGTCGTTAATGCCCGATTCGATTTCCAAGGTGGCAGCGACACGCTCATTAAGCTTAACGCCCGAGCCATTTAAAAGGCCAAAAACCGCGGCCGCATCGGTCGAGGCAACAATGGCGCCAAACAAAAAAGCAAGCGTCCAAGGCAGGCCAAAGATCAAGGCGCCCGCCAGCGTGATAAACGCGCAGGTCAGGATCACTCCGGCGGTCGCCAGCAGAATCGAAGGCTTTAAAGCGATACGAAAAATGGAATACGGCGTGCGAAGCCCGCCGTCGAGCAGAATGACTGCCAACGCTATGTTGCCGATCCAAAACGCCAGCTGGTAATTGTCAAATCGAATTCCTCCCGGCCCATCTTCGCCGGCCAACATGCCAATGGCCAAAAAAATCAAGAGCAAGGGCAGGCCGGTTTTTGAGGTAACTTGGCCCAGCAAAATGCTGACTAAGACCAGTGCAGCGCCGGTAAGTGTTGTAAGCCCAAGAAGATCGATCAGCTCGTTCATGTCTCTGAGCCGCCCAGGTTAGATCTTCATGAAATATTGAATAACGATCTTTGCAATCCAGCCGCTGGTGCCAACGAGTAGGGCAATGCTTAGCACGATATAGGCCATTTTCCCGCCCTTGGATTCTTTGGCCAGTGAAAACACAATCAGCACCATGAAGGCAATCAAGCCCAACACCAGATAGGGTGTGAGTTCGTCGAAGAGTTCGATGAGCGCCTGGTTTTCCATGCGCCCAATACTACTTTAAAAGCCTATGAGCAGCAGGCTAAAGGCGCAGATCAAGGTGATCATCAGGGCAGTGCCATAGCATAAGAGCTTGGCCAAAAGGCCACCGTGAATGCCAATGTCATGCAGGCTATGGAACATGCGGTGGGCGGCGTGCCAGCCAAAGAGTGCTGCAATGGCAAACAAAAATGCCTTGCCCAAGGGGTGTTGGGCAATAGCAAGCATGTTGGCGTAGCTGAAAAAATCCTGGCTTGCGGTAAGGGAAAACGGCCCGTCGAACCCAGAAAGCCAGACCACTACCGTGCCGAACAGTGCCGCAAGCATGCCGCCAGCGCCAAATAGCAACCAAAAGATTGGGGCGTTTGATCGTTTCATGGCGCAAGCACCCAGACCAAAACCATGACCAACGCTGTGACGGCAAGGCTAGCTGCCCATCCGCTGCGCGTGATCAACGCTGCAGGCACGGGTTTGCCATTGGCAATTATTGGGGCCATGGTCTTGGGCATGATTTCAAACCAGCTTTTGGCGTGCACGATCATGGAAACCAAAATCACGACATGCAAGGCAATGCCCAGGGGCGATTTGATGGCCCGAACAAAACTATCCCATTGCTCGGGGCCTTGCGATAAGGAAACCAAACCGACTGTGACCAAGATGGCGTAGGCCATGACTGCAAACGAGGAAAGCTCTCGGGCCATATAGGCCTTAAAAAAACTGTTGCGCTGCCACCAGCCTTTCATGGGCCGAATGTAGGGAGGGCGCACTTTATTGGGCTGGCTCATGGCGCAGGCTTAAGTAAGCGCAGAAAATAATCTTTCGCGCTATTGAGTTTGTTTTGGTTTACCGCATTGGCGGGGTCCACATGCTTGGGACAAACTTCGGAGCAATAGCCTACGGCCGTGCAGCTCCACACGCCTTCTTCTTGGCCAAGAATTTCCATGCGCACGGCACTGCCGCCATCGCGTGAGTCGGCGTTATAGCGATGCAGCAGGGCAATGGCAGCAGGCCCCAGAAAGTCGGGCTTTAAGCCGAACTGAGGGCAGGCGGCGTAGCACAACATGCAATTAATACAGCCCGAAAACTGCGCAAACTTCTCAAGCTCTTGCGGCGTTTGTAAATATTCCCCTTGCTCCAGGCGTCGCGGCGCTTTGGCAATAATGTAGGGCTTGACGCTTTCAAGCTTCTTCACAAAGGGCTCAACGCTTACCACCAAGTCGCGCTCAATGGGCAAATGCGCAAGGGCTTCGATCTTGACCGGTCCTGGCAGCAGGTCGCGTAAAAAAGTCTGGCACGAAAGCTTTGGGTCTCCGTTGACCATCATGCCGCAGCTGCCGCAAATGGCTTGGCGGCATGACCAGCGAAAGCTCAAGGTGCCATCAAGCTCATCTTTAATGGATTGCAAAGCGCCCAACACCGACATGTCGTGGTCGTAGGCAATGGTGTAGCGCTGCCAAAACGGCTGGTCATCTTCTTCGGGCCGATAGCGAAGAACATCAATGTCAATGGTTTGTGGGTCAGGCATGTTGGGCAGCCTCTTTTGCCTTGCGATCAGCTTCTTCACCGGCAGCGCCATAAGCCCGTGTTCCCGGCGGTGAACGGGTAATTTTTACCGGGCCATAGTCAATGCGCGGCGCATTATTGGGCCCTGCATAAACTGCAAGGCTGTGTTTTAAAAAGTTTTGATCATCGCGGGCTTCATAGCCGTCGAGCCGTTGGTGCGAGCCGCGCGACTCCTTGCGTGCCAAGGCCGAATGCGCCATGGCTTGGGCAACATCAAGGCAGTAGCCCAGCTCAATGGCCAAAAGCCATTCCGTGTTCCAGACTTTTGAGCGGTCATCCAGGTGCAGATTGTTGTAACGCTCTTTGAGCTCGGCCAGTTTGTTGCAAGTCGCCTGCATCGAATCGGCCGTGCGGTAAATGCCACAGCCTTCTTCCATGGTCTTGGCCATTTCCTTGCGCAAAGTGCTGATGCGTTCCTTGCCGTTGGACTCATTCACTATCTTGGCGGCAGATTCAGCGGCCTCTTGCGCCAGTTGCGCTAGGGCTTTGGCATTGCCCGGTTTTGCCTGCTTGGCAAATGCAGCAGCTTGTTCGCCAGCAACTTTTCCAAATACCAGCAGTTCGGCTAAAGAGTTCGAGCCCAAACGGTTGGCCCCGTGAATGCCAACACTTGAGCATTCGCCCACTGAATACAGGCCGGGCAGGGGGGATTCCGTCAGACCGTCGGCCGTAATGCCGCCCATGGTGTAGTGCACTGCCGGCAGAACGGGAATGGGCTGCCGAGCAGGATCAACGCCTAAATAATCCACCGCGAGCTCGTAAATTTGCGGCAAGCGCTCGCGAAGTTTTGCCTCGCCTAAATGACGCAAATCGAGATGCACCACCGGCCCATGTGGACTATCAACGGTTCGGCCTTTTCGTTTTTCGTGCCAATACGCTTGGCTTAATCGATCGCGTGGGCCGAGCTCCATGGCCTTGTTGCGTGGCGTGGGCTCTGCAGGCCCCAAGCCATAGTCTTGCAAATAACGATAGCCATCTTTGTTGAGCAAAAATCCGCCCTCGCCACGGCAGGCTTCAGTAAACAACAGCCCGGTGCCCGGCATGCAAGTGGGGTGGTATTGCACGAACTCCATATCGCGCAAAGGCACGCCATGCCGATAGGCCATGGCCATGCCATCGCCCGTAACAATGCCGCCATTGGTGTTTTCGCGAAACACTCGGCCGGCGCCACCTGTGGCCAGAATCACTGCCTTGGCGGTGATCATTTGCAACTCGCCTGTGGAAATCTTAATGGTCACCACACCCTGTGCCCGGCCTTCATCCACCAAGAGATCAACACAGAAGTGCTCGTCAAACCGGGTAATTGAAGGAAATTGAATCGAGGTTTGAAACAGGGTGTGCAGCATGTGAAAGCCCGTTTTGTCGGCAGCAAACCAGGTGCGCTCGATTTTCATGCCGCCAAAGGCGCGCACATTCACATGGCCATCGGGCCGCCGACTCCATGGGCAGCCCCAATGTTCCATTTGCACCATTTCTTCATGGGCGTGCGCCACAAAATAATCCACCACATCTTGCTCGCACAGCCAATCGCCGCCAGCAACGGTGTCGTGAAAGTGGGCCTCTAGACTGTCATGCGATTGTGTAACAGCTGCCGAGCCGCCCTCGGCCGCAACCGTGTGGCTGCGCATGGGGTAGACCTTGGAGACTAAGGCAACCGAGAGCGTTGGGTCTTTTTTCGCCACCGCGATCGCGGCGCGAAGACCGGCACCGCCTGCGCCTACGATGACGACATCAAAATCAAAGGGTTGTAAAGTCATTGCCGTTCAGTCTAGACGCCAATGCTTTGTGCGGGCTTGACTTCGATCAACGCCAGCCGAATGCCTGCAAGAGCTGCCGGGTTTCGTACAGTGGCAGACCGACGATTGCAGAGTAACTGCCGGAAATTTTTGGAATCATGGCTTGGGCAATACCCTGAATGCCATAGGCGCCGGCTTTATCCAACGGCTCTTTTGAGTGGATATAGCCAGCGATCCAATCCTCGCTCAAGGCGGCAAAGGTGACATCGGAAGAGACGACGATCGAGCGTTCTTGCGAGCGGTCGAGTTTGGCGATTGCAATGGCAGTGTGGACTTGGTGAGTTTTGCCTGAGAGTTTTTGCAGCATTTGCATCGCGTGTGCCTCGCTTTGGGGCTTGCCCAAGATTTCGCCAGCAAGCGCCACCGTCGTGTCGGCTGCAATCACCAGGTTGTTAGGATCAAGCAGTTCTGGTGAAAACGCCGTTTTAATTTGCGTCAGACCCTGATCTCGTTTGATCAAAGCGATGCGTTGCACATAGGCCAGCGGGTCTTCATTTGGAATCGGCGCTTCTAACGCTTCTGCGTCAATGTGCGGGTCTGCGGGAACTACAATGGGCACGGCCCCCAGCGTTTCGAGCAGTAATTTGCGTCGTGGGCTTTGGGATGCAAGGAAAATTTTGACGGTCTGCATGGCATGAAACAATAACGGAAATGAACAAGAACCGGTTTTTATCAGAGCGGGCGCAAGAGATGCGGCCTTTTTATGTCATGGAGCTCTTGGCCCGTGCGGCCGAGCGTGAAAAAACCCAGGGGCCAAGCATCAACATGGTCGTGGGGGAGCCGGATTTTGATCCGCCGCCACTAGTGAATCAGGCGGCTCAGCAGGCGTTGCGCGAGGGCAAGATTCACTACACACATTCCCTGGGCATGCCGCAGTTGCGCGAGGCGATTTCTCAGGATTATCTCCAGCGCGATGGGCTCAGTATTCCAATCGATCGAATCGCGGTGACCACCGGTGGCTCAGGTGGGCTTTTATTGGTCATGGCCGCTTTGCTCAACCCGGGCGATGAGGTGCTGATACCCGATCCGAGCTACCCCTGTAATCGGCAATTTGTAAGCGCTGTGGGCGGTGTGGTGAAAACCATTGCGGTGGATGGCAGCACCAATTTTCAGCCCACGGCAGAACAGGTTCGCAACGCATGGTCAGGCCGAACCAAGGCCGTATTAGTGGCAAGCCCAGCGAACCCCACAGGCACCATGCTGACCGAACAAGAGGCGAGCGCGCTTGCGCAAGTGGCGCGTGAAAAAGGCGGTGTGTTGATTGTTGATGAGATTTATCAGCGCCTGGTGTTTGATAGCAGCCCACGGTCGCTGTTAAGCATTGGCGAAGACATCGTGTCGATTAATAGTTTTTCGAAAACCTATTCAATGACGGGGTGGCGATTGGGCTGGGTCGTGGCACCGCCTGTCATGATGCCGGCGCTTGAGCGGCTCTCGCAGCACTTGTTTATTTCGCCTTCTGCGTTGGCCCAAAAAGCCGCTGTCGCTGCGTTTGCGCCTGAGTCGTTTGAAGTGGCGCAGACCTATCGCCAAAAATTCAAAGCCCAAGGCCACTATTTGCTGAGCGAGCTTGAAAAACTCGGTTTTGTTATTCCGGCCTGGCCCAAGGGCGCGTTTTATGGCTACTGTGATGTATCGCGGTTCACCCAGGATAGTTTTCAGTTTTGTTTCGATCTGTGTGACCAAGCCGGTGTGCTCATGACGCCAGGCCGAGATTTTGGTGAACATCAGGCCAGTCAATTTGTTCGGGTCTCTTATACCAAGCCGGTAGACCTGCTGGAGGAGGGCGTTCGCAGGGTGAAGGGCTTTTTAGGGGCTTCGGGTCACAGCCGCTCAGTTCGGTAGAATGCATGCCCATGTCACTGGGCCCACTATTTGATCCGAGCATTTTGTTCTTTGTGGTGGGCATTGCCGCAGGGCTGATGCGCTCGAGCCTGGAGATTCCAGTGCCGATTGCCCGCTTCCTTTCCTTGTATCTGTTAATGGCGCTTGGCCTGAAGGGCGGCTTTGCCTTGGCCGCCAGCGGCTTTACGCCCGAGGTTTGGCTTGATTTGGCCTTGGCCTTATCGCTTGCCGTGGTGGTGCCGATTCTGGGCTACGCGTTTATCAAACGTATGGCGGGCGGTTTTGATGCAGCAGCGATTGCAGCCACTTACGGCTCGGTCAGCGCGGTGACCTTTATCACGGCCACGCAATACCTGGAAAAACAAGGCATTGAGTACGGCGGCCATATGGCAGCGGCGATGGCTCTGATGGAGTCGCCCGCCATTATCTTTGCGGTGCTCATGGCCAATATGATTCGCAGCAAAGCCGTGGCGGGCAACGCCCCGTCTGGGGTTCCCCACACCAAGATGTCGTCGGTGTTACGCGAATCATTTACCGAGGGCGCCCAGATTTTGCTCTTGGGCAGCATGTTGATTGGCCTGATTACCGGCGATTCGGGCAAAGCCATTATGGAGCCGTTTACGGGCCAACTGTTTAAGGGAATGCTGGCGTTTTTCTTGCTTGATATGGGAATTGCAACGGCAAGCCGCATGGCTGATTTGCGCGGTGTTCCCAAGCGTTTGATTTTGTATGGGGTGTTTGCGCCGCCGGTGCACGCCTGTATTGCCTTGATGTTATGTGTGGCTTTTCAAATTCCGGAAGGCAATGCAGCACTTTTGGCCGTGTTGGCTGCAAGCGCTTCCTATATTGCGGTGCCTGCGGTGTTAAAGCATGCCATTCCAGAGGCTTCGCCTGTGTTTTATCTGGGTCTTTCCTTGGGCCTTACCTTTCCGATCAATATCATTATCGGCATTCCCATTTACGCGGGCTTAGCCCAGTGGCTGCTGAGCTAGCCGCGGCGAAACACCAAGTTGGTGTCACTGGAAGCTTTTGCATCATAGCGGTAGCCATCGGTATCGAAATCTTTTAAACCCTCCGGCGTGTCGATTTTATGGTCTAGCACATAGCGCACCATCATGCCGCGGGCCCGCTTGGCTGAAAAGCTCACGATTTTGTAGGCAGTGCCTTTCTTTTCCTGAAACACTGGCGTGACCACGGGATAGTCCAGGCCTTTTACGGCTTTGAAATACTCTTCAGAGGCGAGGTTCACCAGCACCTTGTTTTTGTGGGATTTGAGCTCAGCATTGAGCGCCTTGCCCAGTTCTTCACCCCAGAAGTGATACAGGTCTTTGCCCTTGGCGTTGGGCAGCGCCGTTCCCATTTCCAGGCGGTAGGGCTGCATCAGGTCGAGCGGGCGCAGCATGCCGTATAGGCCTGACAAAATTCGCAGCTGCTTTTGCGCTTGATTGAGCTGAGTTTTGTTCAAGGTTTTGGCGTTAAGGCCATCGTAGACATCGCCATCAAACGCAAGCACTGCCTGCTTGGCATTTTTAGGCGTAAAGGGCCGTTTCCATGACTCATAGCGCGCCACATTGAGCGAGGCCAGGGTGTCGCTTAAATCCATAAGCTTGGCCACTTGCGGCATGGTCATGGGCCGCAACAGCTTGATCAGCTCGGCCGAGCGATCCAGGAAATCGCACTGAGTGCTGACATCGGTGGTGGGCGGCGTGTCAAAATCCAAAGTCTTGGCTGGTGAAATCACCATTAACATGTCAGGCTCCTTGGGTCTGAACGATAAAAAGGTATTTTAGACATGATGGCTGCCACAGCATTTTTTACGACGATAACTCGATGGGTGGGCGTATTGTTGGCCGCCTGTGCCGTGACTTTTGCGCTCGCAGGCTGTGGCGTTGCATTAAAAAAGCCCGATATCTCGGTGGCCGATGTCCGGGTGGCGGGGTTTGACCCAGAGAACATTCAGCTCACCGTGGCCCTCAAAGTGCATAACCCCAATGCCACCGAGATTAGCCTTACCGATGTCAAAGCAAAATTCTGGATTGCCGATACGGAAGCTGGAGAGCTTGAGCCTTCACAGATGAAATATGTGCTGGCGCCTTCTTCCACCGTGATGCTGCCCTTGAAAGTGAATGTGCCTGCGAAATCGTTGCCGACCTTGATTCAAAAAAGTGTGTTGGCGGTCATTCAAGGCGGGCTGCCGTATCGGGTTGAGGGTAGTGTCACCACGGGCAATGGCCTGATCACCATTCCCTTTGATAAAAAAGGCGAGATCGCCAAGCGGCTTTAACGCTTGGCCTATAAGGCGGGCATGAATACGGGTTCGGGCTCTAGAAACACGCCGAACTTGGCCACCACCGCTTGCTGAATTTCTTGGGCGAGCGAAAGCAGCTCGCGGCCCGTTCCGCCGCCGTAATTGACGAGCACCAATGCGTGGTGGGCATGCACGCCGACATCACCCCGGCGTGCGCCCTTAAACCCACAACGTTCAATAAGCCAGGCGGCAGATAATTTTTTATGATCGCCTTGCGCTTTCGGCACTTCGTATTGCGGCAAATCGGGGTGCAACAGTTTCAGGTTTTTGGCCTGCACTGCACTGACAATCGGATTTTTAAAAAAGCTGCCGACATTGCCGAGTTGTGCGGGGTCGGGAAGCTTGCGGCTGCGAATGGCGATTACCGCCTTGGCCACATCAATGGCTTGTGGTGTTTCAATGCCCATTAAAGAAAGTTCGCTGGCGATTTCACCGTAATGCAGGGCCAGGTGCGCCTGGCCCATGGGGCTGAGCTGCAGTTCAATTTCGGTAATGAAATAACGGGGGTTATTCCAAGGCCCTTGAATATCAGGCCGCTTAAAAATGCTTTCTCGATAGCCAAAGCCACACTGGGCATTGGTAAATTCGCAAAAGCGTGACTGCTGAAAATCCCAGGCCGCTAGACGAATTAACCGGTCTTTTAGCTCAACGCCATAGGCGCCAATATTTTGAATTGGCGCTGCACCGGCAGTGCCTGGAATGAGCGCCAGGTTTTCAAGGCCTGCATAGCCTTGGGCCAGGCTCCACATGACCAGCGCATGCCAATTTTCGCCCGATGCCGATTTCAGCACCCCGTTGGCATCGATTGATTTGCCTTGAAGGTGATTGAGCAATACGGTGGCGGGCAAAGGTGCGTGCAGCACCACATTGCTTCCCCCACCCAAGATACAGCGCGGGCTTTGACCAAGTGACTCAGTGAGTGCTGCGAGCTCGCTGGCGTGATGAACGCCAATGATTCGCGAGCTGCGTACTGCAAGCCCTAAAGTGTTGTGCTGTTGTAAATTCACCAGCCTTAAGAAGGCGTGTAGCCGAGCCGCACATAGATCGGTGCGTAAGCTTCGGCTTGTGTCACTTCAATTAAGCCTTCGCGGGCAAGCTCCAGCAAGGCCAAAAAGTGCACCACGACAACGGGCACGCCACCGCCGTGGGCGAGCTCTTGCATGAAAAGCTCGCTGAACTCGACAAAGGGCCGGCCTTGCAAAAACTTCAATATGCGCGACATGTGTTCGCGCACCGACAGCGGTTCGCGTGAGATCTGGTGGTGGGCGGTGAGCTTGGCGCGGCGCAGAATATCTCGCCATGCCGCTTGAAGATCGTTGGGGTCAACATCGGGCAGGCGCGGTGTCATCGCCTGCTCGACATAGACTTGTGCAACTAAAACATCACGGCCCAGCTGGGGGAACTGGTCGATCTGACGAGCAGCGATTTTCATTTGCTCGTATTCCAAAAGCCTGCGCACCAACTCCGCACGCGGATCTTCGACTTCTTCTTCGCCTTCGCGCGGGCGCACGGGCAGCAACATGCGCGACTTGATTTCAATGAGCATGGCGGCCATTAACAAATAATCGGCCGCAAGCTCTAAATTACGTGCGCGAATCTCTTCCACATAGCTCAGGTACTGCCGAGTCACCTCGGCCATGGGAATATCCAGAATGTTGAAGTTTTGCTTGCGGATCAGATACAGCAGCAAATCGAGCGGGCCTTCAAAGGTTTCAAGAATAACTTCGAGGGCATCGGGCGGAATGTAAAGGTCTTTGGGCAGCTGCGTGAGCGGCTCGCCATAGAGCAGCGCAATGGTTTCTGGGGGCACATCCGTCGTGGTCATGGCCGCAGGCCCTTAGTCGGTTTGGTAGACATAGGGCTTTTGCCGAACCTTGACTTCTTGCGCGCGGCACACTTCTTCAAGCGAAATGGGATCTTTATCCCACAGCAGCAAGCGGCCCTGCTGTTGGGCCGCCTCAAGATGGGGCTTTTCCTGTTTCAGAGTGCGCAGAAACTGGGTGATTTCGGATTCGTAAAGAGCCATGGCGCGATTTTAGCCCAGGGACTCCCGGTTGGCCGCAATCAGGGCATCGATCTGGGCCTGTTCGACCCGCGTGATCAAGTGGCTAAAGCCTAAAACCCGTTCAATCGAAGGCTGTTCCAAGTCGGCCCACTGCAAGGGCTTGGCCAGGCCAAACACCTCGGTTTCTACCCGCTGGGCCAGCACCGGCAACACGGGCTTGAGCAAAATCACCAGCTGAGTGAAGGATTTCAAGGCTTGGGTGCAGGTCTCTTGCAGCTTGGGCAATAGCGAGGCGTCGGCCTGGGCTTGCTTGGCGATTTCCCAAGGCTTTTCGTGATCGACATAGGCATTGACTAAATCCATGAGCGCTGTGGTTTCGCGAATCACCTTGGCCGTGTCGCGGGCTTCATAAGCCGCTGCAATCACAGGCTCTGCCGCCCTAAATGCTTTCGAGATTGGGTCGTCGGTGCGGGCCACGGTGGCGGCATGCAGCGCGCCGTCAAATCGCTTGGTGATAAAGCCTGCAGATCGGCTGGCGATATTGACAAACTTTCCAACCAAGTCGCTGTTGATCTTGGCGATGAAATCGGAAATGCTCAGATCCAAGTCTTCCATCGACCCATTGAGCTTGCTGGCAAAGTAATAGCGCAGCCAGCCGGGCTTTAAGCCCTGGTCGATATAGCTTTGGGCGGTAATGAAGGTGCCGCGCGATTTGCTCATTTTGGCGCCATCCACCGTGAGAAAGCCATGCACAAACACATTGGAGGGCGGCCGATAGCCGGCAAATTGCAGCATGGCGGGCCAAAACAAAGTGTGGAAATACAAAATGTCTTTGCCAATAAAGTGGTACTGCTCAACGGTGGAGCCCGGCCGTGCGAACTCATCAAAATTTAAGCCGCGTTCCTCACAATATTTTTTTAAAGCGGCGTAATAGCCAATCGGTGCATCGAGCCAGACATAAAAGTACTTGCCCGGCGCATCGGGAATCTCAAAGCCAAAGTAGGGTGCATCGCGGGAAATATCCCAATCGCCGAGCGAGGTGTCAGGCACCGCGCCTGGCGCGGTGCCTGACACCTCGCTGGATACCTCGGGGCCGAGCCACTCTCTCAGTTTGTTGGCGGCTTCGGGCTGAAGCCGGCTGTCACGCAGCGCCCACTGGCGCAAAAATTCGACGCAGCGGGGATCGGAGAGTTTAAAAAAGTAATGATCCGATTCACGGCGTACAGGTTCGGCCCCGGAAACCACGGACACCGGGTTTTTTAAATCGGTGGGGCTATAGGTGGCACCGCAGGCTTCGCAAGAATCGCCGTATTGATCGGTTGCGCCGCACTTGGGGCACTCGCCTTTAATGAAACGATCAGGCAGAAACATTTCCTTGACCGGGTCGTACATTTGTTCAATGCGCCGCACTTCAATTAAGCCTTTGGCTTTGAGCTGCAAATAGATATCTTCGGCAAGCGCCTTGTTCTCGGGCGAGTGGGTGCTGTAGTACTTGTCAAAAGAAATATCAAAGCTGGCAAAGTCACGGGTGTGCTCGCGCCAGACTCGCTCAATCAAGGCTTCGGGGGTAATGCCTTCTTTTTCGGCGCGCAGCATGATCGGGGTGCCATGCGTGTCATCGGCACAGACGTACACCACATCGTGGCCGCGCATGCGCTGAAACCGCACCCAAATGTCGGTTTGAATGTATTCCACCAGATGGCCAAGGTGAATTGCGCCATTGGCATAGGGCAGGGCAGAGGTGACAAAGATGCGTCGTTTGTTTTGCGCGTGCATTGCAGGGAAATTGGGGAAGATACGAGGGTCTAAATGTCTTGTTTTGTGGCGGAAGGCTGTATTCTGCCGCAACTATGACTTCTGACATCACTTCTTCTGCGCTTTCAATTCTTTCTACCGTCTTTGATCCTCGGCTGGGTCCGCCCCCGGGCAAGGATTTGGTGAGCGCAAAGATGGTGGGTGAGATTGCCGTGAAAGACGGCTGCCTTACGGTCGACATTGTTTTGCCCTACGCCGCGAAGGGGGAGTCCGGCGTTTGGCAGGACCGTGTCGGCCGTGCTTTGGCGGGCATTGCCCCCAATGGCAAGGTACAAGTGAATGTATCGGTCAAGGTCAAGGCCCGTGCGGTGCCGGGCACCATGAAGCGGCTTAATGGCATTAAAAACGTGATTGCAGTGGCCTCGGGCAAAGGGGGCGTGGGCAAGAGCACCACGGCTGCGAATCTGGCGCTTGCCTTGGCGGCCGAGGGCGCCCGAGTTGGCATGATGGATGCCGATATCTATGGCCCATCGCAGACCATGATGTTGGGCACGGCTGGTCAGGCCTATTCCAACAAAGACAACAAGATTGATCCCAAGGTTGCGCATGGGGTGCAGGTGATTTCCATGGGCATGCTCACCACGGAAGACACGCCCATGGTGTGGCGTGGGCCCATGGCCTCCTCGGCCATGGAGCAGTTGTTAACCGAGACCGCCTGGGATGATGTGGACTATCTGATTGTGGATATGCCGCCGGGTACGGGCGACATTCAGCTAACACTGTCGCAGCGTGTGCCGGTCACCGGCGCCATTATTGTCACGACCCCGCAAGACATTGCCCTGCTCGATGCGAAAAAGGGCTTGGTCATGTTTGAAAAAGTGAAGGTGCCGATCCTGGGTATTGTCGAAAACATGGCCATGCATGTTTGTTCGAAGTGCGGGCATGTGGAACATATTTTTGGCCAAGGCGGTGGCGAGCGCATGGCCGATCAGTACGAGGTGCAATTCTTGGGTTCGCTGCCTCTGGATATTCGAATCCGTGAACAGGCAGATTCAGGCCGCCCCTCGGTGGTGGCCGACCCGAATGGGCCGATCGCCCAGGCCTATCGGGAGATTGCCCGGACCGTGGGCGCTCGCGTGGCCATGCTCTCGGAGGACCACAGCGCGAAGTTTCCGAGCATCAAGATCGTCGGCACTTGACCGTCATCGCGAGGGCCCGACAGGGCC
>CAYTWR010000023.1:9255-22138 GCA_964442225.1 uncultured Burkholderiaceae bacterium | reverse complement strand
TTTTTAAATCACGCCTTGGGCCAGCATGGCATCGGCCACCTTGACAAAGCCTGCCACATTCGCACCCGTGGTGTAGCTTGTGCTGCCATCGGGGTTTTGGCCGTGATGCAGGCACGCCTTGTGAATGTTTTGCATGATCTTGTGAAGCCGTGTGTCGACTTCATCGCGGCTCCAGGCCATGCGAATCGCGTTTTGGCTCATTTCTAAACCCGAAGTGGCCACACCACCTGCGTTGCTCGCTTTGCCTGGGGCGTAGAGCACCCCGCTCTTTTCAAACAAGGTAATTGCATCGATTGTGCAGGGCATGTTGGCGCCTTCTGCAACCGCTTTGACACCATTTTTGATCAGGGTCTCGGCGTCGGCTTTGTGCAGCTCGTTCTGAGTGGCGCAGGGCAGTGCAATATCAACAGGAACGCTCCAGGGTGTTGCGCCATCCAAGTATTTGGCATCTTTGACGCGGGCCGCATAGTCGGTCAACCGGCCGCGAAGGTTGTTTTTGACATCCATGAGCACGGCCAGTTTTTCGGCAGTAAAACCGCTCTCATCAACAATCGCGCCCGACGAGTCTGAAACCGTGAGCACTTTTGCACCCAATTCCATGGCTTTCTCGCACGCGTACTGGGCCACATTGCCCGAGCCTGAAATGCTCACGCGCATGCCTTCAAGATCGGTGTTGCGATGTTTCAGCATCTCTTGCACAAAGTACACCGTGCCGTAGCCGGTGGATTCTGGTCGAATGAGTGAGCCACCAAAACTTAAGCCCTTGCCGGTAAATACGCAGTCTGCACGGTTGGATAGTTTTTTCATCATGCCGGCCATGTAACCCACCTCACGGCCACCCACGCCAATATCGCCTGCGGGCACATCGGTGTCGCTGCCCAGGTGACGATAGAGCTCGGTCATGAACGCCTGGCAAAACCGCATGATTTCGCCTTCGCTTTTGCCTTTCGGGTCAAAGTCCGAGCCGCCCTTGCCGCCGCCCATGGGCAGGGTAGTCAGCGCGTTTTTGAAGGTTTGTTCGAAGGCCAGAAATTTCAGAATCGACAGGTTCACCGAAGGGTGAAAACGAATGCCCCCCTTGTAAGGGCCGATCGCCGAGTTGTGCTGAATTCGATACCCCCGATTCACACAGACTTTGCCTGCATCATTGACCCAGGACACCCGAAAAATAATCACACGCTCGGGTTCGATCAGCCGCTCTAACAACCCCGACTCTAGATAGTGACGATTCTTGGACACGGTGGGCCACAAGGTTTGAATCACTTCGGTAACGGCCTGCTGGAACTCGGGCTGGCGTGGGTTGCGATCGGCAACATATTGCAAAAACGCTTCGGGAGTAGAGAGGTAAGACATGAGCGGCTTCTTTCTGTGGGAGCGGTCAAATTTTTTGAAAAAGCTGGTTATTTTCGCACTTTTTAAGTGCGGATCCTGCCCCAAGAAGGTGCCTGCCGTTGCGGCACATCAAGAGACGGTTTGGTAATAAAGATTCTGGGGATGGCGGGCCTGGGCAAAAAACAGCCAGCGTTCGCACAAAAGCCCAATGTATTGCACTGCAAATGCTAGTGAAATCAAGAGACTAGACTGCAGCGACCGCCCGGCGAGCAACAGCGCCAGCGGGGCGATCACGCCAAGCAGCAGAGCTGCAAATTTCACATTACGCAAGAAAACCTGGGTTGCGCCGTGAAAAAACTCCCGCGTATTAAAGGCCCCTGCACTCATGCCCATGGAGACTTGGCGAAGCTTGGTGTTCTGAATGCCAGTGGCCGTTTGAAGGGTCGAGGCGGGTTTGAGCCGAGCATTTCTGAGCAGGCTGGCCCAGCGGCTAGCCAGTGCCAGTGCGGTCATGGCCACGGCCCAGGGCAAGATCATGTCGATCGTCAGTGGACTCTCGCCAAATAGCGCGAACAAACTTGCACACAGCATAAGCCCCGATGCAATTCCGATCAGGGTGTAATTGAGCAGGGTCAGGCCATGTGCCCACTCTTGAATGAATTTCAAGCAGGCATAAATCATGGCGGTGCAAAACCACAGCGCAAAAGAGAGCACGATCAGCAGCACAATTAGCCATGGCGCGTTGATCTGTGTCCACTCGAACAGTGCCCATAGCCCCGTAAGCCCAATGAATAGGGGCAGCATGATCACTTCTCTCGATAGCCACGATGTCTTCCACATTGCAGCGGCACGCCATGCGCGTTCGGGGTGACCCAAATGAAAAAACGAGGCGCCAAGGCTTACGATCAACAGTGCACAAGCAATCAACAGCAGGGGCAGCAGTGACACGATCTCGACCCCTAAGAGACGCAGCGTGCCCAAGGCCACGACCAATCCTTGCGAAGCTCCCAAGAGGGTTGTAAAGCTAATGACGGAAAAAGCGGGATGCATTACAGGAAATCAGCTTTCTTAAAAAACTTTCTTGGCCGCTTCGATCACATCATTGAGTAAACGCGGCAGGTAATGATTGGCAGGCTTGGTGTTGTGCTCGGGCATTAGGGCATAGCCGCCACGCTCGCGAATCGCCTGCGACACTTCAGAGTTTTCATCTTTAATGTCGCCAAAAAGCCTGGCATTGGTGGGGCAGGCCATGACACAGGCAGGCTTGCGTTCGGCTTGGGGAAGGTCTTGGTCGTAGATACGGTCGACACACAGCGTGCACTTGGTCATGACCTGGCGCTCTTCATCAAGCTCTCGGGCGCCGTAAGGGCAGGCCCAGGCACAATACTTACAGCCAATGCACTTGTCGTAATCCACCAACACGATCCCGTCTTCTTTGCGCTTATAGCTGGCGCCGGTAGGGCAGACTGGAACGCAGGGCGGGTCTTCGCAATGCAGACATGACTTGGGAAAATGAATCGTTTGCGTTGCAGGAAATGTTCCTGCCTCGTAGGTTTGCACACGGTTAAAAAATGTGCCGCTCGGGCTTGCATCGTAGGCGTTTTGATCGGTCATGGGGCCCGCAGCGCCACCCGTGTTCCATTGCTTGCAGCTTGTCACGCAGGCATGGCAACCCACGCAGACATTCAAGTCAATCACCAAGGCAAGCTGTTTGGCGTGGCTCATGCGCCTTGGGTCTCCTTGTGCTGAAAGGCACTGGCCTGTGGCTCATCGGCAGCTGCCGGATAAATGCGCACCCGCACGTCGTACCAGCCGGCTTGGCCTGTGATGGGATCAGAATTGCTGAGCTTGTGGGTGAGTCCAGGCAATGAGAGTTCTTCGGTAATTAAGTGATTGAGCAAAAACCCTTTTTGGGATTCATCGGCATTTTCGGATAACCCCCAGCGGCCACTGGCTTTGCCAACGGCATTCCAGGTCCAGACCGTGCCAGGCTCTACGGCTTCAGAGTAGCGGGCCATGCAGCGCACTTTGCCCCAGGTCGATTCCACCCATATCCAGCCGCCGTCTTCAATGTCATGGGCTTGCGCGGTTTGCGAATTGATGAACAGGTAATTGTGGCTGTGAATCTGACGCAACCAGGCGTTTTGTGAGTCCCAGGAGTGATACATCGCCATGGGCCGTTGCGTGACGGCATGTAAGGGAAAGGTATGAAGATCGGTCGCCTGGTCTTCGAGCGGCGGGTGCCAAAACGGCAATGGATCAAAGTAGGTATTGATTCGTTCACGAAGCGCCTGGGGCGGTTGTCGGCCTTCTCGTTTGCCCTGTGCAGCCAAACGAAAGTGCTGCAGATGCTCGCAGTACAAAGCAATTTGCACAGGCTCGCGTTTTTGTCGCATGCCATGCTCCGCCGCGAAATCGATATAGGCCTGGTTCCAGTTACGCATGTATTGCATTGACGGCGCAAGCTCGTAATGAAATACACAATTATTTTGAGAATACAGTTCCCATTGACGCGGATTGGGTTCGCCTTTGAGTGATTTGCTGCCATCTGTGCCGCGCCAGCCTGCCAAAAACCCAATGCCTGAGTTGGGGGCGGTCTCAAAATTCACAATGAAGTCGGGGTAGTCTTTAAATTTTCGGCTTCCGCTCGCGGTGGTAAATGCCGGGAATTGCAGCCGCGAGGCAAGCTCAATGAGCACTTCTTGAAAAGGCTTGCAGTCATGGCTGGGCGGCAGCACTGGCACCCGCACGGAATCGACCGGGCCATCAAATTCAGAGATTGGCCGATCCAATAGGCTCATGCAGTCGTGTCGCTCTAAATAAGTCGTGTCGGGCAGCACCAGATCGGCAAACGCGACCATTTCAGAGTCAAAGGTGTCGCACACCACGAGAAACGGCAGCTTGTAATCTCCGTTTTTATCTTTGGCATTTAGCAGTTTTCGAATAACTGCTGTGTTCATGGTGGAGTTCCAGGCCATGTTGGCCATGAAAATCATGAGCGTATCGATCGGATAGGGGTCCCCGTTGATGGCATTCGTAATCACGTTATGCATGAGCCCATGGGCCGCAAACGGAAATTCCCAGGAAAACGCTTTGTCAATTCGTAGCGGCTCGCCAGTCTCTGTAAGTGCGAGATCCTCAGGCCGGGCGGGAAAGCCGAGAGGCGAGGCCGCAAGCGGTGTGTTCGGTTTGATTTGGGATTCGGAACATGGCGGGCGCACCCGTGGCGGCGTTTGTCGCGGGTAAGGCGCTTTGTGCCGAAACCCTCCGGGCCGATCAATGGTGCCCAACAGGCTCATCAGCACTGCGAGCGATCGTACGGTTTGAAACCCGTTTGAGTGCGCTGCAAGCCCGCGCATGGCATGAAAAGCCACTGGCCTGCCAATCACTTGCTCATGTTGCTTGCCCCAAGCATCAGTCCAGGCAATTGGCAGCGCGAACGATTGCTCGAATGCGGCATAGGCCATTTCCCGGGCGAGCAAGCGAATGCGTTGTGCCGAAATTCCCGTGATCTTTTCGGCCCATTCGGGCGTGTTGCTGGCGAGCTGCCGCTTCAAAAGCTCAAAGCTTGGCGCAACGCGTTTGCCGGCATGCGGGCCGCTGGGCACAATAAACTCACCTTCAAGCGCAAAGGTTTCGGTGCGCGCAGCCTCGCGGGCAACAGCCTGTTGTTGCTGAGTGCACCAAGCCAGTTTGTTTAAAGGCAAGTCCTCGCTAATGGCGGGTCGGCTTGGGTCCAGCAAAAACAAGCCGTGCTCTGGCCCTTCATCTTGAATCACCAGATCCGGCCCGTTGGTAAACGCTTTGAGAAATTCAAGATCAATGTGCCCATGGGCAATCAATTCATGGGCCAGCGCCAGCAATAAGGCGCCATCGGTGCCGGGGCGAATGGGGATCCATTCATCGGCAATCGCCGAGTAGCCGGTGCGAATGGGGTTAATGGAAATGAAACGCCCGCCATTGCGCTTAAATTTTGACAGCGCAATTTTCATGGGGTTGCTGTGATGGTCTTCCGCTGTGCCGAGCATGATGAACAGCTTGGCGCGCTCAAGATCAGGCCCGCCGAATTCCCAAAAGCTTCCGCCAATGGTGTAAATCATTCCTGCGGCCATGTTGACCGAACAAAAGCCTCCGTGCGCCGCATAGTTCGGCGTGCCAAATTGTCGGGCAAACAGGCCCGTCAAGGCCTGCATTTGATCCCGCCCGGTAAAAAGGGCGAATTTTTTAGGGTCTGTGGCACGAATGTCTGAGAGCCGTTTTTCGAGCACATCGAAGGCCTCTTCCCAGCTGATTTCTTCAAAGGCAGAGTCGCCACGATCACGGCCCGCAATACGCCGCAGTGGTTGTTTCAGGCGTGCGGGCGAGACCTGCTTCATGATGCCCGAAGCCCCTTTGGCGCAAATCACGCCTTGGTTAATCGGGTGCGCAGGGTTGCCATCGATATAACGAATGGTGTCGCCTTCAAGATGCACACGAATTCCGCATCGACAGGCGCACATGTAACAGGTTGTTGTTTTAATCACCGCGTCTATTAACGATAATGTTGACTATGGTTATCTCGCCATTGCTGTTGGCGAACGATTCTACAGTCCGTCATTGGGTATAGTTGCCACCATGAATTGGTTGCCATTTGCGCGTTGGGCGCCGCAGTGGAGACAACATGGTGTTGTTCGAGCCGATCTCGTGGCGGGGCTTACCGGGGCAATTGTGGTGCTGCCCCAGGGCTTGGCGTTTGCCACGCTTGCCGGAATGCCGCCGCACTATGGGCTTTATGCAGCCGTTGTACCCTGCATTGTGGCGGCCCTATTTGGGTCAAGCCGACTCATGGTCACGGGCCCTGCCAATGCGATCTCGCTAACCACCATGGCCTTGATTGCGCCGTTGGCGGTGCCCGAGTCTGAGCACTACATCAGCCTTGTGTTGACGCTGAGTTTTTTGGTGGGCATGGTTCAAATTGCGCTCGGCGTGGGCGGCGCGGGCAAGTGGGTTGAAAAAGTGCCGCACTCGGTCATTGTCGGATTCACGGTCGGCGCTGCGATCTTGATTATTAATAGTCAAGTGGGCACCTTGTTGGGCATTGATATTCCACGAGGCAGCCGGGTGGGCGAAACATTCGTCGCAGTATGGACAGCCTCGCGGTCCGGAGACATTCAGGCATGGCCCTTGGTGCTGGCGGCAAGCGTGCTGTTGGTGCTGCGTGTTTGGCGGCCATGGAATCCTTGGCTTCCCTCCATGTTGGTTGCAGTGATTTTGGGCAGTCTTGCGGCATATGGTCTTGAACAGCTCGTGCCAGACGGGCTTGAGTTTCGTCGTGTGGGCGCAATTCCTGCCGCCATACCCCCGTTATCCATGCCTGATTTCGGCATCGCAACGATTCAACAGCTCTTTGGTGCGGCGGTCGTTATGGTGCTGCTTGCCTCGACCGAGGCCATGGCGATTGCTCGGGCCATGGCCCTGAAATCGAAAGATCATTTCAATGCCAATCAAGAGTTTATTGGCCAGGGCTTGGCCAATGTGAGCGGGGCGTTTTTCTCTTCTTTTCCTGCAAGTGGGTCGTTTAATCGCTCGGGCGTGAATTTCTCGGCAGGTGCGCGCACGCCGCTTGCTGCCATGAGCGCCGCAATGTTTCTGGTGCTGATCTTGCTGTTTGTGTCCCCACTGGCCATGCATTTGCCCTATGTGGCGATTTCTGCAGTGTTGCTGGCCGTGGCCTGGGGCTTGATTGACATGCGGCAGATTCGTCACGAATTTAAGGCGGGGCCGCGTGAGTGGTTGCCCATGGCGGTGACAGCCTCGTGCACTGTGTTGATCTCGCTGGAGTGGGCCATTCTTTTAGGCATTTGCACGGCCTTGGTCGTGCGCCGCTTGTTGGGATCGCCAACGACCGATTAAGGAGTGTTTGCTGTGAGCTCTCGCAGGCAATCGCCAACGCGGGGGTAACGCAGGGTAATGCGCAATTCTTTCGAGAGTCGCGCAGACTCAACTTTGCGTGACTCTGAAAAAAAACTTAAGGCCATTGCGCTAATTGCACCTTGCTGTGCCAGGGCCTGCATTTCTTTCATGGAGACCCGAGGCGGTTTGGGCAGCTTGAGTGCCTCGGCCACCGTATCGAAATACTCGCCCATGGTCATTTCGGTCTCGTCCACGGCATTGGTGATTCGCGCACAACGGCCGCGGAAAGCAGCCGCCCAGGTGATTCTTGCAAGATCTTCTGCGTGAATATGATTGGTGTAGACATCTTCTTGTTGCGCCAGTACGGGGGTTTGTGCGGCAAGCCGTGCGGTGGGCAGTCGGTCATGGGCGTAGATGCCTGGCACGCGCAGCACATGGGCATTAAGTGCACGCAGGGTTTGTTCGGCATGCAGCCTTCGGCGTGAACGCGCTTGGCCAGGGCGGCATGTCGTCGTTTCATTCACACGCCCGCCTTCTCGATTGCCGTAGACGCCCGTGGTGCTCAAGTAAACCATGGGCATTGGGTTTGGGGCCTTGCGGATTGCGCGAGCCAGATTTTGGGCGCGGGTATCGTTGACGCTGCCCTGAGGGTCTGCGGGCGGAAAGAAGACCAGACTCACTTGGCCCATGCGGGCAAGCCGATCGACAAAAAGCCGTTGATCCAGATCCCAGGCAAGCCAAGCAGAGCGTTGTTTGCGAAGGGCGCGAAGCAGCTCCGGGTTCGTGTTGGCTTTGGAACGGGAGACCGCGATGAGTCGTGGCCCATGGAGGCTTGAGGGTTTGGCGAGCTGTTGCCTGGCTAGCCGTTGGGCGATATCGCCAAAACCGAGCAACAACACGCGCAGTCTGCGAAATTCTCGGGGAAGAGTCATAGCGCCCAACGATAACGAAATTTCAACCGATAAAAAACAAAAAGCCCTTCGAGTTGACGAAGGGCTTTTTTAACTTTGAGGGCTTTCGTGAAGAAAGCCCATCAAACCTGCCGAATTACTTCACCGTCATGATGTACTTGGCCATGGCGAGCAGATCAGCATCCGGCACTTGCGGGTGTGCGGGCATGGGAATTGGGCCCCAAACGCCAGCGCCGCCAGCCTTGACTTTCTTGGCGAGTTTCTCTGCAGCAGCAGGATCAGCTTTGTATTTAGCAGCAACGTCTTTGTAGGCAGGGCCAACCATTTTCTTGTCATAGGCGTGGCATGCAGTGCAGTTGTACTTCTTGATCAGGTCGGCGTTTGCAAACGCAGAGCCTGCAGAAGCCATGAGACCAGCGGCGATTGAAAGAGCAACGAACTTACGCATTACACATCTCCTCGGTGAATTAGCGATTCAGTGTTTAAACCAGCCGACTTGCGTGCAGCCCCTCGGCAAGTTGGGCGCAATTTTAGCCTTAATTCCTTCATGCATAAACTCAGATGATTCAAGGCTGGGAAAGTTCCGGATCTGTGACGGCGCCGCGACTGGCGGTAGAAGCCAGCTTGGCATATTTGGCGAGTACACCACGGGTGTATTTGGGCGCCGGTGCTTTCCAGGCGGCTCGCCTGGCGGCTAGCTCAGCCTCTGGAATATTCACCTGAATCAGCTGCTGGTGTGCGTCAATGGTGACCGAGTCGCCTTCTTTCAGCAGGCCAATTGGGCCGCCAACGGCGGCTTCGGGTGCGACATGGCCCACCACCATTCCCCAGGTGCCGCCCGAGAACCGGCCGTCGGTGATCAGGCCAACGGACTCGCCCAGGCCCTGGCCGACCAAGGCCGAGGTGGGAGAGAGCATTTCGCGCATGCCGGGGCCGCCACGGGGGCCTTCGTAGCGAATGATCACCACATCGCCGGCCTGGATCTTGCGGGCCATGATGGCTTCCATGGCGGCATCTTCAGAGTCGAATACACGGGCCGGACCGGTGATCACCGGGTTTTTCAACCCGGTGATTTTTGCCACGCATCCTTCAGGCGCCAGATTGCCTTTCAGGATCGCCAAGTGGCCTTGTGCGTAGAGCGCCTTGCTGATCGGCAAGATCACCTCTTGGTTTGCAGGCGGTGTGCTGGGAACATCTTTCAAGATCTCGGCAATCGTTTTGCCCGTGATGGTTAAGCAGTCGCCGTGCAGCAAGCCCGCATCGAGCAGCAGCTTCATGACTTGGGGAATGCCGCCGGCCTTGTGCAAGTCGGTGGCGACATAGCGACCCGACGGTTTCAGGTCACAAATGACCGGCACTTTTTTTCGAATGCGCTCAAAGTCATCAATGCTCCACTGCACGCCGGCAGCGTGAGCAATGGCCAGAAAATGCAGCACTGCATTGGTGGAGCCGCCCACAGCCATGATCACACTAACGGCGTTTTCAATCGATTTGCGGGTGATGATGTCGCGCGGCTTGATGCCTTTCTGAATGGCTTGCACCAGCACGCGGGCAGACTCGGCTGCGCTTTGCGCTTTTTCCGCGTCGGGATTGGCCATGGTGGAAGAATAGGGCAGGCTCATGCCCAAGGCTTCAAAGGCTGAGCTCATGGTGTTGGCGGTGTACATACCACCACAAGAACCCGATCCGGGGCATGACCGCTTTTCAATTTCCTTGAAATCGGTTTCGTTTAAGCGGCCTGCGGTGTATTCGCCCACGGCTTCAAACGCCGAAACGATGGTGAGATCTTTACCTTGGTAGTGGCCTGGCTTGATCGTGCCGCCGTACACATAAATCGCCGGCACATTGGTGCGTGCAATCGCCATCATGCCCCCTGGCATGTTTTTATCGCAGCCCCCAATCACCACCACGCCATCAAGCCACTGCCCGTTCACACAGGTTTCAATACAGTCGGCAATCACCTCGCGCGAGATCAGCGAATATTTCATGCCCTCGGTGCCCATGCTCATGCCATCGGAAATGGTAGGCGTGCCAAAGACTTGTGGGTTGGCATTGCTTTGTTTTAACGCTTCAACAGCGGCATCGGCCAAAGGCTGCAGCCCGCTGTTGCACGGTGTAATGGTGGAGTGGCCATTGGCAACGCCCACCATAGGCTTATTGACAAAGTCTTCCTCCTTGTAGCCCATGGCGTAATACATCGAGCGATTCGGCGCCCTCGCAACACCCTCGGTAATCATGCGGGAGCGTTCATTGAGTCGCTTGGGGGCGTTGGAACCGGACATGGCAAATCTCCTGTTGGGTAAAGGTAATATTGTGCCGCATGAGCCTTTCGCCAATGGTCCATCCGCAGTTCGACCCCATCGCTTTTTCGCTTGGGCCTCTGGCCGTTCGCTGGTATGGCCTGATGTACCTGATCGCGTTTGTGGCGGTGTTGGTGTTAGGGCGAATGCGTTTAGGGTCGGCGGGCGGGCGCTCATTACGCCTGACGCCGAAAGATCTGGATGACTTTTTGCTCTACGGCGTGTTGGGCGTCGTGCTGGGTGGAAGGCTGGGCTATGTCTTGTTTTACAAGCCGGGCTATTACTTGTCTCACCCCTTGGAAATCGTCGCGGTATGGCAAGGAGGCATGGCCTTTCATGGCGGATTGATTGGCGTCATTCTTGCTATGGCCTTGTTCGCCTGGCAGCGCAGAATCCCGTTTTTTGTCCTTGCTGATTTCATTGCCCCCTTGGTGCCCTTTGGTTTGGCCGCAGGCCGCCTGGGCAATTTTATTAATGGCGAGTTGTGGGGCCGGGTGACCGACCCTGCCGCGCCGTGGGCCATGGTGTTTCCGCAAGCGGGTGATGGCCTAGCCCGACACCCCTCGCAGCTGTATCAAATGGCTTTGGAAGGTGTTGCGCTGTTTGTTGTGTTGTGGTGGTTTTCCAGCCGCGCGCGGCCCACAGGCGCCGTATCGGGAATGTTTTTATTAGGCTATGGCGTGTTTCGGTTCATTGCAGAGTTTGCGCGCGAGCCCGATGAGTTTCTTGGTGTTTTGTCATTGGGTTTATCGATGGGCCAGTGGCTTTCGATTCCCATGATGCTGCTTGGCCTTGGGCTTTTGCTGCGCGCCTATCGAACCTCTTCTCGGCCATGACCAACCTGTACCAGGTGCTTGAATCCGGCTTTCCTCAGGTGTCAGGCACCGCGGGCACGGTGCCTGACACCTGCGCATTTGAAACTCCAGATGGCAAACGCTACACCTTTGATGATCTTCGCCATGCCAGCGCGAAAATCGCGAACTGGCTGGTCAGTTTGAACATTCCGCGGGGTAGCCGTGTTGCAGTACAAGTGGAAAAGTCGGTCGAGGCCGTCATGCTGTATTTGGGCACGCTGCGCGCCGGCATGGTGTTTGTGCCCTTGAATACTGCTTACCGTGAGGGTGAGATTGCTTACTTCTTGAAAGATGCCGAGCCTGCGGTCGTCGTGTGCAGCCCTTCCAATTTGTCTTGGATTGAGCCGCTGGCGAAACAGGCGGGCTGCAAGGTGGTCAAGACCCTGGGCGAGTCGATCGATGGCAGCCTGATTGAAGCGGCAACAGCGTTTGCGGCAACCTTCAAAACGGTGAAGGTAAAGCCCAATGATCTCGCCGCAATTTTGTACACCTCGGGCACCACGGGCCGCAGCAAAGGGGCAATGCTGAGTCATCGCAATTTGTCTTCTAATGCGCTGACTCTACAAAAGTACTGGGGCTGGAAAAGAGGCGATGTGTTGTTGCATGCCTTGCCGATTTTTCATATTCATGGATTGTTTGTCGCCTTACACGGTGCCTTGGTCAATGGCAGCAAAACCTTTTGGCTGCCTAAGTTTGATGCCGATGCCATTGTGAAGTTTTTGCCCCAATCAACAGTCATGATGGGTGTGCCCACTTTTTATGTGCGTTTGGCGGCCGATGCCCGCGTGAACAAGGCCTTGGTCAACGGCATGCGGCTTTTTATTTCGGGGTCGGCACCGCTGCTCACAGAGACATTTGAGCGCTTTAAGAAAAACACGGGCCATACGATTCTTGAGCGTTATGGCATGAGTGAGACTGCCATGCTCACCTCGAACCCGTATACGGGGAAGCGCAAAGCCGGTACGGTGGGCCTTCCTTTGCCAGGCGTGAAGGTTCGTCTCGTTAACGATGCAGGCAAGGTGATTGCGCCACGCAAAGGAAAAAGTTCAGAGATCGGTGCGGTGCAAGTGAAAGGCCCGAATGTGTTTGCGGGCTATTGGCGCATGCCTGAAAAAACCAAAGAAGAATTTACGGCCGATGGCTGGTTTAAAACCGGCGATATGGGCAAGTGGGATGAAGACCTGTACCTGAATCTGGTGGGCCGCAGCAAAGATTTGATCATCACCGGTGGCTATAACGTCTACCCCAAAGAAATTGAAATGCTGATTGATGATCTGCCTGGCGTTGAGGAAACCGCGGTGATTGGCGTGCCCCACCCCGATTTTGGCGAGGCCGTTACCGCGGTGGTAGTGCCCAAGGCGGGGGCAGTGCTGGATGCAGATGCCATGATCGCAGCGATTAAAGGCAAGATCGCCAACTTCAAAGTGCCGAAGAAAATTTATGTGGTGGACGCCTTGCCCCGCAATGCCATGGGCAAAGTACAGAAGAATGTTTTGCGGGTGAGTTTTAGCAAGTAGACCGCCACGCTGCGCTCGCGGTGACGAACGAGCGCCATGGCGAGGGCCGAAGGGAACCCCGTCATTGCGAGGGCCGA
>CAYTWR010000023.1:6580-9155 GCA_964442225.1 uncultured Burkholderiaceae bacterium | reverse complement strand
TTGCGAGGGCCGAAGGCCCGTGGCAATCCACCTAACGAATTGCTTCCAGCACCTCTTTTTCAGTCAACCACTCCGACAAAATCTTCGGCGCACCACCGTTTTTCGAATACACCAAGTAAAGCGGAACCCCATTGCGCCCATGCCTTGCAAGCTCATTGGCAATGTCGGCATCGCGCCGAGTCCAGTCGGCACGCACCGCCTCAACGCCGGCTTGTTCAAACGCATTGGCGACAGCAGAGGTTTGCAACACACGCACTTTATTGGCTTGGCATGAAATGCACCATGTTGCCGTGAAATCGACAAACACTGTTTTTCCCTGAGACTGGAGCCGCTCGGGCAGGCCCGGCGACCAGGGCTGCCAAACAATAGCGGTATCAGGCGCGGTGCCTGACACCGCTGACATTGTGTCTGACACCACGGGCCGGGTGGCTTGCACCGACGCCCAGACGATCAGGGCAAGTGCTGCCAACAACGACAGCCACGACATAAGCCTGGCTTGGCCCGTTTGAATCAGGCTGCCGTAGATCCATAAGGCCAAACTCAATGCGATCGCAGCGATCAGTGCCGAGAGCACGACATCGGCCGTTTGCAGATTCGCCAATACCCACAAGAGCCAGGCCGCTGCAGCAAGCATAGGGAAAGCCATGGCCTGCTTAAAGCGCACCATCCACGGGCCTGGCCGAGGCAAGGCAGAGAGCAGGCCGGGCCAAGCGGCAAGCAGCAAATAGGGAAGCGCCATGCCCAGGCCCAATGCAAAAAACACTGCCAGGGTTTGCACAGTGCCCGCTGTGGCTGCAAACCCAATAGCGCTGCCCATAAACGGAGCCGTGCAGGGCGACGCGACGACCACCGCTAATACGCCAGAGAAAAACGAGCCTGCAGCACCCGAGCCCGACGCCGCTTTATCCACGAACTGCAAATTAGCGACCCGCACACCCAAAAGCCCAAACTCAAACACCCCAAACAAATTCACAGCGATCGCAACAAACAACAGTGCAAGGCTCAACACGACCCACGAGTTTTGCAATTGAAACCCCCAGCCGACCGCCTCGCCTGCCGCACGCAAGCCAATGAGCAGGCTCGCAAGCGCAAGAAAGCTCAGCACAACTCCCGCCGAAAAAACCCCGGCCTGTCGCATTGCCGATGCCCGAGAGTGCGCCGACTGCGCAAACGACAACACCTTGAGCCCAATGACCGGAAACACGCAGGGCATCAAGTTCAGAATCATGCCGCCAACAAAAGCACCTGCCATTGCCAACCACAGGGCAGAAAAATCAGCTGTTGCGACACGATTGCCGCTGTTTTCCTGGGCTGCAGTTTGCCCCGCAGTAATCAAGGCAATGGGCTGCAAAGGCCCCTGGGCCGATAGGCTTGCGCGCCACTCCACTCCCGGCATTGCCGGTTCAACCCAAATGCCCTCGACTCGCCCAGTTTTTTTGGTCTCTGCTACCGCTGCCGTTGAGGCCTCGCCCAAGGGAATATCCAAGCGAAAGCCGTTTTCTGTGCGGCTAAGCCGTTGCGCGGCCGGGGACGCGATCAAGCCTTCCAGGTAGGGGAAAAAATACCCCGAAGGCGTTTGGCCTTGTGGCTGCACCCATGTCAACACCAGTTGTTGGTCTTCGAGATGCGCAGTAACAGTGCGAGAAGCATCTGCCACTGGAATTGATCTTGCGGCCTGCTCAAATTGAGCGGCTTGTGGGCCGGGCTGTATCGGCGCACTTGAGGCGACGACGGGAATGCGAATAGCAAGATACGCATCGCCAGGAATGCAAACATCTTTGCACACCAGCCAGCTCACTTTCGCTTTCAACATGACATCGCTGCCAGGCATTGCGTGACGTGGGACCTGCAATTGCATGGGCAAAATAATGTCGCCCTCGTAGCCGTAATTGGCCAGGGGGCCAATGGCCATGCGCTTCGGTGTTGGCCACTGAATGGGCCCAGCCTTCCAGCCGGCCGGCAGTTCCCATTGCACTTGGGTCGGCAAACCCGAATCGCCGGGATTTCGCCAATATGTGTGCCAATGGGGGTCATGAATCAGGCGCAGCCCCACGGTAATTGACTCGCCAGGGCGCGCTGCAGTTGCTTGAGCGACCAGCCCGGCTTGCAGTTCTCCGGCGCGAACCATGCCCAACTGGGCCTGCTCAGTCGCCGCCGCCTGCTGGGCTTTTTCCAGTAGCCCTTGTGCCATGGCTGTTGCGGGGCCAACGAGCACCAGTGACCCCAACACCAGCAGGCTCGCCAAGACATTTCCGAATCGCTTCATTTTCCGAGACTCTCGTTGTTTACTGTGATTCCCGAGTTCAACTGTACTTGATACCATTGCGGCCATGCAGAACGAATTGCAAGCCCTTTCAGAAAAAGCCAACGCCTTAATTGCGATCGTCGAGCAATTGAGACGCGAAAACACTCAGTTGCGCAGTCGCTCGGCCCAGCTCACTGCTGAACAACGCGCGCTTCAAGAGCGTTTGACCCTTGCAGCTGGCAAGGTTGAGGCGATTTTAGAAAAACTTCCCTAAGGCTGGATTGCCACGGCGCTGCGCGCCTCGCAATGACAAAATTTTCCTGCGCGCCT
>CAYTWR010000023.1:0-6480 GCA_964442225.1 uncultured Burkholderiaceae bacterium | reverse complement strand
GCAATGACAAAATTTTCCTGCGCGCCTCGCAATGACATTTTTGCCGTCTTCGCGAGGGCCGAAGGCCCGTGGCGATCTATTAGTCCCGAAGGCCCAAGACATCCTGCATATCAAACAGCCCCGAGTTTTTCTCTCGCAAAAACTTTGCGGCGCGCACCGCGCCTTGGGCATAGGTCGCACGCGAAGACGATTTGTGCGTGATCTCAATGCGCTCTCCCGTTCCCGCAAACAGCACGGTATGGTCGCCCACAATGTCACCGCCACGAATCACTGAAAAGCCGATCTCCTGAGCTGGCCGCTCGCCGGTGTGACCCTCACGCGCGTAGCGGGCGACATCCGCGAAATTTCTTCCGGCCGCCCTCGCAACGACTTCCCCCATTTTTAATGCGGTGCCCGATGGCGCATCGACCTTGTGGCGGTGATGGGCTTCGATCACTTCAATGTCAAAGCCTTCATTGAGATAGCGCCCTGCAGCTTCCAAGAGCTTGAGCGTGATATTGACCCCCACGCTCATGTTGGGCGCAAACACGGCTGCGTGCTGTTGTGCAAAGCTGCGAATCAAGGCAAGCCCCTGCGCATCGAAACCCGTCGTGCCAATTACCGCCTTAACGCCGCTTTGCGCGCATTGCTCAAGATAAGTCAGCGTGGCTTCGGGTCGTGTGAAGTCGATCAACACGTGGGCAGACTGCAGCGCAAGGGCGGCGTTGTCGGTGATTTTTACGCCGGATTGCCTGCCCATAAATTCGGCTGCGTCTTTGCCAAGCATGGGGCTGGCGCCGATATCGAGAGCACCTGCGAGCTCGGTATGCGGATCAGCGAGCACTGTTTCGATCAACATCTTGCCCATGCGCCCCGAGGCGCCTGAGATTGCAATTCTGGTTTTTTCCATAATGCTTACCTTGCCGGGCGTGCCGGAAGAATATCGGCCCCGCCTTCAGTTGGCAGTGGGTCTCCTTCCCAGCTTGCGAGCGCTTCTTGCTCAAAGATCACCCAAAAGCGTCGACGCTCTTGTCGGCCATCGCCGCGGCGAATTTCAAACACATAGTCCCAGCGATTGGCGCGAAAAGGGTCCACTAACAAGGGTGTGCCCAGCACGGCCCGAACCTGCTCTCGGGTCATGCCTTTGCGCAATTGGTCGACCATGGATTGAGAAATGTAGTTGCCCTGGCCAATGTCGGTTCGATAGGGCTTGAGCCAATTGGGCGGGCTGTCGGTGGCCGATTTGAGCCAGCTCGGGCTCTGGCAGCCCGTGAGCAAGCCAGCCGTAAACAGTGCAGCAATCAGTGGGAGACGGAAGGTTTTCATGGTTAGGGTGGTTTTGTGTCGTGACTTTGCCCAGTATGATAGCCGCCATGTCCAGAGTTCACGACCTGAAAAACACCGGCTTGAAGGTCACTACGCCGCGCTTAAAGGTGCTGGATATCTTTCATAAGGCCACCACTCGGCACCTGACGGCCGAAGATGTCTATCGGGCGTTGTTATCGGACTCAGTGGAAATTGGCCTGGCAACGGTGTATCGGGTGCTGACCCAGTTTGAGCAGGCGGGCATCTTGGCCCGGAGCCATTTTGAGTCGGGCAAGGCGGTGTTCGAGCTCAACGAGGGCCAACACCACGACCATCTGGTGTGTTTGGACTGTGGCCAGGTGGAGGAGTTTTTCGACGCCAAAATCGAAGATCGGCAGAAAAAAATTGCACAAGAACATGGGTTTGTGCTTCAAGACCATGCCCTGTCACTTTACGGCAACTGTGCCCGCGAAGATTGCCCAAACCGTCCTTCTCCCGCTCAGGCCCCGTCCGAAAGATCAGTGAAGCGCAAGCAATGACTTTGCGTGCTCGCGCGAAGTTTGCTCGGCACCTTCATCGCCCAACATTCGGGCGATTTCGTGAATACGGCCCGTTTGATCAAGCGCGCACAGTTCGCTGACGGGCGAAGACTTCGCAGAATTTTTCTTGGCCACTTTGAAGTGGTGATGGCCTCGGGCCGCGACCTGGGGCAGATGGGTGACGCACAAAACCTGGCGGTTAGCACCCAGTTGTCGCAGCAACTGGCCAATGGTGTGGGCGACATTGCCGCCGATGCCAGAGTCCACCTCATCAAAAATCAGGGTCGGAATTTGGCTCGAAGCGGTGGTAACGACTGAGATCGCCAGGCTGATCCGCGCAAGCTCTCCGCCCGAGGCAACCTTGCTCATGGCATACGGCGTGGCGTTTGCATGATTACGCAACATAAACACAATGTCTTCAAGGCCGTGGGCTGCAGGCTCTTTTCGGGGCTCGGTGCAGGCCTCGAAGATCGTGCTGCCCATGGCCAATTGGGCAAGTCGTTCATTGACCGCTGTTGACAAGACCTTGCACGCCGATTGCCGAGCTTTCGAGAGGGCCTGGGCAAGCTGGTGAAACTTTTGGTCTGCGGCTTCCAGCGATTTTTTCAGCTTGACGGTATCGGCCGCCTCCATGGATTTCGCCAATGCCTCTCGGGTCTCTTCAAACAGCGCACACAGCGCCTCGGGCTTGGCACGCAGTTTGCGCGCGACATTAAAGATCGCTTCGATCCGCTGGTCGACTTCAGCGAGACGCTCGGGGTCGAGATCGGTGCGATCGAGATATTTGCGCAAAGCATCGGCCGACTCTTGAAGCGCAATCGCAGCAGATTCCACAAGCTCGCACGAGTTCGAGAGCCGTTGGTCTTTTTCCACCAGCGGTGAGAGTCGTTGGCTAATTCTTTGAACGGACTCAAGCAGTGCGCCCTCCTGCTCCTCAATCGCTTCGAGAGAAGACTGCGCGGTTTGAATTAGCTCTGCTGCGTGAGCCAGTCGTTTATGCTCTTCAGAAAGGCTTTCCCACTCGCCGGGAGCGAGCTTAAGCGTTGAGAGCTCTTCGTACTTCCATTGCAATTGTTCTTGTTGGGCTCGCAGGGCAGCCGCTTGCTCTTCAGAGGCTTTGAGCAAGTCGGCAAGCCTTTGCCGCTCGCGCCAGGCGGCAGCGACTTCGCGCGCGTTGTCGGTGAGCTGGGCGTGGCTGTCGAGCAGCAGCCGTTGGGCGTTGGGCTTGAGCAAAGCCTGGTGGGCATGTTGCCCGTGAATGTCCACGAGTTGTTCGCCAAGTTCTTTGAGCTGGGCAAGCGTTGCAGGCTGGCCGTTGATCCAGGCTTTTGACTTTCCCGATGAATCGACGACTCGACGCAGCAGCAGCTCATTTTCTTCTTCGCTCTCTAGCTCGGCGTCGCAGAGCCACTGTCGAACCTCCGGCTGATTGGCAATGTTGATTCGCGCAGAAAGGTCGGCTTTGCTGGCGCCTTGGCGCACCACGCTGCTGTCGGCTCGACCGCCGAGCAGCAGATCCAGGGCGTCGATCAGAATCGATTTCCCCGCGCCGGTCTCACCGGTGAGCACGGTAAAACCTGCCGAGAAGTCGATCTCGACTTGTTCCACGATCACAAATTGGCTGATCGACAGCGTGAGCAACATGTTTCAGGCTCGCAACTAAGCGGGTTCGCTGGGAGGCTGCGGATCGGGTCGATCAACAAACAATGGGTTGGTGCTCCAATGGAGTTTTCGGCGAAGCGTTACAAAATAATCGTAGCTTTTGGGATGCAGCAGCCGGGCCTTGTTCTCGGCATGCCAGATCACGATTTTGTCGCCATCTTCCAGCGAGGTCAGCGCCTGCATGTCGCAGTGAAGGCTCGTGCCTGCGCCATCGTTGACCACTACTTGCACTTCAACGGTTTCGGGCAATACGATTGGCCGGCTCGATAACGCCTGGGGGGCCACGGGAACCAGAGTGGTGCCTTCCAGGCCGGGGTGCAGAATCGAGCCCAGTGCAGACAGCGCGTAAGCGGTTGAGCCCGTGGGGGTCGACACAATCAAGCCGTCGGCACGAAGCGTTTGCAGGTAGTGACCATCAACAAAAATTTCCAGCTCGACCATTCGGCTCACTGCGCCTCGGCTTACCACGGCATCGTTTAGCGCCAGGGCATCGAACACGGGATGACGGGCTTTCTCGCCGGGTTTTCGGCGCATCACCTGCACTCGTAACATGGCCCGGGCCTCTTCTTGATAGTCGCCTCGGATCACCAAGGGCAACTCAAGGTCAGCCTGGGAGATATCAAGATCAGTCATAAACCCCAACCGACCCTGGTTTACCCCAATCAGCGCAATGCCATGGGGGGCGAGTTGGCGTGCAACGCCCAGCAGGGTGCCATCGCCGCCAAGAATCACGGCGAGATCAATGCTGCTTTTCATCGCCTCTAGCGTTTCAATGCCATCGGCATCAGAGCGGCCCAGGCCGGCGCTGTGCGCGGTGTCCGACTCTACGGTGACCTTGGCCCCGGCTAAACGAGCACAGGCAATCAGCCGTTTGAGCGGCGCAGCCAAGCCTTCGGTTTGTGGTCGACCGAAAAGCCCGATATGTCGGAAGGGTGTCCTGGCTTGGCTCATGACCGTGATTACACCACAGGGCCATGGTTGGGGATAATGGGGCCTATGCTCGATGACCGATCCAGAAACCTCCTTAAAACCCTGATTGAGCGTTACATCGCCGAGGGCCAGCCCGTGGGCTCGCGTTCCTTGTCCAAGTTCTCGGGGCTTGATTTGTCGCCTGCAACAATTCGCAATGTCATGGCTGATTTGGAAGAGATGGGATTGGTGGCAAGCCCGCACACTTCTGCAGGCCGCATTCCGACTCCAAGAGGCTATCGTCTCTTCGTAGACAGCCTGCTTACCGTGCGTCCGATTGAGCCCGATAAGGCAGCCTATCTGGAAGGCCAGCTGCAGGCCGACGCACCCCAGCGCCTCATGAGCCACGCGGCCGAGCTGCTCTCGAGCCTTTCTAGTTTTGCGGGCGTTGTGGTGACGCCCCGCAGAGGCGGCGAGTTTCGGCACATTGAGTTTTTGAGATTGGGCGAACGGCGTGTTTTGCTGATTGTGGTGAGCCCAGATGGCGATGTCCACAATCGAATTTTGCAGACCGATCGCGATTACTCATCTTCGGAGCTTATGGAGGCGGGCAATTTTATTAACGCGCATTACGCAGGCCTTGATTTTGAGACGGTCAGGCAAAAGATCGCACATGAGCTTACCGAGCTGCGCGATGACATTTCGGGTTTGATGAAGCTCGCGGTTGAAACTGGTGAGCAAGTCTTTAAAAGTCCCAACGATTCAGTGTTGGTGTCGGGGGAGCGTCGGCTGCTCGATGTCAGTGATTTGTCTGATGACATGGCGCGCTTGCGGCGCTTGTTTGATTTGTTTGAGCAAAAAGCCTCGTTAATGCGGCTGCTGGATGCTTCTTCGCAAGGCCAGGGCGTTCAGATTTTTATTGGCGGAGAGTCTTCCCTGGTGCCGATTGAGGAGCTTTCTGTAGTGGCAGCCCCCTATGAGATTGACGGCCGTGTGGTTGGCACGCTCGGCGTGATTGGTCCGACCCGCATGGCCTATGAGCGCGTTATCCCGATTGTGGACATTACTGCCAAACTGCTGTCGACGGCCTTGAGCCACTCGGGGCAGGCCTCTCATCATTAATTCATCAAACGCTTAGCCCCATGCCCTTTCCCTCCAAGCCAGAGCCCGATTACAGTCATGGCAGCACCCTGAGAACCGGAGTGCTGCTCATTAACCTAGGCACGCCGGATTCGCCGACCCCCGAGGCCTTGCGCACCTATTTAAAGCAGTTTTTGTCAGACCCGCGGGTGGTAGAGATTCCCAAGCCGGTTTGGTGGCCCATCCTGAACTTGATCATTCTGAATGTGCGGCCCAAGAAGTCGGCAGTCAAATACGCCAGCATCTGGATGGATGAGGGCTCCCCACTTCGAATTTACACGGAGCGCCAGGTTGAAAAAATCAGCGCTGAGCTCAAAGCCCGCGGAATCGATGTCGATGTTGATTACGCCATGCGGTATGGCAATCCGGGCATTGGCGCAACGCTGGAAAAAATGAGGGCACGCGGCTTGCGTCGCCTGCTGATATTGCCCATGTATCCGCAATACTCCTCGAGTACTACCGCCACAGCGTTTGATGTGTTGTTTGAAGAGTTTGGCCGTATTCGTAACCAGCCCGAACTGCGTTTGATTCGCAGCTTTCACGATTACAAGCCCTACATCAACGCGCTAGCCCGCAGCATTGAGCGCCACTGGGCGGCGCATGGCCGCGGCGATTTGTTGCTCTTTAGCTTTCATGGGGTGCCCAAGTTTTCTTTGTTAAAAGGCGACCCGTATCACTGCGAGTGTCATAAAACTGCTCGACTGGTGGCCCAGCAATTGGGCCTGTCAAAAGATCAATGGCAGGTGGCGTTTCAGTCGCGTTTTGGCAAGGCAGAGTGGTTAAAGCCCTACACCTCGGAAGTGCTGCACGAGCTGCCTGCAAAGGGTGTGAAGACGCTCGATGTCATGTGCCCGGGCTTTGCCGCGGATTGTCTCGAGACGCTTGAAGAGATCGCCATGGAGGGCAAAGAGGAGTTCTTGACGGCAGGTGGCGAACACTATCGCTA
>CAYTWR010000022.1:18824-23298 GCA_964442225.1 uncultured Burkholderiaceae bacterium | reverse complement strand
GATTGCCACGGCCCTGCGGGCCTCGCAATGACGATTAACCAACCCCGTCATCGCGAGCGGCGAAGCCGCGTGGCGATCCACTGCCCAATCACCACCAAAACCGACAACACCAAAATTGGCCAGTTGCCGAAGCGGCTATACGGCGTAACTCCCTGCATCCCCTGAACCTGAGTCAGCAACAGCCCGGGTTCGCCATGCGGCAAATGATCCAACACATGCCCGTAATGATTAATCGCTGCAGTCGCTCCCGTGTTGGTGGCGCGAATGCTGGGCCGGCCTGTCTCTTTAGATCGCATGCGGGCAATATCAAGGTGCTGGTCAAGCGCAATCGTGTTGCCAAACCAGGCCAGATTGCTGACATTGAGCAACACAGTAGGCTGCTCCTCGGCCTTGATCGCGGGCGAGAGCGGCCGAATAATTTCCTCGCCAAACAAATCTTCATAACAAATGTTGACGCCAATTCGTTGGCCATTGACCGCAATGGGCGGCTGAATTTTTTCGCCTCGCTGAAAATCGCCAAGCGGCATGTTCATCATGTCGACAAACCAACGAAAGCCGAAGGGAATAAATTCTCCAAAGGGCACGAGATGATGTTTGTCGTAACGCGCTCGAAAACCCGAGGGGCTCTCGGGGTCCAGCGCAATCACGCTGTTAAACCAGCCGCGCGAATCGCGCATGGGCAGGCCCAGCATCACCGTGGCATTGGATCGCTGTGCAAGCCCCAAAAACGCTTCGCGTGCGCCAGGAGTGCTCATCTCCCAGGGCCGCACCAATGCCGTTTCAGGAAACACAATTAAATGCACCGCGCCAGCAACGGCTGCGGCATTTGCAATCTCTATTTGTGTTTGAATGGCCTGGGCTTCCCGGTTCGGGTCAAACTTCATAGACTGTGGAATTGCCCCCTGCACCAGCGCCACCCGCAAGGGCCTTCCGGTGGGCTCGGTGAACGGGTGCAGCCCTGTAAGAAATCCTGTCAACACAATTGCTGTCGCACCCGCAAAGGCAGACCACTTGCGGTAGCGAACCGCTTGCACGATCCAGGTAGCGCACAGCGCAGCGAAAAATCCAACGCCATAAACCCCCACCAAGGGCGCAAAACCTGCAAGTGGCGTGTCAATGGCGAGATAGCCAATCGCAAGCCAGGGAAAGCCAGTCAACAGATAACCACGCAAGAGCTCAAACAGGGTGATCACTGCGGCAATCACCAGGCCGGTAAAAAGATTTTTGGTGGAAAGATTAAGCCACCTGCAGCATGCAAAGGCAGCAACCGCAAAGAGTGCGACATAAGCAGCCAGCAGCACGGTCGAAACCGCGGCAAGCCAGGCCGGCATTTCGCCGTAATCATGCAGGCTAATAAAAATCCAGTGCAGGCCCGCGGTATAGGCAAGAAGGGCGAGCCCTGAAATAAGCCAGAACAATCGCATGGCCAGCGAGCGTTACTCGCCTGACAAACGCTCGGTAATCAGCACATGTACCTGGCGTGCGTCGGCCCGTTGCACCTCGAATCGAAACCCATCGAGCTCAATGACCTCGCCACGGCGTGGCACCCGGCCAAACGCATCGGTGACATAGCCGCCGATCGTATCGACATTTTCATCGCTAATGTCAGATTGAAACGATTCGTTAAATTGCTCAAGCGGGGTGAGTGCCCGAATGCGAAACTTTCCCGGCTGCCGGGGCATGGCCACAATGTTGTCATCGTCTTCTTCAATATCGTGTTCGTCTTCAATGTCGCCCACGATTTGCTCCAGCACATCTTCAATGGTGATCATGCCGGCCACACCGCCATATTCATCTACCACAATGGCCATGTGATTACGGTTCACGCGGAAATCACGCAGCATGATATTGAGCCGCTTGGATTCGGGCACCAGCACTGCGGGCCGAAGCATGCCGCGCAGATCATCGTCTTTTTGCGCGAGGCAACGCAGCAGATCCTTGGCCAGCAAGATGCCAATAATGTTGTCGCGCTTGCCCTCAATTACCGGGAAACGGGAATGGGCGGTCTTCACAACGAGCTCTAGAATTTCTTCGAGCGGATCATTGATGTCGATCACATCCATTTGCGATCGGGGAATCATCAGGTCTCGAACCCGCATGTCGGCGACTTGCATCACGCCTTCCATCATCGACACCGCATCGGCATCGATCACTGCGTGCTCTTGGGCCTCGCGCAGCTGCTCGATCAGGTCTTCTTTGTCATCGGCCCGGCGAAACAAGCGGGCGATCAGGCGTTCGAATTGTGTTTTTAATGTTGTGTTCCCGTTTCCGGGGTGTGGGTCACTCATGTATTGCAATGAGAGTTAAGGGACCTTAATGTTGCCATAGCTTGCGCTCACACGGGCACTCGGGCTGTGGACAAATACGGATTTGGAATGCGAAACCGCTTCAAAATGGCGATCTCAAGCGATTCCATGGCCTGCGCCTGGCGGTCTTCCTCGTGATCCAGCCCGCAGGCGTGCAGCACACCGTGAATCAATAAGTGTGCGAGGTGATGATCTAAAGGTTTTCCCTCGGCTTTTGCCTCACGCGCCGCAACAGGCCGGCAAATCACCAGGTCTGCTCGGACATGTGGCGGGCCTTGATAGGCAAAGGTCAGGATGTTGGTGGCGTAATCTTTGCCGCGGTAATCGTGATTGAGGGTTTGCGCTTGCGGGCTTGCCGCGACCAGCAAATGAATGTCAGCGCTTTCGCACTCGGCGGGCAGGCTCGCGGCAATCATGCGCCGCATTCTTGGCTCCGATAAAGGCCAGGCTTGAGCCCGCACACCGGCGCCAAATTGAATGCTGAAACAGATTTTGGCTTGGGCTGGTTTCATGCGCTGGCGTAGAGCTCGCCGCGCAGTGAGTGCGGATGAGCGTGTGTGATCCGAAGGTCAATGATGGTTCCAGCCAGGCCTTGTGCATGGGGCGCTGAAAAATTAACGACACGATTATTTTCGGTGCGGCCTGAAAGCTCTTGCGGGTTTTTCTTCGAGGGACCTTCAACCAACACTTTTTGCACGGTGCCCACCATGGCCTGACTAATGCGTGTGGCATTGGCTTCGATCGTGGCTTGCAAGTGTTGCAGTCTGGAGAGCTTGAGTGCTTTGGGGCAGTCATCGGGAAGGTCGGCAGCAGGCGTTCCCGGCCGTGCGCTATAGATAAAGCTAAACGATGTGTCAAAGCCAATTTTTTCCACCAGATCCATGGTGGCGTTAAAGTCTTCTTCGGTCTCGCCCGGAAAGCCCACAATGATATCGGTCGATAAAGAAATGTCGGGGCGCACTGCACGCAGCCTGCGAACAATCGATTTGTATTCCAAAGCGGTGTAGCCCCGTTTCATGGCGGCAAGAATTCGGTCTGAACCGGATTGCACGGGAAGGTGCACATGATTGACCAGCTTGGGAAGCTTGGCGTAGGCATCGATGAGTCGTTGCGAGAACTCTCGCGGGTGCGAGGTGGTGTAGCGGATTCGCTCAATGCCTTCGATTTCGCTGACCAGCTCTAAAAGCGTGGCAAAGTCAACGGTGTCAGGCACCGCGCCTGCGGTGCCTGACACCGTTGACGACACCGGGCCCAAGTAGGCATTGACATTTTGACCGAGCAGGGTCACTTCCCGCACACCCTTGCTGGCCAGCTCGGCAACTTCGGCCAGCACATCTTCAAGCGGACGCGACACTTCTGTGCCCCGGGTGTAGGGCACCACACAAAAGCTGCAATATTTGCTGCAGCCTTCCATGATCGAGACAAAGGCGGTGGGGCCCTCGACGCGTGCGGGCGGCAGATGATCAAACTTTTCGATTTCGGGGAAACGAATATCGACCTGTGGCTTGTTCGTGGCTTGGCGGGCTGCGATCAGGTCGGGCAGTCGATGCAAGGTCTGCGGACCAAATACGACATCGACATAAGGCGCGCGTCGCACAATGGCTTCGCCTTCTTGCGAGGCCACGCAGCCGCCAACGCCAATGATCAAGTCAGGCTTGAGTTTTTTTAGTTCGCGGGCACGGCCTAAATCGGAAAACACCTTGGCTTGTGCTTTTTCGCGCACCGAGCAGGTGTTGAACAAAATAATGTCGGCTTCTTCGGGCGTTTCGGCAGGCTCAACACCATTGCGATCCTTCAAAATGTCGACCATTTTGTCGGAGTCGTATTCATTCATTTGGCACCCAAAGGTGCGCACATAGACTTTTTTAGGCGGTGTCGTGGTCATGGCGGCGCGTCGTGCCAGGGGTTGAACTGGAGGACGAAGGCCGCATTTTGCCTCATCATCGCGACTTATGGAAAAAGCCTTATCACGATCGCTGCTGCGGCCCGGCGTAAGCCGAGCCGAGGCCTTTGCATGGGCCTGCCTGGATTTTGCGAACTCGGGCTATACCACCGTAGTGCTCACAGCGATTTTTAACGCCTACTTTGTCTCGACCGTGATGCGCGGGCACGACGCCGCGACATTTGCCTGGACGCTGATTTTGTCGGCCAGTTTTGCCTTGGTCATG
>CAYTWR010000022.1:0-18724 GCA_964442225.1 uncultured Burkholderiaceae bacterium | reverse complement strand
TGGGCGTGGGGATATCTGGGTGGTTTGGTTGCGCTGGGGCTTTCACTGGTGTGGGTTAGCCTTGCACAGGCGCAAGCCATGTCGGCGCAATGGGTGGTGGGCGGAACCATGCTGGCCACAGCTGCCCTTTTTGCTGTTGTGGCCTTGCCTTCTTTAATAGTGCTGCGCGAGCGGGCTGCCGCCTTGCCCAATACCGAACACTGGGGCTTGAAACAGTGGCTCATGGCAAGTTGGGGCCGGCTTGCCAACACCTGGCGCAATGCACACAACTTGATTGATCTTCGACGGTTTTTATTGTGCGTGTTGGTCTACCACGCCGGAGTGCAAACCGTGATTACTTTGGCGGCGGTTTATGCCCAGGAAGTGATGGGTTTTGAAATCAATCAAACCATTGTGTTGATCTTGATGGTGAATATCACCGCTGCGCTGGGGGCATGGGGGTTTGGTTTCTTTCAAGATCGACTGGGGCATTCCAAAAGCCTGCGCTTGGCCTTAGTTGCCTGGATTGCCATGGTGGCCACGGCCTGGTTTGCACAAACACAAGCCATGTTCTGGCTTGCCGCAAATTTTGCAGGCCTGGCAATGGGGGCTTCGCAAAGCGGTGCGCGCGCAGCGATTGCGCATTTGGCAAGGCCTGGCCGCGAGGCCGAAACCTATGGTTTATGGGGCGTGGCTGTAAATTGTTCGGCGATCTTGGGGCCATTCACTTATGGTGCAGTCACCTGGGCAAGCGGCAATTCGCACCGGCTCGCCATGTTACTGACCGGGTTATTTTTTGTTTTCGGCCTGGTGCTGTTGGCCCGGGTTGATTTTGCGCGAGGCTACCGGGCGGCTCGATCTAGTGCAACAGGAACTGTTTAATGCGCGGCCAGTGATCTTGAAAATCAGACAGCCCGTGATCAGAGCCTTGAATAATGTGATGCTGGGCTCCCGGATACCGCGCAATCATTTCATGAATGTCGAGCAGCTCGTCTCCGGTCGCCGCCACTAAAAGATAGCGTTGGGCATTGGTCAGGCCAACTTCCAGCGCTTTCAAATCGTCAATGTATTGCCTGCGAAAGTGCAGCACTTCGTTGGTGTGCCAAGCGGGAAGTTCTCCCACATAAGGCTCAAGGTCTCGGGCAGGCCAGGGCGCGGGGTTAAGCAAGGCAGCCTTGAAACCGCCGCGAGCAGGGTGCTGTTCCATGACAGCGCTGGCGTAAAACCCGCCGAGCGAGCTGCCAATAAGCCGCACGGCATGGCCTTTGTTCAAGGCGCCCTCGATTGCTTCATTGATCTGTTGCATGGCGATATTCGGCGCGATATCGAGGGCTGGACATATGTAGTCAATGCCCTGCTGCGACAGATCGCTGCCAATCATGACCGCCTTGGAAGACTGTGGCGAGCTGCGAAAGCCGTGCAGATAGATCACGCTGAGTTTGCTCATTTGAATTTACACTTCTGACCGGGAAAGCACGCAATCTTACTAAAGAGGACGCATGTCAATGAGTTCAATCGAAAATAACACTTCAAGTGCCAAGGGGGTTGCCATTGTCACCGGTGCCGGAAGTGGCATTGGCAAAAGCGTTGCAATCAAGCTCATGTCCTTGGGTTGGCGCGTGGGCCTGGCAGGAAGAAAGGCACAAGCGTTGGCCGAGACGGCGCGGGGCTACGAATCGCTCGCGTTGGTGCAGCCTACCGATGTTTCACAAGAAGCCGAGGTGGATCGCTTGTTTGCGGCGGTCGTGCGTCAATGGGGCCGCGTAGATTTGCTGTTTAACAATGCCGGAATTTTCCCGCCGGGCCAGTTGATCGACGAACTGTCGGTGCAAAGCTGGAAAGAATCGGTCGATATCAACCTCACGGGCGCGTTTTTGTGCGCGCGAGCGGCGTTTCGACACATGCGCAGCCAAAGCCCACAGGGCGGGCGCATTATTAACAATGGATCAATTTCTGCCCATACGCCGCGGCCACAGTCGGTGGGCTATACCGCGACCAAGCATGCCATCACGGGCTTGACCAAATCGCTCTCGCTCGATGGCCGGCCGTTTTCAATTGCCTGTGGCCAGATCGATATTGGCAATGCGGCTTCAGAAATGACAACCGGTTTTGGCGCGGGTGCGCTTCAGGCCAATGGCACGCGCATGGCCGAACCCCGAATGGATGTTGCCGATGTGGCCGATGCGGTGGCCTATATGGCAGGCCTGCCCTTATCGGCGAATGTGCAATTCATGACAGTGATGGCGACCAACATGCCGTTTATTGGGCGAGGCTAGTTATTTACGAGCGTTGACGCAAGAGGCTCTCAATCAGCAAGAGCCGTTGTGCAACATCCAGCGCGGTTTGGTTAATGAGCTCCGCACTTTCGAGCTCTTCGGGCTCAAGATTTTTTGAGATTGCAAGCAGACTCGCATTGCCAGTGATGGTGGTGAGCTGGTTGCGCACCTCATGAAGAATTTCACTAATTTCAGCAAAGCACTGTTCCGGTGTCATGGTCAGACCCTTTCTAGAGCGTGGTGCTATGGCAGTCAAGCACGGTGAGCGATTGTTGCATGCCAGTGGCTTGGCATTGCAACTGCTGTCCCCATTGGGGCTTAAGGGTAATGGGCAGCTGGTCGGACGAGTGCAGGTCGACATAGCCATCGGCCGCCAGAAAGATCGTCTTGCCATGTCGATCGGTTAGCTGAATCGTTTCAGGATCACCAAGGGTTTGCGCATTGGCGATTTGCCAATGGTGGGTGGTTGACCAAAGCTTGCGGTAATCCACCAGATAGGCACGGTGCGACGCCAGCGGGATTTTGAGCGAGCCAATGCCCAAGCTCACACCAAAGGGCACTGTTTTGCTGTCGATCAGGTAGCGGCTGTCGGTCCAGGCTGGCGATTTTCGAAACAAGGCTTTTCCGCGCGCGTCGGTTTTTTGGCTTTCAGTGCCTGCATGATGAATTTTTACATCTGCCAAACCAAGTTGATGAATCACCAAATTGTGTTCGCCAGTCGGCGCAAAGGTGATCGCTTGTGGGGTGACCCATAGCCGTGTGGATGCAGACCAATCGAGTCGGTTTGAAACACTGTCAATGCGTGCCGAGGCGTCCCCGAATTGGCTTGCATAGCGGCCAAAAGCATCGGATCGGTCAGTCTGTCCTTGTGCGTGCGCCAGGCTGATTTGCGGGCCGTAAGCAGAGGGGCTGTTTTTCGCGGCTTGCACAATGATCTCGGGCCGTGCGCCTTGCGCGCCCTTTTTTGATTTGTGCTGCACATAGCCGGCAGCCGATGCATTGAGTGCTGCAAAGCTTACGGTGACCCCCAGGGTTCCGATCCAGGCCGAGCCTTCGTTGGCAAAGAGTTGATGTCGCGCTTGCAGTTGCAGGCTAATTTGCGGGGCTAGGCGCAGGCTTGCTGAAAGAGTTTGAGAGTGTTGGCTGGGCCCATTGTCGGGCTGCTCGCTTGCGAGGTGAATAGCGCCGCTCAGTCGGCTCGACCACGAGCCCGAAAGACTGAGCTGCGCCACCTGTGCAGCATTGGCCGTTGGGGTTCTGGCAATGTTTCGCCCTACTGAGGCTATTAAAAACGCTTTTTTGCGCAAATCAGATCGTGCTTCGACAAGCCAGGTCGTGTCGCAGCCCTGATCGTGACAGGCGCTGCCCAACCCGACCGTGCCGATCAGGCTGGGGATTGCGCGTGTGCTCGTTTCAATCGCCCAGCGTGTCTGGTTTGCATGGTGCTCGGTATGTAAACCCGTGGTGATTTGCTGGGTGATGCCGTATCGAATTTGTGCCGATGTGCTCGCCGTCTGGCTTAACCCACCAAAATAGTCTCGTGCATAGCCAGAAAACATTTCCCACTCCGTTTGATGTTGCGACATGAGCCTTCGGTCTGCAGACCAGGGCAGGGCGACTGATTGGGTCACGCCATTGACATCCACCAATCGCGCCTCTAAAAAGCCCGGAATGGTGCTTGCACCATAGCCTTGCACCTGATAGTTGCCGGGCGGAAGAATTTCACTCGAATACACCGCAATTCCGTTGCGATCGAAAAACTGTACCCGCGATGGATTTTCAATGGCCAGCGATGCCTGGGCTTTGCCGTCACCGCGCAACGGCGCCGCCCGATTCGTCAAGGAAAGCCCGCGAAACTCGCCAAAGGCCTGTTCAAAGCCAAAGCTGGTGCGAAAGTCACCCACTCGTGCGTGCGCGCCATCGGCCATGAAATGTTCTGCGGTGAATCGTTCACTGGCAGGCCCTGACCGTGGCGATTGCCGAAGACCTTGCAACGACCATGGTCCCAAAGCAAAAGTGCCGCCTAAACCCTGAAAACCGCTGCCGGCAAAGACATCAAAGGCAGCAGAGGGAATGGGCGTGGGGGCAGGCTGGCTTGCGTACTCGGGTGTTTGCGCAAGAATGCTGGGGTCATGCAGCAAGGCGATGCTCAGGGTTCCCGACGATTCAGACAGTGTGAGTGTTTTGTGGGCAAGCGATTCTTGCGAGAGACGAATCTTAAGCAGGGCATCGCTTTCGCTGTAGCTGCAGTCTTCAGCCTTGGTGATCCAGTGATCGCCTTGCCGTTGTTTCTGCGCCGATTCAGAAAGCGATGGGGCGATGACGGCGTGCTCGACCGCACACTGGGTGTCGGTTAACGACACCATGGCGCCTCGCGAGATCAGCGCGCCGTTGAGCTCAATCGCTGCCAAAAGCCAAACGGTCTCAATCACAAGCGCTCGCTGGGCTGCTTAGTGAATTACGATTCCTTGCGGAATCAGCGGATCTTGGGCAGAGCGATAAACGGGAAGACTGAATCGAAAGCGAAAATTAACGCCTTGGTTTGCTAAGGATGTCTCGGGAATTTGCTCGATCAGCAAACGGTAATGTTTGCTGCGATCACTGACGCGTGCGCGAATCACTTGCCTGCCTGAGGCGGCCAAGGAGAAAAACCGTGGAGAAATTTCCACGCCAATGGGCTGGCTTGCTTTGCCAAGCGCGTGGGTGTTGGCAATCGGCATGGCTGCAGGCGCGGGATCGCGCTCGGCCCCCGGTGTCCACTCAATGACCCGCACCGACCAACGCGAGGCGCTGCTTAGACTTGAGCGCACCTCGGTGGCGATCACACCATTGTGATCTGGCGCAAGCTGGGGTGGCGTAATGGATAAGGCAGCGTGCACTGGACTACTGCTTGCGACAAAGCCCAGTACAAGAAACATAGCCCGCGCAATCGCTTTGTCGAAAAATTGAAGACGGACTCGCATGGCTTAGTAGGTCACGGTGGCGATGACGGTGTCAGCGTAAGCGCCTGTGAAAGGAACGGCCTGACCTGATGGGATGCGTCCATAGACCGTGAGAGCTTGATCAGTACCGGATCCTGTACCAGCTTGCGTGGCAGTTGTGTTCCACTGGGTGGTTCTACCTGTGTCTGAGTAGAGGTAGTAGTTGATGTTGGTGGTGCCGTTTGTCATTCTTCGGCCGCCGGAATAATTGTTACCGTTCCCCAACGAAATCGTATACGGCGTGCCTTGCGAGCAATTCACGGTCAAGGCCGAGCTTGCATCGGTGTTGCTGGTGGTGCCAGTGGTAATGCTGCTAAACGTCATGTTGCTCGCGCTAATCGAGCAAGTGGCGAGCACTTGAATGCTGACATCGAAATTAGCGGTTTTGCTTTGGGCCATTGCGCCTTGGCTTGCGGCCAGCGCAACCGCCACGGCAATAGGTTTAACGAGAGATCGATAGTTCATAAAACACTCCTAAGATTGAAATGGTGAAAACTGCCGCACCATGATCAAAGGAGTGTTTGCCTGGCACTAGTCAGCGCCTTGGCCGATGTCAGGATTTTTTACGGTCAATGCCAAATTTTTTCAGGTAGTAATGCAAGCCTTCCCGGCTGATCTTGAGCCGCCGGGCCGCTTCTGAAATATTGTTGTTGCATTCGGCCAGCATGGTGCGAAATAACTGGGCCATGGCGTCGTCCCGCAACTGCTTGATCGAGCTCTCGTCGTCTGCCTGAGCAAGCATTTGAATCGGCACTTTTGCGCTACCTGTCAAGCTTTGCCGCTGGCTGTTATGGAACAGGCAGGCCCGATCAATGGCATAGCGCAGCCGATTGGCATCAAAAGGTTTGACCAAAAAGTCATCGGCGCCGTTTTCTACCGCCGCAAGCGTGGCCGGCGAGGCAGCCTGCCCAGTGATTACAATCACTTTGGTGAGACTTGATCGCTGCCTTGTTTCTTTCAAAAATGCCACGCCCTCGGAGTATCCGTGCTCGTCGGGGGGCAGGCCCAGGTCGAGCAACACGGCACGAATTTCAGGGTCCTCGGCCATCATGGCCAGACCGTCGGCCCGATTCGTGGCCTCATCGGCTTCGTGGCCCATCGACTCTAAAAGCGCACGCAGGGTGCAGCGCACATCGGCTTGGTCTTCAACGATCAGAAATCTCATGTCAGAAAAATTACCAAAAATTATCGATGTCAACCAGGGAGAAACCGCGATATGAATCTTTACGCAAAGCTTGTGGCCCGCCAATCGGCCGGAAAGCCGATTCGCGTGGCGCTCATCGGCGCGGGCAAGTTCGGCTCCATGTACTTGGCCCAAGTGCCTAAAACGCCGGGCCTGCACTTGGCGGCCATTGCGGATCTCTCTCCCGCCAACGCAAAAACCAACCTTGATCGCGTGGGCTGGAGTGCGGGGCAGTACTCGGCAAGCTCGCTTGACGATGCAGTTGCTAACAACACGACCTTTGTTACCGATGACTGGCAACAGGTCGTGCAAGACCCGCGCATTGAAGTGGTGGTGGAATGCACGGGCCACCCGATTGCTGCGGTTGAGCATTGTTTGCGGGCCTTTGCACACGGCAAGCATGTCGTGAATGTCACGGTCGAGGCCGACGCGTTTTGTGGGCCACTGCTTGCGAAAAAAGCCCAAGCGGCAGGCGTTGTGTACAGCTTGGCTTATGGCGATCAGCCCGCCTTGGTATGTGATTTGGTCGATTGGGCCCGTGCCGCGGGGTTTAATGTGGTTTCTGCAGGGCGTGGCCATAAGTGGTTGCCGCATTTTGCGCAATCCACCCCTGAAACGGTCTGGGGTCACTATGGCCTAACACCCGAACAAGCCCGAGTCGGCGGCTTGAACCCCAAGATGTTTAATTCATTTCTTGATGGCTCAAAGCCTGCCATTGAATGCACCGCAATTTGTAACGCGACGGGCCTGGTCGCTCCGCCCGATGGCCTCGCCTATCCGCCCGCCTCGGTCGATGACATTCCGTTTGTGTGCCGGCCGATCGAAGAAGGCGGCGTGCTGCACCAAAAAGGCCAAGTGGAAGTAGTGTCATCACTAGAAAAAGATGGCCGAGTTATTCCCTATGACATTCGGTTTGGTGTGTTCGTGGTGTTTGAAGGTGATACCCAATACATTCGAAACTGTTTTAAGGAATACATGGTGCGCACCGACCCTTCGGGCCGCTATGCATGCCTCTACAAACGCTGGCATTTGATTGGTCTGGAAGTGGGTATTTCAGTGGCTTCGGTGGCCTTGCGTGGCGAACCCACGGGAGCCGCAATTGGCATGAATGCCGATGTCATTGCCACTGCGAAACGCGACCTAAAGGCCGGTGAAATGCTCGATGGCGAAGGCGGCTACACCGTTCACGGCAAGCTTTTGCCGGCGGAAAAATCAATGGCCATGGGTGGGCTGCCCTTAGGCCTTGCCCACGATTTAAAGCTGATTCGAAATGTTGCTGCAGGCCAAAGCCTGACTTGGGCCGATGTTTACGCCGATGAAAGCCTGGTGGCCTACAAGTTTCGCAAGGAAATGGAGCAGCTGTTTTTCTAATCTTGCTTATGGGCGCTTTTTTAGCAACACGGCGCCCATAGAAAGCAAAATCAACACCAAGGCCCCAAGGTCATAGGGGCCGATGGTTTCGTTCAGTGCCCAAGCACCGCTAAAGACGCCCAGAATTGGAATGAGCATGATCGACAAGCTGCTGGCCACGGGCGAGAGCTTGCGCGCTAGCCGAAACCAAACCACATGGCAAAAACCAAAAATCACCACGGCGTTAAAAACAATGGCGGCCCACTGGCCCATCGTGGGCATGCGCCACTGGCTTGATTCAAACGCAATTGTGAGCACCAACAAAAAGCCGATGGTCAGAATCATCATCCAGAAAGTTAGCGCTGCGTTTGAGATGCTCACCGTCATGTTTTTCATCATGGCAGTGCCAATACCCCAGGCAATTGCCGCAATCAGCATCATGCCTAAACCAAGTGGCTGGCCGACCAGCGAGGTGAATTCCTCGGCGGCCAGCAGCAAGGTGGCCAGCAGCGCCAGCAGCACGCCCAAGGCCCCGCGCACGGTGATGCGATCCTTGAAAAAAATTGCGCTCGCCAGCAATGCCCAAACCGGCATGGTGTAGCCCACAATCGCGGCGCGGCCCGAAGATAAATATTTCACGGCAACAATCGCAAAGACATGCCAGACCACCATGTTGCCAAAGCCAAGCTGCAGCACCCGCTTGCGTTCAGCCTTGGGCACAAAGAAAGGGTCGTTGCGCGCAGCCATATAGGCGCCAAGGGCACCAATGCCAATGACCATGCACAGCAGCCGAAAGGTCAGTGGCGGGTAATCGGTGACCGCGTATTTCATGATGGGCCAGTTAATGCCCCAAAAGAGCGTTAGAAACGAAAGCAAGATCAAATCAATGCGATTGAGCACGGTGCGCAGCTTTTTAAACGGGTACTAGCGGCCGGGGCGCTCAGAGTCGTTGACGGGGTAAGAGTCTGCGGTGTAACGCGGCCCTTTCATGATCAGCACCACCACGCAGCCGATTAGCAAGGTGAGCATCATGGTCAGATGAAAGATTGCGGCGCCGATTAATGCAAAGTCCATGCGTTGGATCAGGTTAGCAACTTCTTTTGCTTCGCCTTCCCAAGGCCACAGGCGAACTGCGCCATAGAGCAGGCCGATCACCACAAAACCGGCAGCCGTTAGCAGTGGCAGCTTGCGAAACAAAGACCATTCCAGGCCGGGTGGGTATTTGCGATCGGGCGGGTGTTTTTGCATGTGAGCCATCATACCCCGGCGAGCATTGGCTAAAACTTTTCGGTGGGGGCCAGAAGTCGCCATTGGCCCACGGGCAGCTTGCCCAGGGCGACTTGCCCAATTCGAATGCGTTTGAGCCCCGTGACCTTTAGCCCAACAAGCTCGCACATCCTGCGGATCTGTCGCTTTTTGCCCTCACGCAATACAAAGCGCAGCTGCTGCTCATTTTGCCAAGAGACTTTGGCGGGTTTTAGCATGGCGCCATCCAGGCTTAAGCCGTGATTCAAAAGCGTGAGCCCTTGCGCTGACAGGCTTCCCTCCACACGGACCAGATATTCCTTTTCAATGGTGGAATCTTCACCAATTAACCGGCGCGCAATGCGGCCATTTTGCGTGAGCACTAAGAGGCCCGTGGAATCGATATCTAGCCGACCTGCAGGCGCTAATCCACGGGTGTTTAAGCGCGACACTGGCTTAAGAGAAGGCTTGGGTTGCCACAAGCGATCAGGTGTAATTAGCGAAACGGCGGCGGGGTAACGACGATCGTCGTCATCGTGCGAAACGAAACCGATTGGTTTATTCAAAACCACAGTGACTTGCTGAGACTGCGCAAGTTTCGCCCCTGCGGCGAGCTCGACTTTTTGGTGGGGGTAGGCTCGCGTGCCCAGCTCATTGACCACTTGGCCATCGACCAGCACCAGGCCTTGCTCAATGTAGCGGTCGGCCTCGCGTCGCGAGCACAGCCCGCGGTCTGCCAAAATTTTGGAGACTCTAATTTTTTCGGCTGAAGAAGGGGGCGATGCGCTCAAGTCAATAGAAAATGCCGGAACTGGCCTAAGTTTGATTGGTGTCAAGCCTAAGAAACGGTTTGACTTTGGGGGTTTGTTAAGATTTTCGCAGAAAAGAGGTGACGCAATGTTTAAGAAAAATATGGGCGCAATGGATCGGTTTTCTCGCGCGGGTCTTGGCTTGGCCTTGATTGCTTCCGCTTCGGCAGGCGCGCTGGGCCCGTGGGCTTATATCGGCATTATTCCGGTCATTACGGGCGTGTTCGGAGTTTGTCCGCTGTATTCGGCCTTGGGCTTTAACACCCTTAAGCGCAAGAAGTAGCAAGCTCAGGTTGCAAGGTGGCGTGGTCAATGCCATGCCGCTCACGCAGCATTTCAATTGCCTGCGCGAGCGCCTGCGGCCAGAGCGCCAGGTCGCTGACTTCCAAATGCGCTGTCAGCAGCACATCGCCTGGCGCAGACTCCCAGACATGAAGGTTGTGCACCGTGACGACGGTCGTGATGGCTGAGAGATCTTTGGCAACTTGTTCAAAGTTGACCGACTCGGGGACTTGATCCATCAAGATACGCAAGGTGCCTTTGAGCAGCGAATAGGTTGATCGTACGATCAGCGCACAAACAAACAACGAGAGCAGTGGGTCAATGGGGGTCCAGCCGCTGAAATAAATCACCGCTCCCGAGGTGATCGCCGCAACCGAGCCCAATAAATCGCCCAACACATGCACGAACGCCGCCCGGGTGTTCAGGCTGTCTTGATCTTTCGATAACAGCCAAGCCACCAGCACATTCACGACCAGGCCAATGGCGGCCACGATCATGACAGTCTCGCCGGTAATTTCCCGAGGGCTGCTAAAGCGCTCAATCGCTTGGCTGCCAATCCAGATGACCACGCCCAGCATGGCGACTGAATTGAGCAACGCGGCAAGCACTTCAATGCGGCCGTACCCATAGGAGCTGCGCGAGGTGGGTGGCTTGGTTGCAATGACTTGGGCAACCAAGGCAATCAACAGGGCCGAAGAGTCGGTGACCATGTGCCCCGCATCGGCCAGCAAGGCAATCGAGCCGGAGATCAGGCCTGCGCCAAACTCAACCGCCGCAAAGATCAGGGTAATAGCGACCGAAAACCCCAGGATTCTGATGCTGGCCTGCTGACGCGCATGGTTGCGTCTGGAGTCCATGGGGCCATGGTGGTGGTATCCGCTGCTCATACGCGCATTATTTTCCATTCCCGAGATCCGGGTAAACTTGGGCCAAGCATTTTTTAAAGGGTGTTCAGTGGCAAAAGTGTCCCGTTGCGGGGTTGTGGGGGTTGGCTACTTGGGGCGCTTTCACGCCCAGAAATACGCTGGACTCGAAAACGCCCATCTGGTTGGGGTTGTCGATAGTAACGCTGAGCAGGCCCAAAAGGTGGCCCTGGAAACGGGGTCAACTGCCTTTACCGATTATCAAAGCCTCTTGGGCAAGGTCGATGCGGTGAGCATTGCCGTGCCCACCCTGCACCACTACGCCGTTGCCAAAGAGTTTTTAGAGCAGGGCGTTCATGTCTTGATCGAAAAGCCGATCACGGCCACGCTCGAACAAGCGCAAGCACTGAATGCGATCGCCAAAAAAACCGGGGCCCTGATTCAAGTGGGCCACCTTGAGCGGTTTAGCCCGGGGCTGATGGCCGCCGCAACCCAGTGCCAATCGCCTTTGTTTATTGAATCGACCCGCCTTGCGCCCTTTAAGCTGCGAGGCTCCGATGTGAATGTGGTGTTGGATCTCATGATCCACGATGTGGACATTATTCTGGATCTGGTCAAATCGCCTGTGCAGTCGATTGCGGCCAGCGGCGCCCGAGTGCTCTCCAATGACATTGACATTGCTACTGCACGCATTGAGTTCGCAAACGGCTGTATTGCCAATGTGACCTCCAGCCGTGTGAGCCTAAAGACCGAGCGAAAAATGCGCATTTTTCAGCCGGGCGCTTATTTATCAGTCGATTTCCAGGCCCGAGGGCTGTCGGTCTATAAGCTTGGCGAAGGCGAACAGTTTCCAGGCGTTCCTGAAATTGTGGCCGAGCAAAAATCCTATGGTGAAAGTGATCCGCTGAAAGCCGAGATCATTGCATTCTTAGATGCTATTCAAAACAACAAGCCTGTGGTGGTCTCGGGCGAAGATGGTGAGCGGGCCCTGCAGGCAGCGTTTCAAATCACCGATCTGGTGTTAGCCAAAGCAAAAGATTTGTCAGTTCATGAAAAGGGAAAAACGACATGATTCCCATGGTCGACTTAAAAACCCAGTATCACGCGCTAAAAAGCGAAATTGATGCTGCCATTGCCGATGTGCTTGAGAACACCCAGTTTATTTTGGGCCCCAATGTGCAGCAGCTCGAGCGCGAAATCGCGCATTACCTTGGCGCCCCCCATGCAATCAGCTGCGCCTCGGGAACCGATGCGCTGCATCTGGCCTTGGCAGCTGCCGGCATTGGCCCTGGCGATGAAGTGATCACCTCGCCATTTACATTTATTGCAACCGCAGAGGCCATTGCCTATGTCGGCGCAACACCGGTGTTTGTGGATATTGATCCGCGCACATTTAATCTGGATCCAGACCGGGTCGCGGCCGCAGTCACCCCAAAAACCAAGGCCGTGATTGCCGTGCATTTGTTTGGCCAGCCGGCAAGGCTTGATCGCATTGGGGCATTTTGTGAGTCGCGCGGGCTGTTGCTCGTGGAAGATTGCGCGCAGTCATTCGGCGCAGAAATGGCCATGCCCGAGGGCCGGGTGCAGTCTGGCGTGGTGGGAAGCCTGGGCTGCTTTAGTTTTTTCCCCAGCAAAAATCTTGGCGGCTATGGCGACGGTGGCTTGATTACCGCCACTTCCGATGCCCTGGCCAAAAAGATTTTGGCCTTGCGTAATCATGGCAGCTATGTGCGTTATCACCACGAGATGATTGGCTACAACAGCCGGCTTGATGAAATTCAGGCCGCCATCTTGCGGGTCAAAATGCGCCACATTACCCGCTTTAACCAAGAGCGACGCCGGGTGGCGCATCGTTACAACGAGCTGCTCAAAGGCTTGCCCGTGCAAACACCGTATGAAGATGGGTTTGGCACGCATGTGTTTCACCAATACACCTTGCTGTGTGATCGGCGTGACCATGTCATGAAGGCGCTGCAAGACAATCAAATTTCATGTGCGGTGTATTACCCCATTCCCTTGCATCGTCAAAAAGCATTTGGCAGCTCGTTTGACTCGCTCAGTTTGCCCATTACCGAGTCGGTTGTTACGCGCTGTTTCTCGTTGCCGATTTATCCGGAAATGACTGATGAACAAATTGTTCGGGTCACTTCGGTGATTCGAGAGGCGCTTGGCTAACTTGGCGCAGGCCTGCGTTCGGCATGTGGTGGTCGTGGCTGGCGAAGCCTCGGGCGACCAACATGCTGCCGACATGGTGCAAGCGCTGCGTGGCATGGCGCCTGATTTGAAGTTCTCGGGCATGGGCGGGCGGGCCATGCGCGAAGCGGGCGTGGACCTAATCGTTGACAGCACCGATCTGGCGGTCGTGGGTGTTGTTGAAGTGTTGGCGCGATATGGCCAAATTCGCCGCGCTTTAAACACACTTAAAAATCATTTGGAAACAACGCGGCCAACTTTGCTGGTGCTGGTGGACTATGTGGAGTTCAATTTGCGCTTGGCCAAGGCAGCCAAGGCCTTGGGCATCAAAGTATTGTTTTATGTCAGCCCGCAAGTCTGGGCATGGCGGCCGCATCGCATTCAAAAAATTGGCGCGGTGATCGACGCCATGGCCGTGCTGTTTCCTTTCGAGGTCGATGTTTATCGGCGCAATGGCATTCCCGTGCGCTATGTGGGCAACCCCGTGGTGGACCAGGTGCGCGTGACCCAATCGCAGCCGGTCTTGCGTGAGATGCTGGGCTTGGATCTGCAACGGCCAGTACTGGGGCTGTTTCCCGGAAGCCGCAACAGCGAGATTCGCAGGCACTGGCCCGTTATGCTCGCTGCCTGCGAGCAGATTGCGCAGGCGTTGCCACAGGCGCAGTTTGTGGCAGGTGTTGCCGCTGGAGTCGATGCGCAATCGACACTCATGCCAATGGCCCCCAAATCGCTTTCAATTCACTATGTATCGGGCAAAAGCCATGAGGTGATGGCCGCCAGCGATGCGCTGCTGATTTCTTCAGGCACTGCCACGCTCGAGGCCGGTTTGTTGCAAGTGCCCATGGCCATTTTGTATCGGGTCTCGCCCTTAAGCTATGCGATTTTGAAGCGCTTTATCCTGGTGCCCAATATTGGCTTGGTCAATATTGTGGCGGGCGAGCGAATTGCCCAGGAGTTTGTGCAAGAGCAGGCCACAGCGGCAGCGTTATCGGCCGAGTGCATTCGTTTATTAAGTGATCGCAATTACCGCGAGCAAATGCGCCAACGGCTTTCAGTCATTCAAGAAAAGCTTGGGGAAGGCGGTGGCTCGCGCCGCGTTGCCGAAATGGCCAAAGAGCTGCTCGATACGGGTGCGATCGCTTAGCCCTTAGGCACCCGAGGCGGTGGCGCCCGTTCGAATAACGCCCCGTTTGCTTTCTTTCACGTAGTTCAAAAACTGTTTGGCTTCGGGGAACTGATCCGCCAAGGCCTGGGCAGCGGCGAGCGTTTCTGGCGAAGCGTTGCGTTGATGCACCAGCAGGCGAAACATTTTTTTCAAGGCATCAATGGCCTCTTTAGTGTAGCCCTTTCGAGCCAGCCCCACTTTGTTAATGCCAATGGCGCGGGCGTAATTGCCGCTGGCCATGGTAAAGGGGGTGAGGTCGCGGTTTAAGGCACTGCCCATGCTGGTAAAGGCATGGGCGCCCACACGGCAAAACTGGTGCACCAGGGTAAAGCCGCCCAGTGTGGCGCCGTCTTGCACTTCCACATGGCCAGCCAGCGATGCCGCATTTGAAAAAATGATCTTGTTGCCCACCAGGCAATCATGGGCAATATGCACATAGGCCATGATCAGGTTGTCGCTGCCCACCCGGGTCACACCACCGCCTTTCACAGTGCCGCGACTCATCGTGACATTTTCGCGAATCTGGTTGCGATCGCCAATCACGAGCTGCGTTGGCTCGCCCTTGTAGCCCAGATCTTGTGGGGCCTCGCCAAGCGACGCGAACTGAAAAATTGTATTGTCTTGCCCAATCACCGTGGGCCCCGAGATCACCACATGTGGCCCGATCACAGTGCCGCTGCCAATTTGCACATTCGGCCCAATCACCGAGAAGGGGCCCACGCTGACATTGTCGGCAAGCTGGGCCTGAGGCGAGATGATGGCGTGTGGGCTGATCATGATGTGAAGGCGACATTATAAGAGACGGGCTCCGGTATGATGCTTACGAAGTTTCGCCCACCTCATGCTCTTGCCCATTACTGATCCCTACTTTTACGTCGTTGCGGTTCCGGCAATCCTGTTGCTCGGCATTAGCAAAAGCGGCTTTGGCGCGGGGTTTGGCTCACTCGCGGTTCCCATGATGGCCCTTGCGATCACGGTGCCGCAGGCGGTAGCGATTTGCATGCCCTTGCTCTTGGTCATGGATCTGTTTGGCATTGCTGCCTTGCGCAAAGACTTTGATCAAGCGCTGCTGAAATTTTTATTGCCTTATGCACTTCTGGGCACGGCCATTGGCACCTTGCTGTTTCAGGTGTTGTCGCCTTCTGCGGTGGCAGGAATTGTGGGTGTGTTGACCTTGCTTTTTTTAGCCCAGCGGGTGGCGTTTCCGCCCAAGTCGAATTCGCCCGCCTTGCCGAAGTGGATGGGCGGCATTCTCACAACAGTCTCGGGCTTTACCAGTTTTGTTGCGCATGCCGGTGGCCCGCCAATTAGCGTTTATCTCATTCCGTTAAAACTTAAGCCCATTGTGTTTACGGGCACCATGGCCTATTTGTTTTTCTTTGTGAACTTAAGCAAGTGGGGCCCTTATGCCTGGCTGGGCCTGCTGAACTGGGAAAACCTGATGACGTCATTGGTGCTCATGCCCCTGGCGCCGATGGGGGTGTGGCTGGGTGTTCGCATCGCGCGCACCATCAATATGACATTGTTTTATCGCCTGGTGTATGTGGGCATGTTTTTAACCTCGATCAAGCTGATCTGGGATGGCTTTCAGGGGCTGGCGTAGCCATGCGCTCACAGTCATTACTGGTTGACGGGCTCAAAGCGAGTGCAGCGCTGGTGATTGTGGGTCACCATGTCTCGGCCTATGCACCGTTTGCGCAAGATCAGCGGGCAGTGCTGTCGTTCTTCATTGAATGGCTGTACGACTATGGCCGAATGGCCGTTTCAATTTTTCTGGTGCTTGGCGGCTTTTTGGCCATGCAATCGATTGCAGGCAAAGCAGGGCAGTTTGGGTTTCGTTTGATCTGGCAGCGTTATCGTCGGCTCATGCCGCTTTATCTTGTGGCCTTGGTGATCACCACACTCTGTGTTGCGCTGGCGCGACCGGTGTTTCAGGCCGGCTGGCTGCCCGATTCGCCAACGGTTGGGCAGGTGATCGCCCATGTGTTGCTTGCGCAAGATTGGCTCGGCATTTCGGCGTTAACGGCCGGTGCTTGGTACATTGCGATCGACTTTCAGCTCTACAGCCTCACTGTGATTTGTTTTTTGCTTTGCCAACGCGCAGGGCTTGGGCCACTGTACTTTGCAGCGATCTTGTTTGTGTTGGCGGCAGCATCAATGTTTATGTTTAATCGCAATACAGCGCTTGATTGGGCGGCAATTTATTTTGTGGGCGCGTATGGCCTGGGTATTTTTGCGGCACTGGCCCCGCAACAACGGGCCTATGCATTTGCGTTTGCAGCCATGGTGGTGCTTTCGTTTGCCGCTTTGGCCATTGAGTTTCGGCCCCGGCTGTTGTTGGCCACCCTCACAGCGGTTGGGCTTGCCTTGGTTTCGTTTGGGCCCGCGCGGGTGAAACGCGCCGGTTTAATTGAAGTGCTGTCGCACAGCAGCTATGCAATTTTCTTGCTACATTTTTCAGTCATTGTCGTGTTAAGCGCCTTGTGGGCGCACAGCGGTTTACAGCAGCCGGTGGCTGCGATACTTTTTGTGCTTGCCACACTGGTGATCAGCGTGTTGGTGGGGGTTGTTGCCCACCGCGTCATTGAGCAAAAGCTTTAGGGAGAAAGCAATGAATACCGTGACCGATCCTTTAATGGCCCATCACCGGGCTGCCACAGAGCCTTCTGAGTTATCGCTGGCAGAATTCTGGATGCCGTTTACGGCCAATCGTCAGTTCAAAAAGTCCCCTCGTTTGTTGGCGAAGGCCTCGGGCATGCACTATTACACGCCCCAAGGCCGAGAGGTGCTCGATTGTGTGGCGGGGTTGTGGTGTGTCAATGCCGGTCATGCCAACCCCCATGTGACCCGGGCCATTCAAGATCAAGCCGCTGAACTGGATTTTGCACCCACATTCCAAATGGGCCACCCGAAAGCATTTGAGCTTGCCAGCCGCTTAAGCACATTAGCCCCAGAAAATCTTAACCGTGTGTTTTTCACCAACTCTGGCTCAGAGTCGGTTGATACTGCGTTGAAAATCGCATTGGCCTATCACCGGGCCCGGGGCGAGGGCAGCCGCACGCGGCTCATTGGCCGCGAGCGTGGCTATCACGGCGTCAATTTCGGCGGTATTTCAGTGGGCGGTATTCCTGGCAATCGCAAAGTGTTTGGCGCCATGGTGTCAGGCACCGATCATTTGCGATCCACCCACGACCTTGCACGCAATGCGTTTTCCAAGGGCCAGCCTGTCCACGGCGCAGAGTTTGCCGATGAGCTTGAGCGATTAATTGCGCTGCACGATCCTTCCAACATCGCCGCGGTGATCGTTGAGCCGCTTGCAGGCTCAACCGGCGTGCTCATTCCGCCACAAGGCTATCTGCAAAAAATTCGTGAGCTGTGCACCAAGCATGGCATTTTGTTGATCTTTGATGAGGTCATCACGGGCTTTGGCCGCTTGGGAGCCGCCTTTGCCGCGCAGCGTTTTGGCGTAACACCCGATCTCATGACGGTTGCCAAAGGCATTACCAATGGCGCGGTGCCCATGGGCGCGGTGTTTGCACGCCAAGATATTCATGATGCCTTTATGCAAGGGCCCGAGCACATGATTGAGCTGTATCACGGCTACACCTATTCGGGCCACCCGCTGGCCTGCGCTGCAGGGCTGGGTGCTTTGCAGGCGTATGAAGAAGGTGATTTATTTAACCGTGCAGCCAAGCTTGAGTCGGTCTTTGAGCAGGCGGTGCACAGCTTAAAAGGCCTGCCGCATGTCATTGACATTCGTAACCTGGGGTTGGTGGGCGGCATTGAGCTTGAGCCCAGGGCAGGTGAGCCCGGCCGGCGTGCTTACGATGCGTTTGTGGCGGCCTTTGAAGCGGGCGTGCTGATTCGAGTCACCGGCGACATTATTGCCTTATCGCCCCCCTTGATTATTTCCGAATCACATATTGAACAAATGGTGGGCGTGCTTCGCCGCGTGTTGAACAAACTGCAGTGATCAGACTGCGCTGCTGGCGTAGCGCGCAATTGCGTGTTGGATCACCGCTGCCTCGCCAATGGCGGTTGCAATTGAAATTTCTACTTGGGGGTGCGTCGCCTTGGCCTGCGCAATCAGCTCGGGAAGGTCGTTGCGCAGGTGTGAGCCGGTAGCCAAAAACAAAGGCACCACGCGAATGGCGTTTGCACCGTTGCCCACAAGGCTTGCAATGCCTTGCGCAAAATCGGGCTGCATCGATTCTAAAAACGCCAGCGCTACCGGCCCGCTGGCCTGTTCTTGGGTTTGGGCCAGAATGGACTCAAACGGGCGTTTCCAGTTGGGGTCGCGCGAGCCGTGCGCAAATAACAAAATGCCAGTGGTCATGGGCCAAGCATACTCTGTTGCACAAGCCTTAAGCGATTGCGCTCACTTCTGGCTGGTGTTGC
>CAYTWR010000021.1:0-24658 GCA_964442225.1 uncultured Burkholderiaceae bacterium | reverse complement strand
TCTACATCCTTAAAGTCCCCAATGTCCGGAACCTTGAGCTCAATCGTTGCCATTTCAAATTCTCCTGTGCTGGGTTCCAGAGTTACACCGACATGGGGCTGGGGCGGTTTTTGTTAATGCCATATTTGCGAATGGCCTCCTCCACATCGGACAGCTGCACCTTGCCTTCTTCGGCCAATCCGCGCAGCGCTGCCACTGCAATGTAGCGACGATCGACTTCGAAGAATTCGCGCAGTTTGGCGCGCGTATCGGAACGGCCATAGCCATCGGTTCCCAAGGTAATGTAGCGACGGCCCATGGGCACATAGGGACGAATCTGATCCGAGAAAATTCGCATGTAATCGGTGGCCGCCACAATCGGGCCCTGCGTGCCACCGAGCTGCTGAGACACAAAGGGCACCTTGGCAGGCTCGGTGGGGTTTAACAAATTAAACCGCTCGCTCTCCATGCCATCGCGGCGCAGTTCGGTAAAGCTTGGGCAGCTCCACACATCGGCCGCAACGCCAAAATCGTTGGCCAGCAGCTCTGCGGCGGCAATCGACTCACGCAAAATCGTGCCGCTGCCCAAAAGCTGAACCCGCAGGCTGTTACCCGGCTCGCCTTCTTTAAGCAGATACATGCCCTTCAAGATCTGCTCTTCCGTGCCCAGTTTCAATCCAGGGTGCGCATAGTTTTCATTCATGAGCGTGATGTAGAAATACACATCCTCCTGATTGGCCACCATGCGCTTTAGGCCTGAATGAATAATCACCGCCACTTCATGGGCAAAGGTTGGGTCATACGACACGCAGTTGGGAATGACCGACGCCAAGACATGACTGTGGCCATCTTCGTGCTGCAAGCCTTCGCCGTTTAGCGTGGTGCGGCCGGCCGTGCCGCCTAACAAAAACCCGCGTGCCCGCATATCGCCTGCAGCCCAGGCCAAATCACCCACCCGCTGCAAACCGAACATGGAGTAGTAGATGTAAAACGGAATCATGATGCGGTTGTTCGTGGAATAGCTGGTCGCTGCCGCAACCCACGAGGCCATGCCGCCCGCTTCGTTAATGCCTTCTTGCAGAATCTGGCCTTTCACATCTTCGCGGTAATACATGACCTGGTCGCGATCCACGGGCTCGTATTTCTGCGGCTCCACCGAATAAATTCCAATTTGCCGAAACAAGCCTTCCATGCCAAATGTGCGGGCTTCATCGACCAGAATCGGCACCACACGGGGGCCTAGCTCTTTATCGCGCAGCAACTGCGTTAAACAACGCACATAGGCTTGGGTTGTGGAGATCTCACGGCCTTCTGGCGTGGGCTCCAACACCGGCGCAAACACATCGAGCCCTGGCACTGTAAGCTGCTCATCGGCCTTCTCGCGACGCGCTGGCAAATATCCCCCCAAGGCCTGGCGACGCTCATGCAGATACTTCATCTCTGGCGACTCTTCCGAGGGCTTAAAGAATGGAATCTCGGCAAGCTGGTCTTCGGGGATGGGGATTCCGAAACGATCACGGAATTCGTGAATCGTCATGTCATCGAGCTTTTTGGTTTGGTGGGCCGTGTTGCGGCCTTCGGCCACCTTGCCCATGCCGTAGCCCTTGATGGTTTTCACCAAAATCACCGTGGGCTGGCCCTTGTGACGGGCTGCTGCCGCAAAGGCGGTGTAGATCTTGTGCGGGTCGTGGCCACCACGATTTAAGCGCCACACATCCTCATCGCTCATGCGCGAAACCATCTCTAAAAGCTTGGGGTGCTTGCCAAAGAAATGCTTACGCACATAGGCGCCATCATTGGCCTTGTAGTTTTGATACTCGCCATCGACGGTATCCATCATGACCTGCTGCAAAATTCCATCTTTGTCTTTGGCCAACAGCGGATCCCAGTACGAGCCCCAGATCACTTTGATCACATTCCAGCCCGAGCCACGAAATTCGCTCTCCAATTCTTGAATGATCTTGCCGTTGCCACGCACCGGGCCATCGAGACGCTGCAAATTGCAGTTGATGACAAACACGAGGTTATCGAGCTTTTCGCGGGCCGCCATGCTGATTGCGCCGATCGACTCGGGCTCATCCATCTCGCCGTCGCCGCAAAACGCCCAGACCTTGCGCTCTTCAGTGTCAGCCAGGCCGCGCGCATGCATGTACTTTAAAAAGCGTGCTTGATAGATTGCAAGCAGCGGACCCAATCCCATTGACACAGTAGGGAACTGCCAGAAATCGGGCATGAGCTTAGGATGGGGATAACTCGATAAGCCCTTGCCATCGACTTCGCGGCGAAAGTTCACCAACTGCTCTTCATTGATTCGGCCCTCTAGGTAAGCACGGGCATAAATGCCGGGCGAGGAATGGCCTTGTATAAACAACAGGTCATGGCCCTTAGGGTGATCGGGGCCTTTCCAAAAGTGGTTAAAGCCAATGCCCAGCATATTGGCCAGCGATTGAAAACTGGAGATATGTCCGCCCAGATCGCCCTCACCACGATTGGTGCGCACCACCATGGCCATGGCGTTCCAACGCATCCAGGAGCGCAGGCGTTCTTCATATTCCATATTTCCTGGGAAGGGTTCTTCAAGCGCCGCAGGAATAGTGTTCACATAGGCCGTATTCGCCGAGAAGGGAATGAACCCGCCGGTACGCCGGGTTTTGTCGATCAACTTTTCCAGAAGGAACTGGGCACGCTGGGGGCCCTCGCGCTCAATGACTGCTTCAAGGGCATCGAGCCACTCTCGTGTCTCGATCTCATCCATGTCGATGCGTTGCGATTCGGCCATCATCTCCTCCTTATTGGTGTGTTGGGATTGTCGGCATGAGCATTGCAGCAAAGCAAGTTATTTTTCACCATGCGGCAGTAAATTTCACATTACAAAAAATAAGAAGCGCAGCTACACTCCCTGCATGCCTGCGAGTTCACCACCATGAACCCTAACCAAAAGCCGATGACCCAGGCCCGCCTTCCCTCGAAGTGGACGCTGCGGGTCATGATGTTTGCGCCCGCTTTGGCCATGCTGGCCTTGGGCGTATTGCTTGCAGGCACTGTTTGGTATCTCACACAGGCTGAAGAAAGCCAACGAGAAAAAGCCCTGATGCCCGATGTGGATGCAACGCAGAAAAGCTTGCAAAACCAGCTCAAGGCCAACGAACTTGAGTTGCTGAGCATGGCCGACCAGTTCAGCCAAGCCCGAAGCCGCCAGGAATTTTCACGGCTTGCCAATCAATTCTTGTTTCGGCATCAGGAGCTGCTCTACCTCGCCTGGATTGATCGGGAGGGAAAGATCCAGGGCTTTCGTTCAACGCAGGAAATCCCCGCGCGAACCCGTAGCGAAATTGGAACCGAGCTCTCAGTGCCCGAAAGCCGGGCTGCATTTGATATTGCCGTGAGCACACAAACGGCACAGTTCTCGCAGCCCATTGTGGAACAAGACATGGAAGCCGGTATTGAGCTTTATATCCCGGTGGTTGCACAAAACAAAACCCGTGGGGCCTTGGTTGCCGCGTACTCTTTGCCTGCATTGCTCGCCTCGCGGGTGCCTACCGAAATCAACAACCGGGTAGCGCTGGCCATTACCGATGCCAAAGGCCGCATGCTGGCCCAAACCCGCAACACCGAAGCCTTTGTGGGCAAAGCGTTTTATGAAGTGGGCATTGACCCGGTTGCTCGAACCCTAAAGCTTCGCGGCTATAACTACATGCCGGTGAACTCGCTTTATAACGATGTGATCACCACGCTCATTGCTGGCTTGATTCTGCTTGCCGTGGTGAGCCAATTTGTGATCTGGCGAAGCACACGAAAACGGCTCGGGGCGGAAACTGAATTGGCCGAAGAAACCGCGTTTCGACGCGCCATGGAAAACTCGATGTCAACCGGCATGCGCGTGATTGATCTCGATGGGCAAATTACCTATGTGAACCCGGCCTTTAGCCGCATGGTGGGCTTTGGGGTCGATGAGCTCACGGGATGCAACCCGCCCTTTCCTTATTGGCCCCCAGAAACCAAACACGAACTTCAAAGAAACCTCGAGCGCATGCTCACCGGTGAAAGCCCACCTTCGGGTTTGCCAATTCAGATCATGCGCAAAGATGGCAAGCGGCTCACCGTGCGGATGTACACCTCGCCGCTAATTGACCAATCCGGAATTCAAACTGGGTGGATGACTTCGGTCACGGACATCAGCGAGCAGACTCGGATTCGACAAGAGCTGGCGCAAGCCCAAGAACGGTTTATTACGGTGCTGCAAGCCCTTGACGCCGCAGTGTCCGTGGCAACCGCCGCGCCACAAGACGATCTGCTTTTTGCCAACCAGGCGTACAAAAAATGGTTCGGCAGCTCCTTGGTCAATGGCCATCGGCTTTTATGCAGCGCAGCCCGCGGGCCTTGGGCTGACACACGCGAAATCTTTAGCCCGTTGGCGCAGCGCTGGTTCGACGTGCGGGTGCGCAATATCAAATGGGTTGATGGCCGCGATGTCGAGCTCATGGTGGCCACCGACATTACACAAGAGCGCGCCTCGGCCCAGGCGCAGCGTGAACAGCGTGAAAAATTGCAGCAAACATCGCGGCTTGTGACCATGGGCGAGATGGCGTCTTCCCTGGCCCATGAGCTCAATCAGCCCTTGGCGGCCATTGCCAACTACACCTCGGGGGCGGCCGCGCGACTGCGCAATGCGCAGGCGCGAAACGAAACGATCTCGATCGATGATTTGTTGGAAATGCTCACCAAAACGGCGCGCCAAGCCGAGCGTGCAGGCCAGGTGATTCGCCGCATTCGTGGCTTTGTAAAACGCAGCGACCCGATCCGCAAGCCCACGAGCGCCGCGACGATTCTTGCCGATGCCATTGGCCTGGCGGAGATCGACGCGCGCGAACGCGGGCTGTCGATTGTGCAGCGTTTGGCCGAAGGATTGCCCGAGCTGAATGTGGACCAAATCCTGATTGAGCAAGTGCTGCTGAATCTGGTTAAAAACGGGCTGGAGGCCATGAGAGAAAGTGCTCGTCGCGAGCTGATTGTCGACGTCACCGGGACCGAGCAGCAGGTGATGTTTTCGGTGATTGATCGAGGCCACGGGGTTCCCGAGTCGATTCGAAACAGCCTTTTCGATTCCTTTTACACTACAAAAACCGACGGAATGGGCATGGGCTTAAACATTTGTCGCTCGATTATTGAGTCTCACCAAGGCCGGCTTTGGTTTGAGGACAACCCCGAAGGTGGGTGCACATTTCGGTTTACATTACCCATTTCCGCTGATCAAAAGGCAAGCACTACCGTTTCACCATCAAAGGATGCACAACCATGACCAATGAGACCGTTTATATTGTCGATGATGACGAGGCCGTTCGCGACTCACTTCGCTGGCTACTCGAAGGCCAAGGGTTTCGGGTCAGCGCGTTTGACAGTGCAGAGCGATTTTTGGCCTCGCTGCCACCCGCAAGCCAAGGCGCACTCAGCGCCTGCCTGATTGCCGATGTGCGCATGCCCGGTGGCATGTCGGGCATTGAGCTGCACGACGAACTGCTGCGCCGTGGCCTAGACTTGCCCTTAATTTTTATTACAGGCCATGGCTCGGTGCCCATGGCGGTCAACAGCATGAAAAAAGGCGCGGTCGATTTTCTGGAAAAACCGTTTAACGATGAAATGCTGTGCCGGCTCGTGAGCAGCGCCTTGGAAAAGGTGCGCGACGAAGGCACTCAATCGGTCATGGCCAAGCGCGCCCGCGAGCTGCTGTCGCGTTTAACGCCGCGGGAAGAACAGGTGCTAGACCGTATCGTGGCGGGCCGACTGAACAAGCAGATTGCCGATGACCTGGAAATCAGCATTAAAACGGTCGAGGCGCATCGGGCCAATATCATGGACAAGATTGAAGCCCGCACCATGGCCGACCTGATGAAAACCGCCTTGGCTGCCCGCCAGGCCTAAAAATGCTAAAATACTCGGCTTTGCGGCTGTAGCTCAGTTGGATAGAGTACTTGGCTACGAACCAAGGGGTCGTGGGTTCAAATCCTGCCAGCCGCGCCACAACACAAAGGGGATCAGGGAAACCTGGTCCCCTTTTCTTTTCTCGATTTGCTCTACCATCTCGACTGCAACAACACTGCGAGACATAAAGCTAGGAAATCGGCATGAATGCACCCTCGGCGCCGCTGAATGTTCTGATCGTTGAAGACGATTTGTTTTTCCAAAAAGTCATTGAGGAAGCGCTCGGTGCACTAGGCCGCCCGTTAGTGATTGAGCGCGCAGCCAGCGTTGCACAAGCCAGCACCTGCATTCATTCCGGCACTGCCGATTACAACCTGGCCCTGGTCGACCTGGGCCTGCCCGATGGCGACGGCATTGCCGTAATTCAATCGTTAAGCGAACAATTCCCCGACACGCACATTGTGGTGATCTCGGTGGGTTCGGAAGAAGACCGCGTGCTCGAGGCCGTACGCGCAGGCGCTACCGGCTATGTGCTCAAAGGCGACAGCAACCTGACACTGCACCATGCCTTGCATCAGGTGCTTGGCGGCTTAAGCCCGATTAGCCCCATGCTTGCAGGCTATTTTTTAAAGCTGGCCGCAAGCGCTCCGAAAAAAACAGCAGCGCCCGGCTTAAAACTGACGCCGAGAGAAATCGACCTACTCGAGAAATTTTCTCAGGGGCTTTCCTACCAACAGGCGGCAAGAAAGATGGGCGTGGCCCTATCGACTGTACAGACTCACACGCGCGGCCTTTACCGAAAGCTCGGCGTGCGCTCAAGCCTGCAGGCCCTGTCAAAGGCCCGCCATTACGGCCTGCTCTAGGAGCCGCAAGTGTTTGAAGCGATTGATGGCTTGCCAATCGCTATTGCGGTCAATTCGCTAAAAGAACCGTCAAGGCTTGAATTTATCAATCAGCAGTTCACGCGCAGCTTTGGCTACACCTTGCACGATATTCCAAGAGTGGAGCGCTGGGCCGAGCTGGCCTATCCCGACCCAGAATACCGAGCACGCGTCTTTAAAATTTGGGATGCCGCAGTTGAAAAAGCAGTGCGGGTGCAGGGGCATGTCGCCTCAATGGAGTTTCAGGTCTGCTGCAAAGACCGATCAGTGCGCGATGTTGTCTTTGGCGCCAATGTGCGCGACAGCCGGCTCATTGTCACCCTGACCGATGTCACACAACGCCGTGCCCTGGAGCGTGAGTTGGCGTCGACTCGTGCCTTGCTTGAGCGCACCGCCTATGAGGTGACTGAAAACATTCCGGTCGGCACCTACACCATGGTTCAGCCTGCCGATGGTGGAATGGCGAAATTTTCATTTCTAAGCAGCAAGTTTTTAGCGCTGACGGGGCTTAAACGAGAGGATGCGCTTGAAGACCCCATGAAGGCATTTGCCTGCGTGCACCCCGAGGACTTCAACGATTGGGTGCAACTGAATGTGCAGGCCTTTGAACACAAAACCCGCTTTTATGGTGAGACCCGGATCGTTGTGAACGGCAACGTACGCTGGATTTCTGCTGAATCGGTGCCTCGGCCACTTCCCGATGGCTCCACGGTATGGGAAGGTGTGCTCACCGACATTACCGAGCTTCAAGAGTCTCGACAGGCCATGCTACAGGCCAAGGTTCGCGCGGAGCGGCAAGAAAAACTCAAGGGAGAGTTTTTGGCCAACATGAGCCATGAGATTCGAACGCCGCTGACCAGCATTTTGGGGCTGACCCAGCTCTTGGCGCACGAGCCGCTCGATTCCAAATCCCGAGCCATGGTCACTCGCATTCAGGAAGCGGGCGACTCACTGCTGCGCATTATTAACGATGTGCTCGACTACTCACGCATTGAGGCCGGCAAGCTTCACATTGAGCCGCAGCCGTTTTTTCTCGCGACGCTGCTGGCCAAGCTGGAAGATCTCCATAGCTGGATGGCTGCCGAAAAAGGCATTGCCCTGATGGTGCAAGCAGCGCCGGAAATTTCCGATGAGTTGCTCGGGGATTATTACCGGATTGAGCAGGTGCTCAACAACCTGATCAACAACGCCATTAAATTTACGCATGCTGGCCAAGTGATCGTGAGTGCTCGTGTCGTGCAAGCAGTGGACCATCGCATTCGAGTTCGCTTTGAAATTCAGGATTCGGGCCAAGGCATAGACCCTGAATTACTTCCCCTGCTGTTCGAGCCGTTTTATCAGGCCGAGACAGGATCAAGCCGACGCTTTAGTGGCAGCGGCTTAGGGCTATCGATCAGCAAACGGCTCATCGATCTGATGGGCGGAACCATTGGGCTGCACAGCACTCCTGGCCAAGGCTCCCTGTTTTGGGCAGAGGTGCCGCTTACGATCGTGACGCGGCCTGTGGGCGGACCAGAACGCTACGGCAGCGCTCACGCATCGCCCAATAACGCTGAGCAGACCTGTCAGCTCGCGGGTCTCAAGGTATTGATTGTCGATGACAGCCCCAGCATTTTGGCGCTGATCAACGAAATGCTAACGGCTGAAGGCGCTGAGTGTGTGCTGGCCGGCAGCGCCGTAAAAGCCCTTGAGCTAGTTCGAGCGTCTGCGCAATCGTTTTCGGTCGTGCTCATGGATATTCAAATGCCGAGCGTTGACGGGCTCGCCGCCACCCGCATGATTCGCCAAGAGCTTGGCCTGACCGCTCTGCCCATCATTGCCATGACTGCAGGAATACTGCAGGAACAGCAAGCCCAGGCACTGGCTGCTGGCGCCAACGACATTATCTTAAAGCCACTGCGAATCGAGCGTCTGGTGCAATGCCTGCTCACATGGACACGCCCTGCGGCACCAAGCAAAGAAACATTTCCAAAGCTTGCAAAAATCAACGCCGACCATGCCGACAAAACCATGAATGGCGATGCGGCAATGTTTCTTCGGCTGCTCAAAGTCTTCTTAGATGAGCATCAGCACACGGTTGGCCTGACGCGCGACGATCTTGCACAAGGCCGCCTTGTGCAGGCCGCGCGTCGCATGCACACCCTGCGCGGGGGTGCAGGCCAGCTTGGAGCTCTTGATCTTGCGGCCGCCGCACAAACCGTTGAACGCTCAATTAGCGAAAATGTGGCTGCGGCGGATGAACCAATCGCACAGCTCGAGCGCGAGCTCGAGGCGATTGCACAAAGCGCAAAGCCTTTACTCCACCCTGAGGGCATCGACTGGCCGCAACCGTGATGCTTTCGCAGCCGGGTACCAGCCAAAGAAGATGCCGATCGCTGCAGAAAAACCGAACGCCAACGCAATAGACGACAGCGTGATTTCCACAAGCAGGCCCGAAAACGCTGCCACAGCCCATGCGCCCGCAATGGCAAGTGCCACGCCAATAAAGCCGCCCACCAGGCAGATGGCAACCGCTTCGATCAGGAACTGCCGAAGAATGTCGCGTTGCCGCGCCCCGATGGCCATGCGAATGCCAATTTCACGCGTGCGCTCGGTAACGCTAACCAACATGATATTCATGATGCCGATTCCACCCACAACCAGCGACACACCCGCAATGGCGCCTAACAAAAGCGCCATCGCCGCTGCCGCAACGGCAGCCGTTTCAGCTATTGCCGTGAGGTTGCGAATCGTGAAGTCGTCTTCCTGGCCCGGGCCAATTCGATGCCGCGCCCGCAACAAATCGGTCACCTCTCGCTCGGCCTCATTCATGACCTCGGCTGAGCGCGCTTGAACCAACATCATGCGCACGCTTCCCGGAAAAGAAGAGCGAATCAGCCGCTGACGCGCCGTTGTCATGGGAATGAACACCGCATCGTCTTGATCTCGGCCATCCAGGCTTTGGCCTTTTTTGGTGAGCACGCCAATCACGGTAAACGGCAAATTGCGAATGCGCATGGTCTTTCCAATGGGGGATTCATCGCCAAAGAGCTGCCGGGCGGTGACTTGGCCAATCACGGCCACCCGGGCATTTGAACGAATATCGGTCTCGCCAAAGATATCGCCGTCTTCAGCATCCCATGCCCGTAAGGGAAAGTATTCTGGGGTCACGCCTGTGACCATGGCGCTCCAGTTGTTATTGCCATAAGCCAGCTGAAAACTGCTCATGACCAAGGGGGCGACCCGCAGCACCGTGGGAATTGTGGCAATCGCTGCAGCATCTTGAACCGTCAGTGTTTGTGCTGCGCCTGCGCCGAAACGAACGCCGCCCGAGGTTTGTGAGCCAGGAAAGATCACCAGCAAATTGCTGCCCATGCTGCTAATGCTCTGATTGACCAGTGCCTGCGCCCCGCGGCCAACTGCCAACATGATCACCACGGCGCACACGCCAATGATCACACCCAGCATGGTGAGCATGGTGCGCAGCCGGTTGGTCGATAGCGCGCGCAGCGCTTCTTGAATGACTTGCGACCCCTTCATGACAGCCCCTGCGCGACGGCGCCATCGAAAATAACGCGGCCATCTTTTAGGCGGATCAACCGTTGGCCAAAGTGGGCAATGTCAGGCTCGTGGGTGACCAAAATTACCGTAATGTTGTGCCCGCGGTTTAAAGACTGAATAAGCTCCATCACCTCGTTAGAGGTCGCGGTATCAAGGTTGCCGGTGGGCTCATCGGCCAGCAACACCTGCGGCTGCATAACCAAGGCCCGCGCAATGGCCACACGCTGTTGCTGCCCGCCCGAAAGCTGATTGGGCAGCCGATTGGCAAACTCTGCAAGCCCAGTGAGTCGAAGTTTTTCCTGGGCGCGCTGCATGGCCTGATTGCGATCAATTCCAGCATAGGTCATGGGCAAGGCTACGTTTTCAAGGGCCGACATGCGCTTGAGCAGATTGAATCCCTGAAATACAAAACCCAGCTTGCGATTGCGCAGTGCTGCAAGCTGATCGGGGCTCATGCGCGAGACCGCCTCGCCCTCCAGAAAATAATCGCCGCTTGTGGGCATATCGAGACAGCCCAAAATATTCATCAGCGTAGATTTGCCCGAGCCCGATTGGCCCATCAGGCAAACGAATTCCCCGCGATGGATTTCAAGCGATATGCCATGCAACACCGGCACGGGCTGGCCACCCGGTGTTTCGTACTGCTTGCGAATCTCAACAAGCCGAATAAGCGGATCGGCCATGCCTTAGAACATACGAAAGCGAAAACCAGAAGTCGCCCCAGCCGACGCAGAGCTGGCAGCCCGGGTTACCACCGCCTCGCCAGCGGCCAAGCCCTCGAGCACCTCGGCAAATCGGCCATCGGTCACGCCGACTTTGATCTCGCGTTCAATGAGCTTGCCCTCGGGCGACAAGAGATACACCCGCGGCGCCCCTGAGGCAACGCCGCCGCCTTTTTTGTTGTTACCCCCTTCAGTGCCACCGTTCGCGCTTGGCACTTCTGGCGGACGAAAACGCAAGGCTGCCGAGGGCACTCGCAGCACATTTTCTTTTTTGTTGGTGACAATGGAGACTTGGGCGGTCATGCCCGGCAAAAGAGTGCCATCCTGATTGTCGACATCGATCACCACGTTGTAGGTCACGACGTTTTGCACGGTGGTGGGGTTCAGCCGCACCATGCGAACGACCGCATTGAACTCACGATCACGAAACGCATCGACGGTAAAGCGTACCGGCAGCTTGGGAACAATGGCGCCAACATCGGCCTCGGACACAGACGTGTCAATTTGCATTTTGGTCAGATCACGCGCGATCTGAAACAAGGTGGGCGTTTGAAAACTTGCAGCCACCGTTTGGCCCACATCAATGCCACGATTGACCACAATGCCATCGATGGGGGAGCGGATCTTGCTGTAGCCCAGATTTGTTTTGTCGCGCGACAGCTGTGCCTCGATTTGCTTGACCTGAGCGGCTGCAGTGTCGAGATCTTTTCGCAAGCCATCCAGCGCGCCTTCGGAAACAAAGCCTCGGTCCCTCAGGTTTTCGTTGCGCTTAAGCGAAAGCTCGGCATTGCGCAGCGTGGCCTTGGCCGAAGCGAGGTTGGCCTCGGAGGCGCGAATCTGCGCCTCTAAAATCGACGGGTCAAGTTCAACCAATAACTGGCCAGCCTTGACCTGAGAGTTGAAATCTACATGCAGCTGGCGAACCGTGCCCGAAATCTGCGTGCCCACATTGACCAGCTCGACAGGATTCAAAGTGCCGTTGGCCGAGACCCGCTGAACAATGTCGCCTTTTTCAATGGTGGCGGTGACCCACTTGGGTGCGGTGTCTCGGCCTTGCTGCCAGAAATAAAAACCGCTGGCTGCAGCCAGCACGAGCAACACACTAAAAATTATTTTTTTGCGCATGCCAAAGAAGGAATTCATAACCTAGAGATAGTGAGAGATATCGCGAATGTCGTCTTCCATGACTTCGCGCACTTCGATCATGACGAGCCTGGCCTGACGATCAATGACAAACAGCTGAGGCAGGCCTTTGCGCTGCTGATAAATCATGTTCCATTGCGAAGTTGCCATGCCTGCCTTAAACGCGTAGCCGCCTTTTTTCATGTAATCGATCGCGGCTTGCTTGGTCTTGTCAAGGCTAATCGTGATCACTTCCAGGCCGCGGTGCCGATTTTCTTTATAAAACGCATCGAGCAAAGGATTTTGCCGAGCGCAAAACGGGCACCAGCTACCCCAAAACTCCAAGACAATCACTTTGCCCTGAAGCCCCTTCCAGTCGACTTGGCTGCCATCTAAAAGTTCCAGCGGCGGCAACGCCACCCGCTGGCCAAGCTCCCAGCGCGTCTGGGCCAGGGCCAGACGCGGCGCACAGGCCATTGCAAGACCAGCCATTAACGCATGACGACGGTTCATGGAAGGGAGTATATGCCTGGGACATGACGGACGTTCAAATCGCCCTGTGCACCATCGACAGCCAGGTGTCAGGCACTACGCCTGACACCTGAAAGAGAACCGCTGAAATTACGCTAGCTCTTCGTACAAGGGCAGCGTCAAAAACTCTTCAAAGTTGCGGCTCGTTGACATCTGCTCAAAGATCTTTGCAGCTTTATCGTAAGCGCTTGTGTCTTTCACGCCCTGGGCGCTTACGGTCGCTTTTACTTTTTGAAGTTCTTCGGGAACCATTTCACGCACCATCTCAGCGGTGATCTTGGTGCCATTATCGAGCTTGCCCTTGTGCGAGCGAATCCACTGCCAGACCTGCGAGCGGGAAATTTCTGCCGTGGCAGCATCTTCCATGAGATTGTGGATAGGGACACAGCCATTGCCATCAAGCCATGAGCCTAAGTAATGAATGCCGACATTGATGTTCATGCGCAAACCCGCCTCGGTAATTGGCGTTTCAGGCTGAAAGTTCAGTAAGTCCGCCGCAGTGACATTCACATCGGGCCGCTGCTTGTCGATCTGGTTGGGCTTGTCGCCCAAAACCGCCACGAACTCTTTCATTGCAACATCGACCAAGCCCGGGTGGGCGACCCAGCCGCCATCGTAGCCATCGGTTGCATCGCGCCGCTTGTCGGCAATGATGCCTTCCATGGCAATTGCGTTTTTCTCGGGGTCGTTCTTGATTGGAATCAGTGCGCTCATGCCGCCGATTGCCGGCGCATTGCGGCGGTGACAGGTCTTTAACAGCAATAAGGCATACGAGCGAAGAAACGGCGTGTTCATGGTGACCTTGGCGCGATCGGCCAAGCAAAATTCCTGATCGACCTTGAACTTTTTAATGCACGAGAAAATGTAATCCCAGCGGCCAGCGTTTAAGCCAGCACTGTGCTCGCGCAGCTCGTAAAGAATTTCATCCATCTCGAAGGCTGCGGTAATGGTTTCAATCAACACCGTGGCCTTGATCGTTCCGCGCACCAAGCCTAACTCAGCCTCACACATGGTGAGAATGTCATTCCACAGACGCGCTTCTTGATGGCTTTCAATCTTGGGCAGGTAAAAGTACGGGCCCGAGCCACGTGCGATCAGCGCATTGGCGTTGTGATACAGGTAAACCGCCAAATCAAAAATACCGCCTGAGACACGGCGCCCATTGACCAACACATGCTTTTCATCCAGGTGCCAGCCACGCGGGCGCACCAGCAGGGTGGCGACTTTGTCCTTGAGTTCATAGACTTTGCCGTTTTGCTCCAGGCGAATCGTGCCGCGGATCGCATCGCGCAGATTGATCTGCCCTTGAATCTGGTTATGCCAGTTGGGTGTGTTGGAATCTTCAAAATCGGCCATGAAGGAGTCAGCGCCGGAATTCAACGCGTTGATCACCATTTTGCGATCAACGGGGCCGGTAATTTCGACACGACGGCACTGCAGATCTTTGGGCAGCTTGCCAATCTTCCAATCGGCTTCACGAATCGACGCGGTGTACTTCAGAAAATCGGGGCGCAGGCCAAGATCAAATCGCTTGGCAACCTGCTCGCGCGCTTCCAGCATTTCTTGGCGGCGATGCTCAAACGAGCGATGCAAACGTGCAACGAGCGCCAGCGCGCCGTGGGTCAGGATTTCAGCGTATTCGGGGGTGATTTCACCCTTGATTTCTACGCCCGTGGGCAGACGATCAGGCATTCAGTAACTCCGTTGTTAAGCAGTGGTTTTATACTGCACCGCATTATATTCGACCCGAAACCCGGCACGCAGCCCATAGCCGGTACAGTACCGAGATGTACGCCTATCGCCACGCCTTTCATGCCGGCAATCATGCCGATGTTCTTAAACACACTGCCCTGGTGGCCGCCCTTGAGCTCATGCAGAAAAAAGAAGGGCCGGTCTGGGTCGTGGACACCCATGCAGGCGCGGGGCTCTACACCCTTAATAGCCCCTTGGTGCGTGACAAGGCCGAGTGGCCAAGCGGCATTGGAAAATTGTGGCCCTTGAAAGAAACGCCTGCCGCGGTCAATCGCTATCTGGGCCTGGTGCGCGAATTCAACAAAAGTGGAAAGCTCTCGCACTACCCCGGTTCGCCCCTGCTGATTCAAAAACTCCTGCGCGCCGATGACAAACTGCGTGCGTTCGAAATGCACCCCTCCGACATTGGGCCGCTGCAGCTTGCTTTAAAGGGCGCGCCACGGCAGGTCAAAGCGGAACGCAAAGACGGTTTTGCACAGCTAAAAGCCCTGTTGCCGCCGCCCTCACGCCGTGGGTTGATTCTGATTGATCCGCCGTATGAGCTGCGCGAAGACTACCGGCATGTGGTGAGCGCAATGCGCGAGAGCTTGGCACGCTTTGCAACCGGGGTGTACATGATTTGGGTCCCGCAGATTGCGCGATTTCAAGTGGATCGATTGGTGCGGCAAATTGAAGGCTTAAAGCCTGCGTCGCTGCTGCATGCAACGCTCACGGTGCGCGGCCCGTTAAAGGATGGGCTGGGATTGCAGGGAAGCAGCGTGTTGGTGATTAACCCGCCCTATGGCTTGGAGGAAGCACTGCGAGAGGCCTTGCCTTTCCTGGCCGAGGTGCTCGGCCAGGATTCCAGAGCGACATCGCAGATTGCCACGTCGCCCTGACGGGCTTATTTAGGCGACCTTCTTGGCAGCCTGAGCGTCGTCGAAGAACTGCTCGTCTTCGGTCGAGCCCTTCAACGCAGCCGTTGACGCCTCGCGCTCAATGGTCGTGGTCACGGCATCGAAATACCCCGTGCCCACTTCACGCTGGTGTTTCACAGCAGTAAAGCCGCGCTCTGCCGCTGCAAATTCAGCCTGTTGCAACTCCACAAACGCGCTCATGTTCTCGCGTGCGTAACCGTACGCGAGGTTAAACATGGAGTAGTTCAAACTGTGGAAGCCTGCAAGCGTGATGAACTGGAACTTGTAGCCCATGGCACCCAACTCACGCTGGAATTTCGCAATCGTGGCGTCATCCAGGTTTTTCTTCCAGTTAAAGCTTGGCGAGCAGTTATACGCCAACATCTTGCCGGGGAACTGTTTGTGAATCGCCTCTGCAAATGCTTTTGCAAATGCAAGATCAGGCTTGCCGGTTTCACACCAGATCATGTCGGCATAAGGCGCATAGGCCAAGCCACGCGAAATGGCCTGCTCAAGGCCAGGTTTGGTGCGATAAAAGCCTTCAACAGTGCGCTCGCCGGTTAGAAACGCCTTGTCGTGCGGATCGACATCCGAGGTGATCAAGTCTGCAGCCTCGGCATCGGTGCGGGCCAACAATACCGTGGGCACACCCATGACATCGGAAGCCAGACGCGCAGCCACCAGTTTTGCAACCGCCTCGCGCGAAGGCACCAGCACCTTGCCGCCCATATGGCCGCATTTTTTCACCGACGCCAACTGATCTTCAAAGTGAACACCCGCAGCGCCTGCTTCGATCATGGCCTTCATGAGTTCGAATGCGTTGAGCACGCCGCCAAAGCCCGCCTCTGCATCGGCCACGATTGGCAAAAAATAATCGGTGTAGCCGGCATCGCCCGGGTTAGTGCCTTCCATCCACTGAATCTGATCAGCACGGGTAAAGGTGTTGTTAATGCGCTTAACAACCATGGGCACCGAGTTCGCGGGGTACAGCGACTGATCGGGATACATTTCACCTGCCAAGTTGGCATCGCCTGCGACTTGCCAGCCCGAGAGATAGACCGCTTTTAAGCCAGCCTTGGCTTGCTGCAATGCCTGGTTGCCCGTGAGCGCGCCGAGCGAGTTCACAAAGGGCTCGGTGGTGACCAAGTTCCACAATTTTTCTGCGCCGCGCTTGGCCAGTGTGTGCTCGGGCTGAAGCGAGCCGCGAAGCCGCACAACATCTTCTGCGGTGTAACCGCGCTTGATTCCGCGCCAACGCGGATTTTCAGACCACTCTTTTTGAAGCTTCTGGGCTTCGGTTTGACGATTCGACATGGATCTACCCCCTTGGAAATTGGTGGCTCAATCCTAGATAAATCTGCTGCCTTGCAATACCAAGGAATCAATGATTTTTGATCGAACTAAACTCAATTAAATCAATTGCTTAAGACTGTTTTTCGTAATACGAAACGATTTCTCCTTCAGTGAAAAGAGAAAAATGATGCTTCGCAACAGGATTTTTCAGTAGCTGAAACCAGAATTTCGTAATGTGAAATTACACGGCTTCGCGCAGCGTGCGCCAAGCAGGAGTCTTGAGCACTGGCCGCAGTGCAAACCAACCCGCCAGCCAAGAGATCAATGCGCCAATGCCGCTTCCCACCAAGAGCACCGACCAACGAATCTCGAGCGACAAATCAAACACCTGTTGTGCCAGCACATGCCCAATGGACAGCGCTGCACCTGCGGCCAGCAAGCCGGCCACCCCACCCACCAAAATCAATTCAATGGTTTGCGCGGCCGAAAGCTGTGCGCGGCTTGCGCCAAGCGCACGAAACACCGCAGCCTCGCGAAGACGGCCATCGCGTGTGGAAAGCAAGGCCGCCCACAACACCAACACACCGCTGGCGAGTGCAAAGCCAAATAACAACTGCACAGCGCTGATGACCTGAGAGAGAATTTTCTGCAGTTGATTGACCAACACGGTGAGATCAAACACCGTGAGATTGGGAAATGCACTGATGAGTCGCTTGGTGAGATCAACAACGGGCAAGCCTTGCGCATTGATGGGCACATGCAACGATGTAATCCAGCTTTGAGGCGCCTCTTGCAAGGCTGCGGGGGTGAGAATCATGAAAAAATTCACCTGCATGGAGTCCCAACGCAAGCCGCGCAAATTTTGCACCACCACCTCAATGGGCTCACCGGCAACTTCGAAAACAAGTCGGTCGCCAAGCTTTAGGCCTAGGGTCTTGGCAATGCCATCTTCAACCGAGACCTGCATTTTCGAGGGATCAAGCGAGGCACCGGCGACCATACGATTGTGGGCAGGAATGTCTTTGGCGTAGCTTAGATTGAATTCACGATCGAGCAAGCGCTGTGCACGCTCACTGGAATAATCGGCCAGGTTCACCGGCTTGCCATTGATTTCAATGAGTCGGCCGCGCACCATGGGGACGATCGACGGATTGCTAAGACCCGCATCTCGAATTGAATCGGCAACCGCGTGGCGCTGCTCAGTTTGAATATTCAGCACAAATCGATTCGGGGCATCGGGCGGCGTGGAAAGCTTCCAGGCGTTGACCAGATCGGCCTGAACAATGGTGAGCAAAAACAAGGCGGTAAGCGCCATGGCCACGCCTTGAATTTGCAGCGCAAGCGAGCCACCTCGACGCTGAAGGCTGCGCACCGTGCTTTGCCACGCCCACGCCAGCAAACCAAGACCCGACGCCCGATTCGACTGCGCACCGAGCGATGCAGGCAACCCTCGAAACACAAGCCAAGACAGCAGCGCAAACAGCGCGCCTGCAACTGCAAAGCCTCCGGCAGTCACCAACGACAATGTGGCATTGCCGGTGCCAAGCCACAGCAAGAGCCAGACCGCCACCAACATGAGCACGGCCCAGAGTTTTCCTGACACGGAATACACCGGCGCATCTTGACGAAGCACGCGCACCGCAGGAACTTTTTTCAAGGCGATGAGCGGCGGCACCGCAAAGCCAAGAATCATGGCCAAGGCAACCCCCGCCGCTTGCGCAAATGGCGCCCACGAGACGCCTGCAAGTGGCAACGCAAGATATTGCGCAGCCAAGCCTGCCAATCCCAGTTGAATAAGCCAGCCCAAGGCAAGCCCGATGGCAATCGATACGGCGGTGGCCAATGCAAGCTCAAGGGCCCACCATTGCACGAGGCGGCCTTGCGTGGCCCCCAACGATTTCAACACCGCACAGGTCTGCAAATGCCGTGTGACAAAACGCTGGCTTGCCAAGGCCACTGCGGCCGCGGCAGTGAGTGAGGCCAGCATGCCGGTGAGCGACAAAAAAGAGTAAGCGCGATCTAAGGCGTTGCGAAGCTCGGGCCGTGCATTATCAATCGTTTCCATGCGCTGGCCCTGCGCAAGGGTTGGCTCAAGCGCTTTTGCGAAACGATCAATGTCGATTGCGGTTTGGCCTTGGCCCGCTGCGAGCCAGAGCCGATAGCTGATGCGGCTGCCCGGCTGCACCAAATCGGTCTCGGCAAGCCGCTCGTGGCGAATCATGACCCGCGGGGAGAGATTCACAAAGTTCATGCCGCGGTCAGGCTCTTGCAAGATCAGCCCTGCAACTTTGAAATTCACCAAGCCAATGCGCAGCGCGTCGCCCACTGCGAGCCCCAAGGTGGCCGCAAGGGCGGGATCAATCCAGGCTTCATCGAGCCCCAACACAGGATTGCGCAACACGGCCGAGCCCGTTTGAACTTCAATAGTGCCGCGAAGGGGATAGCCATCGGTCACGGTTTTCACTGCCGATAGCAAACCGCGAGCAGACTCGCCCTGGCCTGTTTGCGCCATGCTGGGAAACTGACTTCCCGCAACGATTCGAAAGTTTTGGGCCCGGGCTTGATCAACCCACGCCGCTGGCGTAACACGATCCGACACCAACACCAAATCGGCTGCCAAGGTTGCCTGTGCATCGCTTGCCAAGGCCTGACGCACACGATCAGCGAGCAAGCCGACAGCGCTTACCGCGGTGACCGAAACGATCAGGGCCAGGCACAACAACGCTGCGCCGCCTTGCCGAAAATCACGCCATGTCAAAAACCAGGCTAACCGCATCTGAGTGCCTCAACAATTCCGATTTTGGCTGCACGAATGGCCGGCAGCATGCCACCCGCAACGCCCATGGCCACGGAGAACACAATGGACCCCAATACAATCCCTGGTGAGAGCTCAAAACCAAACGCAAGTTCAGAAAAACTCTGAAAATTCGTGGTGGAAAACTCGACCCATTGCATGCCGGAGGCCAACATCAAGCCCAGGATGCCACCGAGCAGTGAAAGGCCGATGGCTTCGGCCAAAAATGCCGCAAGAATGGCCCCTCGCTGAAACCCCAGCGCCCTTAACGTACCGATTTCGGCGGTGCGGGTGGCCACCGCGGCCTGCATGGTAATGGTGGCGCCAATGATGGCGCCGACCGAAAAAATTCCGGCAAGGGTCAGGCCCAAGATTCGAATGAATCGAGACAGTCCGGCCGACTGCGCCGCATAGTAATCGGCCTCTCGCTTAGCGGCCAGCGTGATTCTGGGGTCTGCTTCAAGCCTGGTCGTCAGGCCATCGAAACTTTCAGGGTCAGTCAAGCGCACCACAATCGATGAATACGCATTGCGACGAAACGCTTGCATGAGCGAATCCACATCGCCCCAGATCTCGGAATCAAAGCCACTGCGTGCGCCATCCATAATGCCCACCACCTGCCACTGTCGCCCGCCAAAGGTCAGCGTCTGCCCCACTTCCACCCCGACAAACTGGGCGTGAACGCTTCGGCCCACGACAATCTCATTGGAGCCTTGACGAAACATGCGGCCCTCGATCAGTGTGACTTTCCTGCGCAAGGTGGTGCCCGTTTGCTCCATGCCGCGAATCATGGCGTTGGACACCGTGGTAGACGAGCGTTTAGGCAGGCTGATCAACATCACCACTTCACGCGAGACCAAGGGCTCACCGATCACGGCCACTTCGGCCAGCGTTGCCACCAACGCCGCTTGTGATCGCTCCACTGCGCTTTGCACTTCGGTCGTAGAGCCCTTGCGCGTGATCACCACATTGTCGGGCTCACCGGTGGCCACCAGGGTTTTTTTCAGGCCTGCATCCAGCATGAGCGATGTGGCAAACACAAACACCACCAAGGCCATGCCCCCCGCGGTCAAGATCGTGGTGATGCGACGAACCCAAAGATTGCGCAGGCTGTAATGCAAAGGAATTGTTGAAAACAATCCACCCATCAAATCGCTCGCAAGCCTTCGACAATGCGAATTCGCGACGCGCGCCATGCCGGAACCGCCGCAGCAACCAAGCCCACTGCCACGGCCAACAAAAGCTGCATGACACTCGTTTGCGGGGCCACTTCAAACACACGAAAGATCGTGCCCATGGCAGCGCCAAAGGCCTGGGCCACTGGATAGGTGAGCAGCGTTCCCGCAAGGCCGCCAAACAACGCCAGAAAAAGCGACTCGCCGGTGATCAAGGCCGCTACAAAAGCCGGCGAGAAACCCAAGGCTTTTAAAGTGGCGTATTCGCTGGTGCGTTCACGGGCGGTCATGGCCATGGTGTTGGCCATCACCGCAAGAATGATCAGGATCACCACATAAGAAACCACTTGAATCGCCAGCACGATCGCCTCGGTCATGGCGACAAAGCCAAGCTGAAACGCTTTTTCAGTCTCCGTCAGCGTTTCAAAGGCAGAGTTTTTAAACAAGGCATCGATCGCCAGGCTGATCTCTGCGGCACGCGCGGGCTCGCTGATCGTGACAATGAACACCCCCGTTGTGTTGGGGCTGCGCGGCAAGGCGCGACGCTGCGCGTCTTCATTGAGGTAATTCCAATGAAAAAACATTTGTGCCGTGTCAGTGCCGCTGTCGCGGCCCTCGTAAATGCCGGCAATTTGAAACTCCCAATCGCCGGGGTAGATCGTGCCTTTGATCGTCATGTTGTCGCCCACCGACAGTCCATGGGTGCTGGCAATTTTTCGGCCGATCACTGCAGCGCGGCGGTCTTTGATAAAGTCGCTGCGCTCTTTGTCAGAAAGAATGTATTCCGGGTATGCGTTGAGATAGCTCTCTGGCTCAATGGCAAATTGGGGGAAAAAATTCTTGGGCTCTTTATAAATACCGCCAAACCAATTGGCCCAGCTAATCGCAGCAACACCATCAATCTGACGAATGCGGTCGGCCTGCGAAATCGGCAGGGGAAACACCAGCGAGATTGCGTTGCGCGTAATCAGCCGAGCGGTCGAGGCGCCTTCAGCGCCCGCATACCAGGCACTGACGACCGTTGACAGCAAACCAAAGGCAAGCGTTGCAACCAGCAAGCCCAAGAAAGTCAGGATCGCCCGACCCTTGTTTCGCCACACATTGCGCAGCAAAAGGTTAAGAACCAGCATCTTCGAGCTGGCCTTTTTCCAGATGCACCATGGCACGGGCATGCTCTGCCGCTTTGGGGTCATGCGTGACCATGAGAATGGTTTTGCCCATGTCGCGGTGCAGCCGCTCAAGCATGTTCAGCACATCTTCTGCCGACTGTCGATCCAAATCGCCCGTGGGCTCATCGGCAACAATGAGCGAAGGATTGGTGATCAGTGCGCGGGCAATCGCCACCCGTTGCTGCTGGCCGCCCGATAGCTCATTGGGCGTGTGATCCATGCGGTCTGACAAGCCGACGGTGGCAAGCGCTTGCGTGACCCGGGCCTTTTTTTCGGACTCGCTCACACGAGACAGTTGCAAGGGCAGCGCCACATTTTCAAATGCGGTGAGCACTGGAATGAGGTTGTAAAACTGAAAGATAAAGCCCACATGGCCCGCGCGCCAACGCGCCAACTCAGATTCCGAGAGCTTTGCAATGTCTTGGCCATCAATCACAATTTCGCCGGTGTCTGGCCGATCAATGCCCGCAATGAGATTTAAAAGCGTGCTTTTGCCCGAACCCGAAGGCCCCATGAGTGCCAGAAAATCTCCGGTTTGCACCACCAGATTAAGGTCTCGCAACACCGGCACCTCTTGGCCGCCACGCCGGTAGCTTTTGCTGACATGCCGCAGCTCAATCATGGGCTCGCAATCTTGATGCGCTGGCCATCGCGCAAATCGCCCGGTCGAATCACCACCCGCTGGCCCGGTGTCAGCCCACTCACCGGCACCAGATCGCCTTGGGCCGGTGCGCCTGCCTGGATTGCAACCTCACGCACGCGATCGCCTTCAATTAGATACACCACCGGCTTGTTATCGCGCACGACGACGGCCTGGCTGCTGACGGCGACAATCGGCTTGCGCTCAGCTTCAGAGAGCGGACGCTCTAGAAACACAACTTTTGCGGACATCTCGGGCAGCACACGCGGATCGATCACATCGAACTTCACTTTGACCAAGCGTGTGGCCTTGGAACGGTCAATGGTCGGCACCATGCGAATAATGGCGCCCGAAAATCGCTCGCCCGGCAAGGCATCAAGCCCGATTTCTGCGGGCTGGCCGATCACCAGCCTTCCCAGGTTGGACTCGGAGACATCGGCCTCGACTTCAAGCGTGGTCATGTCTGCAATGGTCACGACCGCACCTTTTGAATCGACCGCAGAAGAAAACGGCGTGATGTTATCGCCCACATTGGCGTTTTTTGTGAGCACCACGCCATCAAAGGGTGCGCGAATTTCAGTTTGATCCAGGTTGGCTTTTGCAACAAGCTCTGCTGCTTGCGAAGCCGCCACGCTGGCCTGTGCGCGATCACGCCGAGCGATCGCAGAATCGTGCGAGGCCAAAGAAATGAAATTTTTAGCCAACAACTGCGTGCTTCTTTTGGCTGCCAGATCCGCCTCGAGCAATTCTGCCTGAGCCACCTGCACCTGCGCCTTGGCCTGCTCGAGTTGCGCGCGTGTGTCGCGGCTTTCAAGACGCGCGATGACCTCGCCTTTTTTAACGATCGAGCCCTCGGCAACACCTAACCATTCCAGCCTTCCAGTGGCCTTGGACGACAACGCCGCCTTGCGCTGGGCCACCACATAGCCACTTGCGTTAAGTACCGAGAGGGTTTGTGACGGATAGGCCTGCACCACAGGCGTGGCCTGCACGATCTGGGCCGAGCCACCCCACCACAACACGGCCGCCGCGACAGCGAGTGCGCCTGCAAGCAGCCACTTCCAGAATCGTAAAAGCCCTGATAACGATGAAACCGACATGTTTGCTAGAGTCTTGAAAACCTTGATCTTACGGGCAAAACCACGCACAACCAAAGGAGCAAGCATCATGAGCAAATCCTGGATCTCTGTGAGCAACAGCCATGGCGAAAAGTTCGACGCCTACCTAAGCCTGCCGCCCACGGGCAAAGGGCCAGGTCTTGTTTTGATTCAAGAGATCTTTGGGGTCAATGAACATATCCGGGCGGTAGCAGACCAGTACGCCGCCGACGGCTATTGCGTGTTGGCGCCCGATGTGTTTTGGAGGGATGAAAAGCGGCTTGAGCTGAATTACGACCAGGCCGGCTTTGACAAAGGCTTGGCCTTGCTTGGGAAAATGAATATCGATCAGATTGCAGGCGACTTAAAAGCCTGCGTCTCGACATTGCGAAAGCACCAGGCCTGCACCGGCAAGGTCGGCGCTGTTGGTTTTTGCATGGGTGGCTTGCTGAGCTATGTCGCAGCTGCTGAAGCGGGTGTTGACACCGCCGTGTGCTATTACGGTGGCGGCATTCACCAACAGCTTGATCGGGCCAAAAAGATCAAATGCCCGGTGCTGTTTCACTTTGCCGAAAAAGATGGCTACATTCCCTCGCAAGCAGTGGATGCGGTTCGAAAGGCTATGCAAGGCCGTGACAATGTGCGCATTGTGGTTCACCCCAATGTTGATCATGGCTTTAATTGCTGGCGCAGGCCCGCGTGGGATCAGGTCGCCGCAGCGCGTGCGCGCGGTCAAAGCCTAGTGCACTTATCTGAAACTTTGCGTTAACGGCTCGAAACGCTTACTTTGCAACCCAGCCCTGCGCCTGAAGGCAATCGGTCACATAACGACGAAGCTCAGCCTGGTATTGATTTTCCAGGCTGCGCTCTTCCATGATTCGGAAAATTCTTGCCAAGCCCTGCAAGTCGACATTCGACCCTTGCAAATGAAGCTTTTGGACATTGACTTTGGCTTCGACCTCGCAACGTTCTTGGTCGGCTGCTAATTGCGCTTCAGTTTTCGAGGGATGTGACCATTGGGGTGCCGTAGCACAGCCAGCCAACAACACTAGGGCAAGCAGCAGGGACTTTTTCATGGCAATCTCTTGAAGGAATTGGTAGCGGGGGCAGGATTTGAACCTACGACCTTCGGGTTATGAGCCCGACGA
>CAYTWR010000020.1:11148-26961 GCA_964442225.1 uncultured Burkholderiaceae bacterium | reverse complement strand
GATTACCCCAAGGGCCCGCACGACCAGCCGCAAAGCATGTGCCCCGCCTTTGGCTCGCTGCGCGTGGGCCTGCGCATGCGCCGCACTTCCACTATTTTGTCGGGCTCGGCTTGCTGCGTGTACGGCTTAACCTTTACTTCGCACTTTTACGGCGCGCGCCGCAGCGTGGGCTATGTGCCGTTTAATTCCGAAACACTGGTCACCGGCAAACTGTTTGAAGACATTCGCGAGTCGGTCTATGAACAGGCCGACCCTGCAAAGTTCGACGCCATTGTGGTGATCAATCTGTGTGTGCCCACCGCCAGTGGCGTGCCCCTGCGCTTGTTGCCCAAGGAAATCAACGGCGTGCGCATTATTGGCATTGATGTGCCGGGATTTGGCGTGCCCACACATGCCGAAGCGAAAGATGTGTTGGCCGGTGCCATGCTGAAATTCGCGCGCGAAGAAATTATGGCCGGCCCCGTGCAAGCGCCTAAAAATCGTGTGGCCGACAAACCCACCATTACCTTGTTGGGCGAAATGTTTCCGGCCGACCCCGTGGGCATTGGCATGATGTTGGCGCCTATGGGATTGGCCGCAGGCCCTGTCGTGCCTACCCGCGAATGGCGTGAGCTTTACACCGCACTTGATTGCGCAGCCGTTGCCGCGATTCACCCCTTTTACACCGCCAGCATTCGTGAGTTCGACGCCGCAGGCCGCAAAGTGGTGGGCTCGGCGCCCGTGGGCGTTGAAGGCACCGAGAACTGGCTGCAAACCATTGGTGTTGCTGCCGGCGTGGCACAAGAAAAAATCGATGCCGCAAAAAATGCAATGCTGCCTGCGATCAAAGGCGCATTGTCAAAAATGCCCATCAAAGGCCGTATCAGCATGAGCGGCTACGAAGGCTCTGAACTGTTGGTTGCACGCTTGCTTGTTGAATCCGGTGCCGATGTTCGTTATGTGGGCACCGCAGTGCCGCGCACACAGTGGAGCGATGCGGATCGCGAATGGCTCGAAGCAAAAGGCGTGCATGTGCAGTTTCGTGCCTCGCTTGAGCAAGACCTTGATGCCATGAACGAGTTCAAGCCCGATCTCGCTATCGGCACCACACCCGTTGTGCAGGCCGCGAAGCAAGCTAGCATTCCGGCGCTGTATTTCACCAACCTGATTTCAGCACGGCCGTTAATGGGTCCGGCTGGAGCAGGCTCTTTGGCCCAAGTGATCAATGCCGCAATTGGCAACAAATCGCGCTTTGATCAAATGGAAGACTTTTTTAAAGATGTTGGCGAGGGCGATACCGCCGGTGTGTGGGAAGACCTGCCCAAGCCCGTGAAAGCGAAGGGGGTGGCCTGATGTTTGTCATCGACCATGACCGCGCTGGAGGCTACTGGGGTGCTGTGTATGTGTTCACGGCGGTGAAGGGCATGCAAGTCATCATCGACGGCCCTGTGGGGTGTGAAAACCTTCCCGTGACATCGGTGCTGCATTACACCGACGCATTGCCCCCGCACGAATTGCCGATTGTGGTGACTGGCCTGGCCGAAGAGCAGCTTGGCCGCGAGGGCACCGAAGGCGCCATGAAACGGGCGCACAAAACACTAAACCCAGATCTGCCTGCCGTGGTGGTAACAGGCTCTATTGCCGAAATGATTGGCGGTGGTGTCACACCCGAAGGCACCAACATTAAGCGCTTTCTTCCGCGCACCATTGATGAAGATCAGTGGCAGTGTGCCAATCGCGCCATGCTCTGGCTGTGGAAGGAATACGGCATGAAAAAAGTGCCGGCCCCACGCAAGCGTAAAGAAGGCGAAAAGCCCCGCGTGAACATTATTGGCCCGGCCTATGGCACCTTCAACATGCCCAGTGATCTGGCCGAGATTCGTCGCTTGGTGCAAGGCATTGGCGCCGAAGTGAATATGGTCTTTCCCTTGGGCGCGCATTTGTCCGATATCTCGCGCCTTGTTGAAGCCGATGTGAACATTTGCATGTACCGCGAGTTTGGCCGCGCCCTGTGCGAGCAGCTCGAGCGCCCCTATTTGCAAGCGCCCATTGGCATGCACAGCACCACCAAGTTTTTGCGCAAGCTTGGTGAATTGCTAGGCCTTGACCCCGAGCCGTTTATCAATCACCAAAAGCACACCACGATCAAGCCCATTTGGGATTTGTGGCGCTCGGTGACCCAAGACTTTTTTGGCACGGCCAGTTTTGCGGTGGTGGCTAACGATACCTATACGCGCGGCATTCGCCACTTTTTGGAAGATGAGTTGGGGCTGCCGTGTAACTTTGCAGTCTCACGCATTCCCGGCCAAAAGACCGACAGCGAAACCATTCGACAGCTGTGCAAAGACAAGCCGCCCTTGGTCATGTTTGGCAGCTACAACGAGCGCATGTATCTAGCCGAAGCCGGCGCGCGTGCCACTTACATTGCAGCCTCATTTCCTGGCGCGATTATTCGCCGCCACACAGGCACGCCCTTTATGGGCTATGCCGGTGCGACTTATATTTTGCAAGAGTTTTGTAATGCGCTCTTTGATGCGCTGTTTCATATTTTGCCGCTTGGCACTGACATGGATCGTGTCGATCCCACGCCCGCCCGCATTGGCGAAGCCCAGGCTTCTTTGCAATGGGATGTCGAGGCCCAAGTGTTGTTAAACGAATTTGTCCAGACCGAGCCCGTGCTCATCCAGATCTCTGTTGCCAAGCGATTACGCGATCGTGCAGAGCGGGATGCAAAACGGGAAGGCGCACAGCGCGTCACTGTGGCACATGTCACGCGTGCCCACGATGCGCTCAAGCAAGGAGAGCCCGCATGAACGGCTTTGCCTGGACTCACCAAATGCCGCAGCAGTTTGTTGTGACATCTCCGGCCACGGGGGGTTGTCGTGGTAACTGGCCGAAAGGCCAACTTAGAGGAGAAATCCTATGAGTAACGACCAAAAGAGTCTTAGCGGACTCACCGATGAGGAAGCCCAAGAGTTTCACAAGTTTTACATTTCGGGTTTTCTCGCTTTTACGGCTACCGCCGTTGTTGCACATGCGCTGGTCTGGGCATGGCGTCCGTGGATTCAATGACTTTTAAAGCCTTTTAAGCAAAGGGGAACACCATGTCACAGGTAACAAGCGAATCGCTTCATGAGTCGGCCAAAACCAACTCGGTGACTTACTACAGCATTTTCGTAGTGAGCTTCGTTTTGTTTCTTGCAATCGCCCTCATTGCGCAGATGTTGTTTCTGCGGTGGCGTTCCTGGTTTCCGGGGGCAGAAGGCGGCAAGACATTGATCGGTGATGTAAAGGCAGCGGTTTATACCTTTATGTCGCAACTCACTTAACCAGTAATAGGAGATGGAACCATGTGGAGAATATGGCGCCTGTTCGATCCGCTGCGTGCTTTAGCAGCGCAAGCGGTATTTTTGTTTGGTGTTGCAGTGATGATTCACTTCATCCTGTTGTCAACCGAGCGCTTCAACTGGCTCGATGGCAAAACCACGGCCGAAATCAATGCAGCAAAACCCGCTGCAGTGGCTTCACCGAAGTAAGTTGTAAGAGCACAGCAGGGGTGCTCACGTAACGCGTGCGTGCCTCTGCTTCTTGATACGGAGATTTTCAAATGGCGATGCTCAGTTTTGAAAGAAAGTATCGTGTCCGAGGTGGAACCCTGGTTGGCGGGGATCTGTTTGATTTCTGGGTAGGGCCGTTTTATGTCGGCTTCTTCGGAATTACCACAGTGTTTTTTGCTGTGCTGGGCACACTGTTAATTATTTGGGGCGCTTCACAAGGCCCAACTTGGAATTTATGGCAAATCAATATTGCCCCACCTGACCTGAGCTACGGCTTGGGCATTGCGCCGCTTATGAAAGGCGGCCTGTGGCAATTGATCACCGTGTGTGCACTCGGGGCATTTGGCTCTTGGGCACTACGCGAAGTCGAGATTTGCCGAAAGCTGGGCATGGGCTATCACGTGCCGATCGCGTTTTCCATGGCGATCTTTGCCTACTTCACCCTGGTGGTGATTCGGCCGGTGCTTATGGGTGCCTGGGGCCACGGTTTTCCTTATGGAATTCTGAGCCACCTCGATTGGGTATCCAATGTCGGCTATCAGTACTTGCACTTTCATTACAACCCAGCACACATGCTGGCCATTACCTTGTTCTTCACTTGCTGCCTGGCCCTGGCCATGCACGGTGGCCTGATCTTGTCGGCAGCCAACCCCGCCAAGGGCCAAACCGTGCGCAGTGCGCAGCATGAAGACACATTCTTCCAAGACCTGATTGGTTATTCGGTCGGTACCTTGGGCATTCACCGCCTCGGCCTGTACTTGGCGCTTGGCGCGGTGTTCTTTAGCGCCGTGTGTATTGTGATTAGCGGCCCCTTCTGGACACGCGGCTGGCCCGAGTGGTGGAACTGGTGGCTTAACCTGCCGATTTGGGCATAAGGAGGAAGACCATGATTGAATTTCAAAACCTCTTTACCCAGGTTCAGCCGGTCAGCCCGCCCCATGCAGGCGTGCCCCTGGATCGCGAATCCGATAATCGCGAGCGTTTCGTCAAGCCCTTTCTGTTGCACCTGGCCGGCCGTTTAGGCAATGCGCAAATCGGCCCCATTTACCTGGGCACGGTCGGTTTGTTTTCGGCGGTGTTCTTTGTTCTGGGCTTTGTGATCGTGGGCTTTAACATGCTGGCCCAGGTCAGCTATGACCCGATCCAGTTCATTCGCCAGCTGTTTTGGCTCTCGCTCGATCCCCCATCGCCTGAATACGGTTTGCGCTTAGCGCCGCTGTCGGAAGGGGGCTGGTGGAATATTGCGGGCCTGTTTTTCACCATTTCAATTCTGTTGTGGTGGGTTCGTGTGTACCGCCGTGCTCGCGCATTGGGCATGGGCACGCATGTGGCCTGGGCCTTTGCAGCAGCGATCTGGCTGTATCTGGTGTTGGGCTTTATTCGCCCGGTGTTAATGGGCAGCTGGTCAGAGGCCGTGCCGTTTGGCATCTTCTCTCACCTGGATTGGACCGCCGCGTTTTCAATTCGCTATGGCAACCTGTTTTACAACCCATTTCACATGCTCTCGATTGCCTTCCTGTACGGCTCGGCACTGCTGTTTGCCATGCACGGCGCCACGATTCTGGCCACCAGCCAGTACGGTGGTGATCGCGAAGTCGAGCAGATCGTGGATCGCGGAACCGCTTCCGAGCGCGCTGCATTGTTTTGGCGCTGGACCATGGGCTTTAACGCCACGATGGAATCGATTCACCGTTGGGCTTGGTGGTTTGCAGTGCTCACCCCGCTAACGGGCGGTATTGGAATTCTGCTCACGGGCACCGTGGTCGATAACTGGTACCTCTGGGGTGTGAAGCATGGCATTGCGCCGCCTTATCCCGATATGTGGGGCACGCCTTTGGCCGATCCCGCAGCGGCAGCCGCAACAATGCAAGGAGCACAGTAATGAGACTTAATCGAACCTCTTGGGTCGCCTTGGTGGTGGCAGCCTCTGCCGTGTTGGCAGGCTGCGAGCGCCCACCGGTCGATGCGGTACAAAAAGGCTTTCGAGGCACGGGCATGGAGCTGGTGTATAACCCGCGCACGCTGGCCGAAGACGCACCGATTCACAAGGCGCCTGCACCGTACCCTGATCTTGGCAAGGAAGGCCCTCGCGCCAAGCAGGTGTACAAGAATGTGCAGGTCTTTGGTGATCTATCGGTCAACGAGTTCAACCGCCTCATGTTGTCCATGACGCAGTGGGTTGCACCCGAGCAGGGCTGTGCCTACTGTCACAACCTGAACAATCTGGCAGAAGACTCGGTCTACACCAAGGTCGTGGCCCGCAAAATGTCGCAGATGACGCAACACATCAATGCGGCATGGACTGATCACGTCAAGCAAACGGGGGTCACGTGCTATACCTGTCACCGTGGTAAGCCAATTCCTAACAATATTTGGTTTGCGCCCGATGAAAAGCAGCTCATGAAGACCAAGTTCTTTGGCCAGACCAATGGCCAGAACACGCCCATGGCAACCAACGGCTATAGCTCGCTGAATATCGATCCGTTCACGCCGTACTTCCTTGAGAACACGCGGATTCGTCAGATCTCGCAGACACCGCTGCCTCAAGGCATTAACGGCTACGGCTCTTCCATGCAGGCCACCGAAGCCACCTACTCGCTCATGTTCCATTTGTCGGGCAGCCTGGGCGTGAACTGCAGCTACTGCCACAATTCGCGCAACTTCGCGGATTGGCAGCAAAGCCCGCCGCAGCGTCTCTCTGCATGGCACGGCATTCGCATGGTCCGCGAGTTGAATAACGAGTTCATGGTGCCGCTGACCAAGGTCTTTCCTGCAAACCGCTTGGGCCCCAAAGGCGATGTGGCGAAAGCCAATTGCGCAACCTGTCACCAGGGCGCATTCAAACCCTTGTATGGCGATGCAACTCTGGCTGCAGCACACCCCGAGTTGCGTGGCCCTGCGCAAAAGCTGAAAACCGCAGCGACCGCGCAGTAACCGTCCTCTGCCTCACATGCTCCGATGGATGTCCCCCATCGGGGTGGTAGAGGTGGCGCCCGAAGGCTCCCCCCTTCGGGCGTTTTTTTTGGCAAATCGTCATCGCGAGGGCCCGCAGGGCCCGTGGCGATCCACCGTGGCGATCCACTCCCCTTGACTTCCATCAATCACTTCCAGCCCCTTTTTGTCAATACTTCTTCCCAACAGAGAACTCATGTCAGGGACAGCAAAATGGCCACCACAATTGAAAGCTTTGGCGTTGACGAAGCACTGATCAAACGCTTCGACATGCCCGGGCCACGCTATACCTCTTACCCTACGGCCGATCGTTTTCACGAAGGGTTTGATGCGAAAACGCAAGCCAAGTGGCTTGATCACCGCGATCGCATTGAGCGCGACAAGCCGCTTTCGCTGTATTTGCACTTGCCGTTTTGCGCCTCGATTTGTTACTACTGTGCCTGCAACAAAGTGATCACCAAAGATCACAGCAAGTCGGCCAAGTATCTCGATTATCTGGAAAAAGAAATCAAGATCGCGACGTCGTATTTGCCCAATAGCCGTTATGTCACGCAAATGCATTTTGGCGGCGGCACGCCCACATTTTTAAATGCGGGTGAGCTCGCACGCTTAATGCGCATGTTGCGCGATCATTTTGATTTCGCGCCAAATGGTGAATACGCCATTGAGATCGACCCGCGCAGTGCCGACACCAAAATGATTCACCTACTGGCCGATCTGGGCTTTAACCGCATGAGCATTGGCGTGCAAGATTTTGATGAGCATGTTCAAAAGGCCGTGCACCGCATTCAGCCCGAAGACATGACCATGTCGACATTGGAAACTGCCCGCGAGTGCGGCTTTCAGTCGATCAATATGGATTTGATCTATGGCCTGCCCAAGCAAACGCCCGATACCTTTGGCCGCACGCTCGAGCGCGTGTTAAAAGCGGCACCGGATCGCGTGGCCTTGTATAGCTATGCCCACCTGCCTGCACGCTTTAAGCCACAGCGTCGCATTGACCCGGCCGATATGCCTACCGCACAAACCAAGCTCGACATTATGTTGTTGGCCATTAACATGATGCTCGATTCGGGCTATCAGTTCATTGGCATGGATCACTTTGCCCGGGTGGATGATGAGCTGGCCGTGGCCCAGCGCAACGGCACCTTGCACCGTAATTTCCAGGGCTACACCACGCAGGCCGATTGCGATTTGTTGGCCTTGGGGGTGTCGTCGATCAGCAAGATTGGCGCGTCGTTTGGCCAGAACATGAAAACCCTGGATGAATATTACGAAGCACTTGATCGCGATGTGCTGCCGATTACCCGAGGGTTTGAGTTGTCAAGCGATGACTTGATTCGCCGCGATGTGATCATGGATCTCATGTGCCAAGGCGATGTGAACACTCGCCAGATCAGCGACACGCATGGGGTGGTGTTTCAAGAATACTTTGCGCCAGAGTTGGCTCAGCTAAAACAGCAGTTCGAGCCTGAAGATATGGTGGAAGTGTCTGAGGATCGAATTCTGATTACGCCCAAGGGCCGGTTTTTCTTGCGCGGGATTGCCATGGTGTTTGACCGGTATTTTCAGTCGCAGGTCAATCCGGGAAGGTTCTCAAAGCTGATTTGAAGTGGATCGCCACGTCGCCCTTCGGGCTCCTCGCGATGACATTGTGTAGTCCGTCATTGCGAGGCGCGAAGCGCCGTGGCAATCCACTAACGCGCCAATCCATCGGCAAAACATTCTTCAAGTGTCGCGTAGAAATTCTCGCGTCCAACCTCCGCCACAAACCCTGCCCGGTGCATTAAATCGTAAGGCTGGCCAGTCGCCCCTGCAAAAGCCATGGTCCCGCCTTTGGCGGTCACCGCTTCAAACAAATCGGCAATCGCCTCAAGCCCCGTCGTGTCAAGCTGAATCAAGCCCGACAAATCCAGCACCAGCCGCTTGGGCATGGCCTTGCGGTTTTCGGCAAATTCCTCGAGCTTGCTGATGGCGCCAAAAAACAGGGTGCCAACAATACGGACGACCTCGGTGCTGTCATCGTTAAGGTTAAGCGCCATGCGCTCCTTGGGGGTGAGTGGCTCCACCCGCGTGAGCGCCGACATGCGCGTCATGTAAAACAGGCACGACAGCAACAGCCCCACTTCGACCGCAACGGTAATGTCGATCACCACCGTTAGCAAGAAAGTCGAAAGCAAAATCGTGCGATACGAGTACGAGAAGTTTTTAAGTCGCGCAAACTCTCGCCACTCGCCCATGTTCCAGGCCACGAACATCAAAATGCCCGAGAGTGTGGCCAAAGGCACATTGCTGGCCAGTGGCGCAGCACCCAACACAATACCCAAGAGCGTTAAGGCGTGAACCATGCCTGCAATTTGAGTTTTGCCACCGGCACGAATATTGGTGACTGTTCGGGCGACCGTGCCCGTTGCGCAATAGCCGCCAAATAGGGGTGCCGCAATATTGGCAATGCCTTGGGCCATGAGCTCTTGGTTCGGGTCGTGTTTTTTATCGCGCGTCATGGTGTCGGCCACGCGTGCGCACAGCAGCGATTCCACAGCCCCTAAAAATGCAATGGTCAAAATGGGGCCAAACAAATAACGCACCGTGTCCCACTCAAAACGCGGCAGTTCGAAACGCGGAAGGTCTTGGGGAATCTGGCCAAAGGCGCTGCCAATCGTGGCCACTTCCAAATCAAAGACCGACACGACGATGGTGCCCACCGCCAGCGCGACCAAAGTGCCCGGAAGCCGTGCAATCAGTCTGCCCGCCAATGACATTTGCTGGGCATAGCTCTTGGGCCAAAACACCACAATGGCCAGCGACATCAGCGCAATCAGCACGGCCACGGGGTTAATGGTGTGAATGGAAGAGACGATCACCGCCATTTTTTGAAAGAAATCTGCCGGCAGTGAGGGCACATCCAAGCCCAGAAAGTCTTTCACTTGGGAAAGCGCAATCAACACGGCAATGCCATTGGTAAAGCCAATCACAATCGACACGGGAATTAAGCGCACTAGGTTGCCCCAACGCAACAGGCCCATGGCAATCATGAGCACGCCTGCGCACATGGTGGCGATCATGAGGTTGGCGACGCCATAGCGCTCCACAATGGCAAACACCACCACAATGAACGCGCCGGCCGGGCCGGCGACTTGCACCGAAGAGCCGCTAAAGGCCGAGGCTAAAAAGCCTGCAACAATGGCGGTGAACAAGCCTGCCTGCGGCGGCAGACCCGAGGCAATGGCAAAAGCCATGGCAAGTGGCAGTGCAACAATTCCCACCGTAATGCCGGCAGAAATATCGGCGGTGAGTGTGCGGCGTTCGTAGTGGGCCAGATCATCCAGCAGCCTGGGCCTGAAGCGAAAACTGATCTTCATCAAATTGCGCACGATCACGCAAGTGTAGCATTGCGCTTCATATGCATAAGCGCATAACAACGAGGAGACCGTCATGAATCGCCGAGGCTTTATTCGTCAATCGTGGAAAACGGGAGTGGGCCTTGGAGCAGGCATTGCGGGCTTAAGCCTGGTGCCTGAGGTGCGATTGTTTGCGCAACAAGTAGACGATTTTTTGCGTGGCCCCCCCATGCCGGATATCAAGCCCAAACAAATCTCGAAACGGGTTTGGCTCATTTATTCAAAAGACAGTTTTCCCACGCCAGAAAACAAGGGAATGATGTGTAATGTCACGTTTGTGGTGACCCAAAAAGGCGTGGTCATTCTTGATTCGGGCGCCAGTGTGCAAATCGGTGAAATGGTGTTGCGCATGATTAAAACCGTGACGGATAAACCCCTTGTTGCGGTGTTTAACTCGCACTATCACGGCGATCATTGGCTGGCCAACCATGCCTACGCTGCTGCGTATCCCGGCCTTCCCATTTATTCATTACAAGAAAACATCACGCGCATTAAAGGTGTGGAGGGCAATCTATGGCGCGGGCTCTTGGAGCGCTGGACTAATCAAGCCACCGCGGGCACCAAAGTAGTGCCGCCCAATACGGTAGTGACTCACGGCCAGGTGCTCGATTTTGGTGACACACGCCTGAAAATGCACTTTTATGGAACCGCCCACACGCCCTGCGATTTAACCGTGGAAGTGGTGGAAGACCGCGTGACCCATGTTGGCGATATCGCCATGGAAAACCGCATTGCCAACATTGATGATGGGTCTTACCCTGGCACATTCAAGTACTACGCAGCGCTGGAAAACGCAGCTGGCGATCAGCTCTGGCTGCCCGGCCATGGCAATCCCAGCAAGGGTTTGTTGAAAGACTATGGCGAGCTCATGGCGGGTATTTGGGAGACTTGCTTAAAGGCCGTTGAGCAGGGCAAGCAACTGTCCGAGGCCAAGGCCTTGGTGCTCAAGGATCCGCGTGTTGCTTCGCGGGCAAAGCGCACTCAGGGCTTTGACGACAATATCGGCAAATACACCAGTCTGGCCTTCCTGGAAGCCGAAAAAGAAGCCTTTTAAACACAATACAAACCCCAGTCGAATCAGGGTTTGAAAATCCGTACACTATGTGACGGTTCATTTTCCCCTGACTTTCCCCGAATGGAGATTTGCATGCACTTAACTGTGAAGAAGTCGTTTGCTTATAAAAAATCTGCATTACTGACTGCGTCGGCTGCCGCTGTTTTTGTGGCAGGCTGTGGCGGCGGCTCAAAAGATGACACCGTCAAGATTGGCCAGGTCTCGCCCATGACCGGCGCGATTGCTCACCTGGGTAAAGACAATGAAAACGGTGCAAAGCTTGCGATCTCTGACCTGAACAAGGCAGGGGTCACGATTGGCGGCAAGAAAATCACCTTTAGCCTGGTCTCAGAAGACGATGGCGCCGACCCCAAACAAGGCACGGCAGCCGCTCAGAAACTGGTCGACGCCAAAGTGGCAGGCGTGATTGGCCACCTCAATTCTGGCACCACCATTCCTGCTTCCAAGATTTATTTCGATGCGGGCATTCCTCAGATTTCTCCGGCATCGACCAACCCCAAGTACACCTTGCAAGGCTTTAACACGGCCTTCCGTGTGGTGGCCAACGATGCACAGCTGGGCGGCACTTTAGGCAAATACGCGGTGCAAGAGCTCAAGGGCAAGAGCATTGCGGTGATTGATGATCGCACGGCATACGGCCAAGGCGTGGCCGACGAGTTTGTCAAAGGTGTTGAAGCCGCCGGCGGCAAGGTGGTGGATCGCCAGTTCACTACTGATAAATCGACCGACTTCATGTCGATTCTTACTGCAATTCGTGCCAAAAAACCCGATGTTGTGTTTTACGGTGGAATGGATGCGGTGGCAGGCCCCATGCTGCGCCAAATGGATCAGCTCAAGATCAATGCCAAATTAATGGGTGGCGATGGCATTTGCACCAGTGAGCTGCCCAAGCTTGCCGGCAATGCCTTGGGCAACGATAAAGTCTTTTGTGCAGAAGCCGGTGGTGTGGTGGGCCCCTACGAGCAAAAGCTGGCCGATTTCCGCGCACGTTTCCAAAAAGAAATGGGCGATGAGGTCAAGCTGTATGCACCGTATGTTTACGATGCGACCATGGTGCTGGTAGAAGCCATGAAAAAAGCAGGCTCAACCGACCCCAAGAAGTATCTGCCTGAGCTTGCCAAGATCCAATACGACGGTGTAACCGGCCCGATCTCGTTTGATAAAAACGGCGATATCAACAACGGCACGCTTACCCTGTTTACCTATCGCAATGGCAAGCGCGAGCAAATGCGCGTGATCCAGTAATAGCGGTCAAGGTATTGGATACATTTCTCCAACAGATCATCAATGGCCTGGTGCTGGGCAGCGTGTATGCGCTGGTGGCACTGGGCTACACGATGGTCTACGGAATTTTGCAGCTCATTAACTTTGCCCATGGCGAAGTGTTGATGATGGGCGCCATGGTGGCGCTTACGGTGTTGCATTTGTTAGGCATGGTGTTTCCGGAGCTGCCGCTAGCGCTGCAGCTCCTGATCGCCACCCTGGCGGCCATTCCTGTGTGTATGTTGCTCTCGGCCACCATTGAGCGGGTGGCCTATCGGCCGTTGCGCAATTCACCGCGCCTTGCGCCCTTGATTTCTGCAATTGGCGTGTCGATTGTGCTGCAGACCTTGGCCATGGTGATTTGGTCTCCCAATCCGCGCGTGTTTCCCGACATGTTGCCCACCACGCCGTTTGAAATCGGCGGTGCCCTGTTGGCGCCCAAGCAAATTCTGATTCTGGTCGTGGCCACCGTTGCCATGACCGGGCTTTTGCTGTTGATTCACAAAACCAAATTGGGCCGCGCCATGCGGGCGGTCTCCGAAAATCCGAAAATTGCCAGTCTCATGGGCGTTAACCCCGATCGCATTGTTGCCGCCACGTTTATGTTGGGCGCGGCACTGGCTGCGATTGCTGGCGTGCTGGTGGGCATGAATTACAACATTGCCCACTTCACCATGGGTTTTTTGTTGGGCCTTAAAGCCTTTACCGCCGCAGTGCTCGGTGGCATTGGCAATGTGGGTGGCGCAGTCTTGGGCGGCCTGCTCTTGGGCGTTATTGAAGCGCTGGGTGCAGGCTATGTGGGCGATCTCACAGGCGGGTTTTTAGGCAGCCATTACCAGGATATTTTTGCCTTTGCTGTATTGATCTTGGTACTGCTCTTTAGGCCCTCGGGCCTTTTGGGCGAACGGGTGGCCGATCGGGCATAAACAGTCATGCGCATCGGCAATCTTTCCATTCCCCTGTCTCGCCGCAATGCGCTGTTAGCGGCCCTGGCCATTGGCCTTGCGTTAATTGCCCTGCCTTTCGTGGCAGGCCTTGCCGGCAATGCCTGGATTCGCATTCTGGCGTTTGCCTTGCTCTACATCATGTTGGCCTTGGGCCTGAACATTGTGGTGGGCTATGCGGGTTTGCTCGATCTGGGCTATGTCGCGTTTTATGCGGTGGGGGCCTATTTATATGCACTTTTGGCCTCGCCCCATCTTTACGACCAGTTTGAGTGGATTCGTCAGACCTTTCCCAATGGCTTGCATAACTCGATCTGGATGGTGGTGCCGCTTTCGGCGGCACTGGCGGCTTTTTTTGGCGTGCTATTGGGGTTTCCGGTGCTGCGCCTACGGGGCGATTATCTGGCGATTGTGACCTTGGGTTTTGGCGAGATTATTCGAATCTTCATGAATAACCTGAACTCGCCGATCAACCTGACCAATGGCCCTCAGGGCATTAGCCGCATTGATCCGATCTCGATTGGCGCCATTAATCTTTCCAAGCCCTTGGATCTTTTTGGCATCACCATTCCTTCGGTACAGCTGTATTACTACTTGTTTTTAGTATTGACTTTGGTCGTGATTGTGATCACGGTGCGCCTACAAGATTCGCGCGTGGGGCGTGCGTGGATTGCTATTCGTGAAGATGAAATTGCGGCCAAGGCCATGGGCATTAACACCCGCAATGTGAAGCTCTTGGCCTTTGCCATGGGCGCTTCGTTTGGTGGTGTGTCGGGCGCCATGTTTTCGGCATTTCAAGGGTTCGTCTCGCCCGAAAGCTTTGTGCTCATGGAAAGTATCGTCATTGTTGCCATGGTGGTGTTAGGCGGTATGGGCTATGTGCCTGGCGTGATTCTGGGCGCGGTGGTGCTCTACGCCATTCCCGAGGTCTTGCGCCATGTGGCCAAGCCCTTGCAAGAAGCCTTGTTTGGCACCGAGCTGATCGCACCCGAAGCCTTGCGCATGCTGCTCTTTGGCTTGGCCTTGGTCTTGATCATGTTGTATCGGCCACGCGGCTTGCTCGCACCCAAACGGGTCATGGCTTAGGGAGCTTGCGCAAAAATGAGCACCCCGCTTTTAAAAATCAGCCATGCACGCAAGGTGTTTGGCGGCCTGGTGGCCCTTGATGATGTAAGCCTTGAAATTCAGCAAGGCCAGATCTACGGGCTCATTGGCCCCAATGGCGCAGGCAAAACCACATTTTTTAACGTGATCACGGGGCTGTATACGCCCGATGGCGGAAGTTTTGAATTAGATGGCGCGACGTACAAACCCACGGCGGTGTATCAGGTGGCCCAGGCCGGAATTGCGCGTACTTTTCAAAACATTCGCCTCTTTCCCGACATGACGGCGTTGGAAAATGTCATGGTGGGAAGGCATTTGCGCACCCATGGTTTTCATCGGGGCGTGATCGGTGCAATTCTGCGCACTTCACAGTTTAAGCACAGCGAGGCAATGCTGCGGCAAGAAGCCCGTGAGCTTTTGGCTTATTTGGGCATTGAGCGCTTTGCCGATTCGGTGGCCAAAACACTCTCTTATGGCGACCAGCGCCGATTGGAAATTGCACGGGCGTTGGCAACCGAGCCAAAATTGTTAGCGCTTGATGAGCCAGCCGCCGGCATGAATGCCACCGAGAAAAACGCACTGAAACAAACGCTGGAGAAAATTCGCAACGACGGCAAAACCATTCTGATCATTGAGCACGATGTGAAACTGGTCATGGGCTTGTGCAACCGTGTCACGGTGCTGGATTACGGCAAGGTCATTGCGCAAGGCACACCGGCCGATGTGCAGCGCGACCCGAAAGTGATCGAAGCCTATTTAGGCTCGGGGGCAACACATGGTTAATCATGTCGAGAAACGCCACGCCCACGATGCCTTGGAGCTGCGCTCGCTGAAAGTTCGCTATGGCGGCATTCAGGCCGTGAAGGGCATTAGCCTGTCGGTGAAGCCCGGCGAGCTGGTTACGCTGATCGGTGCGAACGGCGCGGGCAAAACCACGACCTTGAAAGCGATCACGGGCTTGGTGCCAGCTGCTGAAGGTGCCGTGCTGTTTCATGGCCAAGACATCACCAAAACCCCGCCGCATGCCTTGGCAGCCAAAGGCTTGGTGATGGTGCCCGAAGGCCGCGGCGTGTTTACACGCATGACCATTTTAGAAAACCTGTACATGGGCGCTTATTGCTTAAGCAATGGCCATCACGCGGGTGCTGCGAGCAGCGCCGACATTGAATCAGCCATTGAAGAGCAGCTGGGTTTGTTTCCGCGCTTGAAAGAGCGGCTAACCCAATTGGCGGGCACCATGTCGGGCGGTGAGCAGCAAATGCTGGCCATGGCCCGGGCCATGATGGCAAAGCCCTCGGTGCTCTTGCTCGATGAGCCATCGATGGGATTGTCGCCCGTCATGGTGGAAAAGATTTTTGAAGTGATCCGCAGTGTGTCGGCGCGTGGGGTTACGATTTTGCTGGTCGAGCAAAATGCACGGCTGGCCCTGCAGGCCGCCGATCGCGGCTATGTCATGGAGTCGGGAATGATTACGATGAGTGCCCCCGCGAAGGACTTGCTCACTGACCCCGCGGTGAGGGCCGCGTATTTGGGGGAGT
>CAYTWR010000020.1:0-11048 GCA_964442225.1 uncultured Burkholderiaceae bacterium | reverse complement strand
ACCCAGTATTTCTCAACCCCGCCGCAATCCCATTAATGGTCAAATGAATCCCCCGCTGGGTGCGTTCATCTTGCTTGCCTGAGCGCCAGCGTCGAATCAACTCGATCTGCAAGTGATTTAACGGATCTAAGTACGGAAACCGGTGGGCAATCGAGCGCGCCAACATGGGGTTGCCCGCCAAGCGGGTTTTTTCACCAGTGATTTTTTCTAAAGCGACGACGGTGCGAGCCCACTCGGCTTCAATCGCGGCAAGAATTTTTTTGGCAAGCCGGCGATCTTGCACCAGATCAGCATAGCGTTTGGCCATGGCCAGGTTTGCCTTGGCCAGCACCATGTCGATATTGGAAATCAAGGTCGAGAAAAAGGGCCAATCGCTGTACATGCGTTTTAACAACGCCAGATTTTTCTTTGGGGAAAGCGCAATAAACTGCTCAATGGCCGAGCCAAAGCCATACCAACCCGGAAGATTCACACGGCTTTGGCCCCAAGAAAACCCCCAAGGAATAGCCCGCAAGTCTTCGATCTTGCGCGAGGCTTTGCGGCTTGCAGGCCGCGAGCCAATATTGAGCTCGGCGATTTCACTAATCGGGGTGGCTTCAAAAAAGTAATCCTCAAAGCCTGGGGTGTCGTAGACCAGCGATCGATAGGAGGCCATGCTGAATTCTGAAAGCTGAGCCGCTGTTTTTAAAAATTCAGCCGGTGGCTTGCTGCGCGATGAAATCAGTGTGGCCTCTAGCACCGCGGACACCAAGGTCTCTAAATTGCGGCTGCCAATTTTAGGGTTGGCATATTTGCTGGCAATAATTTCGCCTTGCTCCGTGAGCCGAAGCTGCCCATTCACGGTGCCTGCCGGTTGGGCCAAAATGGCCTGATAGCTTGGCCCGCCGCCTCGGCCCACCGTGCCGCCACGGCCATGGAAAAGCCGCAAGGTAATGCCCTTGATGTCTTTGAACAGTTCCACCAGATCGGTCGAGGCCTGGTGAAGCTCCCAGTTGCTGGTGAAAAATCCGCCGTCTTTGTTGCTGTCGGAATAGCCCAACATAATGTCTTGCTCACCACCCGAGTCACGCACCAGTTTGGCAATGCCGGGCAGCTTGTAAAACGCCTGCATGATCGGGGCAGCGCAACGCAGGTCTTCAATCGTTTCAAAAAGCGGCACCACAATCAGGCCTGCCTTGCCATCCTGGGTCAGGGTGCCGTAAAGCAGCCCGGTTTCTTTTTGAATCACCAACACTTCAAGCAGATCACTCACGCTTTCAGTGTGGCTGATAATTGCATGTCGAATGGTTTCTTGGCCAAAGCGCTCTCGGATCAGGCGTGCCGATTCAAAAATAGCCAGCTCACTTTCGGCAAGATCGGAATATTGAGCATGTTGGTTGCGCAGGCTGCGTGCATCACACAGCAAGGCCAGCAAGAGCTCGATCTTTTTCGCTTCTTCAAGTTTTTCGTAGCCCGATTCCAACCGCGCCCCGCGTAGCAGCTCGGCCACGACATGTTCGTGAATATTCGAGTTTTGGCGCAAATCGGTAGTGGCCAAATGAAAACCAAACACTTCGGCCGCCCGAATCAAGGGCAATAGCCGGGCATGCGCAAGTGCCTCGCCATGGTGCGAGGCCAATGAATCGCGCACAATTTTTAGGTCGGCCACAAACTCTTTTGCACAGCCGTAGGCTTGTGCAGGCTCAATGGCATGTCGCAGGGCCTCGGTGCCGGTCAGGGCGCTCAGCGTTGAGGCAAGCCGCGCATAAACGCCGATCAAGGCCCGGCGATACGGCTCGTCTTTGCGATGCGAGTTGTGATCGCCCGATCGTTCGGCCAAGGCCTGAAGTTCTTTGGAAGAGCCTGCCAAGGCTTCGCATACGGAGAGTTCGCTGCCCAACTCATGCACCTGAGTCAGGTAATGACGCAGCACGATCTCGCTGTGTCGGCCCACCGAGCGCAGCAGGGTGGGCGCGGTGACATTGGGGTTGCCATCGCGGTCCCCGCCGATCCAGTTGCCCATGCGAAACATGGGCGGAAGGGATTTCACTTGGGCTTGCCGCTCAATGCGTTCATACAGCCGTGGCACCTCTTTTAAAAAAGTGCTTTGGTAGTAAGACAAGGCATTTTCAATTTCATCGTCTACGCTCAGTTTTGAAAAACGAATCAGCCGGGTTTGCCAAAGCTGGGTCACGCGGGCCCGAATCATCATTTCGTTTTCTGCAAGCTCTTCTGTATTCGTTAAGCTGTGACGCTTGCCCAGCAAGTCGCCCACGGCCCGCTCGGCATCCAAAATGCTCTTGCGCTGCACCTCGGTGGGGTGGGCAGTCAGCACGGGAGAGATCCAGGCGTTTTGCAAGGTCTTGTTGATTTTTGTAGATGGCACCTTGGCGGCCTTAAGCCGTGCAAAGCTGCGTTTGAGGCTGCCTTCCACTTGGCCGGGATCTTCTTGGCTGAACTGGCGCAGCGTGAATTGGTCTTCTGCAATATTGGCCAAGTGAGAAAAATAACTAAACGCGCGAATCACGCTTACGGCCTTGCCACTGCTGAGGTTTTTCAGGGTTTTATTAAGCGCCTTGCCGGCTTCGGCATCGGCATTGCGGTGAAAGGCAACACTGAGCTTGCGAATGTTTTCGATCAGAGCGTAGGTCTGGGCACCTTCTTGTTCGCGAATGGTGTCGCCTAGGATCGCACCTAAAAAGCGAATGTCGTCGCGTAGGTTTTTTTCAGCTAGGGGTGGCATGACAGGTCTCAAGCGGGGTGAGCGTGGGTTCGAGCGCCTCGCGCTCATCGAACACAAAGCAGCTGCCCTGGTAATGATGGGCGTCGGTCTCTTCAAAATATTTCAAAATTCCGCCTTCGAGCTGATAGGTATGTTCAAGCCCAATTTCGCGCATGTAAATAGCAGCTTTTTCGCAACGAATGCCGCCGGTGCAAAAGCTCACTACTGTTTTGTTCTTAAGCTGTTCCTTGTGCTTGGCAATCGCCTGTGGAAATTCCGTGAACTTGGTAATGCGATAGTCCAGGGCGTTGCGAAATGTGCCGTAATCCACTTCAAACGCGTTACGCGTATCGAGGGTAACCACCTCACGGCCTTCATCGTCATGGCCTTGGTCGAGCCAACGATTCAGTGTTTCAGCGCTGACTGCTGGCGCGCGGCCCGCATGGGGCCGAATGGCCGGGTGATTCATGCGGATGATTTCTTTTTTGATCTTCACCAGCATTTTTTTAAAGGGCACCGTGTCGGACCAGCTCTCTTTGGGCTCAAGATCGGCAAAACGTGCGTCTTGTTTTAGAAGTTGCACGAACTCGCGCACGGCGTGGGCGGCGCCTGCCAAAAACAGGTTAATGCCTTCTTCGGCAATCAGAATGGTGCCCTTGAGCTCAAGATCGCGAGCGCGGCTTAACAGGCGCTCGCGAAGCTCGGGCAAATCAACAATCGAAACGAATTTATAAGAGGAGATGTTAAGAATTTCATTCATCCCCGAATTGTGCGACAAGCGCCCTAGTTTTTGTTCACATTCACGACCGTGCGGCCTCGAATTTTGCCCGCAAGAATTTCCGGTGCGGCGGCAATCACCTGGCCCAGCGTGATTTCTTGGGTCATGGCGTCAAGCTTCTGGGCATCAAGATCGCTGGCCAGACGCTGCCACGCCAGGTTGCGGCGGGCCAGTGGAGCGGTCACGCTGTTAACGCCCAAAAGCGCTACGCCGCGCAAGATAAACGGCGCTACCGTGGCCGGAAAGTCCATGCCCTGAGCCAAGCCACAGGCGGCCACGGCACCTTCGGCCTTGGTTGCCGCGCAGGCATTGGCCAGGGTGTGGCTGCCCACGCTGTCAACCACTGCAGCCCAGCGCTCTTTGGCCAAGGGCTTGCCGGGTGCCGAGAGATCGGCCCGATCAATGACGCTGCTAGCTCCCAGGCTTTTTAAATAACCGGTTTCGTTCATGCGGCCTGTCGATGCAACTACGGCGTAGCCAAGTTTCGAGAGCACGGCAATGGCAATGCTGCCCACGCCACCGGCTGCACCAGTGACCAGCACCTCGCCATCGGCTGGTTTTACGCCATGCCGTTCAAGGGCGAGCACGCAAAGCATGGCGGTATAGCCTGCTGTGCCAATGGCCATGGCCTGGCGGGTGGTAAATGCTGCCGGTTTTTTTACGAGCCAATCGCCTTTGACTTTGGCGTACTGGGCAAGCCCGCCGGGGTGGCCTTCGCCCACGCCCCAGCCGTTCAGAATCACGGCATCGCCCGCTTGGTAATCGGGGTGTTCACTGTGTTCAACCGTTCCCGCAAAATCAATGCCCGGGATCAAAGGGAACCTACGAATGATCGGCGAGCGGCCGGTGAGCGCCAAGCCATCTTTGAAGTTAATCGTGGAGTAATCCACCTTGACCAGCACATCTTGTTCGCCCGTGCTCGTTAACGCCGAGTCATCCACTGTTTGAAGTTCTGCCGTGGTGTGGGTGTCCGTCTTGTTCACCACAATGGCGTTGAATTTGGGCATGTTGGTCTCCTTATGAGTCTTTGGCCACAGACCTTCGGTGGGCCTGTGCTTGTTGACGAATATTTTGCCTGCTTTCCTCAGAAAGCCGGCTCAGATTGCGCACTTGCATGACCATGCGCGGGTTTTTGGAAAGCAAGGCCTCGTGGCGCAGCAGAAAATCCCAATACAAGGTGGTCAACGGGCAGGCGGGCTTACCTTTGCCGTCATCCACCGATTTTGCAGGGTCGAAGCGACAGCCTTTGCAGTAATTGCTCATGCGGTCAATGTATTTGCCGCTTGCGGCATAGGGCTTGCTGGCCATTAAGCCCCCATCGGCAAACTGGCTCATGCCCAAGGTGTTGGGAAGTTCAACCCACTCCACCGCATCGACATAAACACTTAAATACCACTCGTGCACTTGCTTGGGCTGCACGCCATAGAGCAGAGCATAAAGCCCGGTCACCATGAGCCGCTGAATATGATGGGCGTAGCCGTGCTGCAGGGTTTGCGAAATTGCATCGTGCAAGCAGCGCATGTCGGTGTTGCCGGTCCAGAAAAACAGTGGCAAGGGCTCTTGGGCATTGAGTGCATTGCGCTCGAGATAGTCGGGCATAGTGCACCAATAAATGCCGCGCACATATTCGCGCCAGCCCAGTATCTGGCGAATAAACCCCTCTGCAGCTGCCAACGGCGCCTTGCCTTGTTCATAGGCTTTTTGCGCGGCCTGCACCACTTCGTGCGCATTTAACAATTTAAGGTTCAGGGCTGCCGATAAATGGGAATGAAACAGCCACACCTCGCCATGCCACATGGCATCCTGATAGCGGCCAAAGTGCGCGAGCCTTTGATCAATAAATTCGTGCAGGCATTGCAGTGCTTGCTCGCGTGTTACCGGCCACCCAAACATGGTGTCAGGCACGGTGTCAGGCACCGCAGGTGCGGTGCCTGACACCGTGCCTGGGTGATCGGCAAATCGTGTATTGACCAGATCAATCACTTCCTGGGTGATTTTGTCGGGCGCAAATCGGGTTGGCTTCGGAAGTGGTGGCGGGCCTTCCTTGCCAAATGGCTCGCGGTTTTCTTCATCAAAATTCCAGGCGCCGCCTTCTGGCTTGCCGTCACGCATTAAGACATTGCGGCTTTGGCGAAGCTCGCGGTACCAATATTCCAGGCGTAATTGTTTGCGGCCTTTGGCGTGTGCTGCGAACTCCCGAACAGTCGAGAAAAAATGCCGGTCTTCTCGAATGTCCAGGGGTACCGTGTGTGCGTTGGCCACCGCGCGTAAATCGGCGAGCACCCGCCAATCCCCCGGTGCGGTCATGACCAGGCCTTGCGGCTTGTGCTGCGCAATGGCGCGGGATAACTCTTGGCCCAGCGTGCCGGAGTTTTCAGGGTCGTTTAGCTTGATGTAATCAAGCGGAATTTTTCTTTGCGCAAGCGCCAGGCCGAAGTGGCGCATGGCGGACAAAAACACGGTGATGCGTTGCTTGGAAGAGGGCACATGGTTTGATTCCTGTGCTACCTCTGCCATCCAGACCCTATCTTGCCTGGGGTCAAAACCATCAAAGGCGGCCGCCTCGAGATCGAGCTGGTCGCCCAACACGATCACAAGGTTGCGCACTTTATCTGCCGAGCGCCTGTTCCAGATCAGCGATCAAGTCGTCGACATGCTCAATACCAATCGACAGGCGCACCATGTCCTCGGTTACGCCAGCAGATTCAAGCTCTTGGGGGTTGAGCTGGCGGTGCGTGGTGCTTGCCGGGTGGCAGGCCAAGGATTTGCAATCGCCAATGTTGACTAGCCTTGTAAACAGCTGCAAGGCATCTTGGAATTGAGCGCCAGCATCTCGGCCGCCTTTAACGCCAAAGTTCAGAATGCCGCTGGCTCGCCCACCCATGTATTTTTTGACCAAGCTATGGTCTTTGTGATCGGACAGGCCGGCGTAATTGACCCAATTCACTTTGGGGTGGCTCTTAAGGTATTGAGCAATTTTCAGCGCGTTCTCGCAGATGCGATCCATGCGCAACGCCAAGGTTTCAATACCTTGCATGATTTGGAATGCATTAAATGGGCTGATCGCCGCACCCATATTGCGCAAGGGCACTACACGGGCGCGGCCAATAAAGGCTGCCGGCCCAAAAGCTTCGGTGTAGACCACGCCGTGGTAGCTCACATCGGGCTCGTTGAGCCGTTTAAAGCGGGCCTTGTGCTGGGCCCAAGGGAATTTTCCGCTGTCGACAATTGCGCCTGCTACCGAGGTGCCATGGCCACCCATGTATTTGGTGAGGCTGTGAATCACAATGTCGGCACCATGCTCAATGGGCCGGCACAGGTAGGGACTGGGCACCGTGTTATCGACAATCAAGGGAATGCCATGTCGATGGGCGATCTCGGCAAGCTTGCCGATATCGGTGATATTGCCCAAGGGGTTACCGATGGTTTCGCAGTACAGGGCCTTGGTTTTGTCATCGATTAGTTTTTCAAAATCGTCGGGCTTGCGGTAATCGGCAAAACGCACCTGAATGCCAAATTGCGGAAAAGTGTGGGCAAATAGGTTGTAGGTGCCGCCATATAGCGTTGAAGCGGAAACAATGTTATCGCCCGCCTCGGCAATGGTTTGAATGGCATAGGTAATTGCCGATTGGCCCGAGGCCAAGGCCAGGGCTGCAATGCCGCCTTCAAGGCTGGCCACGCGCTTTTCAAGCATGTCTTGCGTGGGGTTCATGATGCGCGTGTAAATATTGCCGGCTACTTTCAGGTCAAACAGATCTGCGCCATGTTGGGTGTTATCAAACGCATAGGCCACGGTTTGGTAGATCGGTGTAGCGACCGCCTTGGTGGTGGGGTCGGGCGTGTAGCCCACATGCACGGCCTTGGTTTCAAATTTCCAGTGTTCAGAGTGGCTCATGAATCAATTCCTTAGGGATGGAGATGTTCTTGTTTTTTGAATCAGAATTAATGCGAGAGAATTTTATTTAAAAAGTCGCGCGTGCGGGGTTGGCGTTTTTCGGGCGCACCGAAAAAGTCATCTTTGCTGCAATCTTCCACAATCTTGCCAGCATCCATAAAAATCACACGGTCAGACACCTTGCGGGCAAAGCCCATTTCATGAGTCACGACCATCATGGTCATGCCTTCTTTGGCAAGCGCCACCATGACATCGAGCACCTCGTTGACCATTTCCGGGTCAAGCGCCGAGGTGGGCTCGTCAAACAACATGGCAATTGGGTCCATGGCCAGCGCGCGCGCAATGGCCACACGCTGTTGCTGGCCGCCCGAAAGCTGGCCGGGAAACTTTTCTGCCTGAATTGTCAGGCCGACACGCTCTAACAGGGCTTTGGCTTTTTGATTTGCTTCGTCTTGTGATCGGCCCAGCACTTTGACTTGGCCAATGGTCAGATTTTCCATGACCGATAAGTGGGGAAACAGCTCAAAGTGCTGAAATACCATGCCGATGTGCGAGCGCAGTTTGGGCAGGTTGGTTTTAGGGTCTCCCACCGAAACGCCGTTGACCAGCAGCTTGCCTTTTTGAAAGGGCTCAAGGCCATTGGCGCATTTGATCAAGGTGGACTTGCCCGAGCCCGAGGGGCCGCACACCACCACCACTTCGCCTTTCTGAAGCTCAGTGGTGCAATTCGTGAGCACCTGAAAGCTGCCATACCACTTGCTAATGTCGTGAAACTCAATCATGGCCATAACAACATCCTTTCATCGCACGATGGCAATCTTGGCCTGCAATCGTCGGACCAAATAAGACAGTGAAAAACAAATCACAAAATAAACCACGGCAGCCAAAAGATAGGCCTCAATGGGCCGCCCATAGTTTTTGCCGGCAAGCTCAAAGCCTTTGAGCAGGTCATACGCACCAATTGCATACACCAGCGATGTGTCTTGAAACAAAATAATGGTTTGGGTCAGCACCACTGGCAGCATATTGCGAAAAGCCTGGGGCAGCACAATGAGCCGCATGTTTTGGCCATAGGTCATGCCCAGGGCTTGGCCTGCAAACACTTGTCCGCGCGGAATGGACTGAATTCCGGCACGCATGATTTCCGAAAAATAGGCGGCTTCAAAGGCAATGAACGTAATCGTGGCAGAAATTTCTGCGCCAATGGATCGGCCAATGAGAAATGGGATCAACAAAAAGAACCACAGAATCACCATCACCAGCGGAATAGACCGCATGACATTGACATAGACCGCAGCGGGCATTTGCAGCCAGCGCTTTGAAGACAGTCGCATCAGGGCCAAGAGGGTGCCGAAAAACAAGCCCCCAATGGTGGCGATCACGGTGAGCTGAATGCTAAAGCCAAAGCCTTGGATCACATAGCGGCTAATGACTTCCCAGCTATAAAAGCTCAGGTCGAGATTCATCATGGCTAGTGCCCCCCCGCTTGCCCTGCGGCAATCAAGCCGGGTACGCGCACGCGGCGCTCGATACTGGCCATGACACGGTTAATCGCAAACGCTGTGATCATGTAGAGCGTAGTCACTGCCAGATACACCTCGATGCCGCGCGATGTTTCTTCCTGTGCCTGCAGGGCGAACAAGGTGAGCTCGGCGACCGACACGGCAAAGGCGACCGAGGAATTCTTCACAATGTTCATAGATTCTGAGGTGAGCGGCGGAATAATGATTCGCAGTGCCAAGGGCAGAATTACCAATCGATAGGTTTGAAAGGTGCTCATGCCAATGGCCATGGCAGCTGCGCGCTGGCCGCGCGGCAGCGATTGAATGCCGGCACGAACCTGCTCGGCGATCCGGGCCGAGGTGAAAAACCCGAGTGCGAATACCACCAGCACAAACCCAGGCAGCGATTTCATAGGCGGAATGAGTGCCGGAATTACGTGGTACCAAATAAAAATCTGGACCAGCAACGGAATGTTGCGAAACAGTTCGACCCAGACATAACCGAACCCAATCGCGAGTTTTCCGAGTGGCCGGTCATTGGGCAGAGTGCGCAGCGTGCCCACGATCAGGCCGGCGATCAGCGCAATCAGCAATGCAAGAAATGCGACGGAGAGGGTCCAGCCCCAGGCGGAAAACATCCAGTCGAGATAAGTCTCGCCCGCCCCGGTGTCTTGAAGAAAAACCTGCCAATCCCAACTCATAGTGTTCGCTTTCTAAACAAAACCCCCTCCATGGGCATCGCCAAGGAGGGGGTTTCTCGTTCAGCGTTCGTAATTACTTCTTCGCGTAGTCTTCCATGGGCTTGTCGTTCGGGTTCGCCCATGCGTTTTTGGTGCTCTCAGACAGTGCAAGGCCAACCTTCACATTCCGTGGGGGAATTGGCGACTCAAACCACTTGGTCCAGAGCTTGTTCAGCGTGCCGTCTTTCATCATTTTAATGATGCTGTCATCGACCGCCTTTTTAAAAGCAGGGTCGTCTTTGCGCAGCATGATGGCAATCGGCTCAACCGAGAGCACTTCGCCCACGATTCTGAAGTCGCCGGGGTTTTTCGCGTTAGCGATATTGCCTGCCAAGATCGAGCCGTCCATGACGAAGGCATCGGCGCGGCCAGATTCCAACAGCAGGAAGCTGTCAGCGTGATCTTTGCCGAACACCTCTTCAAAGTTCACGCCGGTGCCACGCTCATGCTTGCGAAGGTGCTGCACCGAGGTGGTGCCGGTCGTGGTGGCCACTTTCTTGCCATTGAGCTGGCTGATCGAGGTAATGCCAGAGTTGGCTTTGGTGGCGATACGCACTTCTTCCACATAAGTGGTTACGGCAAACGAGACATCTTTCTGGCGCGTTGCGTTGTTGGTGGTGGAGCCGCACTCAATGTCGATGGTGCCGTTTTGCATGAGTGGAATGCGGTTTTGGGAGGTGACGGGCTGATACTTCACAGAGAGCTTCTTGCCCACTTGCTTTTCAATGTCGGCCAGTACGCGCTCGCAGATTTCTACGTGAAAGCCAGCGAATTTGCCATCGCCAACGGTGTAGGACAGCGCGCCGGAGGATTCACGTACCCCCATGGTGACAGCGCCACTGGATTTGATTTTTGCCAAAGTATCGGCCTGCGCAACGGCGGCAAAGCCGGCCGCAGTCAATCCGACGACCAAGGCGGCAATCTGCTTTTTCATGAACAATCCCCTTGAGAAAATGAGAAAAACAACAGCGTTTTTATAGGTCAAGATCTGACAGCCGTCAAATTATGGCCGCGATGTTTCTGTGGGAAGCGACGAAACAAGGGTTAGCCCTAGGTGCGCTTGCCACAACTTGGCGATGTGCCTGAAGTGTTGCTTGAGCTTTTAGATGCGGCAGAAGTTTTTCCCTCGCGCGAGATTGATGCCGCCTTCTGGTGCGCCTTCGGCGTTACTGATTGAGAAGATTTTGTTTCAGCCAGAGGCGATGGGCGATTTCACAGCTTGAGGTTGGCATGAGTGGGTCACTGAGACAGCAGCTCAACATAAGCTTGATAGCTGTAACTCCTGTTCTTTTTCTGGCCCGTCATCTCAGTAACGATACCGAGATCTTCCAGTACCTTGACGGCCGCTGTAGCGGTAGGAAAGCTAGTGTTGAGTTTCTGGCGAACGCGCTCAATGGTGAAGCGCGGCATCATCGGCAGCATCTCAAACAAT
>CAYTWR010000019.1:0-27459 GCA_964442225.1 uncultured Burkholderiaceae bacterium | reverse complement strand
GTCGGCCTGCGGCCTCCTCGTGATGACGGCCCCGTCATTGCGAGGGCCCGGCCTACTTCCGTCATTGCGAGGGCCCGAAGGGCCCGTGGCAATCCACTCGCCACTACTGGGCCACCACCACAATCGCCGGCCGCAACACCCGCTCGGCGACCATATAGCCCTTTTGCATCACCGCCACCACATGGCCCGAGGGCACAGGAGGGGTCTGAGTAGCGCCATCGACCATGGAAACCGCCTGATGGCGATTAGGGTCAAATTTTTCGCCCTTGGGGTCTACCACCGCCAGGCGCCCCTTTTGAAACGCTTGCTGAAGCTGCTTCAGTGTGAGTTCTACCCCGCCTTTCAGGCCTTCGAGGGTCTGGTTCTCAAGGGTGAGAGCCGTTTCCAGGCTATCGGCCACCGGTAACAGCGCTTCGGCGAAGGATTCAATGGCGAACTTGCTGGCATTGAGCACCTCTTGAGCGCTGCGCTTGCGCAGGTTTTCGGTCTCGGCGCGGGCGCGCAGATATTCTTCTTCCCAGGCTTTGACCTTGGCCAGCGCCTCTTCAAGCTGAACCTCAATTGAGATCGGTGCTTCGGCCTGCTGGGCCTGATCGAGCTCCTGGTCGCTGGGCTCGGTGGGGTTGTTTTGCTGTTCTTGTTTGGGGTCAGTCATGCGGATTCTTTCCTGGTTACAGATAAAGGCTAGGTGGGGGCATTAGGGCAGGTTTCAAGGGGGGCTACTCGGTCTCGAGCGGGTGTCAGGCAGCGTTTCAGGGTGCCTGACACCCGCCTGACACTCTTTAAAACAACGCGCTGAGTCGTTGTTGGTTCGGGGCGTGGATCACACCCTTTTCAGTCACGAGGGCCGTGACCAGTTCGGCTGGGGTGACATCGAACGATGGGTTGCGAATCTCCACGCCTTGCGCGGCCCATTGAACCTCGCGAAAGCCTTTCACTTCGGCGGGGTCGCGCTCTTCGATGGGAATTTCTGCTCCGCTGGCAATACTCATGTCGATGGTCGAAAGTGGGCAAGCCACATAAACGGGAATATGGTGGCGTTGCGCCAGCACCGCCACCATATAGGTGCCGATTTTGTTGGCGACATCGCCATTGGCGGCCACGCGATCAGTGCCCACAATCACCGCATCAATCTCGCCACGGCTCATGAGGTGACCGGCCATATTGTCGGTAATCAGGGTGCACGGAATATTTTCTTGGACCATTTCCCAGGCGGTAAGTCGTGCCCCTTGTAAAAAGGGCCTTGTTTCATCGGCGATCACTGAAATCTTTTTTCCCGACTCGACAGCCGAGCGAATCACGCCAAGGGCCGTGCCGTGCCCCGCTGTGGCAAGCGCGCCGGCATTGCAGTGGGTGAGCACACGGGCACCGTCTTTTAACAGTGCAGCACCATGGGCACCCATCGCCCGGTTAATTGCAATATCTTGTTCGTAAATGGTGTGGGCTTCTTTTAGCAGGGCCTGCGCGATCGCTGAGGTGTCAGGCACCGTGCCTGGCACGGTGCCTGACACCTCAGCGGACACCTTCCGCATGCGATTGAGGGCCCAAAACAAATTCACGGCGGTGGGCCTGCTCTTTGCTAAAACTTCAAAGGCCGCTTCCAAGCCGGTTTTGAACTGGGCTGTCGATACGGTCTGTAAGCGTAGCGCTTCGAGTGCCACCCCATAGGCCGCTGCAACGCCAATTGCGGGCGCACCGCGCACCACCATATCTTTAATGCCCTGTGCGACTGCTTGGGCGCTGTCAAAACTGAGATAACGAAACTCGGCGGGCAGCACCCGCTGGTCGATCATTTCAAGATGATCGCCTGCCCAGCGCAGGGTTTGAACCTTCAACTAATGCCCTTCAAAAGCGGTGAGGGCAAAGACCTTCACACCGAGCTGTTCAAGCCGTTGGGTGCCACCGATCTCCGGCAAATCAATGGCAAAGGCGCACTCCACAATGTCGCCGCCAAGTTTGCGAATCAAATGCACGGCGGCCTCGGCGGTTCCGCCTGTGGCGATCAAGTCATCGACCAACAACACTTTTTCACCTTGAGCAATCGCATCGGTATGAATCTCAATGCGATCCACGCCGTACTCCAGCTCATAGTCGTAGCCGACAGTCTCGGCAGGCAGCTTTCCTTTTTTGCGAATGGGCACGAAACCTACACCCAATGCATAAGCGAGTGGTGCACCCAGGATAAAACCGCGCGACTCAATGCCGGCAACCTTATCGATCTTTTGGCCGGTGTAGCGATTCACCAACTCGTGGATCATCATGCGCAGGCCAACGGCATCTTTGAGCAAGGTGGTGATATCCCGAAACATAATGCCCTGTTTGGGGTAGTGGGGAATAGTACGAATCTTTGTTTTGAGTGTCATGGTGCGGTTATTTTCCTGCGGCATTGGGCCCGTAGGTTTTAAATTTCTCAATAACTTGCGCCATTTCCTGGGTGCTTAGAACATGTGGCTCGCCAATTTGCAGGGCGCGCCAGTACTGTTCGCACAGGCTTTCCACTTCAATGGCGACTCGCATGGCATCGGCAAGATCCTTGCCCACGGCAATCATGCCGTGATTGGCCAGCAGGCAGGCTTTGCGGCCTGTCATGGCTTTCAATGCGTGATCCGAAAGCGCTTGTGTTCCAAAGAGCGCATACGGCGCACATCGAATGGTGTCCCCGCCAGCTACCGCGATCATGTAGTGAAACGGAGGAATATCTTTATGAAGGCACGCCAGTGTTGTGGCAAAGGGTGCGTGCGTGTGCACCACGGCATTGATATCGGGCCGGTTGACATACAGGTCGCGATGAAAGCGCCACTCGCTTGAAGGCTTCAAGGTGTCAGGCACCGCAGGGACGGTGCCTGACACCGTCATGGGCACGAGCAGGTCTTCGCTTAGCAAATCAGAGGGAACACCCGATGGGGTGATCAGAAACCCTTCCGGTGTACGGACTGAACAATTTCCTGCGCTGCCACGATTGAGCCCAAGCGCGTCGAGCTTTTTCATGGCGGCGACGATCCCGCTCATTTCAGCACGCGCCCCGCAACTGCATCGAGCTTTTTGACCAAGGCTGGGTCGCGCGCTTCCGGTGCAGTGACAATTGCATATTGAAGCGCTGTTTTACAGCTGCACGACAGCCCATGCGCATCCTGGGCCGCAAGGGGAATGGCCTGCCGCACCAAGCTTCTTGCCTTGGCAGCATTGGCGGTGACCACTGAAATGATTTGATCGACCGTGACATCGTCGTGATGCGGGTGCCAGCAATCGTAATCGGTCACCATGGCAACCGATGCATAACAAATTTCCGCCTCTCGGGCCAGTTTGGCCTCTGGCATGTTGGTCATGCCAATCACATCGCAATTCCAGCTGCGATAAAGCTCGGATTCCGCAAGGCTTGAAAACTGCGGGCCTTCCATCACAAGATAAGTGCCGCCACGCACGGTTTCAATGCCCAGCGATTTCGCTGCCGCCTCCAGGTGATCACCGAGTCGATGGCACACCGGGTGCGCCATGGACGCATGGGCGACACAGCCTGTTCCGAAGAAAGATTTTGTTCGCGCAAAGGTGCGGTCAACAAATTGATCGACAATGACAAACATTCCCGGTCGCAAGTGTTCTCGCAATGAGCCCACAGCGCTTACCGCGATCAGGTCAGTGACGCCTGCGCGTTTCAACGCATCGATATTGGCGCGGTAATTAATTTCAGAGGGCGGCACTTTGTGGCCGCGGCCATGGCGAGGCAAAAACACAATGGGCTGCCCATTCAGCGTGCCAAACATAAGGGCATCGGAAGGCTCGCCAAAGGGGGAGTGGATCATTTCCCAGCGGGCGTTGGAGAGCCCTTCAATGGTGTACACACCGCTGCCGCCAATAATGCCGATAATGCTTTGAGAAGATGCCATAAGTTTTGGAAGATTATTTTTTTAAAATGCTCTGGTGAGCATATAGCTCGCAAGCACGAGCAGCAACACCGCAAAGGCTTTTTTGAGTGAGGCCACCTGCATTTTGTGGGCGGTTCTTGCCCCGAAAGGTGCTGTGATCACCGATGCAAAGGCGGTTGCCAATAAGGCCGGCACATAAACAAAACCCACCGAGTAATCCGGCAAGCCCTCAACGCCCATGCCGGCAATGACATAGCCCAGCAGCCCGCCTACCGCGATTGGAAACCCAAGCGCTGCCGAAGTGCCAATCGCTTGATGCATCACGACGTTGCACCAGACCATGAAAGGGGTGGAGATAAAAGCACCGCCTGCGCCCACAAGGCTTGAAATAAACCCAACGCCAAACCCAACCCCACCCAACACGGGCTTGCCGGGCACTTCTCGGGAGGGCTTTGGTTTTTTGTTTTGAAACATTTTGATGGCGGAATAACTCACGAACACCGCAAAAAATATGGCAAGCCATTGGCTTGGAATTCGGCCTGCAAAGTTCGCGCCAATAAAGGTTCCGATCATGGCGCCAATGCCCATCGCTGGCGCAATATCCCAGCGCACCATGCCTTTTTTGTGGTGGGCCCGCAGGCTTGAGACGGATGTGAACAAAATGGTGGTCAGCGAGGTGGCGAGTGCCATTTTGATCACCAGGTCTTGCGGGAATTTGGCCAGCGTAAACAAAAAGGTCATGAAAGGAACCAACATCATTCCGCCGCCTACGCCAAGCAGGCCCGCCAAAAATCCAGTGAATGCGCCAATGACACACAGCGCAAGCAGCATGGTGAGCATCATGAACCTTGGCCGTTAAAACAGATTGTCTTGAGGCGCAATTGCTGCGTCGAGCGCTTTGTGAATCGCTGAAATTTTTTCGAGTGCCGCCTGCTTTTCTTTCGGGTCAATTGCGGCGGGGTTGGCAATCAAGTCCCGGGCAATCGTGAGCGCGGCCATCACCGCAATGCGATCGGCGGCTTGCAGTTTTCCTTCTGCCTTGATTTTGCGCATGCGCGCATCGACGAGCCCTACACACTCGAGCAGAATGTTTTTTTCTTCGGGGGGGCACGACAGCTGATAGCTGCGGTCGAGAATCGTGACGGTGAGTTTCTCGGGGGGCGCTTTCGACATGGTGGCCTGGTCGCTAGAGGGTCAAGCGGCCAGGCCGGGGATCAGCCTGCCGCTGGGCGTGATTTTAGCCGACTCGTCACCGCCGAGATAAAGGGCCAAATAAATATCACCAACGCCAAGCCCGTTAAGCCGCCCACCAGGGGGTTCGAGAAAAACACCATTAGGTCGCCGCCCGAAGTGAGCATGGATTGCCGGAAAGACTCCTCGGTTCGGTCTCCCAACACGATTGCCAGCACCAGGGGCGCAAGCGGGTAATTGAGCTTTTTAAACACATAGCCCACCACGCCAAAGACCAACATCATGTAGATATCGAAAATCGATGTGCTGACGGTGTAGGCGCCCACAGCGCAGATCGCCAGAATGACTGGCGCGATAATGGAGAACGGGATTCGTAAAATCGCAGCGAAATAGGGCACAAAGGCCAGCACAATAATGAAGCCCACGATATTGCCCAGATAGATCGAGGCAATCAGGCCCCAAACAAAATCCTTTTGTTCAGTAAACAGCATGGGGCCAGGCTGCAGCCCCCAGATCAGCAATCCGCCTAGCAGCACGGCAGCCGTGGGCGAGCCGGGAACCCCAAGCGTGAGCATGGGCAGCAAGGCACTCGTGCCTGCGGCGTGCGCGGCGGTTTCGGGGGCAACCACGCCTTCGACCTGCGGCTTGTGCGAAGAGCCAAAATCATTGGGCCGCTTGGACATGCGCTGCGCAATGCCGTAGGCCATAAACGAAGCAGGTGTGGCACCTCCGGGAACAATCCCCATGAAGCAGCCGACGGCAGCACTGCGAAGGCTGGTCATCCAATAACGGGGCAGCTCCATCCAGGTGAGCTTGACGGTGCGCAATCGTATCTTGGCTTTCGCGCCTCGAAAGCTTAGACCTTCTTCGAGTGTTTGAATGATTTCACTAATGCCAAAAAGGCCAATCACCGCAATCAAAAAGTCAAACCCCTTGAGCAGCTCGGTCTGCCCATAAGTGAGTCGCAACGAGCCCGTCATCGAGTCTTGGCCAACAGCGGCAAGCCCAAAGCCCAGCATCATGGCGGCAATGGTCTTAAAGGGCGGATCTCGGCTCATGCCCACAAAAGCGCAAAAGGTGAGCAGACAGACTGCAAAAAACTCAGGCGGGCCAAATTTCAAGGCGAACCCGGCAACAATCGGCGACAGGAATGTAAGCACGATGGTGGCAATGAATGCGCCAATAAACGATGAGGTAAATGCAGCGGTCAGCGCCTTTCCGGCCTTACCCCGTTGGGCCAGTGGGTAGCCGTCAAACGTGGTGGCAACCGACCAGGGCTCGCCGGGGATATTGAAAAGAATTGAGGTGATTGCCCCGCCAAACAATGCGCCCCAGTAAATGCACGACAGCATGATGATGGCCGATGTTGGCGGCATGCTGAAGGTTAGCGGCAACAAAATGGCCACCCCATTGGCGCCACCGAGCCCGGGAAGCACGCCGATGAGCACGCCGAGCACCACGCCAATGACCATTAGCATTAAGTTAAAGGGCGAGAGAGCAACGCCAAACCCACCGATGAGAGAACTCAGCTCTTCCATGATTTACCTAAATATCGTGATTGACTAAAGACCTAACACAGCATCATGCAAAGCCGAGCATTGCTTCAAGAGGCCCTTTGGGAAGTGGCACACCAAACCAAATTTCAAACATTGCGAACAAAAACAGGGAAACGCCCAGGCTCACCGCGGTGGTCTTTGCGTAAGAAAACTTGCCCATACGCCGCATGAACCAAGAAATCAGCAAGATCATGGAGACATAAATTCCAATCCAGCCAATTGCAATCACGAAAATCGTGGTGGGGATCAGCAGCGAGAGCACCATGCGCAATTGAAGGCGGGTGAGAAAGGCTTCCTTGCCTTTGCTGTCTCGAAATGCAGCGACCAAATTCACCGCGCTTGCAATACAGAGCAACACGCCAATGTAAAAAGGAAAGTAGCCGGATTCGGGGCCGTCAATGCCCCAGCCGTGGCCAATTCGGCGGCTATCCATAATGACCAAGGCGCCGAGCCCAAAAAGGATCAGCGCCGTGGCAATTTCTAAGCTGCGGTTTGAGGCCGCAGCTTTGTCCTGAGAACCCTGGCTCATTTTGCGAGAAACCCTGCTTCCGTCATGAGTGTGCGGTGACGGGCCTCTTCTTTGGTTACCCAGTCGAGGTAGGGCTTGCCAGTCATTGAGGTGGTGTTAAACGCGCCACGCTTCATAAAGTCTTTCCACTCGGGTGTTTCGCGGACTTTGGCCATAAGGTCGACATAGTATTTAGTCTGGTCGGCAGTAACGCCACCGGCCATAAAGATTCCGCGCAGCATGACATAGTCCAGATCAACGCCGCTTTCCTTGCAGGTCGGAATGTCATTCCACGACTGTGTGGCGGTCACTTTGTCTTTGTAGGGCATGCGCTGATCGTCAAACACGCACAAAGGCTTGAGCTTGCCGCCGCGCCAGTGTTCAACGGCCTCAATGGGATTGTTCACAGTGGCGTCTACATGATTGCCGACCAGCTGCACGGCCACATCGCCGCCGCCCTTGTAAGGCACATAAATAAATTTGGTACCGGTCTGTTTTTCAAGCGCCACGGTAATGATTTGGTCTTCTTGGCGTGAACCGGTGCCGGCCATTTTCTTTTTGCCCGGGCCTGCAGCCTTGACGGCCTCAATGAACTCTTTTGCATTTTTCGCAGGATTTTCTGCGTTGACCCACAGCACGAACTGATCCAGCGCCATCATGGAGACGGGCGTGAGGTCTTTGTAGCTAAAGGGCACACCCGTTGCGAGCGGGGTCGTGAACAAATTCGACAAGGTGATGATGATCTTGTGCGGGTCGCCCTTGGCATTTTTCACTTCCAAAAAGCCTTCCGCGCCAGCGCCGCCGCTTTTGTTCACCACCACCATGGACTGTTTCATGAGGTTGTTCTTGGCAATGATGCTTTGAATCAGGCGGGCCATTTGGTCTGCGCCACCGCCCGTGCCCGCGGGCACAACAAACTCAACGGTTTTGGCAGGCTCCCATGCGTGGGCTACGGGAATGAATGTTGCAATCCCAATCACGGCAAGGGTTCGAGCAAGCAGTCGCTTCAAGCTTGAGGAAGGCATTGTTGTCTCCGAAAATAGGTGAGAATGTTGATCGAGTTTTGGAGGAACTTCGGAGTGTGGAAGTTACCATGTGACAGCACCACTACAGTTAGGGAATACGATGGAACGCTGGTTTAGATTTATTGAATTAGATGATCAGGAAAATCGAATCAAGGTCGGGCGGGCTACCCCCGATGGCCAGGCGATCGAGATCTTCAGTGGCGAGTCGGTGATCGACCCGAAAGCCGCTTCGGGCAAGCAGGTGGCCCTGGATCGGGTCAGGCTTTTAGCGCCCGTAGTGCCGGGAAAGTTGATTTGTCTCTGGAACAATTTCCATGAAATGGCCGCCAAGATCGGCCAGCCGGTGCCGCCCGAGCCCCTTTATTTTTTCAAGTCCTCCAACAGCTTTGCCAATCCTGGTGACGCCATCCGAAAACCCGTTTCGTATGACGGAAAAGTGGTCTATGAGGGCGAGCTTGGAATTGTGGTGGGCCAGGTCTGCAAAGACCTGCCTGAATCCGAGGCGGAGCAGGCGATATTTGGCTTTACCTGTGTCAACGATGTCACGGCCTTAGACCTTATCAACAAAGATCCGACTTTTCAGCAGTGGGCGCGTGCCAAAAGCTGCGATGGCTTTGGCCCCATAGGGCCGGCAGTGTGTCGAGGGCTTGATTGGCGCGCCGCAAGAGTGCGCACGATAGTGGGTGGCAGGGAGCGCCAGAACTATCCGGTCTCGGACATGGTGTTTTCCCCGCCCCAGATTGTTAGTCTGCTTTCAAGAGAAATGACGCTGTATCCAGGCGATATCATTTCATGCGGCACTTCCGTGGGCGTGTTGCCGATGCGGCCCAATACGGTCATGGAAGTGGTGATTGAAGGCGTTGGCAGTTTGGTCAATACCTACGAGCCTGCCAGTGACGCTGCGACAAGTTCTTAAAACAGGAAAACAAACATGAAGATTTGTGTGGTCGGCGCTGGTGCCATTGGTGGCCTGCTTGGCGCGAGGCTTGCCAAGGCGGGCGAAGAAGTCACCTTGATTGCACGCGGCCCCCAGCTTGCCGCGTTGCAGGCCAATGGCCTGCGTTTTATTGAAGAAGATGGCAGCGAGTTTACGGTCAAGCCCCGAGCCGTAGCGAGCCTGAAAGAAGCGGGCCCGCAAGATCTGATCATTTTGGGTATGAAGGCCCACCAGGTAGCAGCCGTGGTGCCCGATCTTCCCAGTGCGTATCACGATGACACGATTGTGTTGACGGCACAAAACGGAATTCCCTACTGGTACTTCATGAAGCATGGCGGGCCGCACGAAGGCAAGATTATCGAGAGCGTGGATCCGGGCGGTGTCGTTGCCAAAGGAATTGACATTAATCGTGTAATTGGAAGCGTGGTGTATCCCGCTTCGGAAATGATTGCGCCCGGCGTGCTGAAACATATTGAGGGCAACCGGTTTTCAATTTCGGAAATTGATGGCGCCGATACCGAGCGAATTCGCAAGGTGTCAGACACCCTTCGCAATGCGGGCTTCAAAGCGCCGGTGACCACTGATATTCGCAGCGAGATCTGGACCAAGCTGTGGGGCAACCTAAGCTTTAACCCAATTAGCGCACTCACGCACGCCACCTTGGTCGATATTTGTCAGTTCCCCATGACCCGTGATCTGGCTGCCAAAATGATGGCTGAAGCGCAAGCCGTGGGTGAGGCTTTGGGCATTGCGTTTCGTGTGTCGCTTGAAAAGCGCTTGGCCGGCGCCGAAGCCGTGGGCAAACACAAGACCAGCATGCTGCAAGATATTGAAATGGGCCGCCCGCCCGAGATTGCGGCCTTGGTGGGCTCGATCATTGAGCTGGGCCAGGTGGCTCAGGTGCCCACGCCCCACATTCAAGCGGTGTATGCCTTGGTGAGTTTGCTTGCCAAGACATTGGCAGATGAAAAAGGCAAGTTGAAAATTTCGCAGTAACAGTTGGATCGCCGCGCCCCTCCCCCACGGGCTTCGCCCTCGGGGTGACAGGGGCTCGCGATGACGTAACGGTCATTGCGAGGGCGTGAAAGACAGGTCGTTATTGCGAGGTGCAAAAGTTAAGTCGTCATTGCGAGGGCCGAAGGCCCGTGGCAATCCAAGAAATAGCAAATTGAACAAAAGGAAACGAAAAATGAAACGCTGCTCCACCCTCCCCGAACTGCTCTCTGCAGGCCGTGACCAAGACCCAGTATTCGGTGCACCTGGCACGCCCGATCTCACCTACAAAGGCCTGCGCGATCAAATCATTGACATCGTGAAAACTTTAAACAGCTGGGGCATTGGCCGAAACGACCGTGTTGCCATCGTGTTGAAAAACGGCCCGGAAATGGCAGCTTCTTTTTTGGCGGTGGCCTGCGGCACAACCTCGGCACCGTTGAATCCCGCCTACCGGGCCGATGAGTTTGAGTTTTATCTCTCCGACCTGAAAGCCAAGGCACTGATTGTCGAGCAGGGAAGCGACAGCCCTGCCGTGGGCGTTGCTGAAAAATTGGGCATCACCATCATCGAGTTGATTGCCACGCCCGAAAAAGGTGCGGGCAGCTTCACCCTTAACAAGCGCGGCAACAAAAAACTCAAGCTGAAAGAAGGCGGCTGGGCCCAGCCCGACGATGTCGCGCTCATTCTGCACACGTCGGGCACCACATCGCGCCCCAAGATTGTGCCCTTGTCACAGCGCAATGTTTCGGTTTCGGCAGGCAATATTGCGCAAAGCCTGCAGTTCACCAACAAAGATCGCGGCTTGAACATCATGCCGCTCTTTCACATTCATGGCCTGATTGCCGGAACGCTTGCGCCCCTCTCACAAGGCGGTTATTTGTTCTGCTCGCCAGGCTTTAACGCTCTGAAGTTTTTCTCCTGGATGGAAGAGTGCAAACCCAACTGGTACACCGCAGTGCCCACCATGCATCAAACAATTTTGACGCGTGCCGGCCAGAACAAAGCCACTATTGAGAAATACCCGCTGCGGTTTATTCGTTCGTCGTCTTCTTCCCTGCCCACACAAGTGATTCGCGAAATCGAAGAAGTGTTCAAGGCGCCGATGATCGAGGCCTATGGCATGACCGAAGCCTCGCACCAAATGTGCAGCAACCCCTTGCCACCCAAGGCGCGCAAGCCCGGTGCAGTTGGCATTGCGGCTGGCCCTGAAGTGGCCATCATGGATGACAAAGGCAATCTGTTGAAAGCGGGGGATATCGGCGAAATCGTGATTCGTGGCGATAACGTGACCAAGGGCTATGAGAATAATCCTTCAGCGAATGCTTCGGCATTTACCAAGGGCTGGTTTCGCACGGGCGACCAAGGCGTCATGGATAAAGATGGCTATGTCACATTGACCGGGCGGCTCAAAGAAATCATTAACCGTGGTGGTGAGAAAATTTCGCCGGTTGAGGTCGATGAAGTGCTAATGGATCACCCCGCGGTGCTCCAAGTGGTGACCTTTGCTGTGCCGCACGAGAAGCTTGGCGAAGAAGTAGGCGCTGCTGTGGTTTTGCGTGAGGGCATGACGGCCACCGACCAGGAAATTCGTGCCTTTGCTGCGACCAAGCTTGCCGACTTTAAAGTGCCGCGCAAGATTGTGATCTTGGCTGAGATTCCCAAAGGCGCGACGGGCAAGCTGCAGCGCATTGGCATGGCGCAAAAGCTGGGGCTCGTCTAAATGGATCGCCACGGCCTCTTCGAGGCCTCGCGATGACGATTTGCCCATGGCATTAATCCACCGCTCCCCCGCCAGCAACAAGGGCGATCACGGCGCCCTGGGAATTCTTGGCGGCGCCTCGGGTACCGTGGGGGCTGCATTTCTGGCGGCGCGCGCCGCTCTGTTCTCCGGAGCGGGCCGCGTGTATGTTGTGCGCCCGAATCTGAGCGATGGCTATGTGCTAGACCCGGTTTCCCCAGAAGTGATGGTGATCGATGCGGGCCAAGCCAAAGTACGGCCGATCAATGTCTGGCTCGCAGGGCCTGGCCTTGGCATGTCCGATGCAGCTCATCAATTACTTTCGGATGTGTTGGGCAAGCCTGCGCCCTTGGTGATTGATGCCGATGGCTTGAATCTAATCGCAGAAGACCCTGCGCTTGGCAGGCAGTGTGCACGACGCTCTGCACCGACTGTGATTACGCCACACCCGGGTGAGGCTTCAAGGCTTTTGGAATGCTCGGCCGATCAGGTTCAAGCGAGCCGCGATCAGGCCGCGCAAGGGCTTGCGAAGCGATTCAATGCAATTGCAGTGTTAAAAGGCGCCGGCACTGTAATTTGTGATGCAGCGGGCAATACGCAGATCAATACAACGGGCAATGCAGCCTTGGCGACCGGTGGAACTGGTGATGTGCTTGCCGGGTTTATGGCTGCGCTGATTGCGCAGGGTCTGGAGCCGCTTACCGCTGCGCGCGAGTCCGTGCGCATTCATGGGCTTGCGGCCGAGCAGCTCACCGATCAGATCGGTGGAGTGCTCGGAATAACAGCGAGTGAGTTGATTCCGGTAATTCGGAAGTTACTTAACTCTTCAGAACGTTTTTAATCTGCTCCAAAGCGCCCGGGTCTTCCAGCGTTGTGAGATCGCCCGAATCGCGGCCTTCAGCGACTGCCTGCATGGATCGGCGCAGCAGTTTTCCAGAGCGTGTCTTTGGCAGCATGGTTACAAAGTGCACGCGCGACGGTCTTGCGATTGCGCCGAGCTCCTTATCGACTGTTGCCATAATCGCTTTTTCCTCGGTAGCGCGGCCTTCGGGCGTTTTGATCACATCAAGATTTTTTAAGACGCAAAATGCCAAAGGCATTTGCCCCTTGAGTGGATCAGCAATGCCCACCACTGCCACTTCAGCGACATTAGGGTGCACCTGAATTGCCTCCTCAATTTCGCGTGTACCCAAGCGGTGGCCTGCAACATTAATGACATCGTCGGTTCTGCCCAGAATGAAGTAATAGCCATCTTGATCGCGCGTGGCGTAGTCAAATGTGGAGTAATACTTTTTGCCGGGCACTGCGGTGAAATAGGTTTTCAAGAACCGCTCATCGTCGCCCCATACGGTTTGCAAACAACCCGGGGGCAAGGGTGGCACCGCACACAACATGCCTTTTTCGTTGGCACCCACTTCTTCATAGGTGGTCTCGTGAATCAGGCGCAGGTCATAGCCGTAGACGGCAAAGCTTGGGCTGCCAAATTTCGTGGGCGTATCTTCCACGCCATGCTGGGCTGCCATGATCGGCCAGCCGGTTTCGGTCTGCCAATAGTTGTCAATAATCTTTGCGCCACCGAGCGCATCTGAGATCCATCGCGCAGTCGGTTCATCCAGCGGTTCACCGGCCAAGAACAGGCGACGCAGACACTTTGTGTTGTGCTGGGTCATGTACTTGGGGTCTTGCTTTTTCAACACCCTTGCAGCGGTGGGCGAAGAGAACATGGTCGAGGCTTGAAAGCGCTCGACAATGCTCCACCAAATGCCCGGGTCAGGGTTGGTGGGCATGCCCTCATACACGATGGTGGTTGAGCCATTAATTAAAGGTGCATACACAATGTAGGAGTGGCCTACGACCCAGCCGATATCTGAGGTGCAAAAGAAAACCTCACCCGGCTTGCAATCAAAAATGTGTTTCATTGAGGCGGCAAGGGCCACGCAGTAGCCGCCTGTGTCGCGCTGCACACCCTTGGGCTTACCCGTGGTGCCCGAGGTATACAAAATGTAGGAAGGGTCGGTGGCCAGCATGGGCTCGCAGGCAACCATTTCACCCATATGCTGTTGACGCAGTTGGGCATAGTCCACATCGCGGCCATCGACCTTGGTCATCGCAGCGAGGCCCCGATTGACGAGCAGCACTTTTGCGGGAGGCTTTTCGGCAAGTCGGCAGGCTTCATCGACCAAATGTTTGTAGGGCACTTCTTTGCCGTTACGCATGCCGGCGTCCGATGACACCATGACCACCGGCTGGGCATCATCAATACGTGCCGCGAGCGAGGGCGCTGCAAAGCCGCCAAACACCACCGAGTGAATGGCGCCAATGCGTGCACACGCCAGCATTGCAAACACCGCTTCGGCAATCATGGGCATATAAATCAGCACCCGATCACCGCGTTTTACGCCAAGGGATTTTAGAATGGCTGCCATGCACTGCACCTCGGCGTGCAACTCTTTGTAGCTGTAGATTTTTTCTTCTTTGGTCTCGGTGGAAATATAAACCAAGGCCTTTTGATCGCCGCGTGTTGCCAGGTGGCGATCGATGGCGTTGTGGCAGAGGTTGATCTTTCCGCCGACATACCACTTGGCAAATGGCGGGCTTGAGAAGTCCAGGATTTTTTCTGGAGGTGAGAACCATTCCACCATTTGGGCCTGCTCTTTCCAAAAGCCCTCTTTGTCGTCGATGGAACGCTTGTGAAACGCTGCAGTCGTTGTCATGTCTGTCTCCTCCAGCCCTGTAGTTTTTTGATCGTCAGGGGCTGCGCTGCCGATCATGATACGGTGTCACGAGGCGTTTAATACCTCTTCGGGCACAAACACATCGCCTTGCATAATAATTCGGGCGCTTCGACTCATAATGGCCTTGGTGACTGTCCACTGGCCATTCACCAATTGGGCCTGGGCTCCGACGCGTAGCGTGCCCGAGGGGTGGCCAAAGCGAACCGCTTGCCGCTCACCTCCGCCGGCTGCCAGGTTCACTAAGGTGCCAGGCACCGCAGCAGCGGTCGCAATCGCTACCGAAGCCGTGCCCATCATGGCATGGTGCAGCTTGCCCATGGACATGGCACGCGCCAGCAGGTCAAAGTCAGCCGCTGTAATTTTTTTGCCGCTCGAGGCGACATAGTCTCGCGGTGGCGCGACAAAAGCGACCTTGGGCGTGTGTTGACGCGTCGCTGCTTCGCTCACATCTTTGATCAGGCCCATGCGAATTGCGCCATGCGCGCGGATGGTTTCAAACATGGCCAGCGCTTTCGCGTCGTTGTTAATGTGGTCTTGAAGCTCGGTGCCGGTGTAGCCAATGTCTGCCGCATTGACAAAAATGGTGGGAATGCCTGCAGTGATCATGGTCGCCTGTAGTTTTCCAACACCGGGCACCTCAAGAGTGTCAATTAGATTGCCTGTGGGAAACATGGCGCCGCCTGCGCCATCTTCTTCTTCCGCTGCAGGGTCTAAAAATTCCAGCTGCACCTCAGCCGCAGGAAAGGTCACGCCATCAAGCTCGAAATCTCCGGTTTCCTGCACTTGTCCATTCACAATCGGCACATGAGCGATGATGATTTTGTTGATATTGGCTTGCCAAATGCGAACAGTCGCCGTGCCGTTATCGGGAATGCGGCTTTTGTCGACAAAGCCATTGCGAATCGCAAACGGGCCCACAGCAGCAGAAAGATTGCCGCAGTTGCCGCTCCAATCGACAAAGGCTTTGTCAATGGCGACTTGCCCAAACAGGTAATCCACATCGTGATCAGGTCGGCTGCTTTTTGAAAGAATCACTGACTTGCTGGTGCTCGAAGACCCATTGCCCATGCCATCGATCTGTTTGCCATAGGGGTCGGGGCTGCCAATGACCCGCATTAAAACGGCATCGCGCACTTTGCCGGGATTTTGTGCGGCAGCGGGCAGGTCAGCAAGTTTAAAAAATACGCCTTTGCTGGTGCCGCCACGCATGTAGGTGGCGGGAATCTGGATTTGTCTCATAAGGTGTCAGGCACCTAGCGTGGTGTCAGGCACGGTGCCTGACACCTTTCGCAATTAAGCGGCCTTTTTTGCCTCCAAAAAGTCTTGCGCAAAACGTTGCAGCACGCCGCCCGCTTCATAGATCGACACTTCTTCTGCGGTATCGAGTCGGCACAGCACCGGCACTTCCACGCGATCGCCATTTTTGCGGATGATCACTAAAGTGAGCGTTGTGCGCGGGGTGCGCTTGCCAATAACATCAAAGGTTTCGGTGCCATCGATGGCTAAGGTCTTGCGATTTGTGCCGGGAAGAAACTCCAGCGGCAAGACACCCATGCCCACCAGATTGGTGCGGTGAATGCGTTCAAAGCCTTCGGCCACAATGGCTTCAACGCCTGCGAGCCGTACCCCCTTGGCGGCCCAATCGCGCGATGAGCCCTGGCCGTAATCAGCGCCCGCAATAATGATCAGCGGCTGCTTGCGGTTCATATAGGTTTCAATGGCTTCCCACATGCGCATGACTTTGCCTTCCGGCTCGACGCGAGCGAGCGACCCTTGCTTGACTTCGCCATTGACCACAGCCATTTCATTAATGAGCTTAGGATTGGCAAAGGTTGCGCGTTGCGCCGTTAAGTGATCGCCACGGTGGGTTGCATAGGAATTGAAGTCTTCTTCAGGAAGGCCCATCTTGGCGAGATACTCGCCTGCGGCGCTATCCAGCAGAATTGCGTTCGATGGCGATAAGTGATCGGTCGTAATGTTATCTGGCAATACCGCTAAGGGTCGCATGCCTTTGAGTGTGCGTGCACCGGCTAAAGCGCCTTCCCAGTAGGGCGGGCGGCGAATATAGGTGCTTTGTGGCCGCCACTGGTACAAGGGGCTGACCTTTTCGCCCGAGTCTGCACGAACTGCAAACATGGGCTCATAGACCTTGCGAAACTGTTCGGGCTTGACGCTCTTTTCAATCACTGCATCAATTTCTTCATCGCTGGGCCAAATGTCGGCCAAGCGAATTTCTTTTCCGCTGGCATCAACCCCCAGTACATCTTTTTCAATGTCAAAGCGAATTGAGCCTGCAATGGCGTAGGCCACCACTAAAGGGGGCGAAGCCAGGAATGCTTGCTTCGCGTAGGGGTGAATACGGCCATCGAAATTGCGATTGCCCGACAGCACTGCGGTGGCATAGAGATCACGATCAATAATTTCTTTTTGAATTTTCGGATCAAGCGCACCGCTCATGCCATTACAGGTGGTGCAGGCAAAGGCCACAATGCCAAAGCCTAATTGCTCGAGCTCTTTTAAAAGACCGGCCTCTTCCATGTAAAGCGCCACTGCCTTGGAGCCCGGAGCCGTAGAGCTTTTTACCCAGGGCTTGCGGGTTAAGCCTGCGCGGTTTGCATTGCGGGCCAGCAGGCCTGCCGCAATCATATTGCGGGGGTTGTTGGTGTTGGTGCAGCTGGTAATGGCTGCAATAATCACGGCACCATCGGGCATTACGCCGGGTTCTTCTTGATAGGGCGCGCTAATGCCGCGTTCAGCCAGTGCAGAGGTGGGCAAGCGCTTATGCGGGTTTGATGGGCCCGCCAAGTTGCGCACCACGGTTGAGAGATCAAACTTCAGCACGCGCTCGTACTGCGCTTTTTTCATGCCATCGGCCCACAGGCCGGTTTGCTTGGCATAGGTCTCTACCAGTTTTACCAAGGCATCGTCGCGGCCGGTGAGCTTGAGATACTTGATCGTTTGCTCATCGATATAGAACATGGCGGCAGTGGCGCCAAACTCTGGTGCCATATTGGAAATCGTGGCCCGATCGCCCAGTGTTAGGCTCGCGGCACCTTCGCCATAAAACTCAAGGTAAGCCGATACCACGCGCTCTTTGCGCAAAAATTCGGTGAGGGCCAGCACCACATCGGTTGCAGTAATTCCGGGTTGTGGCTTGCCGGTGAGCTCAACGCCAACAATATCGGGCAGGCGCATCCACGAGGCGCGGCCCAGCATCACAGTCTCTGCCTCTAAGCCACCCACGCCAATCGCAATCACGCCTAGCGCATCCACCATGGGGGTGTGGCTATCGGTACCCACCAGCGTGTCGGGGTAGGCGACATTGTTTTGTACTTGAATCACGGGCGACATGCGCTCCAGATTGATCTGGTGAAGAATGCCGTTGCCCGGGGGAATCACATCGACATTTCGAAACGCTTTGCGGGTCCACTCAATAAAGTGAAAGCGATCTTCATTGCGTCGCTCCTCAATTGCGCGATTTTTTTCGAAAGCGTGTGGGTCATCGCCGCCGCATTCCACGGCCAGCGAATGGTCCACTACCAACTGGGTGGGCACGACCGGGTTGACCAGGGCAGGGTCGCCCCCTTTTTCGGCAATCGCATCGCGCAGGCCGGCCAAATCAACGAGTGCGGTCTGGCCCAAAATATCGTGGCACACCACGCGTGCGGGAAACCACGGAAAATCGAGCTCGCGCTTGCGCTCAATGAGCTGCCTTAGCGAATCATTGAGCGTTGCCGGGTCACAGCGGCGCACCAGGTTTTCTGCCAACACCTTCGAGGTGTACGGCAGGCCATCGTAGGCGCCGGGGGCCAGGGCTTCCACCGCTTCTCGCGCATCAAAGTATTCCAATGAGGTGCCTGCAAGGGGCTTTCGAAAGGCGGTGTTCATGGCGTTTATTTCCGTTTGTCGATAGGAATAAATTTCTGGTCTTCGGGCCCGGTGTAGTTGGCACTGGGGCGAATGATTTTTCCATCGGCCCGCTGTTCAATCACATGAGCGCTCCAGCCCGAGGTGCGAGCAATAACAAAGAGCGGCGTAAACATGGCCGTGGGCACGCCCATCATGTGATAGCTCACCGCGCTGAACCAATCCAGGTTGGGGAACATTTTTTTAATGTCCCACATCACGGTTTCAAGCCGCTCGGCAATGCTAAACATCTTCATGTCTTTCGACATATTGGAAAGCTTGCGTGCCACTTCTTTGATGATCTTGTTGCGCGGATCGGCAATGGTATAGACCGGGTGGCCAAAGCCAATCACTACTTCTTTGCGTTCAACGCGCGCCCGAATATCGGCTTCGGCCTCGTCGGGGTTGTCGTAACGCTTTTGCACTTCAAAGGCCACTTCGTTGGCCCCGCCGTGCTTGGGCCCACGCAATGCGCCAATGGCACCCGTAATACATGAATAAAAATCGCTGCCCGTGCCTGCGATGACGCGCGCCGTAAAGGTAGAGGCATTGAATTCATGCTCGGCGTATAGGTTCAAAGAGGTATGCATGGCACGCACCCACTCTTCGGGCGGTGTTTTGCCATGAAGCAAGTGCAAAAAGTGCCCGCCAATCGAGTCGTCATCGGTTTCAACATCAATACACTTGCCGTTGTGGCTGTAGTGGTACCAATACAGCAGCATGGATCCTAGCGATGCCATGAGGCGATCGGCAATGTCGCGCGCACCGGGTGCGTTGTGGTCTTCTTTTTCGGGCAGGGTGCAGCCCAGGGTCGACACGGCCGAGCGCATGACATCCATGGGGTGGCTTGATGCAGGCAACGATTCCAACACCTGCATGACATTGGCGGGAATGCCGCGCAAGGCTTTGAGTTTGTTTTTGTAGCCGAGCAGTTCGGCGCGCGTGGGCAGCTTGCCGTGTACCAGCAGGTAAGCGATTTCTTCAAATTCGCAGACATCGGCGATATCGAGAATGTCATAGCCACGGTAGGCCAAGTCGTTGCCGGTGCGGCCCACAGTGCACAGTGCGGTGTTGCCCGCTTCAACGCCTGAAAGGGCAACGGATTTTTTGGGTTTTGGTGCTGCGAGGGGGGCTTCTTTCATTTAATAATTACCTTTTTTGAAATAACTCATTGAGTTTATTCTCATAATCCCAGTACCCAATCGAGTCGTAGAGCTCTTTTCTTGTCTGCATCAAGTTCACGACATTTTTCTGGGTGCCCTCGCGGCGCAAGGTTTCATACACTGTTTGTGCGGCTTTGTTCATGGCACGAAACGCCGAGAGCGGGTAAAGCGCCATGGCCACATCGGCGCTGCGCAGTTCATCGAGCGTGTAAAGCGGTGTGTCACCAAACTCGGTAATGTTGGCCAGCACGGGCACTTTCACCGCCTTGGCAAATTCCTTGTACATGGAAAGCTCGGTCATGGCTTCGGGAAAGATCGCATCGGCTCCGGCTTCGACGCAGGCGCAGGCCCGATCAATGGCCGCCTGCAGGCCTTCAACCGCGAGCGCATCGGTTCTGGCCATGATCAGAAAGTCGGGGTCGGTCTTGGCATCTACGGCAGCCTTGACCCTGTCGACCATTTCTTCAGAGCTGACAATGGCTTTGCCCGGCCGGTGGCCGCAGCGTTTTGCGCCCACCTGATCTTCAATATGCATGCCGCCTGCGCCAAACTTGATCAGTGATTTGGTGGTGCGGGCAATGTTAAACGCCGAGGCCCCAAAGCCCGTGTCGACATCGACCAAAAGTGGCACATCACAAATATCGGTGATGCGGCGAACATCGGTTAAAACATCGTCAAGCCCTGAAATGCCAAGGTCTGGCAGCCCAAGCGAGCCGGCTGCCACGCCACCTCCCGAGAGGTAAATGGCGCGAAAGCCCGCTCGCTTTGCCAGCAAGGCATGGTTCGCATTGATCGCGCCGATGACTTGGAGTGGTTTTTCTTGGGCCAACGCTTCACGAAAGCGACGGCCTGCTGAGGCATTCGGCTGCGACATGCTTTTCTCCCTGATTTTTGCCTTGTCTGTCAGGCACGATAGCGCCAGTTTCGGGCTTTGAGAATGCGCCATTTTTGGGCAAGCCTTCGCGATTTGCGAAGGCTTGGGCTTTAGGCTACAGTGCGGGCTTATGTGGGAAGCACTAACAACCGCCGTCACGGCGGTGGCCATTGGCGAGATCGGGGATAAAACCCAACTGCTGACCTTGGTGCTCGCGGCCCGCTTTCCCAAACAGGCCTGGGCGATTATTACGGGCATTGTGGTGGCCACACTGGCCAATCACGCTGCGGCGGTGGCGCTTGGCGCCTGGAGCGCCCATTGGGTCACACCAGAAATTCTGCGTTGGATCCTGGGTCTTTCGTTTGTTGCACTGGCGGCCTGGGCGCTCTTTCCAGACAAGCTCGACGACGGCGAAGTCAAGCTTGCCCGCAATGCGTTGATCGCAACCACCGTTGCGTTTTTTATTGCAGAGATCGGCGACAAAACCCAGGTGGCCACTGTGCTGATTGCCGCGCGTTATCCCGGCTTTCCGGTGGAGGTGGTGATTGGCACCACGCTGGGCATGGTGCTGGCCAATGCGCCAGTGATTTGGGTTGGCGAAAAGCTCTTGGCCCGAGTCTCCATGAAGATGGTTCGAATCGTTGCCGCCTTGATCTTCGCTGCGCTTGGCTTGGCCGTCTTGGTCTTCGGTCTTCCTGATTTTTAGGGGCGCTTCATGTTTAACCCGAGCAAAGACGATGTTCGGCGTTTTTTCTGTGAGGCCTGGGCCAAGCATTGTGCCCAGCAACCTCTGGCGCCCATTGAGGCCATTGCGGCCGATTGGATTGCCCAGCATCCGGAATATCACGAAGAGCTTTCAAATCCCGAGGCTGCGATTGAAAAGGATTACTCGGTGGAGCAGGGCCGCACAAACCCTTTCTTGCATTTATCCATGCATTTATCCATTGAAGAGCAGGTCTCGATTGATCAGCCCCCGGGTATTCGCGACGCGTTCGCAAAATTGGCGCAGCGTTTGGGAAGCCGGCATGAGGCCATGCATGAAGTGATGGAGTGTTTGGGCGAAGTGCTGTGGCAATCACAGCGAAGCCGGGCGCCGATTGACAGTCAGGCGTATGTGGATGCCGTGATGCGCCGGGCCGCGCGCAACTAAAGGCGTATGGCGATGCAGATCAACCCTCAGCGCGTTGATTTTGTGACTTTAAAGCTCTTGCTGGCAATTGCGCAGACGGGCTCGATTACCAAGGCGGCGCAAAGCCTGCATTTGGCATTGGGCGCAGCCAGCACACGCATTCGCGATTTAGAGGAACGCTTGGGCGTCGTGCTGCTGTCGCGTCATGCGCGGGGGGTTCGATTTACCGAGGCGGGCGCAACGGTGTTGCACCATGCACGATCCATTGAACGAGAGCTTGCCCAAATGGAATTTGAGGTGAGTGACTTTGCGGCAGGCATTAGCGGCCATGTGCGGGTGGTGGCCAATGCCAGCTCCATTGCCACGGTGCTGCCTGCCGACCTGACTCAATTTTTGAAGGCGCACCCCCGTGTGCGCATTGATCTCGAAGAATGCACAAGCCGCGAGATACAACAGCGGGTTGCCGATAGCGATGCCGAGATTGGTGTGTTTGCCGGCGAGCAACTGCGGCCTGAGCTCACGGTGCTGCCGTATCACCAAGACACCTTGGTGGCCTTGGTGCAAAGCCAACAAGGCTGGAAAAAAGAGCGATCCATTTCGCTTGAGCGCTTGCTCAGTGAAGACTTGATTCTGTTGCAAGAAGGTGGGTCGATTCAAGAGTGGCTTGCCGATGAAGCCCGCCAGCGAGGGGTTCATTTGCGCATTCGAGTGCAGGTCAAAGGCTTTGATGCGATCTCTCAATTGGTCGCCGCAGGCCTGGGCATTACGGTGTTGCCTGAAATTGTGGCCAAGCGTTTTAGCCAGTTGCTGGGCTTAAAGATTTTACCCATCACCGGTGCGGATACGGCGCGTTCATTGTCGATTTGCTGCTTAGATCCTGCCCGTCTTTCGCCTGCCGCTAAAGATCTTTTAGATTTTTTTGCCGATACTCACAAAGGTCAGTGATCGGGCAACGGCCACACTCGGGCGTGCGTGCTTTACAGATATAGCGGCCATGCAAAATTAACCAGTGATGGGCATTGCGTTTAAACGCGGCAGGCACAAGCCGCTCAAGGCGTTTTTCAACTTCCAAAACCGTTTTGCCGGGCGCGATTTTTGTGCGGTTCGATACGCGAAAGATATGCGTGTCCACGGCGATGGTTTCCCAGCCAAACGCGGTGTTTAACACCACATTGGCGGTTTTTCGACCAACGCCAGGAAGGGCCTCGAGCGCTTCACGGCTCTCCGGCACCTGCCCGCCATGCTCGCGAACCAGAATCTCGCAGGTTTGAATCAGGTGTTTCGCTTTGGTTTTGTAAAGCCCAATCGTGCGAATAAAGCTTTCCAGCTTTTCTACACCCAGATTTAAGATTGCCTGCGGGGTGTTGGCTTTTGGAAAGAGCTTGCGCGTGGCTGCATTGACTGAAACATCGGTGGCCTGGGCCGAGAGCAACACCGCAGCCAGCAGCTCAAACGGCGTGGTGTATTCCAGCTCAGTCGTGGGGTTGGGGTTTAAGGCGGCAAGCCTTGCAAAAATTTGTTGCCGTTTTTCGGCGTTCATGGCGTGGCTCCGTGCGTGCGCTTAGCCGCACGTTCACGTGCACGCTTTAAAACATCGGCCAGTTTTTCGGGGTTTGCAGCAGGCTTTTCTTTTGAGGCGCGAATTTTTTCCAGCCGCTCATTTCTTATTTCGAATAGATGCTGCGATTTCGCGGCATGTTCAGCAGTCCATTGGGCGGGGCCGGAAATGTCATGCAGCGCAATACAGTCGACCGGGCAGGGCGCAATACAGAGTTCGCAGCCCGTGCAGTCCTTCGCGATAACTGTATGCATTAATTTGAACCCGCCAACGATCGCATCGACTGGGCAGGCTGCAATACACAAAGTACAGCCAATGCAACGGGCTTCATCAATCCATGCAAGCTTTCGCGGGGCTTCAACCCCATTGGCGGGATTTAAGGGCGCATAAGGCTTGCCCGTGATTTGCGCAAGCTTGCGAATGCCAGCATCGCCACCCGGCGGGCATTGGTTAATGTTGGCTTGGCCTGAAGCGATTGCCTCGGCATAGGGCCTGCACGCCGGGTAGCCGCAGCGGGTGCACTGCGTTTGCGGCAGGGCCGCGTTAATGGCGTCGGATAAAGTCTGCGACTTTGGGTGCGACCTGCTCACGCCACCTGCGTCCGCTAAAAATTCCGTAATGGCCGGCTTTGGGTACGACCAGATCTTCTTGCCGGCTCGCGGGAATGCCCGTGCACAGATCGTGGGCCGCCTGTGTTTGCCCAGGGCCAGAGATATCGTCAAGTTCGCCTTCTACTGTGAGCAGAGCGCTCTTGGTAATATCTTGCGGCCTGACAAGCTCCCCGCGCACATGCCATTGCCCTTTGGGCAAGGCATGCTCTTGAAACACCACACGGATGGTGTCGAGATAAAACTCTCCAGCCAAATCGAGCACGGCGTTGTATTCATCGTAAAACGCCCGATGGCTTTCCGCGCTCTCACCATCACCTTTAATCAGCTGCAAGTAATAGTCGTAGTGCGAGGTGAGATGGCGATTCGGGTTCATGGCCACAAACCCGGCATGCTGCAAAAATCCTGGGTAGACCTTGCGCAGATAGCCCGGGTATTTATGCGGCACGGTGTAGATCACATGATTTTCAAACCAGTGATAAGGCTTTTCAATGGCGAGGTCATTGACCGAGGTGGGGCTTTTGCGCGTATCAATGGGCCCGCCCATCATGATCAGCGAACGCGGGTAGCAGGGCTCGTTGTTGCTGGCCATTAGCGAGACCGCAGCCAGCACCGGCACGGTAGGTTGGCAAACCGACATGACATTGAGATCGGGGCTTAATGCGCGAATGAACTCGCGGATGTAATCCACATAGTCATCTAAATGAAAGGGCCCGAGTTTTAGGGGCACCATGCGCGCGTCGATCCAGTCGGTAATGAACACTTCATGATTGGGCAACAGGGTGCGCACCGTGTCTCGAAGCAAGGTGGCATGGTGGCCTGACAAAGGTGCCACCAGCATGATCTTGGGGTCGTTTCGAGCAGCCATGCCCGGCGGGATCTGGCGCTCAAAATGAAGCAGATTGCAAAACGGCTTTTCCAGAATCGTTTTTTCTACGACGGGAACTGTTTGGCCATCGATTTCGGTAGTGGCAAGACCGAATGGGGGCTTGCGGTATTCCTTGCCCAGGCGATGCACCAAGTCAAAGGTGGCGGCAATACGCTTGGAAAACGGTGTGTAGGCCAGCGGGCTGTAAGGGTTGGTATACACCTGGGCCGAAGCCCCAGCGACCCGGCTTAGCGGGTTAAGAATTGAGCGTTGAAATTCGTGGAGCTGGTAGAGCAATGGACACCCCCTTGGGTGGGCGAAGTTTACCAGTAGTTTTCTACGGCGATCTGGCCGGGGCTGCTTTGGCGGGCGGTACGAAACCCTTTGGCTTTCAGCGCCTGGCGTGTGTCATCGACCATTTCCGGGTTTCCACACAACATGATCCGGGAGCGGTCCAGGTCAAGCGCAAGTTTTGCCTTTGATTCCAGCTCGCCTGAGCTGATGAGATCGGTGAGTCGTTGACCGAGCATGTCCGTAATGGTTTCTCGCGTCACAACGGGAATGTAGGTCAGCTTGTGTGCGTGCTCTTTGAACACGCCATGGCGGTGAAATGATTCAATCGTGTCGCGATAGGCAAGCTCATGCAAAAAGCGCACACTGTGGGCCAGCACAATATGTTCAAAACTCTCCCAGGCTTGCGGGTCTTGCAAGATCGACAGAAAGGGCGCAAGGCCTGTTCCGGTGGAGAGCAGCCACAGGTCGTTGCCGCCTTGAAACCGGCTTAGGGTCAAAAAGCCGTGGTTTTGCTTGTCAATGAGCAGCGTGTCGCCGACTTTAAGCCGCGAGAGTTCGCTGGTGAACTCGCCGCCGGGCACGACAATTGAATAAAACTCTAAAAATTCATCGTAAGGGCCCGACACCATGGAGTAGGCCCGCCATGCAATTGAGCCATCGGGCTTTTCAACGCCAAGCCTTGCGAACTGGCCAGCTGTGAAACGAAAAGAAGCCGGGCGTGTCGTGCGGAAAGAAAACAGGTGGTCAGACCAGGGGTGGATCCAGGTGATGGTTTCGCGGGTAAATTTTTCCTGCGATGTGCCGCTCACTTTTCCAAAAGCCCGCGCTTGTCTTTCACCTTTGCCCACTCATCGGCGTCGGGGAAGTGGGCTTCCATGCGGCTGATGGTTGGCCAATTCTGAGAGAGCTCTGCGTTGATGGCAATGAAATCGCGCTGGTCATTGGGCACATCTTCTTCGGCGAAGATGGCATTGACCGGGCACTCGGGAATGCACACCGCACAGTCAATGCACTCTTCGGGGTCGATCACCAAAAAGTTGGGGCCCTTGCGAAAACAATCCACAGGGCAGACATCGACACAATCGGTGTAGCGGCATTTAATGCAGGATTCGGTAACAACGTGGGTCATGGTGTGGCCGTTTACTCTTTCTTGGGTTGGCGCAAGCTGCGCTTCTTGCCTTGCAGCATTAAACTCGCATTTTAACGGACTACACTAAGCGAACCGCCTTGCTTTAAGTCAAAGGACCCCATTCCCATGCCGGACAAATCGACTTTAGATGCCCTGGATACTGCCGCTTCGCGAGAGAAAATCCTTTCCAGAATCAGGGCCGCCCAAGGCCGCCCTGCCGCAGCCAAAGACCGCGAGGAAGAGCTAAGCGAAAGCTATATGTCGCTCAAACCCCCCGGGCCCCAGCCCCAGATTCAGGGCTCCTTGGTCGAGCAGTTTGTGGCCCAATCAGAGCGCTTATCGGCCACGGTTGCCCGTGTGAACTCGATGGCCGAGGTGCCCAAGGCGGTTGCCGATTATCTCAATGGCAGGGGGTTATCGACTCAGGCAGTTGTATGGAAGTCGTTGTCGGATCTGAAATGGAAAGAGGCTGGTTTGTCGGTCGAGGCGCGAGCCCCTTTTCGCGATGATCCCAAGCCTGATTTGGTCGGAATTACCGGCTGTTTTGCTGCCATTGCCGAGACGGGCACGCTGGCCATGCTCTCGGGGCCCGATACACCGGCTTCCATGGCCTTATTGCCCGAGACGCATATTGCGGTGGTTCCCGAGTCAAGAATTCTGGCTCACATGGAAGATGTGTTTGCCTTGTTGCGCCATGAGCGGGGGGCGCCACCCCGGGCCCTTAATTTTATTTCTGGGCCTTCGCGCACGGCCGATATTGAGCAGACCCTGGTGATTGGCGCGCACGGCCCTTACCGGGTGCATTTGATTTTGCTGGCTAATTCTTAATTCGGTTCAAAAGGAAGTTCGATGTCCAAGCCCAAGCTTGCGGTGACCCGCCGCATTTACGACTCTGTCTATGGATCGCTTTCCAATGTGTTTGAAATCGTGGCCGATAACCAGGCCACCGATCAGCCCTGGGATGCAGCGACCATGCAAAAAAATGTTGCAAGCGTCGACTATTTGTTTTGTTCGGTTGCCGACAAGATCGATGCCGGGGTAATTCATGCGGCTGCCAATCTCAAAGTGATTGCCACGGGTGCGGTGGGCTTTAATAACATTGATGTTGCGGCGTGCAAGGCGCGTGGCATTCGCGTAACCAACACGCCTGATGTGTTAACCCAAACCACGGCCGATTTCGCCTTTGCGTTGATGATGGCCACTGCACGTCGCATTCCTGAATCCGAGCGCTATGCCCGCGCTGGCCAATGGAGCGGCTGGGCCTTTGATCAGTTTACGGGCCGTGATCTGCACCATGCGACCTTGGGCATTATTGGCATGGGAAGAATTGGCGGCGCAATTGCCAAGCGCGCCAGCGGCTTTGACATGCGCGTGATCTATT
>CAYTWR010000018.1:8823-29388 GCA_964442225.1 uncultured Burkholderiaceae bacterium | reverse complement strand
GGCCTAACCCCGCACCTTCCAGCCGACTGACACCAAGCGTAGTGTTAGCAACGCCAACGCGAGCGTCGCAAATGCCGATACGCCCAAGCTCACCCACGGCGAGGTATCCGACACTCCGTAAATGCCATAGCGAAAGCCATCAATCAAAAAGAAAAATGGGTTCATATGGCTAATGGCGTACCAAATCGAGGGCAGCTGCGATACCGAATAAAACACGCCCGCCAGCATGGTGAGCGGGTTAATCACAAAGTTTTGAAACACCGACACGTGATCCCATTTCTCGGCCCACAAGCCTGCAATAAAGCCAAGCAATCCCAGCATCACACACGAGATCATGGCAAAGGCCAGGGCCCACAACACCGAATACACGGTAAGTGGCACAAATAGCAACGCCACGACCCAAACCCCAAGCCCGCAGGCGAGTCCGCGAAACACCGCACCGCCGATATAGCCCACCAGCCATTCCCATGGACGCATGGGCGCAAGCAATAAAAACACCAGGTTGCCGGTCATCTTGCTTTGGGTGATGCTCGAAGAAGTATTCGCAAACGCGTTTTGCTGCAAGGTCATCATGACCAAGCCTGGCACTAAAAACATGGTGTAGCTAATGCCTGGCTGCGGCTCTAGCCGGCCTTCCAGCAAAAACCCAAAGATCAGCAAAAACAACAGGCTTGACACAACGGGAGCAAGAATGGTCTGCGCCGAGACCTTGACAAAGCGCATGGTCTCTTTGTGCAGCAGCGCCCAGGCGCCATAACCTTCAGAATGCCGCGTTAATGTCATCTTTGGTTTTGCGTGCAACCTGGGCTGCTGCTTGCAGCCAGTCATCGCCTTGGCTTGCGTAAATAATGGCCCGTGAAGAGTTGATCAACATGCCGCCGTTAGTAGTTTTTCCGGCATGCACAGTGGCTTGCAAATCGCCGCCTTGCGCGCCGATTCCGGGAATGAGCAGGGGCAGTGTTTTGGCCATGTGTCGCACGGCTTCAATTTCTTTGGGGTAGGTGGCACCCACAACCAAGCCCACTTGTTGGTGTTGGTTCCAACGCTCGGAGGCATGTTTCGCCACTTCTAAATACAAGGGGTGCTTATTGGTGGAGAGCATTTGAAAATCATCGCCACCTGCATTGGAAGTTCTGCACAACACGAAAACGCCGCGGGCTTCGTAATTTAAATACGGCGCCAGGCTATCGGTGCCCATGTAGGGGTTCACGGTGACTGCATCGGCCAGGTAACGATCGTAGGCCTCTTTTGCGTAATGTTCGGCGGTTGACCCAATGTCGCCACGCTTGGCATCGAGCAGCCAGATGTGGTGGGGGTAGTGATCCCGTGCAAGTTGTGAGAGCTTTTCTAAAACGCTCTCTGCACGGTTCGAAGCGAAATACGCAATCTGGGGCTTAAACGCTGCGCAATACGGGGCGGTGGCCTGCATGATGCCTGTGCAAAACGCTTCAATGGCTTTTAGCGGATCAGCGTGCGCGAGGGCTTTTAATGGCGCCGGGAATTTTGAAGGATCGGGGTCAAGCCCCACGCAGAGCATGGATTGTTGCGTGTTCCATGCATGTTCGAGCCGGTTTAAAAAATTCATCTCGACATAATAAAGAAAAAGCCTCGCGGTGTTTTGCGAGGCTTTCAAGGAGGAGACAACGAGTGTAAGAGTGGACTTTCTTTCGAAAGTTCCACTCTCGGGCAGGGAAATTACATGCCCATATCGCCCATGCCACCCATGCCGCCCATTCCGGGGGGCATGCCACCGCCGGCTTTTTCATCTGCCGGGGCTTCGGCCACCATACAGTCGGTGGTGAGCATCAGGCCAGCAACCGAGGCTGCGTTTTGCAAGGCGGTGCGGGTCACTTTGGTGGGGTCCACCACCCCCATTTCCAACATGTCGCCGTATTCGCCGCTTGCGGCGTTGTAGCCGTTGTTGCCTTTGCCTTCGAGCACCTTGTTCACCACTACGCTGGGCTCTTCGCCGCAGTTGGCCACGATCTGGCGCAGGGGCTCTTCAACAGCGCGCATCACAATCTTCACGCCAGCTTCCTGGTCAGGATTGGCGCCGGTGACTTTCGCGGTTGCACGAGCGCGCAACAGAGCCACGCCACCGCCTGCCACAATGCCTTCTTCCACGGCAGCGCGGGTTGCGTGCAATGCGTCTTCGACGCGGGCTTTCTTTTCTTTCATTTCCACTTCGGTGGCAGCACCGACGCGGATCACGGCAACACCGCCAGCGAGCTTGGCAACGCGCTCTTGCAGCTTTTCGCGGTCGTAGTCGCTGGTAGCTTCTTCGATCTGAACACGAATCTGCTTAACACGTGCCTCGATGTTTTTCGCATCGCCTGCGCCATCAATAATCGTGGTGTTCTCTTTGCCGATTTCAACACGCTTGGCACGGCCAAGCTCTTGCAGGCCAGCTTTCTCCAGGGTCATGCCGGTCTCTTCCGAGATCACGGTGCCGCCGGTCAGAATGGCCATGTCTTCGAGCATTGCCTTGCGACGATCGCCAAAGCCAGGGGCTTTCACGGCAACGGTCTTCAAAATGCCGCGCATGTTGTTTACGACCAAAGTGGCCAGGGCTTCGCCTTCCACTTCTTCTGCCACGATCAACAGCGGGCGGCCGCTCTTGGCCACTTGCTCCAATACGGGCAGCAGGTCGCGAATGTTGGAGATCTTTTTGTCATGCAACAGCACGAACGGATCTTCCAAAACAGCGATTTGCTTTTCGGGGTTGTTAATGAAGTAGGGCGAGAGATAGCCGCGATCAAACTGCATGCCCTCAACCACATCAAGCTCGTTGTTCAGCGACTTGCCGTCTTCGACGGTAATCACGCCTTCCTTGCCAACTTTTTCCATGGCTTGCGAAATGATGTCGCCGATTTCTTGATCGGAGTTGGCGGAAATCGCGCCCACTTGGGCGATTTCTTTGGAAGTGGTGCATGGCTTGCTGATCTTTTTGAGTTCTTCGGTAATCGCAATCACGGCCTTGTCGATGCCGCGCTTGAGATCCATGGGGTTCATGCCGGCGGCAACATACTTCATGCCTTCACGAACGATCGCTTGTGCCAACACGGTTGCGGTGGTGGTGCCATCGCCTGCCGAGTCGGAAGTTTTTGAAGCAACTTCTTTCACCATCTGTGCGCCCATGTTTTCGAACTTGTCTTTGAGTTCGATTTCTTTGGCCACCGACACACCGTCTTTGGTTACGGTGGGAGCGCCAAACGAACGCTCAAGCACCACATTGCGGCCTTTGGGGCCCAGGGTCACTTTGACTGCATTGGCCAGGATGTTGACGCCGGCCACCATTTTGTGACGTGCGTCATCGCCGAAAAATACTTGCTTTGCTGCCATTATTTATTTCTCCGTATGTAAGTTCCGTCATCGCGAGGGCCGAAGGCCCGTGGCGATCCATTAACAATTAGCCAATCACTGCCATCACATCGTCTTCGCGAAGCACCAACAGCTCTTCGCCGTCAACTTTCACGCTCTGGCCGGAATATTTGCCGAACAGCACTTTGTCGCCGACTTTCACATCGAGTGCGCGGACTTTGCCGTCTTCCAGGATCTTGCCGTTGCCCACAGCCAGCACTTCACCCTGGTCGGGCTTTTCGGCGGCGTTGTCGGGGATCACGATGCCGGAGGCGGTTTTGCGCTCGTTATCGAGGCGTTTGACCACGAGGCGGTCGTGTAGGGGACGCAATTTCATTGTTTTTCGCTCCATTCCAAAAGACAGTTAAAGGGATTCGGAGGGCAAGCCATTAGCACTCACCGCTCTTGAGTGCTAATAATAGGGGCGGCGAGGCCGCTTTTCAAGTTAAGGGTAAACCCTAGGTGTCAGACACCGAGGCACCGAGGCCGGTGCCTGACACCTGTTCGAGGGTGGGTGGGGCGACTAGCCCCCGAAAAACTTGGTTTTCTGTTCCCGAAGGCTTTGGCACTCAATGCAGCGGATCTTGCCCAGCTTTAGGCGGGCAGTGGGGATTTTTTCCCCGCACTCAATGCAATGCTTGCCATCAAAGTCGGGGCTAACCTCGGGAGCGATCTTGCGACGCGCCTCTTCGAGGGCATCTTCATTAAACTGCGCCTCAATAGCAGAAGCTCGATCGTTGTCGTCGGTGAGCTCAAAATAGTTTTCGTTTTTCTCAAGTCCCATACGGGTTGTCTCCGTGTTTTAGGCCACTATAGCCCACAAAGTGAAAAGAATTGCACCTTATCTGTTTGCGCTAGCCTGCGGCCTTTGGCCTTGGATGAGCCTGAAGGCCCAACAGCTCCCACCGCTTAAGCTTGCGCCGGTCGATCCGCAGGTCCGAGAGATCATCTCCCAATCCGGGCTGCCGGATTATGCATGGGGTGTGGTGATGCTGCCTATTCCTCCAAGCGAAAAATTGCCAGCGCAACTAAAAGGCGTTGGGCTCAATGCCCAGCTGCCCATGAATCCGGCCTCGCTCATGAAGCTCGTGACCACGCGCGCCGCGCTGGGCCTTTTGGGGCCGCAATATCGCCATCGAACCCGAATCGCTACGACGGGCCGCCTGGAGGCGGGCGTGTTGAAGGGGGATTTATTTTTTCAAGGCGGGGGAGACCCCAAGCTGGTGGTTGAAGATCTGGCGCAAATCGCACAGCAGCTTCGGGCCATTGGCATTCATCGCATTGAAGGCGCGGTGGTGATCGACGGCACGCGTTTTGCTGAGCCCGAAGTGGATCCTGGCCAGTTCGATGGCAAGCCCTTTTCGGCCTATAACGTCGGCGCTCACGCGGCCATGGTGAATTTCAAAGCGGTGAAGGTCTCGGTCTGGCCGCAAGCAGGCGGTGAGATCGCAGTGTTTACCGAGCCGCGCATTCCTGAAACTGAAATTGCGAGCCGGGTTCAACTGGTCGAAGGCGGCTGCAAGGCCACCAGTGTGCAGGCCCGCATGGATGATCGCGCAAGGCTTTCGGTGACCGGCACCATGGGCAAGCGTTGTGATGGGGTGGATTTTTATGTGGCGGTGTTAGATCACGCGCGTTTTGCTTTCAAGGCATTTATTGCGGCTTGGGAAGATGCGGGCGGTTCGATTCAAGCCCGGTTGGCCACAGGCCCAACGCCAAGCCATGCTAGAACTCTGATTGACTGGCGCTCGCCCAGGTCACTGATCGAACTGGTCTCGGATATCAACAAAATGAGCAACAACCCCATGACCCGCAACTTGTTTCTGAATCTGTCGGCAGAGCAAAGCGGTTCAGGCACGCGGGCAGCTTCCTATCAGGCGGTGCGCGACTATTTGCGGTCTCAGGGGTTGGACTTTCCCGAGCTGGTCATGGAAAACGGTTCGGGATTGAGCCGGCAAGAGCGCATTGCCCCACAAAATCTCGCAAGGCTTTTGGCCCAGGCGCTTTACGCTCCCGATGCCGAATCGTGGATGCTCACCTTGCCGACGGCGGGCGCCGAGGGAACGGTGCGACATCGGTTTCGGCAGACTGAACTTCAAGGAAGGGCATGGCTCAAAACGGGGGCGCTCGAAGATGTCAGGGGTCTGGCGGGCTACCTTTTCTCGGCCTCGGGTCAATGGGTTGTCCTTGTTTTGCTGGTGAATCACCCTGAAGCTTCAAAGGCCCGCTCCAGCCTAGACGCTCTGGTTAAGTGGGCGCATACAAATAACTAAGTACTTGATTTAAAAAGGGTTTTAAAGCATTGCAGCGCTGTGTACCCTGTGTTCCAATCTGGCCATGACCGATCCAAACCAAACCAATTCCACCGTCATGCAGGGGTGGGAGTCACTCAAGCAGCGCACGACCGCCTTTGTGGTGATTGGCTTGTTAGCCCTTTCCACTTTGCTCACTGCATCGGGTCGGGATCGTCTTGGCGCTTGGGGAGTTCTTGCGGTGGAGGCGCTTGCGCCCGCCGAGAAATCTTTGTACTCGCCGGTGCCGACCGTGCTTACGATCGAGCAAAGCCGGGTCGCCCGCTGGATTGCCAACCGTCACCGGGTCTCGGTGGCCTCGGTCGAGCAGCTTGTGGCGGCTGCCTATGACAGTGCTTCCCGATATCGAATCGACCCTTACCTGATCTTGGCTGTGATTTCGGTCGAGTCCGGGTTTAATCCCATGGCGGAAAGTCAGGTCGGGGCGATTGGCCTGATGCAAATCATGCCCAAGGCGCACGCCGACAAGCTCAAAGAATTCGGCGGAATGGATAAGGCCGCTGACCCTTGGGTGAACCTTCAGGTGGGCGCTGCCATTCTTCGCGAATACATTGACCGTTTTGGCTCGGAGGATGCCGCGCTTAAAGCCTATGTCGGGGTTGACCCTTCGGCCACAACCACCTACCCCGAACGGGTGTTCCGCGTTCGCGAGCGCATGCAAGCGGCCGCAGTGGGAAGGGCCCTAGCCTGATCCAAGGTTCATGACTGAGCTGGCCCAAAGCCGCCGTGCGTTCCTTACGGGCGGTTTGGAAAAATCCGCCGGACGATCTGCTTTGGTCTCGCGCCTGCGCAAAGAAATTCAGGGCGAGATCTATTCCGATGCGGCATCGCGCGGCCGTTACGCAACCGATGCGTCGATCTACCAGATCATGCCCATTGCGGTGGCCGTACCGCGCACCGAGCTTGATGCGCGCATTGCGATTGAGATTGCCCGCGACTTGAAGGTGCCACTGTTGCCACGCGGTGCTGGCACCTCGCAGTGCGGCCAGACCGTGGGCGAAGCCTTGGTCATTGATCACAGCAAATACCTTCGAAATATTCTCGAGATTGATCTGAAGGCCATGACTGCTGTGGTGCAGCCTGGCGTGGTGTTGGATCATTTGAATGCTGCGCTAAAGCCCCACGGCGTCTGGTTTCCAGTGGATGTGTCCACGGCTGCACAGTGCACGATTGGCGGCATGGCGGGCAATAATTCCTGCGGCTCGCGTTCGCTCTTTTACGGCAACATGGTGCACAACGTGGAAGGCATTCACGCCTTGCTTGCCGACGGCACGCGCGCCTATTTCGGCCGTTTTGGTGACTCGGGTGACATGGCGTTGGTTGGCGCCCGCATGAATCAGCTTATTCCCAAGCTCTTTCAAATTGCGGGTTCAGTGGAAGACGAGATTAAAGCGGTCTGGCCCAAAGTCATGCGTCGCTTGGGCGGCTATAACCTGGATATTTTTTTTCCGCAAAGCGAGCGGCCCTATCTTCCCAACGATCCAAGCGAGCTGGTGAACTTTGCCCACCTTCTGGTGGGCTCCGAAGGAACGCTCGCTTATTTTGAGTCGATCAAGCTTAAGCTTGCGCCCCTTCCAAAAGTAAAAGTGTTGGGGGTGGTGAACTTTCCCACTTTTCACCAGGCCATGGCGTTCACACAACATATTGTGAAGCTTGGGCCCGTAGCGGTGGAGCTGGTTGATCGCAACATGATTGAGCTTTCGCGCGCTAATCCGCTATTTGCGCCAGTGATTGAAACGGCATTAACGCGTGTACAAGGCCAAGAGACTGACGCGTTATTGTTGGTGGAGTTTGCGGGCGATATGCAAGCACCTTTGCTTGAAAAGTTGCGTGCACTTGATGAACTGATGGGTGATCTGGGCCTGCCAGGCTCGGTGGTGCAAATGACCGATGCGAAATCGCAATCTGCGCTGTGGGAAGTGCGCAAATACAAAGGCGCATTTTCTGGCGAACACGGTGATGGTTTGGTGCGCAGCGAATGGGTGCAGTGGCAGTTTGGCGATCGCATTACCCAGGCCTTTGAGCAGGTCAAAGACGCCTTTGACCCGGATAACTTAATGAACCCCGGAAAGATCGTTCGCTGCACAAAAATAGAGGGCACCCGTTTGTTTCGAGACGAGTCGGGCGTTTTCAAGGCCATTGAAAAGTGCAACAACAATGGCCATTGCAGAAAATTCGATGCGGGCACCATGTGCCCCAGTTATCGGGTTACGCGTGACGAACAGCACTCTGTGCGCGGAAGGGCCAATACTCTGCGTCTTGCGCTAAGCGGCCAGCTCGGTGCCGATGCCTGGTCAACGAATGCAGTGCGCGATGCGTTGGATCTGTGCGTGGGTTGCAAGGGCTGTAAGCGCGAGTGCCCCACCGGGGTTGATATGGCCCGCATGAAAATTGAAGCGCTGGTTCAATACGGCAAGCGTGTTGGCTTTTCGCGTAAAGATCAAATGGTGGCAATGCTGCCGCAGTTCGCTTTGCGTGTCGCAGCGATTCCCGGCCTTGGGGCGCTGCTGAATTTGCGCAATCGGTTCGCCTGGCTGCGGGCATTGCAACAGAGATTCATGGGGATTTCTGCGAGGCGCATGCTGCCGAAGTGGCGGCGGGATACTTTTGTTTCGTCATCGCGAGGCCTGCAAGGCCGTGGCGATCCATCGCTCCACGACTGCGATGTCGTCCTCTGGGCCGACACCTTTAACAACGCCTTCGAGCCCGAGCACTTGCGTGCGGCTTTGGCGGTGATGCAAGCCCTGGGAGTGCGGGTTGCCATTTCCGGCGCTGCCGCGAAAGAGCCTTTGTGTTGTGGCCGAACAGCCCTATCGGTTGGCATGATCAATGAAGCAAAGCTGCACGCGAGAAAAACGCTTGCCGCTTTAAAGCCCGCCATTGATCGTGGCGTGCCTGTGGTGGGCCTAGAACCCTCTTGCATTTTGAGTCTTCGCGATGAATGGCTTTCAATGGGCCTAGGGCCCGATGCCGAACGCTTGAGCAAGCGGGCCTTGCTGTTTGAAGAATGGTGGCTGGAGTGGGCTCGCAACAACCCCGTGCCACCCGTAAAACACGCGTTGCCTGAAGTTTTGGTGCACGGCCATTGCCACCAAAAGGCCATGGGTGCGATCTCCCCAACCCTCGACGCCTTGCGCAGCCTTGGGGCACTGCCCAGGCTCATTGAAACCAGCTGCTGCGGCATGGCGGGAAGCTTTGGCTACGACGCCCAGCATTACGAGCTCTCAATGAAAATGGCCGAGGCAAATTTATTGCCCGCGGTGCGGCAAGCAAGCCCCCAGGCGATTATCGTGGCCGACGGGTTTTCATGCCGTCATCAAATTGCCGATGGTGCGCAGCGTGGCGCGGTTCACGTTTCCCAGGTGATTGCTAAGGCTTTGGGCGTGGGATAATTTGCCCTTTTTAGGCCGCCCCCATGGATCCGCACTTTCGCAAGCAAGCCCTTGAATATCACGAAAAGGGCAGTCCCGGAAAAATTTCGGTCACGCCCACCAAGCAGCTCACAAACCAGCGTGACTTAGCCCTGGCTTATTCACCCGGGGTGGCGGCGGCATGTGAAGAAATCGTGGCGGATCCCGTGAATGCCTTTCGCTACACCGCCCGGGGGAATCTGGTTGGCGTGATCACCAACGGCACCGCGGTGCTGGGGCTTGGCAATATCGGCCCGCTGGCCTCCAAGCCAGTCATGGAAGGCAAGGCGGTGCTCTTTAAAAAGTTTGCGGGCATTGATGTGTTTGACATTGAAGTCAACGAGCTTGATCCGGATCGATTGGTCGAGATCATTGCGGCGCTTGAGCCGACCTTTGGCGGCATTAACCTGGAAGACATTAAAGCGCCCGATTGTTTTTATGTTGAGCGCAAGCTGCGTGAACGCATGAAAATCCCAGTCTTTCACGATGACCAACATGGCACCGCCATTGTGGTGGGCGCAGCCCTGGTCAACGGATTGAAAGTGGTGGGTAAAGACATTAAAAAAGTAAAGCTCGTGGTTTCCGGCGCTGGCGCTGCGGCCTTGGCCTGCCTTGATTTGTTGTTAGATCTTGGCCTGCCCAAAGAAAATATTTGGGTTAGCGACATTGTTGGGGTGGTCTACGAAGGCCGCACTGAACTTATGGACTCCGAAAAGGCGCGGTTTGCGCAAAAAACCGATGCACGCACACTTGCGGATGTCATTCCCAACGCGGATATTTTTCTGGGGCTTTCAGCCGGTGGCGTGCTGAAACAAGACATGGTTGCGAAAATGGCCGCCAAGCCTTTAATTTTCGCGTTGGCAAATCCCAATCCAGAAATTCTGCCCGACGATGTCAAAGCGGTACGTGACGATGCGATTATTGCAACGGGCCGCACCGACTATCCCAATCAAGTCAACAATGTCTTGTGCTTTCCGTTTATTTTTCGGGGCGCCCTGGATTCAGGTGCTACAACGATCACGCGCGAAATGGAGCTTGCCGCCGTGCATGCAGTGGCCGAGCTCGCGCGGGCCGAGCAAAGCGAAGTGGTGTCGGCTGCCTATGGCACGGGCAATTTGTCCTTCGGGCCCGAGTACCTGATTCCCAAGCCTTTTGATCCGCGCTTGATCGTCACCATTGCGCCCGCAGTGGCCAAAGCCGCAATGGCAAGTGGCGTGGCGACCCGGCCGATTCAAGACTTCGATGCGTATATTGCGGGCTTGCAAGACTTTGTGTACCACTCGGGCAACTTCATGAAGCCCATTGTTCAGGCGGCCAAGCGTGCGAGCAAGCGACGCATTGTCTATGCCGAGGGCGAGGAAGAGCGCGTGCTTCGGGCGGTGCAAGTGGTGGTCGATGAAAAACTGGCCACACCGATTTTGATCGGCCGCCCCGCGGTGCTTGAAAAACGCATTGAACGCTTTGGCCTGCGCATTCGCCCAGGCGTCGATTTCGAAGTGGTGAATCCTGAGTTCGATTCCCGCTATCGAGAGTATTGGGAAACCTTTCACCGCATGACTGAGCGTAAAGGCGTGACCGAACAGTACGCCAAGCTCGAAATGCGCCGTCGCCACACCCTGATCGGGTCCATGATGATTCACAAAGGCGAGGCCGATGGCCTGATCTGCGGCACATTCGGCACGCATGCCTTGCACTTGCATTACGTTGACCAAGTGCTGGGTCACCAGCCAGGCCGACAGGTGTATGCGGCCATGAATGTCTTGATTCTTCCCAACCGCTCATTGGCGGTGGTCGACACCCATGTGAATGCAGATCCCACTGCTGAGCAGGTCGCCGAGATCACCATGATGGCGGTGGAAAAAATGCGCCGTATCGGCTTAGAGCCGCGTGTGGCGTTGCTGTCGCATTCCAATTTCGGCAGCAGCAAAGAGCCCTCGGCTGCAAAGATGCAGCGCGCCCTTGAAATTGTGCGCGCTCAGCAGCCTGACTTGAATATCGATGGGGAAATGCATGGCGATGTGGCGCTCGATTCGGCGTTGAGAAAGGCCATCATGCCCAGATCGACCCTGCAAGGCGAGGCGAATCTTTTGGTGATGCCCACCATTGATGCGGCCAACATTTCCTACAACCTGCTCAAAACGGCTGCGGGAAGTGGCGTTGCGATCGGGCCGATTCTGTTGGGCTGTGCAGGTCCTGCCACGATTCTCACATCTTCAGCGACCGTGCGACGCATTGTGAACATGACGGCACTCACGGTGCTCGACGCTAACAGCTAGAGGTGTCAGGCACGGTGTCAGGCACCGTGCCTGCGGCTCGGTGCCTGACACCGTGCCTAGGTGCCTGACACCTTTCAAAACTCGCCAATGCGCATCGCAATCGCGGTGAGCACTACGGCGGCGGCTGTTTCAGTGCGCAAAATGCGAGGGCCCAGCTGAACCCCTTTAAACCCCCCGAATTTTGCGAGTGTTTCTTCCTCGTCTGTCCAGCCCGCCTCGGGGCCAATCATCACGGTGATCTCGCCTTGCATCGGCGCATTCGACAATCGTTCATTGGCAAAGGGATCGAGCAACCAACCCGTTTTGGGGCTCGACTGAGATCTCCAGTGTGAAATCACATCGGTAAACGGCATGACCGGGCTTACTTGCGGCACCACCGTGCGGCCGCACTGCGCGCTGGCGGCTTGGGCGATGGCCAACCAATGTTCACGGCGCTTTTCAGCGCGCAAGGCGTCGAGCTTCATCACGCTGCGGCCAGCTGCGACAGGAATGATGCGTGCAGCACCCAGTTCGGTGGATTTCTGAACCACCCAGTCCATTTTGTCCCCAGTGCATAGGGCCTGCACCACGGTGATCTTGAGTGGAGATTCCCGAGTAATGGTCTCGATCGACTCGACAGCCACCACGGTTGCCGTCTTTTGCGTTCGCACGATGACGGCCTGGCCTTCTCGACCCTGGCCATCGAAGATCACCAGCGGGTCGCCTGCCTTGGCCCGAAGCACCTTGGCCAGGTGATGGCTGTTGTCTTCATCGAGCTCAAACTCCCCGGTGCGCAGGTCTCGAAACAGAATTCGGGGTCGCATAAACGGGCGTGTTTTGGGGGGTAGAATTCAGGGTTTACGGCAATGCAGGCGGATTCAGTGCCCGGATAAGCCTAGCTTATTTGTTGGTTCAAGAATCGTGACTTTAACTTAACAGTCAGTAGCCCTAGATTTTGTAGGTGTAATTTCCCACTCCTTCAGGACCCTTCATCCATGCAATTTCCTGCCACTGAACTGCCCCCCGTTTCTTCTCGCATGGCCAACGCGATTCGCGCTTTGTCCATGGATGCCGTGCAAAAAGCAAATTCTGGTCACCCTGGCATGCCCATGGGCATGGCTGAAATGGCGGTTGCCCTGTGGGGTTGCCATTTAAAACATAACCCCAGCAATCCGCATTGGGTCGATCGTGATCGCTTCGTGGTGTCCAATGGCCACGGATCCATGTTGCTCTATAGCCTGCTGCATCTCACCGGCTATGACTTGCCGATTGAAGAGCTCAAGAATTTTCGTCAGCTGCATTCCAAAACGCCGGGCCACCCCGAGTACGGCATGACCCCCGGGGTCGAGACCACAACCGGCCCCTTGGGCCAGGGCATCTCCAACGCAGTCGGCATGGCCTTGGCCGAGCGGCTCATGGCGGCTGAATTTAACAAGCCGGGTCTCGACATTGTTGATCACAACACCTACGTGTTTTTAGGTGATGGCTGTCTGATGGAAGGTGTTTCACACGAGGCGTGCTCCTTGGCCGGGGTCTGGGGCCTGTCGAAACTAATCGCCCTTTACGACGACAACGGCATTTCGATTGATGGCCAAGTGCAGGCCTGGTTTCGCGATGACACGCGCAAACGATTTGAATCGTATGGCTGGCATGTGATTGGCCCCATTGATGGCCACGACGCGAAAGCCGTTTCCAAAGCAATTGCACAAGCCCGTGAATGGGGCGTAAAAGGCCATAACGGCCGGCTTGCGCCCACCATGATTATTTGCAAAACCCAGATCGGCAAAGGTTCGCCCAATCGTGTGGGAACGGCCAAGGCCCACGGCGAAGCCTTGGGCCCTGAAGAAATTGAGCTCACACGCCAGGCCATTGACTGGCCCTACGAGCCCTTTGAAATTCCGGCCGATGTGAAAAGCGCTTGGGATGCAAAGGCTGCCGGCCAGTCGCGTGAAGGGCAATGGAAAGCCTTATTTGAAAAATACGCTAAGGCCCATCCGCATGAGGCCCACGAATTTACGCGCCGCATGCAGGGCGAGCTTCCCAAAGATTTCGAGGCCAAGACCGATGCCTTGATTGCCAAGCTTGCGGGTGAAAATCTTACGGTGGCAAGCCGCAAAGCCTCACAGATTGTGCTGGACGATATTGGCCCGCGCACACCAGGTTTGCTCGGCGGCTCGGCCGACCTGACCGGCTCTAACCTGACCAACTGGAAAGGCGTTGCCGCGCTGCGTGTTGATGACAAAGGTGCGCTCACCGCAGGCGCGCATATCAACTACGGTGTACGTGAATTCGGCATGGCCGCGGTCATGAACGGCATTGCCCTGCATGGTGGCTTTATTCCTTATGGCGGCACCTTCCTGACTTTTTCAGATTACAGCCGCAACGCCATTCGCATGGCCGCGCTCATGAAAACCCGGGTGATTCATGTGTTCACGCATGACTCGATTGGCCTGGGCGAAGATGGCCCGACTCACCAGCCGGTTGAGCACCCCGCGTCGCTTCGCTTAATTCCCAACTTGCATGTCTGGCGCCCGGCCGATGCGGTGGAAACGGCAGTGGCCTGGAAGTGCGCTTTGCAGCGTCACAACGGCCCGACCGCACTGTTGCTGTCACGTCAAAATCTTTCTCCCCAGATCTGTCAGCCCAAGTTTGCGGCCTTGATTGAAAAAGGCGCCTATGTGTTGGTGGGTGATCACGACCCTGAAGTGGTATTAATGGCCACAGGCTCTGAGGTATCGCTAGCCATGCAGGCCTCTGCGAAATTACGCGCCGACAATGTGCGGGTTCGGGTCGTGTCCATGCCGTCGAGCACCGTGTTTGACCAGCAAGACATGAAGTACAAACGCTCAGTGCTGCCCGATGGCGTTCCCCGCGTGGCGGTTGAGGCGGGTGTGACCGATTTCTGGTGGAAGTATCAGCCTGATGCAGTGCTGGGATTGGATCGTTTCGGTGAGTCCGCACCGGCGGGTGATCTGTACAAGTTTTTTGGCATTACGGCAGATGAATTGGTGGCCACTGCCAAGGCAGTGCTGCGTTAGCAAGTGTTTCTAATAAGGAGAAAACAGCAATGACGATCAAAGTCGCAATCAATGGTTATGGACGCATCGGCCGCAATGTCTTGCGTGCCCACTATGAAGGGGGCAAAAAGCACGACATTCAGATTGTGGCCATTAATGACCTTGGCGACCCAAAGACCAATGCCCACTTAACGCGTTACGACACCGCCCACGGCAAGTTTCCCGGAACGGTGCAAGTCGATGGCGAGTATATGGTGGTCAATGGCGATCGCATTCGTGTGCTGGCCAATCGCAACCCTGCCGAGCTGCCTTGGGGCGATCTCGGTGTCGATGTGGTCATGGAGTGCACCGGCTTTTTTACCAGCAAAGAAAAAGCATCCGCCCACTTAAAAGGCGGCGCAAAAAAAGTGATCATCTCTGCGCCTGGTGGCAAAGATGTCGATGCCACCGTGGTGTTTGGCGTTAACCAAAATGTGCTCAAGGCCTCGCATACGGTGATCTCAAACGCCTCGTGCACCACCAACTGCTTGGCGCCTGTGGCCAAGGTCTTGCATGAAAAGCTGGGCATTGAAAGCGGGCTCATGACCACCATTCACGCTTACACCAACGATCAGGTGCTCACCGATGTCTATCACGAAGACCTGCGTCGTGCCCGTTCCGCCACCATGTCCATGATCCCCACCAAGACCGGCGCTGCTGCTGCCGTGGGCTTGGTGCTGCCTGAGCTCAATGGCAAGCTCGATGGCTTTGCCATGCGTGTGCCCACGATCAATGTCTCGGTGGTGGATCTGAGCTTTGTTTCCAAGAAAGCGACCAGCATTGAAGAAGTCAACGCCATGATGAAGGCCGCCTCTGAAGGTGAGCTCAAGGGCGTGTTGGGCTATAACGCCGATCCTTTGGTCTCAATCGACTTTAACCACGATCCGCGTTCCAGCATTTTTGATTCAACCCAGACGCGTGTCTCGCCCGACGGCAAGCTCGTCAAGATTTTGTCGTGGTACGACAACGAGTGGGGATTTTCCAACCGTATGCTCGACACAACGGTTGCCCTGATGTCTGCGAAATAATCGTGAGCTTGCCCCGCGCCACCAAAATCGTTGCGACCCTTGGGCCTGCAACTTCTTCCTCCGAGATGATCGAGCAGCTGATCTTGGCCGGTGTCAATGTTGTTCGGCTTAATTTTTCGCATGGCACTGCCCAGGATCATCGTGATCGTGCGGCGCAGGTGCGCGCAGCCGCTCAAAAGCATGGGCTCGACATTGGAATTTTGGCAGACCTGCAAGGGCCCAAGATCCGGGTCGGCAAATTTGCCAATGGCAAGATCACGCTGGCGGTTGGCGATAAGTTTGTGTTTGACATTGAATGCGAGCTTGGCGATCAGCACCATGTAGGCCTTGATTACAAAGAGCTGGTTAACGATGTCTCACCTGGCGACACGCTGCTTTTAAACGACGGCCAAATGTCCATGCGTGTCGATACGGTCTCGACAACCAAGATCGCCTGCACGGTGCTTGAAGGCGGCGTACTGTCCGACCGAAAAGGCATTAACCGGCAAGGCGGGGGGCTTTCAGCGCCGGCACTTACCGAAAAAGATATCTCCGACATTAAAGTGGCGGCAGAAATCGGCGCTGATTTTCTTGCAGTGTCATTTCCCAAAGATGGCGCCGACATGGCGCTTGCCCGAAAGCTTATGCAATCAGCGGGCTGTCGTGCTGCCACGGTTGCAAAGATCGAGCGTGTCGAAGCGATCACCAACCTTCAAGAAATTATTGACGCATCGGATGCCATCATGGTGGCCCGAGGCGACTTGGCGGTGGAAGTGGGCGATGCTGCGGTGCCGGCCTTGCAAAAGCGCATGATCCGCATGGCGCGCGAGTCCAACAAACTCACCATCACCGCAACGCAAATGATGGAGTCCATGATCAGCGCGCCAGTGCCCACTCGCGCCGAGGTTTCTGATGTGGCCAATGCGGTGCTTGATGGATCCGATGCGGTCATGCTCTCGGCAGAAACGGCTGCAGGAAGCTTTCCTGTTCAAACGGTCAAGGCGATGGCTCGCGTGTGCGTGGAAGCCGAGAAATCGGCTTCAGTAACCCTGGACACCGATTTTCTTAACCGCACATTCGATCGCATTGACCAATCCGTTGCCATGGCAAGCCTGTTTACGGCCCGGCACTTAAGTGTCAAGGCGATCACGGCGCTCACCGAATCTGGGTCTACGGCCTTGTGGATGTCACGCTTAAATGCCGGCGTGCCGATCTATGCCCTGACGCCTGCGCAGGCAAGCCGCCGGCGCATGTCCCTTTACCGCGATGTCACCCCGGTGTTTTTCGATTACAACTCGCGTGAGCGCGAAGAAGTGTTGCGTGAAGCCCAGCAGCGCATGGTCGATGAAGGCATTGTGTCCCACGGCGATTTGATCATCATCACCATTGGCGACCCGGTGGGCCAATCGGGCGGCACGAACACCATGAAAATTGTTCGGGTCACGGCAACGCCTCGTACAGGCTCAAAAGCGATGGCCACTTTAAATCTTGATTTGGGAAATTAAAAAAGGAGACAGACATGCCCTTGGTATCTATGCGTCAACTGCTCGATCATGCTGCCGAAAATGGCTATGGCATTCCTGCATTTAATGTGAACAACCTGGAACAGGTTCAGGCCATTATGGAGGCTGCCGCTGAAGTGGATGCCCCCGTGATCATGCAAGGCTCGGCGGGTGCTCGCAAATATGCGGGCGAGCCCTTTTTAAAGCATTTGATTCAGGCGGCAGTCGAGGCCTATCCCAATATTCCGATCGTCATGCACCAAGATCACGGCCAAAGCCCCGATGTTTGCAAGGGTGCCATTGCATTGGGCTTTACCAGTGTGATGATGGATGGTTCGCTCGAGGCCGATGGCAAGACCATTGCCAGCTACGACTACAACGTGGATGTCACGAAAAAAGTTGTTGAAATGGCCCATGCCACCGGTGTCACGGTGGAAGGCGAGTTAGGTTGCCTGGGCTCTTTAGAGACCATGAAAGGCGACAAAGAAGACGGCCATGGCACCGAAGCCACCATGACCATGGATCAGCTGCTCACCGACCCCGAGCAAGCCGCCGACTTTGTCAAGCGCACGCAGTTAGACGCGCTGGCCATTGCCATCGGCACCAGCCACGGCGCTTACAAATTCACGCGCAAGCCCACGGGCGATATTTTGGCAATCAACCGAATCAAAGAGATCAACAAGCGCATTCCCAACACCCATTTGGTCATGCACGGATCCTCATCGGTGCCCCAGGAGATCTTGCAAGAGATTCGCAAATACGGCGGCCAAATCAAGGAAACCTATGGCGTGCCCGTTGAAGAGATTCAAGAGGCCATTAAATACGGCGTGCGCAAAGTCAATATCGATACCGATATTCGCTTGGCCATGACCGCGGCCATTCGCAAGGCCATGTCCGAAGATCCCTCCAAGTTTGACCCCCGTGATTTTCTGAAACCAGCGCGTGCTGCCGCCAAGAAAATCTGTATGGATCGTTATCAGCAATTCGGCGCTGCTGGCCAGGCCAGTAAAATCAAGGCGATTCCGCTTTCGGAAATTGCCAATCGTTACAAAACCGGTGCCCTGGCCCAGATGGTTAACTAATGTCCGCTTTATTGCAGTCTTCTATTCGCACCTTGCCGTTGGTGTCTCGCGGCAAGGTGCGCGACATTTATGCGGTTGGTGATGACAAGCTGCTCATGATCACCACCGATCGTTTGTCGGCCTTTGATGTGATCATGGGCGAACCCATTCCTGAAAAAGGCGTGGTGCTCAATCGCATGAGTGATTTTTGGTTTTCGCGGCTGGCCCACATTGTCCCCAACCACCTGACCGGCATTGATCCCGAATCGGTCGTGGGCGAATCCGAGGTAGAACAAGTGCGCGGTCGCGCAGTTGTGGCCAAACGCTTAAAGCCTATTGCGATAGAAGCTGTGGTGCGAGGCTATTTGATTGGCTCAGGGTGGAAGGATTACCAAGCCAGTGGCAGTGTCTGCGGCATTGCCTTGCCCCAAGGTTTGAAGCTTGCGGCAAAACTGCCCGAGCCCATTTTTACCCCGGCTTACAAGGCGGAAATGGGCATGCACGACGAAAATATTTCGTTTGAGCAGGCCTGCGCACAGATCGGCAAACCCCTGGCAGAGAAAATTCGCGATATCAGCATTCGTCTGTACAAAGAAGCCAGCGACTATGCCGCCTCGCAGGGCATCATCATTGCCGATACCAAGTTTGAGTTCGGGCTTGATGAATCGGGCACTTTGCATTTGATGGATGAAGTCTTGACAGCGGACTCCTCACGATTTTGGCCGGCTGATCAGTATCAGGAAGGCGCAAGCCCCCCAAGTTTCGACAAGCAGTTTGTGCGTGACTATCTTGAAACCCTGGACTGGGGCAAAACACCGCCGCCACCGCCGCTGCCCGATCATGTTGTTGAGCGCACGGCTGCGAAATATCGGGAAGCGTTGTTCCGTATTGCTGGCGTGCGTCTGCCCGTGGTGGGCGTGGTCATGGGCTCACAGTCGGATTGGGAAGTGATGCGCCATGCCGTCGCCATCCTCGATCAGTTCGGCATTCCCCACGAGGCAAAAGTAGTCTCTGCGCATCGCATGCCTGACACTTTGTATGCCTATGCGGAGGCAGCCTGTGCCCGTGGCCTCAAAGGGATCATTGCCGGTGCGGGCGGTGCTGCGCATTTGCCGGGCATGTTGGCGGCAAAAACGACCGTGCCCGTGTTTGGCGTGCCGGTGCCCTCGAAATATCTGCGCGGCGAAGATTCTTTGTATTCAATTGTTCAAATGCCCAAGGGCATTCCGGTGGCCACCTTTGCCATTGGCGAGGCTGGTGCGGCCAATGCCGCATTGCATTTGATTGCCACCCTGGCCACTGAAGATGAAACCCTTCGCGATCGTCTTGCGGTGTTTCGCGCTCAACAGACCGAGGCCGCACAGTCCATGAATGCTTCTTTGGGTGGCGCAGCGTCGTAAACACTATGATTGGGCTGATGGGGGGCGGCCAGCTTGGCCGCATGATGATTCAGGCGGCGCACAAGCTCGGCCAGCAGGTGGCTGTGCTTGACCCTGATGCGCAGGGGCCGGCAGGCCAGATCGCAGATAGTGTGATCGTTGCCGACTATGAAGACTATCAGGGCCTAACGCAGCTCTCACAAAAAGCCTCGGTCTTTACCACCGAGTTTGAAAATGTTCCCGCTGAGTCACTGCGTTTTCTCGCGCGCTTTGGCCAGGTCATGCCCAATGCGGCAGCCGTCGCAATTGCCCAAGATCGCATCGATGAAAAACGGTTTATTGCTTCTACCGGTGTAGAGGTTGCGCCCCATGCGGTGATCACCCGTGCTGAAGATTTTGATGATCTGCCCGAGCACTTGTTTCCGGGGCTGCTCAAGACCGCACGCCTGGGCTACGATGGCAAGGGCCAGGCCAAGGTGCACGATATTGCGCAGGCGAAAGCGGCATGGAAAACAATGGGCCATGTGCCCTGTGTGCTTGAAAAAATGTTGCCGCTGGAGCGTGAGATTTCGGTGATTTGTGCACGCGACGCCCAAGGCGCCATTGAGGTGTTTCCGGTGGGCGAAAACACGCATCGCAATGGCATTTTGGCAGTCACCCAAGTGCCCGCAAGAATTTCTGGCGATGTGTCGGATCGCGCTCGTGCTGCAGCCGGCCGCATTATTGATTCGCTCGCCTATGTCGGGGTGTTATGTGTTGAGTTCTTTGTGCTCTCAGGCGCAAGACTGGTGGCCAATGAAATGGCGCCGCGCCCCCACAACAGTGGGCACTACAGCATTGAAGCCTGCAAGACCAGCCAGTTTGAGCAACAGGTTCGCATTTGTGCTGGCATGCCCCTGGGTTCTGTCGCCCTAACATCACCCGCGGTCATGCTCAATGTGTTGGGCGATAGCTGGTTCAAAGCTTCTGATACGCCTGTCGAGCCCGATTGGCAGGCCGTGCGCGCGCAGCGCGATGTGCACTTGCATTTGTATGGCAAGTCAGAGCCGCGCAAGGGCCGCAAAATGGCCCATGTCACTTGCTTGGGCAGCAGCTTGGAAGAAGCGCGCCGCAAGGCTGTGATTGTTGCGGACATTCTGGGATTGGATGTCGGCAATGCCTTGGCGTGATGGATTGCCACGGCCCTGCGGGCCTCGCAATGACGAGTCTTTAAACCGTCACCG
>CAYTWR010000018.1:0-8723 GCA_964442225.1 uncultured Burkholderiaceae bacterium | reverse complement strand
ATGACGAGTCTTTAAACCGTCACCGCGAGGCTGCGAAGCAGCCGTGGCGGTCCACCGTTCAAGAGGCTGCTCTTGCTCTCGCCAGCGGCCATCTCGTCGCCTTCCCAACTGAAACCGTCTATGGCCTTGGGGCCGACGGCTTAAACCCGCAGGCGGTTGAAAAAATTTTTAAAGCCAAGGGTCGGCCTGCAGACCACCCGGTGATCTTGCATGTGGCCGACCAGGATCACGCACGCACGCTCGCCAAAGACTGGCCGCAGGCTGCGCAGCTGCTCGCGCAACGCTTTTGGCCAGGGCCACTGACTTTAATTGTGAAGCGCGCCCCTCAGGTGAGCGACCAAGTCACTGGCGGACAAGACACCGTGGGCATTCGCGTGCCTTCTCACCCGGTTGCGCTGGCGCTGCTCAGCGAGTTTTCTCGTGTTGGAAGCGGCGTGATTGCCGCGCCTTCTGCCAACCGGTTTGGCGGCGTAAGCCCCACCCGGGCCCGCGATGTTGTGCAAAGCCTGGGCGATCGCTTAAGCACGAACGACCTGATTTTGGATGGCGGCGATTGTGCGGTGGGAGTTGAGTCAACAATCGTGGATTTAAGCGGCAACACGCCGCAAATTCTTCGCCCCGGCGGTGTGTCACGCGAATCGATTGAATCGGTGATTGGCCTTGCGTTGAATAATCAAGAGAACCCCGCAAGCGGCACGCCTCGGGTTTCAGGTTCCTTGGAGTCGCACTATGCGCCGCGCACGAAAGCCCGGCTGCTTAATTTGCAAGCGCTGACGCGTGAGGCTAACGAATGGATTGCCCGCTCACCCAATACCAAGGTTGTTGCGATGTGTTTGAACAAACCCCACGGCCTTGATGAGCGAATTGCGATTCGTTTCATGCCCTCTCACGCCCCAGCCTATGCACAGCTGCTGTATGCCACCTTAAATGATCTTGATCAGCAAGGTGCCGATCTCTTGCTCATTGAGCAGCCGCCCGAGTCAGTGCAATGGGAGGCTGTGCGCGACCGCTTGCAGCGCGCTTGCGCTTAATAAATCGTTTTTTGGCAAAGCACCCCAAGGCCTGCAAAGGCGGCTTCTGCGGCCGCATGACGGGCGTTTAATTCAGGGCTTGTTGTGCTGTTTCGCCGAGCCGACCAAATCGAATCGGGAAAGCAGGGGTCGTCAGTCCAGCGCGGAATGATGTGCCAATGAAAATGTGGGGTTTGATTTCCAAGACTGGCCTGATTGATTTTGTGGGGCCGCAACTGTTGCTGCAAATGTTCCTCAATGGCCAGCACAAGCTTGAATAACTGATCGCGCTCGGGTTTTGCGAGCCAGCCGAGCTCGGTGACATGTCGATTGCACACCAAGCGCACATAGCCCGGGTAATCGGGATCATCAACCGCCACCAATCGCCAATAGGCACCGCGCCACAGTACCCGGCCGCCATCGTTTGAACACAGAGCGCAATCAGCGCGTGGCGCCGACGGGGGCTCGTTGGGATCTGATTTCATCAGCACCGAGAGAATCGACATGGCTACCTTCCAGAGCAATGGCCACCACTGGCCGCTTGGCCGCTGCCCAGTGCAATGGGCGCGGGCTCAATACGAGGATACTCGGTTGCGGAATAGTCCCAAGCCACCAGCCCGATCAAGATCAGCCAGAAAACAATGACGCCGCGGGTCATACGATCCCCGCTTTCCGCCGCGCTTTGACGCCGGCAATTGATCCGATAAAGGCCATCGCGAACCAGACCCAGCCATGCAGGCTGCCCGAGGCGATTCCGCCCAGATAGGCGCCAACATTGCAGCCATAGGCCATGCGTGAGCTGTAGCCCATGAGCAGGCCTGCAAAAACGCTGACCGCAAGCGGCCCCATGCCCGGCCATTTTTTCTGTTTGAATTCCTCGGCCTTCCAGCGGCTTGCCACGAGCGCCCCGTAGAGCAAGCCAATATTGGTGACCGAGGTGGTGTCCCACAGCAAGGGCTCGGCAATGCGCTCTGCATGTGGCGAGTAACCCCAGAACAAATCAGTGGAGAGATCTGTGCCAAAGAAAGAAACAAGTTTAGCGCCCCACAGGCCCAGGCCATAAACAATTCCCCAGGGCTGGCCGGCCACGATCAAATGCAGGGCGTAGAGCAGCGCGATCGCCACAGCGCCCCACAGCCAACGGCTCGGAACCTTCGGCAAGGCCTGTCGCGACGCGAATGCCTGTCGCTTGCAATACGCCACCGAAACCCACGCCACAACACCGCAGGCCAGCACCGTAATAGTCAGAGCCGCTGCCAGGCCCGTTGATGCAAGAAAGTCAACGGGCGCCGCTTGCGCTGAAATACCCACCGAAACCAGCGGCCCGCCCAGCTCCTCCCACAGTGGCTGATGCGAGGCCCCCAAAAAACTGCCTGCAATGAAGGCTGGCAGCACGACCCAGGAAATTGGTGATGACGCCCCCGCCTTGTAAAGTGTCCCGGAGCCGCAGCCATCGGCAAGCTGCATGGCAAAGCCAAAGAGCAGGGCGCCTAAGAGCAAAGCCCATGTAATGGGTGCGACTGCGCCAACCATTTCTCCCTCGAAGTTTGCAAGCAAGGGAAAGGCGAGCAATGCGCACAAGGCCATCAGCACCATTTGGCCCACCATGCCCCAAGGGTCACGATGCACCACCAAGTTACGCCAGCCCGTTGTAAAGCCAAATCGCGCTGCTGACAGCGCGGCACCAAACCCCAGGCCCAGCAATAGCAGCAATCCTGCGCGAAGGCCCGCAAACCAAGTGATTGCAAACAAGCCTGCAATTGCAGGCACAACAAGCGTCAGGCGATACATTTACTGGCCAGGTTTTTTTGCGGAGTCTTTCAGCTGATCAAGCCGTGATTTTGCCGCAGGCTCGTTGTCCATGGGGTTTCGGGAACGCGACCAGCCAATCATGGAGTCGGGGTACATGCGCACATGGTCTCGGCCCAAAATTTCTGAAAGCACAAACCAGGTCGTCGCGCTCCAGTGGCCTGAATTACAAAAGCTGATCACTTCGGCATCGGTAATTAGACCGGCACTTTTGGCCATGGATTCGAGCTGAGACTTGGGCAAGAGCTTGCCGGTGTTGAGTTGAAACCATTCTTCGTGGTCAAAGTTTTTTGCCCCGGGCAGCGTTCCAGCACGCGCTGCTGCCGAATGGCGTTCTTTGCCCAGGAAATAGTCTTCAGGCCGAGCGTCATTGAGCAGAAATTTTTTGTTGGATCCGGGCTTGAGCAGCGCAAGAATTTGAGCACTTGTTGGGATCTGGCTGCGATCAATCTTTACATTGAATTTTGTTTCTGCAATTTTCGGGGCTTCAGTTTGCGTGGGATATTTCGCGGCCATCCAGGCGCCGAGCCCCCCATCCAGGATCGAAATCTTTTTCACGCCGGCAAGCTTGAGCGTCCAATAAAAACGTGCCGCCCCGCCAAAATCGCTTGGATCTGCGCCCGTATGGGCAATCACCACATGCGTATCAGGCGTTACGCCCCATTTGCCAAGCAGGGACGAGAGCTTGCGCTCGGCAATCACCTCGCCTGGGTTGGTGTCGGGGCCGCGCAGCGATGAATAGGGTGCCGCAATGGCCCCGGGAATGTGGCCCGCAGCGTAGTTGGGCGTTTTGTTGTCGTTTTGTAAAAGCTCGCGAATATCCAGCACCCGAACGGCTTTTTGGTCAATCAAGGTGCGCAGCTCGGCTGGGCTAACCAGAGGCTGGGGTGCCGGGGCGGCGTGCACCGCACTCACAATGCCAATCGACAAGGCCAGCAACGACCCAAGGAATTTCTGAACAAGGCTCATGGGATGATCCGCAAAAGAGGGGCTGAAAACAAGCTGCGAAGGATACGTGAAAACTTGCGCTTGCACCCCCAAGGGGGTAGAAAAGCTTTTCGCGTTTAGGAATAAGGAGATCGTTATCTTGACTGGCCAGCAAACTGAAACAGCAGTATTGGGTGGTGGGTGTTTTTGGTGCCTTGAGGCTGTGTTTCAAAAACTCAAGGGCGTGGTGCGAGCACAGTCGGGCTATATGGGCGGCCATGTCGCCAACCCCAGTTATGAGCAGGTCTGTGGCAAAAAGACTGGCCATGCAGAAGTGGTGCGCCTTGAGTTCGACTCTGCCCAGATTGCTTATGAACAATTACTGGAAGTGTTTTTCACAATTCACGATCCCACAACGCCGAATCGTCAGGGCAACGATATTGGCCCACAGTATCGCTCGGTAATTTTTGCCATGACGGTGCAGCAGCATGCAGCTGCGAGGGCAGCGATTGATGCGGTGCCTGGCGCGGTGACCGAACTGATTGATGCAAGCCCACAGACCGTGGCAAGCCCGGCCACAGATCGTGTGTTTTGGCCAGCGGAGGCCGAGCACGAGAACTACTTTCGACGCAACCCGTATCAGGGCTACTGCCTTTTTGTGGTGGCGCCGAAAGTCGTGAAAGCTGAAACCAAGTTCAGGGCGCTAATCGCTCAATAACCCAGCGGGCTGGCTCGAACAGTTTTTCGGTGCGCCGATACTGGATGCGGTCATGCAGCCGTGAGGGTCGGCCTTGCCAGAATTCAAAGCAATCTGGAATGAGCCGATAGCCGCCCCAGTGTTCGGGCCGCGGGGGTTCCAGCGAGGACTTCTCGGGAAAGGATTGCTCTAGCTCTTTTTGGCGGGCTTCAAGCCAGGCGCGATCAGCAATTACCTCGCTTTGGGGGGAAGCCCAAGCGCCAAGCTTGCTGCCCAAGGGCCGCGAGTGAAAGTATTCATCGGATTCAGCGGCCGGGACTTTCTCTACCTTGCCGTCAATGCGCACCTGACGCTCAAGCTCTGGCCAGAAAAACACCAGGCTTGCGAACGGATTGGCTGCAAGTGCTTGCCCTTTGCGGCTGTTGTAATTGGTAAAAAATGAAATGCCTTGTGCATCGATGCCTTTGATCAGCACGATGCGTGCCGAGGGCCTGCCGTTGGGGTCAATCGTGGCAAGGGTCATGGCATTGGGCTCAAGCACCTCGGCGCGTTGTGCTTCTTCAAACCAGTGTTGGAACTGATGCACTGGGTTGGGTTTCACATCGGCAACATCAAGCGAGGCACGCGCATAGTCTTTACGCAGACTGGCAAGGGTTTTGGGGTCGGAAGCGCTCATGGAATTGCTCTGCAGGTAATTTTTCTAAATTATGGACCCAAAGTGTAGGGCTTCTTGAGCTGCGGCTTGATTGAGACCAACAATCCAAGCAAAATTTTGCTTATGTCAGAAAAAGCAAAAAATGTTCTGGGTGGCGTGTTGCAGCCCTGCGGCACCGACCCGGTCACCGGGTTTTTTCGCGATGGCTGTTGCAACACCTGCGAGGAGGATTTGGGCAGCCACACGGTGTGCGCACAAATGACCGAAGCCTTCTTAAGTTTCTCAAAATCACAAGGCAATGACTTAAGCACGCCGAATCCGCGCTATCAATTTCCTGGGTTAAGGCCGGGCGATCGTTGGTGCGTTTGCGCAAGCCGCTGGCGCGAGGCGGCGGATGCTGGCGTAGCCCCTCCCGTCATTTTGGAGGCCACGCATGAGCGGGCTTTGGAAGTTATTGCGCTTGCCGATCTCGAATATCACGCGCTCCAAGCTGTTTGACCCCGAATTGGCGGGTTTCCTTGATTCATTTCAATGAATCGGGGGATGTCTCGAACCTGAAGCGTTCAAAATTTAGGTTTAGGCCAGGGGGGCACTATGAGAAAAACCAACACAACCACGACAGAGCAATCGCGGCCCGTGAGCCGGGGCGACCGACCCCCCTCGCTGGCGCCCGAGGCGCTGACAGAATACCTTGTCGATCGCTCAATCCGGGCGGCACGCGGCAAGCAAAGCGCTGCGTTGAAATCAATTCTGAGCGGCGAAGGCGATCTGAGTTTGCAAAAGCGAGTCGAAGACCTGCGCGCCATGATTCAAGGCGCAGCGCCCGATGATGTTGAGGCCATTCGTTCCGCATTTCTTTCCATTCCCGAGCTCCAGAGCAAGGGCACAGGCGAGTTCAAGATCAATCCTGATGATGAGCTTTCAGAGGATTGGCGCGAGGGGGGCTACCCTTATAAAAACCTGATGCGCCGATCGGCGTATGAGGCGCAAAAATATCAGTTGCAAGTGGAGCTCTTAAAGCTTCAGGCATGGGTAAAAGAAACGGGGCAGCGGGTCGTGATCTTGTTTGAGGGCCGTGATGCAGCGGGCAAGGGCGGCACGATCAAGCGTTTCATGGAGCATTTGAATCCTCGCGGCGCGCGGGTGGTCGCTCTCGAAAAGCCGACCGAAGCGGAACGCGGACAGTGGTATTTCCAGCGCTATGTGCAGCATCTGCCAACTGCCGGTGAGATTACATTGTTTGATCGCAGCTGGTATAACCGCGCGGGTGTTGAGCGTGTGATGGGCTTTTGCACCGATCAGGAATATAACGAGTTCATGCGTCAAGCCCCCGAGTTTGAGCGTCACTTGGTGCGCAGTGGCGTGTGGGTCATAAAATTTTGGTTTTCAGTGAGCCAGAAAGAGCAGCGCAGGCGATTTAAAGAGCGTGAGGTGCATCCGCTCAAACAGTGGAAACTCAGCCCGATCGATAAAAAATCGCTTAACAAGTGGAAAGAGTACACCGACGCCAAAGAGGCCATGTTTGCGCAGACCGATACGGCGGATGCACCATGGACCGTGATCAAAAGTGACTGCAAAAAGCGTGCGCGTTTAAATGCCATGCGCTATGTGCTGCACAAGCTCCCCTATGCCAACAAAGATGTTGAAAAGATTGGGCGGCTTGATCCCTTGATTGTGGGCCGCGCCCATGTGGTGTATGAGCGCGGTGAACATCCAGGAATTGGGCCTGCTGCTGCAATTCTTTGATGGTGTTCGGTCGTCGTGCCTTTGCGTTGATCGCATTGCTTTGTGCGGTGGCCCTGTCGGTCGCGGTATGGATGCAGCATGGCGGTGGGGTTCAGCCCTGCCCGTGGTGTGTGCTGCAACGGCTTGAAGTGATTGCAATTTTGTTCACCGCTTTGCTGGCGCTGGCGGGGCCAGCCAAGGCCGGCACAGGGCTTGCGCTTTTTATTGTGGTGCTCGCTGGTTTAGGCGCAGCCTCGGCGCTTTGGCAGTTGTTGGTGGCCTCATCGCAGCCCTCGTGTGATCTCACATTTGCAGATCAATTCATGGGCGCCACCGGTCTTGCCGAGCTTTGGCCCGCTCTGTTCATGCCCCTGGGGTCATGCGCCGATGCGGCGGTGCGCCTGCTGGGCTTGCCTTTTGAGCTCTACAGCCTTGGTCTTTTTCTGGTGGTGTTGGCGCTTGGCATTGGCCGGGCCCGTTACCATCATCTGCGATAATTGCGCGATGCAATATCAGATTTTCCCGGTCACAGCGTATGAGCAGAACTGCTCCCTGGTCGTGTGTCCCTTAACAAGAAAGGCCGCTTTCATTGACCCCGGTGGCGACCTAGACGCCTTGGAATCGGCTGCGCAGCAGGCAGGCGTTGAGATTGAAAAAATTTTGATCACCCATGGCCATATCGATCATTGCGGACAAGCGGGAAAGCTCGCACAAAAACTTGGTGTGCCGATTGAAGGCCCCCACCCTGACGATAAATTCTGGATCGACCAGCTTAAGGTTCAGGGCATGATGTTTGGCATGGGCGGCGCCGACGCTTTTGTGCCCGATCGTTGGCTTTTCGATGGCGACAGTGTCACGGTGGGTCATGAGTCCATGAAAGTAGTGCACTGCCCGGGCCACACGCCCGGTCATGTGGTGTTTGTTCATGAAAAAGATCGCTTGGCCTTTGTGGGCGATGTGCTGTTTGCTGGCTCAATTGGTCGAACCGATTTCCCCAAGGGCAATCACGAACAACTGCTCAGTTCCATTCGAGAAAAGCTCTTCCCCTTGGGCGACGATATTGAGTTCGTGCCCGGCCATGGCCCCATGAGCAGTTTCGGGCAAGAGCGTCGTTCTAATCCCTTTGTTGGAGATCGTTGATGTCGAAGTATCACAAAGAAAAAGTCTTGAGCGTTCACCATTGGAACGACACCTTGTTTAGCTTTACCACCACACGCCGACAAGGCCTGCGGTTTCGCAATGGACATTTTTTAATGATCGGCTTGGAGGTCGAAAGCAAGCCCTTGGTGCGGGCTTATAGTGTGGTGAGCCCGAACTATGAAGAGCACCTTGAATTTCTGAGCATTAAGGTGCCCGACGGCCCGTTGACCTCTCGTCTGCAAAACATCAAGGTCGGCGATGACATTTTGGTCAGTGAAAAGTCGGTGGGCACCTTGGTGCTAGACGACCTTAACCCCGGCAAGCATTTGTACTTGTTTAGCACCGGCACCGGCATGGCACCGTTTATGAGCATCATCCGGGACCCGGAAACCTACGAGCGATTTGAAAAGGTGGTGCTTGTGCATGGGGTGCGAATTGTGAGCGAGTTGGCGTACGCCGATTACCTGAGAGACGAGCTTCCCAATCATGAGTTTTTAGGCGACATGGTGCGTGAGCGATTGATCTATTACCCCACGGTGACGCGCGAGGCGTTTAAGCAAACTGGGCGCCTGACAACTGCAATTGAAACCGGCCAGCTCTTTAAGGATATTGGCCTGCCGCCTCTGGATCCGGCCGTGGATCGGGCCATGATCTGTGGCAGCCCCGCCATGCTGAAAGAAACCTCTGACATGCTCGATGCCCGAGGCTTTAAGGTTTCCCCAAGCCTTGGGCATCCGGGCGATTACGTGTTTGAGCGTGC
>CAYTWR010000017.1:5299-30389 GCA_964442225.1 uncultured Burkholderiaceae bacterium | reverse complement strand
GGCCGAAGGCCCGTGGCAATCTGCGGTTGGTGGACCCCCACGGCGCCTACGGCGCCTCGGGGTGACGACTATTTTCCCGTGGCAATCCACCCCTTCACCTCTTCGTAATCCCTTGTCCTTTTGAAATCCGGCAGGCTACGCAGAATTCGCCTTCCATACGCAGTCTCTGCAAGCCGTCGATCGCCAATCACCACGACACCACGATCGGTTTCACTGCGAATCAAGCGCCCTACCCCCTGCTTTAACAACAAGGCCGCCTCGGGCACTTGAATCGTCATAAACGGGTCGCGCCCTTGGCGCTCGAGCCAACGCGCACGCGCGGCCAACACGGGGTCATCGGGCGGGGCAAACGGTAGCTTGTCAATTACCACCATTGAAAGCGCAATACCCGGCACATCCACGCCTTCCCAAAAACTGTGGCTGCCCGCCAGTACCGCGCGGCCATGGCTTCGAAACTGCTCAATTAATGCGCCACGCGGCGCATCGCCTTGAACCAAAATTAACCGATCGGGGTGGCGTATCGCCCAACGCATCAGCCAGTCTTTGGCCAATCCCACTGCACGGTGAGAGGTGCACAGCAAAAATACGCCACCTGCGCATTCATCAATCAGCTCGCTCACCTCGGGCTGCTCTAACAACTGCGCCATGAGCTGGGGCGATTTTGGGTCTGGCGCATTCTCGGGTACATACAGCAACCCCTGCTCTTGAAACTGAAAAGGGCTCTCGGCAATTAAAGTCTGCGCGCTCTCTAAGCCCAAGCGATCATTAAAGTGCGCAAACGATCCGCTCACTGCCAGCGTGGCCGATACAAAGCTCCAGCTGCGGGCATGCTTGGCCATTTCTTGCGAAAACTTTTCGCGAATGTCATAGGGCGTGACATGCAGCGTTAGCGCATATTTGCTGGCCTCTATCCAGCGCACCACCAAGGCATCTTCTTGTTGATTGCAAAAATGCGCAAGCCGTTTGCTTAGATCCTTGCAACGCACCCCGAGCTGCTCAAGTTCAACATGTCGCTCGGCATTAATTTCCAGCACATCATTCATCGCCGTGAAGGCGCTTGTTAACGCTTGCAGCTGCTGCGTCCACAGTGCGTTTTGCTCGGCACTTAACTGATCCCAGGAAATTCTTTGGCCTGCGCCACCGCCCAACAACAGCCGAAGTTCTGAAGTGGCCTTGTCAATGGCCCCGCACAAATCAGGCCACGAGGCCGCATCGCGCGCATGCGAAAGCCCAGCCGCCAAGGCATCTCGGGTAAACACATTCACGGTTTGGGTCGAGAAATTGTGCCCAAAAAACTGCACAGCAATTTCGGGCAGGGCATGGGCCTCATCAATCACCACATGGGCTACCGTGGGCAGCAACTCGCCAAAGCCTTCCTCGCGCAGGGCCATATCGGCGCACAGCAAATGGTGGTTCACCACGACTAAATCGGCCTCGGCGGCTTTTTTGCGCGCGCTCATCACAAAGCAATCGGCAAGCTGCGGGCAGTTTTGCCCCAGGCAATTTTCTCGCGTAGAAGTGGCCTGCGCCCAAACACTGGCACCTTCGGGAACACTGGTGCACTCGGCAATATCACCGCTTTGGGTGAGCTTTGAAAACTGCACAATCTCGCGAAACGCTACAGCGTCTTCACGGCGCGTGAAACGGCCTTCTGTTTGGTGCTGCTCCATGCGGTGAATGCACAGGTAATTGCTGCGCCCTTTTAACACCGCCGCTTGAATCGAGGCACCAAAGGCCACCTTGACCCGGGGCAAATCTTTTTCGATTAATTGATCTTGCAAATGCCGAGTAGCCGTTGAAATCAACACCTTTTCGCCGCTATGCAGTAACGGCACCAAATACGCAAAGGTCTTGCCTACGCCGGTGCCCGCTTCGGCCACCAGCACGCCGCGCGTTTGCAAGTTATCGTGAATCGCCTGGGCTAAGGCAATTTGCCCAGGCCGAACCCGATAAGCGGGGGCCGCCTTGGCCAAGGGGCCATGCGCATCAAACCACGACTCAGGCAGGGACATCCGGCGAGAGCTGAATCTGCAGCTGGGTGATTTGGTCTTTGAGTTGAAGTTTGCGTTTTTTTAGCCGGCGAATCTGCAGCTCATCGCGCGCAGCCGATGGGTTTTGCAACTGGTCGATCAAATGATCAAGCTCACGATGCTCGGCCTCAAGCTCAAGCAATCGTCGCTGCAAGGTGCGAACATCGGAAAGCTGCTGCATTAACTTTTGTTCGCCTTGCGCTCACGGTTGCGGGCCCGCAGTTCGGCATCGATATCGCGCAGGGCCTGCAGCTCAGTCTCGCGCCGCATGTCAAAACCGCGCATCTCGCGCAAATGATCCGTGGTGACCTGATCCAAACAGCGCGAGGAAAAAAACCGTTTTAAGCAGGCTTCTTCGCGCGCAGCCAGCTCGCGCTGAAACACAAGCCGCTCTTGCTCAATCACTTTTAGGGCCTGTTCGTGGGGAATTTTTTTCGCTTTAAGCTCGGCATCGGGGTCGCTGGCCTGGGCCAAGGCCACGCCACAGGCCAATGTACAAACCAGGCCCAAGGAAAGTGAGAAAATTATAGGTTTCGCCATTGTCGGATTATCCCTTGCCCCAGCAAAAACAGCCATCGTTTGAACTGCTGACCCGCCTAAGCCAGGCCCTAGAGCCCCTGCTGCGCCAAGCGGGCGAGAAGATCTTGGCGGTTTACCGCGAGCCTGTGCATGCCGTGCAGACCAAGCACGACCTATCCCCCGTGACCGAGGCCGATCTGGCCAGCCACCATTTGATCACCGCCCACCTGGCCATGCTCACGCCCGACTGGCCCGTGATTTCGGAAGAAGATAGCGAGCACCACACCGCGAGCGGCAAGATCGCTGGCCACAGCGTGTATTGGCTGCTCGACCCGCTCGATGGCACCAAAGAATTCATTGCCCGCACGGGCGAGTTCAGCATTAACCTGGGGCTCGTGGTCAATGGCCACGCTTTTTTCGGGCTGCTGTATTGGCCCACACACGATCTGCTGTACCAAGGTGGCACCCTAATTCCACCCCAAAAGAAACCGGGCCATGCCCCATGGCAATCGATTGCTGCGCGCGCCCGCCCAACAGATGGCGGTGTTTTGATTTCAAGCCGGCGAAGCGGCGCCACGCCAGAAAACGAATCATTTGCCAAGCGCGAGCACCTGGGCTCTGCCCTGAAATTTGGCTGGCTTGCTGAAGGCAAGGCCGATTTTTATCTGCGCAAAGGCAACACCATGGAATGGGATACCTGCGCGGGCCAAGCGATTTTGGAAGCAGCCGGCGGCAGTGTGAAGGACTTGCACGGCCAAACCCTGCGCTATGGAAAGCCGGGATTTTTAAATCCCGGCTTTATTGCCCGAGGCCTTTGATTTTCTTCAAGGCCTACGCTTCTTTCACCTGACTTGGGCCCTCTTTACTGCTAGAGTTTTTCGCATCTGCAGGTAGAGGAGACCATTTTGCAGAACACCACACTCTTTAATCCGGCCTATTTTCACAAGGTCGTGGATTGCCAGTGGGCTTGCCCAGCCCATACCCCCGTTCCCGAATACATTCGCCTGATCAGCCAAGGCCGCTACACCGACGCCTATGGCATTAATTGGGTCTCAAATGTCTTTCCGGGTGTCTTAGGCCGAACCTGCGATCGGCCCTGCGAGCCGGCCTGCCGGCGATCTCGGGTCGAAGAAAACAACGGCGAAAAACCCGAGCCCGTTGCAATCTGTCGACTCAAGCGCGTGGCCGCCGATTACAAACAGGATTTCAAGGCCCGCATTCCCAAGCCCTTGCCCAAAAACGGCAAGCGGGTGGCCTGTGTGGGCGCTGGCCCCGCATCGCTGACCGTTGCGCGTGATCTGTCGCTGCAAGGCTACGAGGTCACGGTGTTTGATGGCGAAAAGAAAGCCGGTGGTTTTGTGCGCACCCAAATTCCCAAGTTTCGATTGCCTGAAACGGTCATTGATGAAGAGGTGGGCTACATATTGGATCTGGGCGTGAACTTTAAAAGTGGTCAGCGCATTGACTCCATGAGGGCCTTGCTGGCTGAGAACTTTGATGCAGTGTTTGTGGGCTGTGGTGCGCCACGCGGACGCGACCTGAATATTCCCGGAAGGAAAGAAGCTGCCGCCAATATTCACATTGGCATTGATTGGCTGGCCTCGGTGTCATTTGGCCACATTACCTCGGTGGGCAAGCGCGTGATTGTTTTGGGTGGCGGCAACACTGCCATGGATTGTTGCCGCTCGGCCAAACGCCTGGGCGGCAAAGATGTGAAAGTGGTGGTGCGCAGCGGCTTTGATGAAATGAAAGCCTCGCCCTGGGAAAAAGAAGATGCCGTGCACGAGGGCATTCCCATTATCAACATGCACTCCCCCAAAAGCTTTGTGCATGAAAACGGCAAGCTCACCGGCATGACGTTTGAAATTGTGCGCGCCGAATACGATGCAAAAGGAAGGCGAAACCTAGTGCCCACGGGTGAGCCCGATGTGTTCATGGAATGCGACACAGTGTTAGTTGCCGTGGGCCAGGAAAACGCCTTTCCGTGGATTGAACGCGACTGCGGCATTGCGTTTGATGACTGGGGCTTGCCCGTGTTGGGCAAAGACAGTTTCCAATCGACCCTGCCCCGCGTGTTCTTTGGGGGCGACGCCGCCTTTGGCCCCAAAAACATTATTACCGCCGTGGCCCATGGCCATGAGGCAGCGGTTTCCATTGACCGTTTCTTGCACAAAGAAAATGTGAATCATCGGCCCGAGCCCACCGTGCACATGATCGCCCAAAAAATGGGCATTCATGAGTGGAGCTATAACAACGATGTCTCGACCGATGCCCGCTTTAAAGTGCCCTGGGCCAAGGCCGAAGAGGCGCTGGCCAATATCAAGGTGGAAGTGGAGCTGGGCTTTGATGAGCTCACCGCGTTTAAAGAAGCCAGCCGCTGCTTGAATTGCGATGTACAGACCTTGTTTAACCGCGACACCTGCATTGAGTGCGATGGCTGTGTCGATATCTGCCCCATGGATTGCATTACCTTCACCTCGCCGGGGCCAACGGGCGAGCCGGTAGAAGCCGAGATTCGCACACGGCTCAAAGCCCCGGCCTTAAATACGGCTCAGGGTCTTTATGTCTCGCCGGTATTGAAGACCGGCCGGGTCATGGTGAAAGACGAAGATGTGTGCCTGCATTGCGGCCTGTGTGCCGAGCGTTGCCCCACGGGCGCGTGGGATATGCAAAAGTTTTTGTTGCACACGGCACAAGCTGGGCCCACGGCCCGTGATCGACAACACGAATTGGCAGCCGTTGCCGAGGAGGCCCTATGAAGCCAATTCAAGCCATTAACGACTTTGTGATCAAGTTTGCCAATGTCAATGGCTCAGGCTCGGCTTCGGCCAATGAGCTCTTTGTCAAAGCCATTATTCGCATGGGCGTTCCCGTGAGCCCACGCAATATCTTCCCCAGCAATATTCAGGGCCTGCCCACGTGGTACGAAGCCCGGGTGTGCGAAAAGGGCTATCACGGCCGGCGTGGCGGCGTGGACATGATGGTGGCCATGAATCCCCAGACTTGGGACACCGATATTGCCGAGATCGACCCAGGTGGCTATTTGCTCTATGACAGCACGCGGCCCGTGCCGGCAGAAAAACTGCGCAGCGATATTCAAGTCATTGGCGTGCCCTTTACCGACATTACCAATACCGCCTACACCGACCCGCGGCAGCGACAGCTGTTTAAGAACATTATTTATGTGGGTGTGCTGTCGGTGTTATTGGAAATTGATGTTGAAGTTTTTGAAAAACTTTTTGCCGAACAATACAAAGGCAAAGAGCGGCTTTTAGATTCCAATGTGCGCGCGCTCAACCTGGGCCGCCAATTCGCCAAAGACCATTTGCAATACCCCTTGGGCATTCGGGTGCAGCGTGCCGACAATGTGGGCGACCAAATCTTTACCGATGGCAATAGCGCAGCTGCCTTGGGCTGCGTGTATGGCGGGGCCACCGTTTCGGCCTGGTACCCCATTACGCCTTCTTCTTCGGTGCCGGAAGCCTTTCAAAAATATTGCGAGAAATATCGGGTCGATCCTGTTACAGGCCAACACAAGTTCGCCATTGTGCAGGCCGAAGATGAATTGGCCTCGATTGGCATGGTGGTGGGTGCAGGCTGGAATGGCGCGCGGGCGTTTACCGCCACGTCAGGCCCGGGCATTTCGCTCATGACGGAATTTATTGGCCTGGCCTACTTTGCCGAAATTCCGGTCACGATCATCAACATTCAACGCGGTGGGCCTTCCACCGGCATGCCCACGCGCACCCAGCAATCGGATATTTTGGCCTGCGCCTACGCCTCGCATGGCGATACCAAACATGTGCTGCTCTTGCCGCAAGACCCTCATGAATGTTTTGAGCACGCCGCTGCCGCGCTGGATCTGGCCGATCGTTTGCAAACGCCGATCTTTGTCATGAGTGATCTTGACATTGGCATGAACCAGCGCCTGTGCAAACCTTTTGAGTGGGATGAAAACCGCCGCTACGATCGTGGCAAGGTCATGACCGCGCAAGAGCTTGAAGCCGGCAAAGACTTTGGCCGTTATAAGGATGTCGATGGCGATGGCATTCCCTGGCGCACGCTTCCGGGCACCCACCCCACCAAGGGCAGCTTCTTTACCCGTGGCACCACCCGCGACCCGTATGCACGGTATTCCGAGCGTGGGCCCGATTACATCTACAACATGGAGCGGCTGCTGCGAAAGTTTCACACCGCAGCCCAGTTGGTGCCTCAGCCCATTGAACGCAAGGCGGCCAAGCCCACTAAATATGGCGTGATCTATTACGGCTCCACTACACCGGCCATGCGCGAAGCGTTGGATGTGCTTGAAGCCAAAGGCGTGCATGTGAATGCGCTCAGGCTGCGTGCCTTTCCCTTTCCTGATTCGGTGCGCGAATTTATCAATCGCCACGACAAGGTGTTTGTGGTGGAACAAAACCGCGACGCTCAAATGCGCTCGCTGCTCATGAACGAGCTGGGGCTAGACTCTGCGCAGCTCGTGCGCATTTTGCATTACGACGGAACGCCCATTACCGCGCGCTTTATTGGCGAAGCAATTCACCGCGAAATGGCTCAGCTCAAGGAGGCCGCATGACCTATATCGCCAAACCCCGGCTGCACCACCCGACCTTGCAAACCAATAAGGTGGGCTATACGCGACGCGACTATGAAGGCCGAATCTCGACTCTGTGTGCGGGTTGCGGCCACGACTCGATTTCAGCAGCCATTATTCAAGCGGCGTGGGAACTGGATATCGAGCCCCACCGTGTCGCGAAACTCTCGGGCATTGGCTGCAGCTCGAAAACGCCGGATTATTTTCTGGGTGCGTCTCACGGCTTTAACACTGTGCATGGCCGCATGCCCTCGGTGCTCACGGGTGCCAACCTGGCCAATCGCGACCTGATTTATTTGGGCGTATCGGGCGATGGCGACTCCGCTTCGATTGGCCTGGGGCAGTTTGCCAATGCCATGCGCCGTGGGGTGTGCATGGCCTATATCGTTGAAAACAATGGCGTGTATGGCCTAACCAAAGGGCAGTTTTCGGCCACGGCCGATCGCGGCTCGAAAAGCAAAAAAGGTGCGATCAATATTGAAAACCCGGTGGATCTGGTGGGCTTGGCCTTGCAGTTGGGCGCCACCTATGTGGCCCGAAGTTTTTCAGGCGATAAGGCCCAGCTCGTGCCCTTGATCAAAGGCGCCATTACCCACGGGGGCGCTGCGTTTATTGATGTGATTAGCCCCTGCGTGACCTTTAACAATCATGGCGGCAGCACCAAGAGCTATGACTATGTTCGCCAACACAATGAGTCGGTGAGCCGGCTTGATTTCATTTCCCCAGGAAAAGAAATCACGGCCGATTACGCACCGGGCGAGAGCATTCAGGTCACCCAGCACGATGGCTCGGTGTTGAAACTCAAAAAGCTGCACGCCGATTACGACCCGACCGATCGCTATGCGGCCATAGGCTATATGCAAAAACACGCCGCGCTCGGCGAGATCGTCACGGGGCTCTTATACCTTGACCCATTGGCCAGCGACTTGCACACTGCCTTGAATACCGTGTCGACACCGCTTAATGCCCTTGGCGAAGCCCAACTGTGCCCCGGCGCATCGGTCTTGGAAAAAATTAACAGCGCCCTGCGCTAAAGGAACTCATCATGTCAGAACGCACCGTATTTCAGTCCATGGCCCAGCGCCATGTCTTAAGTGTGGCCTCCAAGGCCACGATCTACGATGCGGCCTGTGTCATGACCCGCGCCAATGTGGGTGGTATTTTGGTCATTGATAACGACAAGCTCTTGGGGATCATTACCGAACGCGACTTAATGACCAAGGTGCTCGCCAAGGCCATGGATCCTTCGGTGACCACGGTCGCAGAGGTCATGACGCCCAACCCCACCACCGTGGCGCCCAACCTAAAAGTGACCGATGCGGTGGTGATGATGATCGAACGCGGCTTTCGTCACCTGCCCGTGATTAACGACGCCGGAAAAATTCTGGGGGTGTTTTCTGCCCGCGATGCCCTGCCCCGCGAGATCAACACCGCCGTGGAGATCACCGAGTTTCACGAGCAGGTTAACGACGCGCTTGGCTAAGATACTCTTCAGATTGCATTTCGGTGAGCCGGCTCACCGTGCGGTGAAACTCATTGGCTAACACCCCTTCGGTGTAAAGCTCAATTGCGGGGCACTCCGCTAAGATCACGAGCTTCACCTTGTGATCGTAGAGCACATCCACAAGCCAGGTGAACCGGCGAGCCTCGGAAGACATACCCGCCGACATGCAGGGCACACCCGATAAAAATACCGTGTCGAACTGGGCCGCTAGCTCCAAATAATCGTTTTGCGACCGTGGTCCGCCACACAAAGTTTGAAAGTCAAACCAGATCACACGGCCAGCACGTTTTTGCGCATTGATTCGGCGGGCTTCGATCTCGAGCACGGGCGAGGTGTCAGGCACCGTGTCAGGCACGGTGCCTGACACCTTGGCGGACACCTTGGCGAAGTTATCGAACATGGCCTGCATAGCTTGTTCATTGCGATCCGAAAACGGAAACAGATAGGCCTGAATTTCCCCGCGTGCAAGCTGGCGGTAATCTTTTCCGCCATCGACCTGAACAATGTCGAGCTTTTCTTTTAACAACTCAATGGCTGGCAGCATGCGATCACGATGCAGGCCATTGGGGTAAAGATCATCGGGGTGATAGTTCGAGGTCATGATGAAGCCCACCCGGCTTGCGAACAACGCCCGCAGCAGGCGCTCCAGAATCATGGCATCGGCAATATCCGAGACGTGAAACTCATCGAAGCAGATCAGCCGGTAACGCCTTGCCACCCGCAGGGCCACTTCATCGAGCGGGTTCTCGGTGCCCCGCAAATCATGCATTTCCTTGTGTGTGGCCCGCATGAACTCATGAAAATGCAGTCGCACCTTACGCTCAAGGGGCACATGCTTAAAAAATAAATCCATCAGCAGGCTCTTGCCACGGCCCACCCCGCCCCACAGGTAAAGGCCCCGGGGCAAGGGGGGCTTGACGATCATTTTCTTTAGCGTGCCGCCGCGCTTGGCTTTATAGTCGGCCCACTCTTCAGAACACTGCTCAAGACGCTCGGCAGCGCGCAGCTGCGCCGGGTCTGCCGAAAAGCCCTGCTCGGCAAGCAGGGCTTTGAACGATTCAACAATCATTGAAGCGCGATAACTTACATATTGAGCGCGCGTTTATAAATCGCCAGCGACGCCTCGCGCACCGCTTCGGACATGGAGGGGTGCGGATGGCAAATGCGGCCAATGTCTTCTGCCGAGGCTTTAAATTCCATGGCCACGGCTGCTTCGGCAATCAAATCAGAAGCGCCCTGCGCAATGATGTGAACCCCTAAAATCTGCTCGGTCTCCTCATCGGCCAATACCTTGACAAAGCCATCGGGCGAATCCATGCCCAAGGCCCGGCCGTTGGCCGCGAACGGAAACTGCCCGCTTTTATATTTGCGGCCTTCGGCCACCAATTGCTGCTCGGTGCGGCCCACCCAGGCAATCTCAGGCGAGGTGTAAATCACCCACGGAATGCAGTCGTAATCAATATGCGCCGCTTGGCCTGCAATGCGCTCGGCCACCATCACGCCCTCGTCTTCACCTTTGTGGGCCAGCATGGGGCCGCGCACCACATCGCCCACCGCCCAAATGCCCGGCGCTCCGGTAAAGCAGTAATCATCCACAGGAACAAAGCCACGCTCATCGGTGCCCAGGCCCACCGATTCCAAATTCAGGTTGGCGGTGTTGGGCGTGCGGCCAATCGACACAATCAAGCGATCGCACTCCAGGGTGTGGGCTTTGCCATCGCTGTCTTGATAGGCCACCTTGGTGCCTTTGGCTGTTGCCTTGATTTCGCCAATTTTTACGCCCAAATTAATTTTCAAGCCCTGAGCCGTAAACAACTTAAAAGCTTCTTTTGAAACGGAGTCGTCACAGGCACCCAAAAATGTGGGCAAGGCTTCCAGTACGGTGACATCGGCCCCCAAGCGGCGCCACACCGAGCCCAGCTCCAAGCCAATGACGCCGGCGCCAATGACACCGAGCTTTGCGGGCACCGTGTCAAAAGCCAGTGCGCCTTCGTTATCGCAAACAATTTTGTTATCGACCTTAACGCCCGGCAAATGGCGAGCGTTTGAGCCTGTCGCAATGATTACATTTTTGGCCACGACGGTTTCAGGCTCATCGCCTTTCACTTCAACCAAAATGCCCACATCGTTTCGGCCTGCAAATTGGCCATGACCCTTAAGCCAGGTGATCTTGTTTTTGCGAAACAAAAACTCAATGCCCTTGCTCATTTTGGAAACAATGCCATCTTTGCGCTTGAGCATTTTCGCAATGTCAATGCTTACGCCCTTGACATGAATGCCATGGGTTCCCAGGTGGTGACTGGCTTTTTCAAACTCTTCGCTCGAGGCCAACAAAGCTTTGGAGGGAATGCAGCCCACATTTAGGCAAGTGCCCCCTAAGGCCAGCTCGCCAGCCGGGTTGCGCCATTTTTCAACGCAAGCGGTTTTCATGCCCAGTTGTGCTGCGCGAACGGCAGCAATATATCCGGCAGGGCCAGAACCAATGACAACGACATCGTACTGTTGCATATCAAACCCCAATCAAACTTCAAGCAAGAGACGTGCTGGATCTTCCAGCGCTTCTTTCATGGTGACCAATCCCAGCACCGCTTCACGGCCATCGATAATGCGGTGGTCATAAGACATGGCCAAATAGTTCATGGGCCGTATCACCACCTGGCCGTTTTCGGCGACCGGCCGATCCTTGGTGGCATGAATGCCAAGAATTGCCGATTGCGGCGGGTTAATGATCGGCGTTGACAGCATAGAGCCGAAAATACCACCGTTAGAAATTGAGAAGGTGCCGCCCGTGAGCTCTTCAATCGAGATCTTTCCTTCGCGGGCTTTGACACCATATTCAGCAATTTTCTTTTCAATGTCAGCAAAGGTCATTTGATCGGCATTGCGCAAAATAGGCACCACCAAGCCGCGTGGCGAACCCACGGCAATGCCAATATCAAAGTAGCCGTGATACACAATGTCGTTGCCATCGACCGAGGCATTGAGCACAGGAAACTTCTTGAGTGCGGCCACTGCTGCCTTGACAAAAAACGACATAAACCCAAGCTTGACACCATGCTCTTTTTCAAAGCGCTCGCCATATTGCTTGCGCAGCGCCATGAGCGGGGCCATATTCACTTCGTTAAAGGTGGTAAGAATCGCATTGGTGGATTGCGATTGCAGCAAGCGCTCGGCCACACGGGCACGCAGGCGGCTCATGGGCACGCGCTGCTCGGGCCGGCCTTCCAGCTGAGCCTCAGGCCCAAGCTTGATCGCAGGCTGCGGCAAGCCCGCTGAAGGCACCACCGAAGGCAAGGCAGAAGGCGCTACTGCCATTGGCGCTGCACCGGCTGCAGAGGGCCCCGCTTTTTGTGCAGCGATTACATCGGCCTTGGTAATGCGGCCATCTTTGCCACTGCCTTGGGTGAGCACCACACCCGTTTCGGCCATAAGCTTTGCAGCCGAAGGCATGGCAATTGATGCGCCAGGCCTTGCCACCGAAACGGGTGCTGCAGGCAGCGGCGCTGCGGCTGCTGGCACCACCGTGCTGGCCGGCGCCGACGGTTGAGCCGCAGCGGCGCCACCCGCGGCCGCCTTCGCCTCGGTGTCGATCTTGGCGATCAGCTCGGCCGACACCACGGTGCCGCCATCGCCTTTGACAATTTCCGTAATCACGCCAGCCGATGGTGCGGGCACTTCGAGCACCACCTTATCGGTCTCGATTTCGATCAGGATCTCATCGGCTGCCACCGCATCGCCCACTTTTTTCTTCCACTGCAAAAGGGTTGCCTCGGCAACCGACTCTGACAGCTGGGGAACTTTCACTTCAACAATTGCCATGTTTTGTCTCTCGTTTTATTTGGTGTGAACAAATCCCTTGACCTTGCCAAAGGCTGCGTTGAGCAAGTCTTTAAGCTGGGCCACATGTTTTTCCAGATAGCCCACGGCGGGCGATGCCGATGCAGGCCGGCCTGCATAGGCCAGCTTTTGCCCGGGCAGCATGTTTTCTAAAACATTGTGCTGAATCTGGAACCAGTAGCCCTGGTTTTGCGGCTCGTCTTGAACCCAGATCACTTCCTCGGCATTTGGGAATTTCTTCATCTCGGCTGCAAAGGCTTTGTGCGGGAACGGATACAGCTGCTCCACACGAATAATCGCAACCGTGCTGGCCTTGCGTTCCTTGCGGGCATTGACCAGCTCGTAATACACCTTGCCAGAGCAGGCCAGCACACGCGTGACCTTCTTGGCCTCAATCGCTTTGTCAACCTCGCCAATCACGGTTTTAAACGACCCTTTGGTCAGCTCTTCCAGGGGGGAACCGGCGTCCTTGTTTCGCAGCAGCGATTTCGGAGAAAGCACTACCAGGGGCTTTCTGAAGGGGCGAATCATTTGGCGACGCAATACATGGAAAATCTGCGACGCTGTCGTGGGCTGCACCAACTGCATATTGGTATCGGCACACAACTGCAAGAACCGCTCGGGCCGTGCCGATGAATGCTCAGGGCCCTGGCCTTCATAGCCATGGGGCAGCAACATCACCAAGCCGGATTGACGGCCCCACTTCACCTCACCCGAGGAAATAAACTGGTCAATCACCACCTGGGCGCCATTTACAAAGTCGCCAAACTGCCCTTCCCAAATCACTAAAGAATTGGGATCGGCCGTGGAATAGCCATATTCAAAACCCAGCACGGCTTCTTCAGAAAGCACCGAGTCGATGACCGTAAACGGCGCCTGGCCTGCCGCAACATTTTGTAGCGGGATATAGGTGCCGGCATCCCACTTCTCACGGTTTTGATCATGCAATACGGCATGTCGGTGCGTGAAGGTGCCGCGGCCCGCATCTTGGCCGGTAATGCGCACGGCGTAGCCGCTGGCCACAAGCGATGCATACGCAAGGTGTTCGCCCATTCCCCAGTCAAGGTTCATTTCGCCGCGGCCCATGGCCCGGCGATCGCCGATCACTTTTTCAACCAGCGGGTGAACCTTAAAGCCTTGGGGAATGGTGGTTAAACGCTCGGACAAGCGCTTGATTTCGGTTGCTGGCACCGAGGTATCGGCATCATCCGTCCACTTCTTGCCCAAAAACGGCGCCCAATCCACCGCAAACTTGCTTTTAAAGTTTGAGATCACGGGAGAAGACTGATTGGTGCCCTGCTCCATGTCGGCACGAAACGCCTTGACCATTTCATCGCCTTCGCCAATGCGAATCATGCCAATGGTCTCAAGCCGATCCGCGTAAAGCTTGCGAGTGCCTGGGTGTTGGGCAATCTTTTTGTACATCAAGGGCTGGGTCAGCGATGGCGTGTCTTGCTCGTTATGGCCGAGTTTTCTGAAGCAGACAATATCCACCACCACATCTTTGTTGAACTCCATGCGGTAATCCATGGCGATCTGGGTGACCAACACCACGGCCTCGGGGTCATCGCCATTCACATGCAGCACCGGCGCTTCGATCATTTTCACCACATCGGAGCAGTAGCTCGTTGAGCGCGAATCGCGTGGGTCTGAGGTGGTAAAGCCAATCTGGTTATTAATGACAATGTGCACCGTGCCGCCCGTGCCATAGCCACGGGTCATGGCAAGGTTTAAGGTTTCCATCACCACGCCCTGGCCTGCAAAGGCCGCGTCGCCGTGTACCAACACCGGCACGACCTGGTTGCCTTTTTCATCGCCGCGGCGATCTTGCCGTGCGCGCACCGAGCCTTCCACCACGGGGTTCACAATCTCAAGGTGGGATGGGTTAAATGCAAGCGATAAGTGCACGGGGCCGCCAGCAGTGGACACATCGCTTGAAAAACCCTGGTGATATTTCACATCGCCTGCAGGCAGGTCATCGGCATGATGGCCTTCAAATTCAGAAAAAAGCTCAGACGGCAGCTTGCCCAAGGTGTTGACCAGCACATTCAATCGGCCACGGTGGGCCATGCCAATCACAATTTCTTGCACGCCAAGCTCACCGCCGCGCTGAATGATTTCATCCATGGAGGCAATGAACGACTCGCCGCCTTCTAGCGAAAAGCGTTTCTGGCCGACATACTTCGTGTGCAAATAGCGCTCAAGCCCCTCTGCAGCAGTCAGTTTCGCAAGAATGCGTTTGCGTTTTTCAGGGGCAAACTGTGGCGTTGAACGAATCGACTCTAGCCGTTGCTGAAACCAGCGTTTCTCGGCAGGATCCGAGATATACATGTACTCGGCGCCAATGGTGCCGCAGTAGGTGTCGCGCAAGCCTTTAATGATCTCGCGCAAGGTCATTTGCTCTTGGCCGAAATACAAGTTGTCGGCCCGAAAAGTGGTGTCCAGGTCGGCTTCGGTCAAATCGTAAAACGCAGGCTCAAGCTCGGGAATCGATGGCCGCTCTTGACGCTTTAAGGGATCTAAGTCGGCCCAACGGGCACCCAGAAATCGATAGGCCGCAATAATCGATTGCACATGCACTTGTTTGCGGGCAATCGAAAGATCGCGTTCGGCCACCCGAGGCAAAAACGCATTGGCCTTTGCCCGCTGAGCAAACGACTCAACGATTGGCGCGTGGGCGACATCTTTGCTGGCATCAGAGCCATCGGTGGCAGGAAGTATTTGCAGCTGGTCGAAGTAATTTCGCCAGTTATCCGGCACCGAGCCGGGGTTATCGAGATAAGCCTCGTAAAGCTCTTCGACATAGGGCGCATTAGCGCCAAACAAATACGAGTTGAGCTGAAAGCTCTTCATCATAATGCTTCACCCTTCCAGGCCTTCGGCCTTAGAAAAAGGGGGCTTAACGCCCCTCTTGTTATTTTTAACGCTTGCTAATCGGTTTGACTTCCCGTGCGGTTGGGCCAACAAACAACTGTCGCGGACGACCGATCCGGTATTCTGAATCGGTGATCATCTCCTTCCACTGACTGATCCAGCCAATGGTTCTTGCGAGTGCAAAGATACAAGTAAAGGCATCGGTCGGAATGCCCAAGGCCCGCTGCACAATGCCAGAATAAAAGTCGACATTCGGGTAGAGCTTGCGCTGTACGAAGTAATCATCTTCGAGTGCAATTTTCTCAAGTGCCATGGCCAGCTTAAAGATCGGGTCGTTTTCAAGACCCAGCTCGCCCAACACTTCCTTGCAGGTTTCTTGCATGAGCTTGGCGCGGGGGTCAAAGTTTTTATACACCCGGTGGCCAAAGCCCATCAAGCGAACGCCTGAGTTTTTGTCTTTGACCTTTTCCATGAACTCGCCTACTTTGGCCACGCCGCCTTGCGCGTTTAATTCTTCGAGCATGTTCAGGCAAGCTTCGTTGGCGCCCCCGTGTGCAGGGCCCCATAAGCACGCCACCCCGGCGGCGATCGCGGCAAAGGGGCTGGTGCCCGAAGAACCACACAGGCGCACGGTGGAGGTCGATGCGTTTTGCTCGTGATCGGCATGCAAAATAAAGATGCGATCCATGGCGCGCACCAGCACATCGTTAAGCTTATACGGCTCACACGGTGTGGCAAACATCATGCGCATGAAGTTGCCCGTGTAGCTCAGATCATTTTGCGGGTAGATGATTGGCTGGCCTTGGCTGTATTTGTAGGAAAGGGCCACCAATGTGGGCATTTTTGCGATGAGGCGAATCGCAGAGATGTCTTGCTGCTCGGCCGAGTTGATATCCATGCTGTCGGGGTAAAACGCCGACATGGCACCAATCATTCCCGTTAGTACGGCCATGGGGTGGGCATCGCGACGAAAGCCGCGCAAGAAAAACTGCATTTGCTCGTGCACCATGGTGTGGCGCATGACCAGGTCTTGAAATTCGGTCTTCTGCGCGGCATTGGGCAGCTCGCCGTAGTACAGCAGGTAACACACTTCCAGAAAGTCGCAGTGCACGGCCAGGTCTTGAATGGGGTAGCCGCGATACAAGAGTTCGCCTTGGTCGCCATCGATATAAGTAATGCTCGATTGGCAGGAAGCCGTCGACATAAAGCCAGGGTCGTAGGTGAACTTGCCGGTCTCGCCGTAGAGCTTGCGAATGTCGATCACATCGGGGCCTATCGACCCTTTGTGGATTGGAAACTCAACCGACGGTGTACCGTCAGAAAACGACAGTGTGGCTTTTTGATCAGCTGCCATGAAAACTTCCTTTCATTCGAGGGACTGCACCTTAAGCGGCCCGAATTTTTTGTATCACCGCTTTCACTTCGGGAAGATCAAGCGCTTCTTGCGGCTCTTTTTTTCCCACCAATAATTCCAGGAGTTCGTTATCGGGCAAATCGAACAACATGGCCAGGCCATCGTGATCTTGCTGCGTTAACTGCGACTCCCACTTCTCAAAAAATCGCTCCAACAGTAAATCGTTTTCTAACAGGCCGCGACGCGAGCGCCACTTCAAGCGGCGCAGCTCGGTGGGTTGGATTGCCACGCCGCTTCGCGGCTCGCAATGACGGTTAGTAGTCGTCATCGCGAGGCGCCCGAAGCAATACCCGTCATCGCGAGGGGCGAAGGCCCGTGGCGATCCATTAAACCGTCCTCCTCACCATCAGCTCCTTGATTTTTCCAATCGCCTTGGTCGGATTCAAGCCCTTCGGGCACACATCCACGCAGTTCATAATCGTGTGGCAACGGAACAAGCGATACGGGTCTTCCAAATTATCGAGCCGCTCATTGGTGGCCTGGTCGCGCGAATCGGCAATGAACCGATAGGCCTGAAGCAAGCCCGCAGGGCCCACAAATTTATCCGGGTTCCACCAAAACGATGGGCAGCTCGTGGAGCAACACGCACACAAAATGCATTCATACAAGCCATCGAGCTCTTCACGCTCTTCGGGCGATTGCAGCCGCTCTTTTTCGGGCGGTGGCGTGTCGTTAATCAAGAAAGGCTTGATCGAGTGGTACTGCTTAAAGAAGTGGGTCATATCCACAATCAGATCGCGCACCACAGGCAAGCCCGGCAGCGGGCGCAACACAATGGGCTCTTTCAAATCGCGCAGATTGGTAATGCACGCCAATCCGTTTTTGCCATTGATATTCATGGCATCGGACCCACAGACTCCCTCGCGGCATGAGCGACGGAAAGACAAGGAATCGTCTTGGTCGCTTTTGATTCGCATGAGCGCATCCAACAGCATCTTGTCGGTGTCTTTGAGCTCCACCGTCAGGTCTTGCATATAGGGCTTGGAATCCTTGTCAGGATCGTAGCGATAGATCGAGAAACGAACGCTGCGAGTGGCCATGTTCAGAAAGTCCTCTTTTTGGGCACAAAGGTTTCAACGGTCAAGGGTTTCAGGTTCACTGGCTTGTAATCCAGCCGGTTGCCTTCCGAATACCACAAGCTGTGGCGCATCCAGTTAGCGTCATCGCGATCCGGAAAGTCGCGGTGGGCATGGGCGCCACGGCTTTCGGTGCGAGCCTCCGCTGAAATAATGGTTGCCTTGGCGGTTTCAATCAGGTTATCGAGCTCCAAGGCCTCAACCCGTGCCGTGTTGAACACCTTGGATTTATCGGCCACATGCACGCGGTCAACGCGCTGCGAAATCTCCATGATCTTGGCCACACCCTGCTTGAGCAGCTCAGAGGTTCTGAACACGCCGCAGTATTTCTGCATGTTGTCGCGAATGTCTTGGGCCACATCTTGCACACGTTCGCCTGAGCGCGAAGCCTCGAGCTTTGCCAACCGCGCAAGCGAGACATCGGCTGCATGTTGCGGCAGTGATTTGTGCTCTTGGGCTTTGAAGTTTTGCGAAACAATATGATTGCCGGCAGCCCTTCCAAACACCAACAGATCTAACAGGGAATTGGTGCCCAGGCGGTTGGCGCCATGCACCGAAACGCAGGCGCATTCGCCAATGGCGTATAAGCCCTGCACAATCTCGTTGGGCTTGCCGTTTTTCGGAACCACCACCTGACCATGGTAATTGGTGGGAATGCCACCCATTTGATAGTGAATCGTGGGCACCACGGGAATGGGCTCTTTGATCGGATCCACATTGGCAAACTTGATGGCGATCTCGCGAATCGAGGGCAGCTTTTTAATAATCTTGTCGGCACCCAGGTGATCCAGCTTTAAAAGCACATGGTCTTTGTTAGGGCCACAGCCTCGGCCTTCTTTAATTTCCTGGTCCATTGAGCGCGACACAAAATCTCGTGGCGCCAGGTCCTTAAGGGTCGGTGCGTAGCGCTCCATAAAGCGTTCGCCATTGCAGTTCAGCAAAATTCCGCCCTCGCCGCGCACGCCCTCGGTAATCAACACGCCGGCACCTGCAACACCGGTGGGGTGAAACTGCCAAAACTCCATGTCCTCGAGCGGAATGCCGGCACGGGCAGCCATGCCCATGCCATCACCGGTGTTAATGAAGGCGTTGGTCGAGGCCGCCCAAATACGCCCTGCACCACCCGTGGCAAACACGGTGACCTTGGCTTCTAAAATCATGACTTCGCCGGTTTCCATCTCCAGCGCCACAACGCCCACACAATCGCCTTCCGCGTTGCGAATAATGTCAAGCGCCATCCACTCCACAAAAAACTGCGTGCGTGCGCGCACATTGCGCTGATACAGGGTATGCAACAGTGCATGGCCCGTTCTATCGGCTGCGGCACAGGCGCGCTGCACCGGTTTTTCGCCAAAGTTTGCGGTGTGGCCGCCAAACGGGCGCTGATAAATCGTGCCATCTGGGTTGCGATCAAACGGCATGCCAAAGTGTTCAAGCTCGTAGACCACCTTGGGTGCTTCGCGGCACATAAATTCAATCGCGTCTTGGTCACCCAGATAATCCGAGCCCTTGACGGTGTCAAACATGTGCCAGTACCAGTTGTCTTCACTCATATTGCCCAGCGATGCGCCAATGCCGCCTTGGGCTGCGACGGTGTGCGAACGCGTGGGAAACACTTTTGAGAGCACGGCGACATTGAGCCCCGCCTCGGCGAGCTGCAGCGAGCAGCGCATGCCGGAGCCGCCTGCGCCAACAATCACCGCGTCGAATTTGCGACGCGGAAGATTTGCGGTTTGATTCGAAAGCACTTCGGCCACGTTCACACCCTCCAGAGAATTTCAATTGCCCAAATGCCGCAGCCAATGAGCCACAAGATTGTGAAAATCTGCAGTGCAAGCCGAATGCCCACCGGCTTGACATAGTCCATCCAGATATCGCGAACGCCCACCCAGGCGTGAAAGGCCACCGCAAGCACCGCCAGCAATGTCAGCACCTTCATCCAAGTCGCAGCAAAAAGCCCAGCCCAGCCCGCGTAGCCAGGCTCGGGAGCCAAAAGCCCCGCAATAACCAGCACCACCGAATAAACGCCAATCACAATGGCCGTAACCCGCTGGGCCAGCCAATCCCGCAGGCCATAGCGCGCGCCCACCACAAGCCGCTTCGGGCCGATGTTATTTGCCGTGCTCATAGATCAATACACTCCGAAAATTTTTAGCCAGACCAGCAGCGACATCAGCACTGCAGCCGCCATGACCACCGAGCTCCACAGACTGCCCTGCTCTTTGGTGAGCCCCATGTGCAGATCGCACACCAAGTGGCGAATGCCTGCAAACAAATGATGGAAAAACGCCCAGACCAAGCCGCACAACACGACTTTGACAATGAAGAAATCGGAGAACTCAACGAGCTGGGCGTAACTAAGCTCGGAAGTAAGGCTCATTGAAAAGAGCCAGAGAATGATGGGCAGGCCAAAAAACAGAATTGCGCCGCTTATGCGATGAAGAATCGACATGATTCCGGCAGCGGGCAGCCGGTAATTCTTGAGTTGGGTGATGTTGATATTACGAAACTGCGGACGCGGCTTTTTCGCGAGCTCGCTCATGAATTCCCCCTGGTGACAAAACTTGTTATGTCGCAATTATAAGAGGGCTTTTTGACACCGCCTAGGGTGAACCCTAAACTCTTGCTGGATTACCCATTTCACCCCCCTATAACAAGCTTTTTCAGGAAGGAGTTCCCGTGAGCATTAAGCCCCCAATGCGTGTTGCGGTTACCGGTGCCGCTGGCCAAATCGGCTACAGCCTGCTGTTTCGAATCGCCAACGGCGATCTGCTGGGCAAGGACCAGCCCGTTATTCTTCAGCTCCTCGAAATACCCGACGAAAAAGCTCAGAAAGCGCTCAAGGGCGTGATGATGGAAATCGACGATTGCGCTTTCCCTCTGTTGGCCGGAATGACCGCGCACAGTGATCCCATGACAGCATTTAAGGATATTGATATTGCCTTGCTGGTGGGTGCCCGGCCCCGCGGCCCGGGCATGGAGCGCAAAGATTTGCTATCGGCAAATGCCCAGATCTTTACGGCGCAGGGCAAGGCCTTAAACGCGGTGGCCAAGCGCACCGTTAAGGTGCTGGTCGTGGGTAATCCCGCCAACACCAATGCCTATATCGCCATGAAATCGGCACCCGATCTTCCAAAAAAGAATTTCACCGCCATGCTGCGCCTGGACCACAACCGTGCGCTGTCGCAAATCGCAGCCAAGACCGGCAAAGCCGTTGGCGATATTGAAAAACTGGTGGTCTGGGGCAACCACAGCCCCACCATGTACCCCGACTATCGCTTCGCCACCATTGGCGGGCAATCGGTCAAGGCCATGATCAACGACGATGTCTGGAACAAAGATGTGTTCCTTCCCACCGTGGGCAAGCGTGGCGCCGCCATTATCGAAGCGCGCGGCCTGTCTTCGGCAGCCTCGGCTGCGAATGCCGCGATTGATCACATTCGCGACTGGGTGCTGGGCACCAATGGCAAATGGGTGACCATGGGTATTGCCTCCGATGGCGCGTATGACATTCCACAAGACATTATTTACGGCTACCCCGTGACCTGTGCCAATGGCGAATACCAGATCGTCAAAGGCTTGGAGATCGACACTTTCTCGCGCGAACGCATGACTTTTACGCTCAATGAATTGCTTGAAGAGCGTGACGGCGTAGCCCATTTGTTGGGATGATGCTTCACCCCGACGAAGTTCTGCATCCGGAAGCGGGGGCCGCAGCCGCTGAGCTGCCCCCGCCCTGCGAACACTATGCAGGCGATGAAAAAAAACTGCGCAAGGCCCTCGCGCTGCAAGATGACATGCAAGGGGCTTTTGATGTCACCGCCGATATGGAAGACGGCGCGGCCTCAGGTGCCGAAGAAGAAACAGCGCGAATGCTGTCTTCAATACTGGCCGAGCCGCGCGCCGTGACCTATCGTGTGGGCTGCCGGGTGCACCCGGCAGATCACCCCGCATTTGAAAACGATGTCTGCACCCTGCTCGCTGCAAAGCCTGCGGGCCTTGCTTACATTACCGTGCCGAAGATTGCAGGGTTTAAGCAATTTGAATTTGCGCTTGGCCACATTAATGCACAAGCTGCAAAAAATGGCTTAACGCCCCCCGCACTTCAAATCATGTTTGAAGATGAACTGGGCCTGCACGATGTGTTTCAAATTGCAGCCCACCCGCAGGTGAAATTCCTCGCCTTTGGGCAGATGGATTTCACGAGCAGCCACCGCGGCGCCATTCCCGCATCGGCCATGAAAAGCCCGGGGCAGTTCGATCACCCTTTGCTGCGCAGGGCCAAATTGGAAATCAGTGCGGCGGCTCATGCCTACGGCAAGCTGCCCACGCACAACCCCACCACCGACTTTGGCTCGGATCGCCAGGCCTATGACGACGCCTTGCGGGCCCGCAACGAGTTCGGTTTCGTGCGCATGTGGAGCATTCACCCCAAGCAGGTGGCCCAGATTCTGCAGGCCTTTGCCCCTACCGCACAGGAAATCGAGGATTCGACCCGAATTCTGCTGGCGGCCCAGGCCGCCGATTGGGGGCCCATTGCCGATTCGGGGCTATTGCATGATCGGGCCAGTTATCGGTATTTTTGGAGCCTGCTCAAGCGGGCCAAGCAAGCGGGCGGCGTTATTCCGGAATCAGCATCAAAGGCATTTTTCGCATAATAGTTAAAACATAAAACCAGGGAGCTTTGAACATGCCTCACAACCTTCATAACACCTTGCAGGAATTTAAAACCGCTTCCGGAAAAAGCGGAAAGTTTTATAGCCTGCCCGCATTGGAAAAAGCAGGCATTGGAAAAATCTCAAAGCTGCCGGTTTCAATTCGTATCGTGCTGGAAGCCGTGCTGCGTAACTGCGACGGCAAAAAAGTTACCGAAGCCCATGTGAAAGAGCTGGCGAACTGGGGCCCTACCGCACAACGGGTCGATGAAATTCCCTTCGTGGTGGCCCGTGTGGTGCTGCAAGACTTTACGGGCGTGCCCTTGCTGGCCGACCTAGCGGCCATGCGCAATGTGGCCCACGCCATGGGCAAAAACCCAAAGCTCATTGAGCCGCTTGTGCCCGTGGATCTGGTAGTGGATCACTCGGTCATGATCGATCACTTTGGCAACAAAGAAGCGCTCGATCTGAATATGAAGCTTGAGTTTCAACGCAATGAAGAGCGTTATCAGTTTATGAAGTGGGGCATGCAGGCCTTCGATACATTCAAGGTAGTGCCCCCAGGCATTGGCATTGTTCACCAAGTGAACCTGGAATATCTCGCGCGCGGTGTACATAACAAAGATGGTGTGTACTACCCCGACACCTTGGTGGGCACCGATAGCCACACCACCATGATTAATGGCATTGGGGTGGTGGGCTGGGGTGTGGGCGGCATTGAAGCCGAAGCCGGAATGCTGGGCCAGCCGGTGTATTTCTTAACGCCCGATGTGGTGGGCGTGAACCTAACCGGCAAGCTGCCCGAGGGCTGCACGGCGACTGACCTGGTGCTAACCATTACTGAAATGCTGCGCAAGGAAAAAGTGGTGGGCAAGTTTGTGGAGTTCTTTGGAGAAGGTACTGCATCACTCGCTTTGCCCGATCGCGCCACGATTGCCAACATGGCCCCTGAATACGGCGCCACCATGGGCTTTTTCCCAGTTGATGAAGTCACCGTTGATTTCATGAAAGCAACGGGCCGCACTGCCGAAGAAGTGGAAGCCTTTGAGGCCTACTTCAAAGCCCAGGGCTTATTCGGCATTCCGCGCGCCGGCGAGATTGATTACACCAAATCACTCTCGCTTGATCTCTCAACGATTAAGCCTTCGCTGGCTGGCCCCAAGCGCCCGCAAGATCGCATTGAGCTTGGCAAAATGAAGCAAACGTTTACCGAACTCTTCTCAAAGCCGGTTGCTGAAAATGGTTTTGCACAAGCGCCTGCTGCGCTCACCAAGCGTGTGAAATCGGGCGACACCGATCTTGGCAATGGCGATGTATTGATTGCAGCCATTACGTCTTGCACCAACACCTCGAACCCTGGCGTGCTCTTGGCCGCTGGTTTGCTCGCCAAAAAAGCCGTAGAAAAAGGCTTAACGGTCAACCCGCGTGTCAAAACATCGCTGGCACCAGGCAGCCGCGTTGTAACAGAATATTTAACCAAGGCAGGCTTGCTGCCCTATCTTGAAAAGCTGGGTTTCTCGGTTGCCGCCTATGGTTGCACCACCTGTATTGGCAACGCGGGCGATCTACGCCCCGAGTTCAACGACAGCATTGTGAAAGAAGATCTGGTGTGCGCCGCGGTTCTTTCCGGCAACCGTAACTTTGAGGCGCGCATTCACCCTAACCTGCGCGCCAACTTCTTGGCCTCGCCTCCGCTGGTCGTGGCCTATGCCATTGCAGGCACGGTGTTAAAAGACCTGGGCAGCGAGCCCTTGGGCCAGGGTTCGAGCGGGCCGGTGTATTTGAAAGACATTTGGCCCACTAGCCAGGAAATCGCGGCAGTCATGGGCTATGCACGCGACCCAGAAACCTTCCGCAGGCTGTATGGCGATCTCACCAAAGATCATCATTTGTGGAACAACATTAAGGGCACTACCGGCCAGGTCTACGATTGGCCCAAGTCCACTTACATTGCGAAACCGCCCTTCTTTGAAGGCTTTTCAATGCAGCCCAAGGCAACGGGCTCGGTCAAAGGTGCGCGTGCCTTGATGATTTTGGGCGATTCAGTGACCACCGATCACATCTCGCCTGCAGGCTCAATTAAAGAAGCATCGCCAGGCGGCAAGTATTTGCTGGATAACAAAGTGACCAAGGCCGATTTCAACAGCTACGGTTCACGACGCGGCAATCATGAAGTGATGATGCGCGGCACCTTTGCCAATGTGCGAATCAAAAACCTGATGCTGCCCCCAAAGGCCGATGGCAGCCGCGAAGAAGGCGGGCTCACCTTGTTCCAGCCCAGTGGCGAAAAAATGTTTATCTATGACGCCGCAATGGCCTATCAAAAAGCGGGCGTTCCCACGGTCGTGATTGGTGGCGAGGAATACGGCACCGGATCGTCGCGCGACTGGGCCGCCAAAGGCACGCAGCTGCTGGGCGTAAAGGTTGTGGTGGCCAAGAGCTACGAGCGCATTCACCGCTCTAACCTGGTGGGCATGGGCGTGTTGCCACTGCAGTTCAAGGGCAGCGATAGCGCGCAAAGCTTGGGGCTCGATGGCACCGAGGTGTTCGATGTCGCCATTCCGGATAATCTGCAGCCCCAGCAAGA
>CAYTWR010000017.1:0-5199 GCA_964442225.1 uncultured Burkholderiaceae bacterium | reverse complement strand
ATGGCACCGAGGTGTTCGATGTCGCCATTCCGGATAATCTGCAGCCCCAGCAAGACCTCACTTTGGTAATTACCAAGAAAGATGGCTCGCGCCGCGAAGTGTCAGTGCTGTGCCGGATCGACACCCCGATCGAGGTGGATTACTACAAGCACGGCGGAATCTTGCCATATGTGCTGCGTGAGTTGATGGCGGCTTAAAGCCCTGGTCACAAGGCCCCGCAAGAGGGCCGTGAAACTTTATGCTCCTGAATGCATCTAGTGATGCTCGCCCACATCATTTCTGTGGGCGGGGTCACTAGGCCCCAGCAAGGAGCAGTTATGAAGCATTTAATCGCAGCGACAATCGCTGCAACATTCAGTACCGTCGCCTATGCCGCGCCGCCGGAAGTGGGCGATTGGCGCGAGGCCAACGAGCGTGTCAAAGAAGCTGGTGGCTGGAAGGCCTATGCGAGAGAGGTCGAGGCGGCTAATTCGTCATCGCCGGCCGCAGGCGTAGCGGTCCAAGGCACATTGTCGCTAGAGGCGGCAGTCCAGCGCGCACTCTCACTCGACCCAAACCTTCAACAAGCCCTTGCCAATACTTCGCGCGAACTGAAGCACTACCTCTCGTTAAGCGAGCATCAGCGGGCAGCACTGACGCGTGAAGCCCAGCTCATCGCCGAAGTTCAAGCGCTTTACTATGCCGCTGTTGCAGCCCAGGAACGAGTGAACTATCAGCAGCAAGTCGCCGAGGCGGCATCCATCGCTTCCGAGCTCGCCACACGAATGCGAAAGGTCGGTAATTTAAATCTGCTACACCAGGCGGAAGAGCAGCTTTCCTTTGCTGAGACAGAAAAAAATCTGTCGCACGCACGCGTTGCGGCAAGCGCTGCTCGTGAGGCACTTGTGCGCAGGCTTCAGCTCGGTGGATCCTCTGCCGTGTTCACATTGCCGAATCGGTTACCAGAGCTTCCAGCAACAGCGAGCACCGTATCGAATACCGATACCATGCTGATTGAGGCTGCCACAACCAATCCTGCAATGGTTCGTGCGCAGTCGAAAGCCAGGCAGGCAATCCTTGCACGAAACGAAGCCTTCGCACTTGCTAAGCACTATCGTGACGAAATCCTTCCCTTGCAAAAGCAAATCTCTGAAGAGCATTTGCTTCACTACAACGGCATGATTATTGGAATCTTCGAGCTTTTAAAGGACGCGAAACATCAGGTGCATGCCGTGGAAGGCTACCTCACAGCGTTAAACAACTATTGGCAAGCGGATGCCGCGCTTACCCCCAAGCTTTTTGCACTTCGCGAGCAGTTCAGTCAATTCAGGAGAGACGCATGGAAATGAACAAACGTCGCGCCTTTCTTACGGGCGCCGCTGCCGCTTCCGCCACTTTGGCAGCAACTTCGGTAAGCCGTGTGGCCATGGCCGCCCTGCCCGAGCCCGTGCTGCAATCGAGCGCCGACACGCAGCCACCCCTAACACCGAATACCGGCAGGCCCTACAACCCCGTAGTCACGCTCAATGGCTGGACACTTCCTTGGCGCATGAATAACGGCGTCAAAGAATTTCATTTGGTCGCCGAGCCTGTCGTTCGAGAAATGGCGCCGGGGTTTAAAGCGCACTTATGGGGCTATAACGGTCAATCTCCCGGGCCCACGATTGAAGTGGTGGAAGGCGACAAGGTTCGAATCTTTGTGACAAACCGATTGCCTGAACACACTTCGATTCACTGGCACGGCCAGCGTTTGCCCAATGGCATGGACGGTGTCACCGGCCTAACCCAGCCGGCAATCCCTGCTGGAAAAACCTTTGTTTATGAATTTACAGCGCGCCGGCCCGGCACCTTCATGTACCACCCCCACGCCGACGAAATGACCCAAATGGCAATGGGGATGATGGGCTTTTGGGTAACCCATCCCAAAGGCAAACACCCCTTGATCGACCCAGTGGATCGCGACTTTTGCTTTTTGCTTAACGCGTTTGATATTGATCCGGGAAGCTACACGCCCAAGATCATGACTATGCTGGATTTCAATATCTGGTCATGGAACAGCCGGGTGTTTCCAGGAATTGATTCCTTGAACGTTCGGCTTAATGACAAAGTGCGGATTCGGGTTGGCAATCTCACCATGACCAACCACCCAATCCACTTGCACGGCCATGAATTCTTGGTGACGGGCACAGATGGCGGCCCCACGCCGAAATCAACCCGTCAGTACGAGGTGACCGAAGATATTGCGGTTGGGCAAATGCGGCAGCTCGAATTTATTGCCGATGAAGAAGGTGACTGGGCGTTTCATTGCCACAAGTCACACCACACCATGAACGCCATGGGCCATGATGTGCCAACGCTCATTGGTGTTGATCACACCGGCTTGGCAAAGCGCATTGGCCGGCTTATTCCCGATTACATGGTCATGGGCGAACGTGGCATGGCGGATATGGCCGAAATGGAAATGCCCCTGCCGGAAAACACCGCCCCCATGATGACCGGTGAAGGCCCCTTTGGCTCCGTGGAAATGGGGGGCATGTTCAGTGTGGTGAAGGTTCGCAAAGACCAAAAACCGGGCGACTACTCCAACCCCGGCTGGTATGAGCACCCGCCGGGAACCGTGGCCTATGAATGGAAAGGCGAGCCGCTTGCGGTGCGCCGATCCAAAGATGCCGGCAAGGGCTCCATGCCGCGTCAATCTGCAAAGGAAATCGAGGTGAAAGCACAAAAACCAAATGGTGCGAAACCCTCCCATGGACACCAACATTAAAAAGGAAGCTCAAATGAAAAAACCAGCGATGGCCTTGATGTCGTCCATTCTTGCGGGCATCAGCATTTCCTTGATGAGTAGTATCGCGATCGCACACGGAACGGCTGGCCACCCTCCGAAGCAGCAGCAGATGCAGCATCAGGCCATGGCAGCGCCGGACCAAACCGACTGGGGGGTTGCGGGCGACCCCAAGAAAGTGACTCGCACGATCAGAATCGATATGCGTGACACCATGCGGTTCTCACCGGAGATGATCACGGTCAAAAAGAATGAAACGATTCGCTTTGAAGTCATTAACGTAGGCAAGGTGCTTCACGAGATGGTGATTGGCACAAAGAAAGAGCTCGATACCCATGCTGAGATGATGAAAAAGCACCCCAATATGGAGCACGATGAAGCCTACATGGCCCATGTCGATCCGGGCCAGAAAGGCGAAATGGTGTGGCTCTTTAATCGCGAAGGCGAGTTCGATTTTGCCTGCCTCATTCCTGGCCATTACGAGGCAGGCATGCGCGGTAAGATTCGAGTCACCCTTTAATCGGAAAGGAGCAGACAGGATGCGCGCGCCGACCTGCCACTCTGACGATCGCCGGAAAATAGTCCTTGGCATCACAGCCTTTGTGACTGGCGCTGGCCTATCGCCCAGCGCGTTTTCTCAGTTTTCAAAACCCCTCGTCGAAGTCTGGAAATCGCCGACCTGCGGCTGCTGCAACGACTGGATCAAGCACCTCGAAGCCAACGGCTTTCGAGTGAAGGGCTACGACAAGGGCAATATCGCCATGCGTAAAGAGCTGGGCATGCCCATGAAGTTCGGCTCATGTCATACCGCGAAAGTCGATGGCTACGTGATTGAAGGTCATGTTCCCGCAAAGGAAATCCAGCGTCTCTTAAAAGAGCGCCCCAAGGCATTGGGGCTCTCGGTGCCCGACATGCCCATTGGTTCGCCCGGAATGGACGGCCCGGAATACGGCGGTCAGGTTGACCCTTACGACGTTCTCTTGGTTCAGCGCAACGGCACTTCGAAGGTATTCGCGTCGTATCGAAACACGAAAGGGAAATAGTATGAAACTTGTTTCAAATTCGCTCGCGGCAGTGCTTGCCACGGGTTTAATGTCGACAGCGCAGGCCGAATGGGCCAATGCCGAGATCCGTCGCGTGGATGCACCCAACAGCCGCATGACACTCAAGCACGGCGAAATCAGGTCGCTCGACATGCCCCCGATGACCATGGTGTTTTATGTGAAGGACCCTACGCTTTTAGAAGGACTGCAAGCAAAGGACCAGATTGAGTTTCAGGCAGTGATTGAAGGTAAAAAGTACTTTGTTACTGCGATTCGGAAGCCGGGCGATTCGAAGTAAGCAGCACGGCCATGCCGATCAGCACAATTGCAATGCCTACCAACTGCATGACACTGATCGGCTCCGCCAGGAAATACCAGCCAAGAAACACCGTCGCAATGGGCCCGGCCACTCCCGCCTGCGCGGCCATGCCGGAACCCACTCGATGAATCGCCACCATGATGGCAAGCATGGGCACAAAGGTGCACAGGCTGCCGTTAAGAAGCGCCAGCCAATACACTTCATTGGGTTGAGTGATCAAGGCAACCGGGTTCATGATCAACGCATGGAGAATCGCAAATACGGTGGAAGACGCGCTTGCAAATGCAACGACTCGAATGCTGCCCACTCGGCTCACCACCTCCCCTGAAAAAATCAGATACACCGCATAACAAATCGCACTTAGAAAAACAAAGGTGCTGCCCAGGGTGGCCTGCGAGCCTTCCCATCGAACGTCTTGTAAAAATACAAGCAGCACACCAATGTAGGCGATGGCCATGGCGAGCCACTGCCGCGAACTAATCTTCTTTTTTAATAGCACTGCAGAAAGCACCAGCACCATTGTCGGGTTCAAGTACAGAATCACCCGCTCTAAGCCCGCAGAGATATATTGCAGCCCAAGAAAATCCAGGTAACTCGAGATGTAGTAGCCGATAAACCCCAGGAAAAGCAGCTGCCAGAAATCTTTTCGCGCAATCGGGGGGCGTGTCGTGCGCCGCCCTTCCCACCAGACCGCGGCCCAGAAAAAGGGCAAAGAGGCAATCATGCGCAAGGCCAGCACCGTGCTGGCATCGGCCCCATAAACATAAGAGAGCTTCACCACAATTGCTTTTGCCGAAAACAGTACCGCACCAAGCGCGGCCAAGGCGACCGCAAAGGTAAATCCCGAACTCATAAATTACGTGGAAATTAAACGAAAGCGCCATCATACCGGCTGGTAAAATTGGCACTTTCCAGGAGCCCAAATGTAATGAAAAAGTCCCCTTCGTCTCGCCGTGGCCGCGCCTCCCGTGAAGCCGATGTTTTGGTTGAGTTTGCCGAAGGGCTCGCCCAATCCGGCAGCCGCGCCGAAGACCATTTCTGGGAGCGCCGTCTTGAAACCGAAATCGAGCAGC
>CAYTWR010000016.1:22924-35290 GCA_964442225.1 uncultured Burkholderiaceae bacterium | reverse complement strand
TCATTGCGAGGCACCGAAGGTGCCGTGGCAATCTACTTCTCTTTTCGCATGCGTTCCCGAAATCGCCACGGCGGCTCTGGCGCAAGCGCGGGGTTGCCTGCATCAATCCCCGCCCATAGCCCCAAGCGTTTTTGCCGGGCAGTCTGCTCCGCAAATTCATAGCGCAGCTGCTGCGACAGCTCCAGGTCATCTTTATAGCGGCGAAAGTACCAAGCCCATCCTTGATTAATCTGGGCAAGCCCAACATTTTCATCGTTGACATACACATTGGCCACCCAACGATCAAAACGATCAACGGTGACCGGCTCAAGACGAATAGGACCCGAGTTCAGCATGGTTTCGAGCGCCACTTTTGCTTTTGCCGAGTAGGGCTGGGTTTTTTCTGGCGCATCAATGCCTGCAATACGCACCCGAACTGTTGCATTGTTGCTGGCTTGCAAATTAAACGAATCGCCGTCGTGAACATTTTTAACGCTGTAGGGCCCCGCAGGAAGCTGTGTATCGCGTGCGTCGCCCGGCAGCAGCCCACCAAAGCCCAGCGCTCCAGCAATCACAACAATTACGCCAATCACTTGGCCGAAACGACGACGGCTGAATTTCACGCCAAGGCCTCGGCCAGCGAAAGCACCGCAGCTGCGTACATATAGCTGCGGTTGTAATGCGTGATCACGAAGAAATTGTTGGCTGCAAACCAATAGCCCGGCGACTCATCGTCTTCCGGAAGGTCAATTAGGCTGGCCTGCAGGTCGGCGGGCAGGCGTGGCTGCGCCTGCTGAATTCCTGCGGATTCAAGCTGACCCACCGTGTGCGCTGGCGCCAGTTTTTTGGGAATAAATTGTTGGGCTAACGCCGCATCGGCCACAATCGCTGGCACATGGCTTGGCGCATTGCGTTGCCAACCATGCAGTTTTAAAAAGTTTCCCACCGAGGCAATCGCATCTTCGGGGCTGTTGAGCAGATCCGCGTGGCTTGCGTTGCGATAGGCCACTGCAAAATTACGCCAGCTGCTGGGCATGAACTGCGGCAGGCCCAGTGCGCCTGCGAAAGACCCTTGCACTTGGCGCACCGACACAAGGCCTTGGTGGCCCATGATCAACAGCTGTTCAAGCTCCTTGCGAAAAAACTCTGCGCGACGCGGCGATTCAAACGCCAGGGTTGCCAGTGTTTCCAGGGTCGGGAAACGCCCTGTGAAGCGGCCGAATTTTGTTTCAACACCGATAATTCCTGCGATCACCTCTGCCGGTACGCCAAAGCGTCGTTGCACTGATCGAAACACCGACTGGTGTTCGGAGAGAAACTCTCGGCCTTGGGTAATTTGTGCGTCGTTGACATGAAGTGCACGATATTTTGCCCAGGATCGTTTGCGCGGCGGCTCATCGGGCTTGGGGGGTGGGGGGTTGGCCAAGGCAAGGGCCCTGGGCTGGGCGCCGAGCCCTTCGAACTGTGCTTCAAGCCAGGCGCGAGGCAGCCCATGCTGCTGACTTGCCCGAGTAATAAACTCTTGCACATCGGCCCGCCCGAGCCAGCCAAACTGCAGATTGTTCTGTAACTGTTCTGAAAAAAAATCTTGTCCCATGCGAGCCGGCTGGGCCTGCACGGTACGGGTGGGCAACAGGCCGCAGGCCGCAAGGCCCGCGAGCAGGGCAAGGGTGTTTCGGCGCCGGATTTTCACGGCCTTTTGATGGCTCTCAATCATCAGAAATGATTGTCGCATTAGAATCAAAGTTTGTATCCACAAAAGGCAACAACTCCCATGAAGATTCTGGTTCCTGTCAAGCGTGTGGTCGATTACAACGTCAAAGTGCGCATCAAGCCTGATGGCTCCGATGTTGATATTGCCAATGTGAAAATGTCCATGAACCCCTTCGATGAGATAGCGGTGGAAGAAGCGACCCGGCTCAAAGAAGCAGGCCTTGCAACCGAGGTAGTGGCGGTGAGCTGTGGCGTCGCGCAGGCGCAAGATGTCCTTCGCACGGCGATGGCCATTGGCGCAGACCGCGGAATTCATGTGCTCTCTGATCAGGCCTTAGAGCCCTTGGCGGTTGCTAAGCTACTAAAAGCGATTGCTGAAAAAGAGGGCGCCCAGTTGGTGATCATGGGCAAACAGGCCATTGATGACGATGCGAATCAAACCGGCCAAATGCTCGCGGCCTTGTGGGGTGTGCCTCAAGCGACCTTTGCCTCTAAGGTGGAAGTGCAAGGCGATCGCGTCACGGTCACGCGAGAAATCGACGGCGGCCTGGAAAAGCTCTCCCTGCAAATGCCCGCAGTGATCACGGCAGACTTGCGTTTAAACGAGCCGCGCTATGTCACGCTGCCCAATATCATGAAGGCCAAGAAAAAGCCCATTGACGCATCAACGCCTGCTGATTGGGGGGTCGATATCGCCACCCGGGTTAAGCTTTTAAAGGTCGAGGACCCGCCTTCACGCAAGGCCGGCATCAAGGTGCCCGATGTGCCCACATTGGTCGACAAGCTTCGCAACGAAGCCAAAGTGATTTAAGGAGCAATCGCAATGAAAATTTTGGTTATTGCAGAGCATGTCAACGAACACTTGCGCCCCGTCACCGCCAATGCTGTGGCTGCGGCAACCGCGCTGGGCCAAAAAGCGGGTGGTGCAGAAATCCATGTGCTGGTGGGCGGACACAATGCCAAGCCCGCAGCCGAGCGGGCAGCCGCCATCGCCGGTGTGACAAAGGTGTTGCTGGCCGATTCCGCAGCATTGAAAGATCAAGTTGCTGAGCCCATGACCGCCCAGGTTCTCGCTTGTGCGCCTGGCGTTGATGCCATTGTTTTTCCCGCGACTGCTTTTGGAAAAAATATCGCCCCTTGTGTGGCAGCAAAGCTCGATGTCGCCCAGATCTCCGATGTCATGGAGATTTTGTCTGCCGATACCTTTAAGCGGCCAATTTATGCAGGCAATGTCGTGGCCACGGTACAGTCCCTGGATCAGGTCAAAGTCATGACTGTTCGCGGTACTTCGTTCGAGGCTGCGGCGAGCCAGCCGCCGGCGCCCATTGAGGCAGTCGCCGCGGCCGAGCCGCCGGCTCGCTCGGCTGCCTTTGAATCCCGAGAAATCGCAGTGCTAGCCCGTCCCGAATTAACGGCGGCTAAGGTCGTGGTCTCGGGCGGGCGTGCCCTGGCTTCGAAAGAAAACTTCGCCATGCTTGAAAAACTGGCCGACACCCTGGGGGCGGCAATGGGCGCAAGCCGTGCCGCAGTCGATGCAGGCTATGCGCCCAACGACTGGCAGGTGGGGCAAACGGGCAAGGTCGTGGCTCCCCAGCTCTATATTGCGGTGGGCATTTCTGGGGCGATCCAGCATTTGGCCGGCATGAAAGATTCCAAGGTGATCGTGGCGATTAACCAAGATCCCGAGGCACCGATTTTCCAGGTCGCCGATTACGGCCTGGTGGGAGACTTGTTCCAGCTGGTGCCAGAACTCACCCAAGCCCTAGCCAACTGAGTATAATTTCGGGTTTCCCAAAAGAATTTCAAAGGATTGACATGGTCGTTATTCGTTTAGCCCGAGGCGGTGCCCACAAGCGCCCCTACTTCCATTTAGTGGCGACTGACTCGCGCAGCCGTCGCGATGGTAAGTTCATTGAGCGCGTCGGTTTTTTCAATCCAGTGGCCGCTGCCAACGAAGAAAAGCTGCGTGTTGCCATGGATCGCATCGATTACTGGCGCAGCCACGGCGCGCAGCTCAGCCCCCGTGTTGAGCGCCTCGTCAAAGAATTTGCAGCCCAAAAGTCCGCTTAAGCTTCCTGTTTCCAATCAGCCGCCACCCAATGACTGGGTGGCGCTTGCTCAAATTGGCGCACCGATTGGTCTTTCCGGCGCCGTCAGAATCCACACCCTGAAGTCCATCACCGGTCTTGATGTCGGCGACTCGTTGCTCTTGAGCGCCGGGCACTGCTGGATCGATCTCGGCCGCGGTCAGTGGATTGAATCCACAATTCTCGAGTGTTCGCCGCAAACTCGTGGTCTCAAGCTGCGGCTGCATAACATTGAATCCCGTGAGCAGGCCGAGCTGCTCAAGCATGCGGCGGTGGGCGTATCGCGCAGCGAGTTTCCTGCTGTTGGCGATAATGAAAATTACTGGGCCGATTTGATCGGCTGCAAGGTCGTTAATCGCGAAGGCCAGGATCTTGGCCAGGTTGTGGCCATGCAAACCAATGGCGAGCACGATTGGCTCGTGCTGTCGCAGGGCATGATCCCTTTTGTAGATCACTACATTGATGAAGTGAGTGTGCCTGCCAAACGCATTGTGGTGGATTGGAATTCGGAGTGGTTCGAATGACTCTGCGTTTCGATGTGATCACCTTGTTTCCGGAGATGTTTCAGGCGGTCTTTGAGGTGGGCGTGACGGGGCGGGCCCTGTCACGCGGACTGGCCGAGTTGCACACGCACCCGCTGCGCGACTTTGCTCACGACACCTATAAAACCATTGATGATCGGCCCTATGGCGGCGGGCCGGGCATGGTCATGATGGCGGGGCCTTTGACCGAAGCGGTTGAATTTGTCAAAGCCCAGCAGCGCGGGGCGGGTTACACCCCAGGGCCTGTGGTGCTGCTCTCGCCCTCGGGCTGCCCGATTGACCAGGCGCTCGTGAATCGGGTGTCAGGCACCGCGCCCTCGGTGCCGGACAGCTGCTGGACTTTGGTCTGCGGGCGCTACGAGGGGGTGGATCAGCGCTTCATTGATCAGCAGGTCAATGAGTTGTGGAGCCTGGGGGACTTTGTGCTTTCGGGCGGAGAAATCGCAGCAATGGCGGTGATGGATGCCGCAATTCGTAAGCTTCCCGGTGCGCTCAATGACCCCGAATCGGCTGTGCAGGAATCGTTTGCCGAGCCGGGGCTGCTGGATTGGCCCCATTACACCCGACCCGAGGTCTTTCAGGGCGCCAAGGTGCCCGATGTGCTTTTATCCGGACATCATGAGAGAATTGCGAATTGGCGCAGAAGGGCTGCCCGTGAGGCAACCGAGCGGCTTCGGCCCGATCTTCTGGCAAAGCCAAAAGCTTAAGTGTGTTAACCCCATCCTCTAGGCTAGCCCAGGCGCTGAGCCCAAGATGGTTTTTGGAGAAATCATGGACTTGATTCGTCAGTTAGAGCAAGAAGAAATTGCTCGTTTAGGCAAAGACATTCCCGAGTTCGCCCCCGGCGATACGGTGGTGGTCAGTGTCAATGTGGTGGAAGGAACACGCAAGCGTGTGCAGGCTTACGAGGGTGTCGTCATTGCCAAGCGCAACCGTGGCCTGAATTCCTCGTTTATTGTTCGCAAGATTTCATCGGGCGAAGGCGTTGAAAGAACTTTTCAGTTGTATTCGCCGTTGATTGCCAAGATCGAAGTGAAGCGTCGTGGCGATGTGCGTCGCGCCAAGCTGTACTACTTGCGTGATCGCTCCGGCAAGTCGGCTCGTATTCGCGAAAAGCTCGAAGCGCGCAAAACCGAGTCGTAATCTCATGTCGTCTTTGCTTGGCTTTGATCCGCGTGACACGTTGGTCGAAGCCCGGCGCGCAGAGCCTGCTCTTCCCGAGCAGGCTTTGTCGTTTCTGGCGCTGGAGAAATTGTTTGTGCGGTCACGCCAAACACCAGGCTTTCCTGTTTGGTCTCCCGAATTATTGCGGGATCGCAGAAGGCCCGATCACGAGTTCACCCTTGAGACTGCAATGCCGGCGTCGGTGTTAATCGGCGTCGTGCACGATCGCGAGCCCTCGGTGGTGCTGACCTTGCGTACGAGTCACTTATCTGACCATGCCGGCCAGATCAGTTTTCCCGGGGGAAGGGCAGAGCCCCATGATCCCGATGTGCAGGCCACTGCCTTGCGCGAGGCGCAGGAAGAAATTGGCCTTGACCCTGCTGCGGTCGAGGTGTGGGGCAGCCTGCCGCATTATTTGACGGTCAGTGGCTATCGGGTCACGCCAGTGATTGGGGCGATACAGTCTGCGCCTCGTTATCAGCCCGATGCCAATGAAGTGGCCGAAGTGTTCCATGTGCCGCTTACTTTTCTTATGGATCCCGCCAATCATCAGCTGCGCATGCTGCCCGCGCAGCAAAGCCCGACCGGGGAGTGCATACGGTTTTATGCCATGCCCTATGCGGGCCGCGATGGCCAAGAGCGTTTTATCTGGGGTGCGACCGCAGCCATGCTGCGCAACCTTTATCATTTTCTGCACGCAGCCTGGCAGCAAGATTGCAACTTCGAGTTGAGCCGCTAGACTAAGCCTTCAAAACACTGGAACTGACATGACTCTTTTTAGCTTTATTTTCGCCATGTTGCTTGAGCAGGTGCGCCCGATTCGCGATGAATCTCGGCTGGGCTCCTGGGTTGGCAATCTATTGTTAAAAGCAGAGCGGGCCACAAGCACTGGCGAGCGGCTGTCGGCATTCTGGACATGGGTTGCCTTGGTGATTGGCGGTACCTTGTTGGTCTGGCTGCTGGTTTCAGTGTTGGGTCGAATTCATTTTTTGCTGGGCTTTATCGCCACGGTGGGCGTGTTGTATCTTACGATCGGCTTTCGGCAGTTCAGCAATCGCTTTACCGAAATTCAGCTCGCCTTGGCCAACAATGATCTGGATCGTGCACGCGCCGAGCTTGTGAAATGGCGTGAACATTCGGGTGGCGATGACATGACGCGTATCGCCAGTGAATCGGGCGATGTCTGCGCCATTTGCCGTGAGGCAATTCGATTGGCCTTGGTGGGTGCGCAGCGCCATGTCTTTGGGGTGATCTTTTGGTTTGTGATTCTGCCTGGCCCTGCAGGCGCGGTGTTGTATCGTCTGGCGGCAGAAGCCCGTCGTGTGTGGGCCGATACTCGCGATATGCCGCCTGACCCTTCGGCGGTAACCGATGCGTCGTCGCTTGCCGTGGCGAATCCGTTTGGCGAGTTTGCAGTGCGTGCGTTTGCCTGGATCGACTGGATCCCTTCGCGCGTCACGGCCATTGTGTTTGCTGTGGTCGGAAATTTTGAAGACGCGATTCTCATGTGGCGCAAGCGTTCTGGTTTTTGGCCCCATGCGAATGACACCGAGCGGGTCGTGCTTTCGGCGGGCGAAGGCGCGATGGGTGTTCGTTTAAGTTTGCCCGAGGGCCATGCCACTTCGGTGCATGTGGATGATGGCTCTGAGGAGACTGAAGCGTTGGGGGGCGCGTGGCCTTCGTTGTCGCAAGAAGTTGCCGAGCTGCGTGAGGCCGATGAAAATGCCCTGCGCTCTGCGGTGGGCTTGGTGTGGCGATCGGTGATTGTGTGGATTACCCTGATGCTGTTGGTGTCGATTGGTCATTGGCTGGGGTAGTAGGCACCGTCATTGCGAGGAGCCGCTTCGCGGCGATGTGGCAATCCACAACTCCAATCGTCGTCTTGAGAGCTCACCATGCTCTACCGCCGCAATCACCGCACACCCCGGCTCATTCAGGTGGTGGCAGTTGGCAAACCGGCATCGTCCATGCACCGACTGAATTTGCGCAAACTCTGGAAAGCCTAGCGCGCGTTCTGTTTCCGATAAATGGTTGAGCCCAAACCGTTGAAACCCGGGCGTGTCAATCAGCCAAGACCGTTCATTTTTTTGTGCAAGCAGTCCTGCCGTCGTCGTGTGTTTGCCCGTTTGCAAGGCCTGTGAAATTTCTCGTGTCTGGGCATTAATCCCTGGAATCAGCACGTTGAGCAGACTGCTCTTGCCCATGCCCGACTGGCCCATGATCACTGTGGTGCGGCCCTCGAGCAATGTCTCCAAGCCTGCGATATCGGCGTGACCTGGCTGCGCACAGGTGGTCACGATCTTCCAGCCCAGCAGATCCAAGGCCTCGCGAAACGGCGCAAGCTGGCGGTGCGCCCGCTCAAGCGCTTGGGCCAGGTCGGCCTTGTTCAAGGCCACAATGCCCGTGATCGATTCGGCGGCACAGGCACAGAGCATGCGCGCCAGCAGCTCATCTGAAAACAACGGCTCGCCCGAGATCACAATCAAGGCTTGGTCGACATTGGCGGCAATTACTTTTGATCGGTGGGCTTCGCTTCGCCACACTTGATTGCGGCGCTCAAACACTTGGGTGATCACTGCAGGGCTTGATGCAATGTCAATCTCCACCTGATCATTGGCAACGGGTTGCAATTCGCGGCCTTTGTAGACACACCGCCTTGTCTGGCCTTCAGTATCGAGGGCCCAGGCCTGGCGTCCGAAGTGGCTGAGCAGTCGCGCGTTTAAAAGGCTTGGCATGGGCTGCATCTTAGCTTGTGCGATGATTAACGGCTATGCCAATGACCAATGAACAAAACCTGGTGTGGGTCGACATGGAAATGAGCGGCCTGAACCCCGAAACCGAGCGTATTTTAGAGGTCGCCATGGTGGTGACTGACACCGAGCTCAATACGCTGGCCGTTGCCCCCGTGCTTGTGATTCATCAGCCCGATGCGGTGCTTGATGCCATGGATTCCTGGAACAAGGGCACACACGGCAAGTCCGGCCTGATCGACAAGGTAAAAGCCTCGAGTATCAACGAAGCACAAGCGACAGAGCTGTTGCTGGAGTTTGTGCGCGGCTATGTGCCTGCTGGAAAATCTCCCCTGTGTGGCAACACGGTTCACCAAGATCGTCGATTCATGCAGCGCTACATGCCCAAGCTCGAGTCGTTTTTTCACTACCGCAATATCGATGTCAGCACCGTGAAAGAATTATGCCGTCGTTGGCGCCCCGAAATTGCCAAGCAGTTTCAAAAGAAAAGCGCGCACACGGCCTTGGCCGATATCGAAGAGTCGATTGAAGAGCTAAGGTTTTACCGGCGCCACTGGATTGAGAAAGCAGCGTCGTAACAGCAGTGACAATCCAATACAGGCTAAAAGCAATCCGCAAAAGTTGCCAACCCAAAAGCCTTGGGTTGCACTAGCGTTGGGTGCAAACCAAGTGGTGGCCATCCACCATCCACCGCCCACACCCATGCCCCACAGGCTCACGCCATAGACCAGCATCGGGCCAAAGGTAATGCGCCATGCGCGCAGCGACGAGTACAGCAGGCATTGAAGCGCATCAAGCAAGTGGCAGGCAGCGGCCAACAAAATCAAGGTGGCCGCCATTTGTTGAACTTCTGGGTTTTCTGCGTAAAGCGCGGCAAGCTCATGGCGAAACACCAACATCACCATCACGACGGCCACTGCAATACCCATGACCAGCCGCATTCCAGAAAATACCCAAGCGCGTGCACGCGCTTCCTGTCTTGCGCCCAAGGCCTGAGCGGCCAGCACACTGGTGGCGCTGCCCAAGGCCAGCGGCATCATGAAGGCCAGCGTGGCCAGATTCGCAGCCACTTGATGGCTTGCGCTGGCAATCGTTCCGAAACGGCCAATCAACAAGGCCATCAAGGTAAACGAGGTCACTTCAATCAGATAGCCCATGCCAATCGGCACTCCAAGCCGAAACAGTTCGCCAATTTTTTTGAGGTTCGGTTTTTTCAGCGCGATGTGAAAGGCGCGGTAGCGGCGATCGATCGCTAAAATTGCAGTGGCGGCCAGCACGCCAAACCAGGTCAGCACTGCCGTGGAGATCGCGCAGCCGACAGCGCCCATGGCAGGAATAAACCCTGGCACGCCATCCATGAATACGATATTGAGCGGCCATTTCAGCGCAAGGGCAATCAGGTTGATCGTCATGGTGACCGCAGGCCGGGAAGTGGCGCTGTTCAGCGTAAAGAAAATGCTAAAGAGCAATGTGCCGGGCAGGGCGAGTGCTGTGACCCACAAATAGCCTCGCAAAGGATCTTTCAACGCTTCGTCGGGCTGAATCAGCGCAATCCAGGGGTCGACCCACAACAACAAGGGAAGCCCCACCATGGCCAAGACAGCACCCACCCAAATGCCTTGGCCAATGTCATCGCCAATGTCATGAAGCCTGCCGCCGCCAAAGTGCCCTGCAATGACGGGAGCAAGCCCAGTGAGCACGCCGCGCAAGGCTACAAAAATGCTGACATAAATGCTCGCACCCAGGCCCACAATGGCAAGGTCAGCAGCCGATCGTTGGCCCGCCATAATGGTGTCAATCACGCCATTGCCAAGCACCGCAAGCTGGCCCACCAACATCGGCCAGCCCAGCGCAAATACATCACGGGCGCGGGTCATTGCGTTCAATCAATACGAAGCGTTCACGAAAACGCCGATCCTCAAGTGCGCTGCTTCGCCAAATCACTTTCCACTGGCTTCGTTCAGCACCAGTCATACGGCCCGACAGCGTGGTGATTTCTCCAGAGGTGTTGGTCACGCCAAGCCGCCAGCGACAGTCACTGCTGCTGCGGGTAGGAAGTGTGGTGAGCGCAATGGCAATCGCATCGAGATTTTTCAGGTCGCCCGAAAGCTGAACGCATGATGTAAAGCCCGAAGCATTGGCTGTAGATCGTTGCCAGGCCGATTGAAGTGAACGCGCCAAGGTGCTTTGGCCCTGAATTCGATCAATTGCCGAAAGCCATAGTGTCATAAGCAGCACCCACACCAGTGTCACGCCACCTGCGCTGATCACGACCGGCCGCCACAGTCGCGGGCTGCCGCGCCGAATTCGCCAGCCTACCAATGCAAGCCATGCAACCGTTGCTGCAAGCCCAATAAATGCCTCAGACCAGCTAAAGCTTGCCTGAAGGCCTGGCGCGACAATGTCAATGCGTTGGGCAAGCGTTTGCGGCACACCGAAATGAAAGGCAAGCCAATACAGCCAAATAAACAGCCCGAGTGCCGTAAAAAGTGTGACTGCGAACCAGTCAATCAAATTGACGAGTGGCCGGGGCAATGTGAGCAGGCTAAATGCCGCAATCAAGGCCAAAGGGGCAACGGGAAGCAGCTCATGCAGCTGCCATTGCTTTGGGCCTAAAAGCCCGAATATCACCAAGGTTGCGGCCATGATGAGCGGCACGGCCCAGTGCGGCGCTAACGACAGTTTGACTCGACGATGCTTCCACAGCCCGTAAATCACCACAGGCCAAAGCGGCCACCATTTCCACAGGATCTCGCGTCCCCAAGAGCGAAATAAATCAAGCTCAAGCGGGTTGCGAATAATGCGTGTAAGTTGCCAATCGCTCAGTTGTTGCGCCCACCAGTGCGATGCGTAGCCCGTGGTTGTGAAGAAAGCAGCTGCCATTGCCCATGTGCCAATCATGAGTGTGGTGAGCGCGATCCAGCGGCCCAAAAATTGGCCGCGGGCCAGTCGATACGGGCCCACCCACAGAAAAATCAGCGTCACGGCAATGCCATTGGCAATCGCCAACCCGGGCCCGACAGCCAAGAGCATGGCGGCAGTGACAACAGCCACTTGGCCCGATGCCCGTCTTGGCGTTTCGGGTGCAGTCGAAAGCGCCCACAGCAAGAGGCATTGCAGCAAAAAACCCACCGATGCAATGCCGTTTTGGTGCCATGGGTAAATCACGCCCAGTGTCGCTACTGTCAGCAGCAGTCCGCAATCGGCCAGGGTTTTTCCAAAATCTCTGGAATTGGGTCCAACACCCAAGGGGTCGACGGGCTGAGCCTCTCGCCTGCGCGCAAACCGATCGACGGCCTTCCAAATCGCAACCAGGCCAAAGGCCAGCGTTACAGCCAGAGGCACTCGGGCCAAATCATCAAGCAGCTTGAGCGATGGCGTGGAGTCGAACAGCGCCGACCAGGCGTAGGCGGGCAGCATGAACAGTGCCGCAATGACAGGCCACAGCGGCCCTTGCTCGGTCCAGAGCAGGCCCTGCATTTGGGGCAAAAGCACAGCGGAAAAATTGCCGGAAATCAGCGATTGCGCAGTCGATTTCGCAAGGGCAACATTGGCCAGGTCATCGCCACGCCATGGGTCACGGAAAAAGAGCCCGTGCCCAACATACAGAATCAGAAGAAGAAAAAACGCCCAACGGGGAAGCCGCTGGGCAGCACTGGCTGCAAGGCCCGGCAGCGGCGCAGAGCCGCTGGAATTAGCTGGCCTTGGCGCTCTTGCCAGTCTTTGCACCGAACTTTTGGCGGAACTTCTCGACGCGGCCAGCGGTATCTACGAGCTTTTGCTTGCCGGTAAAGAAAGGATGCGACTCGGAGCTCGTATCGAGCTTGTAGAGCGGGTATTCCTTGCCATCGGTCCACTTGATGGTTTCTTTGGTCTGAACCGTGGAGCGGGTAATGAATTTAAAGTCGTTGGACAGGTCGACGAACACGACTTCCCGATAATCGGGGTGAATGCCTTCTTTCATGGGTATTTTCCTTGTTGAGCGGTCGCCGGCGCCGGGGCTGGCGCTACGTGCCTAAACCGCCGAATTGTACAACATCATTGGATCGCCACCCGCCACGAGCTTCGCGCTCGCGGCTTCGGCTAATTGCGCTCGCGATGACGAGGTGGCCGTCATTGCGAGGCCGAAGG
>CAYTWR010000016.1:13154-22824 GCA_964442225.1 uncultured Burkholderiaceae bacterium | reverse complement strand
CCGTCATTGCGAGGCCGAAGGCCGTGGCAATCTACCCGCCCCGTTTCATCATGTCGAAGAACTCGGCATTGTTCTTGGTCTGCTTCATCTTGTCGAGCAAAAATTCCATGGCCTGCAGCTCGTCCATATCGTGCAAGAGCTTGCGCAGAATCCAGATTTTTTGCAGCACATCGGGCTTGATCAGCAGCTCTTCGCGGCGCGTGCCCGATGGGTTGATATTGATGGCCGGGTAGACCCGTTTCTCAGCGAGACGACGCGCCAGGTGAACTTCCATATTGCCCGTGCCCTTGAACTCCTCATAGATCACTTCATCCATGCGCGAGCCGGTATCGATCAGTGCCGTGGCGATAATGGTGAGCGAGCCGCCTTCTTCAATGTTTCGTGCGGCACCGAAAAAGCGTTTGGGTCGATGCAACGCATTGGCATCCACACCACCGGTCAACACCTTGCCAGAAGTGGGCACTACGGTGTTGTACGCACGTGCCAAACGCGTAATCGAATCCAACAAAATCACCACATCTTTTTTGTGTTCGACCAAGCGTTTGGCTTTTTCAATCACCATCTCGGCAACTTGTACATGTCGGGTTGCAGGCTCATCAAAGGTCGAGGCCACCACTTCGCCGCGCACACTGCGCTGCATCTCCGTCACTTCTTCAGGCCGCTCATCAATGAGCAAAACAATCAATGTAACTTCGGGGTGATTGGTGGTGATCGCATGCGCAATGTGCTGCATCATCACGGTCTTGCCGCTCTTGGGCGAGGCCACCAACAAGCCGCGCTGGCCTTTGCCAATAGGCGCAATCATGTCAATCACGCGGCCAGTAATGTTTTCTTCGCCCTTCATGTCGCGCTCAAGCCGAATGGGCTCATCGGGAAACAGGGGCGTCAGGTTTTCAAACAGAATTTTGTTCTTGGAAGCCTCAGGCGGCTGGCCGTTGATCTTGTCCACTTTGACCAGGGCAAAGTAGCGTTCGCCCTCTTTGGGGGTGCGCACTTCACCTTCGACCGAGTCGCCGGTATGCAAGTTAAAGCGGCGAATCTGGGAAGGGGAGAGATAAATGTCGTCGGTGCTTGCCAGATAGCTTGACTCAGGCGAGCGTAAAAACCCAAAGCCATCGGGCAGCACCTCCAGCACGCCATCGCCAAAAATTTGTTCACCGAGCTTGGCTTTCTTTTTCAAGATCGCAAACATGAGCTCTTGTTTGCGCAAGCGGCTGGCATTATCGATTTCCAGGCTCATGGCCAGGTCAACGAGCTGAGTAACGTGAAGTGCTTTTAGTTCTGAGAGGTGCATAAGATTTGCGGCGATTGCGCCGAGAGGAAGTGAGGTTTGCGGCGGGCAGAACGCCCGCCGAGACATTCAATTACAGGTTGCTATCGATCCATGCCGTGAGTTGCGATTTTGCGGAGGCGCCCACTTTTTGGGCCACCACAGCACCATTTTTAAAGAGCATTAGGGTGGGAATACCGCGAATACCATGCTTGGCCGGAATGGCGGCATTTTCATCGACATTGAGCTTGGCAACTTTCAGTTTGCCGGCGTATTCGCCCGCGATTTCTTCGACAATCGGCCCGATCATCTTGCAGGGGCCACACCATTCGGCCCAGAAGTCGACCAGTACGGGAAGATCAGATTTCAATACATCGGCTTCAAATGAAGCATCGGAAACGGTATGGACAGATTGGCTCATAGTGGAAAATTATTGATGGCTCAGCGGGTGAGCTTTAGGTCTGAGAGGCTTGGGATTACCGATTAGCCTCGCTCGTGTGAAAGAAAGATAGCATAAAAACAGTGAGCCCCCAATATATTTCCCTGTCCCCAAACGAAAGCCTCGCCAGCTGTGTGGCTTCGGCAATGGCCGCTTTGGCGCAGCAGACCGAGATTGCGCCGGTAGTGGTTGTGGATTCACCGTTTGCGGTCCAGGCCCTAAAGCAGGCCTTGGCAAGCGCTAACTGGCCGGGTCGCGCGCAAGGCGCGCCGCTGCCGTGGTGCGGTTCGCTTGAGCAAGGTTTTGAGGCGCTGGTGTCAGGCGCCGCAGGCATGGTGTCTGACACCTTTCCCCGATCTTTGGTGGTGCGCCGTGTTCAGCTGGCGCAGCAGCTTTTAGACCACCCCGGTCTGTCTTCGTCATTAGGGGGGTCGGCGAAGGCGGCACTCGACTTGGCCGCGCAATGGGTTGAAATTTTCGAGGGCTGGGAGTGGCTGGCAATCGCCACATCTGCAACGGGCGAAAAATTCGCGGGCCAATTTGGCGCCGATATCGAAACCTTGCGGGCGTTGCAGCGCGAAAACCAAAGTGCTGGCGATCGTGCCCCTTGGGCAGCGAAATTCGCCCCAAGGCGCAACGATTACGGGCAGCGCGAGGTTTGGTTTTGCATGGGCCGAACGCCAAGCAAACAAGAAATGGCCATGGCAAAAATCTTGTGGGGTGCAGCCCATACGCAAATGCGTGTATTCACGCTGGCCATGCCCGATAGCCTGCCATTGCCTTCAACTGTGCGGCAGCTCGTTTCGGCACATCGTGTCGAGGAAATCGCCTGGTCTGCAAGCCAGATTATTTTGCAGTGGCGCGCCCAGGGTTTTACGGATATTGGGGTTGTGCCCCTTGACCGAAAAGCAGTGCGCCGCCTGCGTGCCTTGCTTGATCGCGCAGGAGAGCCCTTTAGCGATCGATCGGGCTGGTCGCTCGACACCACCTTGGCGGCGACTGCGCTATCGGGCTTAAGCGATTTGCTTGCGGGCCGCGCCACGACCCAGTCGTTATTGGAGTGGCTGCATTCCCCCTTTGTGTCACGCGCCTTGCAGCACCGTTTCGATTTTGGGCAAGCGCAGCGCGAGCGCATTGACGCAACGCTGCGCAGCTTTGGCCGTGTCGCACCAGTCACGCTGCACATGCTGTTAGAAGAGGGCCTGCTGCCCGAGCCATTGTTGGGTCTGCAGGCCTTGGTTGGTGATCAGCGCTTATCGATTGCGCAATGGGCTCAACGGCTGGCTAGCGCGCTCACTAGTTGCGGCCTGGAAGAGGAGTTGGTCAGCGATGCAGCGGGCCAATCGGTTGTGGCCGCGTTGCAGCTGCTCGTGGCCGAAAGCGCCGATGATCGTGAACCAGTTGCCGCGCCACTATGGCAGGCGGTGCTTGCCGAGCTCTTGTCGCAATCGCGTTTTGCGGAGCCACCTTCCGAGGCCTGCGTTCGGGTCTGTTCCTTAAGTGCTTTGTTGTGGCGCATTCCGCAGGCCGTGCTGGTGATTGGCGCCGAAGCGGCGCGATTGCCGCAGCCGGTTGTGCCGCGATTTTTTGAGCCGCAGCGATTTGCCGAAATGGGCCTTCAAGTTGCGCCCGAGCAAGTGCAATCAGAGCTTTTTGCCCAGTTTGTCGCGGCGTGGGTCGCTCCGGTACCCATGTCAATGATTGCATGCAGCGAAAAGCCCGATGCCGAGGTGGAATTTTCAGGCTGGGTGGAATTGCTAGCGCTCAAGGCGCCAGACCAAGTGCAGCGCCTTGATGCTGCGAATTTCATTGCCCAGCAAACGCTTAAGGTGAGCGAGTTCCCTGCGCAAGTGCCTTTGCAGGCTAAATGGCGTGGCGATTTGCCGCAGTCGCTTAGTGTGTCGTCTTTGCAAAGCCTGGCGAACTGCGCGTATCAGTTTTATTGGCAGACCTTGTGTGGCCTGGCCCCGATCGAGCTTTTGCAAGAGGAAGCGGCCGCCAGCGATGTTGGCTCGCTGTTGCATTTGGTGTTGCGCGGGGCCACGGAGCCCAAAGCCAATGCGAGCGAGTGGGAACAATGGCTTGGCGCTGAAATTGACCGTGTGCTGGCCACGCCGTTTTTTCAAAAAAAGCGCGACAAGAAGTTGTCGCTGCCCATGCCGCAGTCGCTGCGTGCGAGCCTGCGGGCTGATGCGATGGGATTGGTGCCTGGGCTTGCGAAATGGCTCGATGGCCGTGGACCCCCACGGCTGCTTCGCAGCCTCGGGGTGACGGATGAGTCCCGTCATTGCGAGGAGCCGCAGGCGACGCAGCAATCCATCGTCACCGCGAGCGAAGCGTGGCGGTCCACCCTTACCGAGCAGCCCGTCTCCCGAACCCTTGAACCTTTCGGCATCACCATCAAAGGCCGAATTGATCGAATCGAAAAAACCGAAAATGGCTTGCGCCTGATCGACTTTAAAACCACCGACCCTAAAGCGCTTAAGCGTCGAATCAAAACCATTGAAGACGATGTGCAGCTTGCGCTCTACGCTTGGTTGCTTTCTCCCGAGCCCGTTGAATCTGCAACCTATGTGTCGATTCGCCGCGAAGAGACAGTCGATATTGGGCTGGCCGGCAGCACTGATGCGCCGTTTTCCGAACGGGTGGAAGCCACTGTTGCCCTGTTGACAAACAAGCTTGCGCAGATTGCCAATGGCGAGCCCATTCTGGCCGAGGGCATGCACAAACACTCCACAATTTGCGAACAGTGCACTGTGCGCGGCGTTTGCCGTCGCGACGACATTGCGGCCGCAGAAAGCGAACCAGAGGAAACCCTGTGAGCTTTGATTCCAAGCGTGCCCTTGATACATCGCGCAATGTGGTGGTGCAAGCCTGTGCCGGCAGCGGCAAGACCTGGCTGTTGTCGTCGCGCATTGCGCGGGCGTTGGTCGAGGGCACGCCGCCCGGCGCAATTCTTGCGTTGACCTTTACCAACAAGGCGGCAGCAGAAATGCGCAACCGCGTTGTCAGTTCTTTAAAAGAATTGGCGCTTGCCGATGCGCCAACGCTGCGCACAACACTGCAGGGCTGGGGCATTGAAGGCCAGGCGTTGGAGCGGGCCCTGCACACAGCGCCCGGCGCATTTGCCGCCTTAATCAATAGCCCGCAGCCGCCCACGATCTCCACTTTTCATAGCTGGTATTCGCGGCTTGCAGCCATGGCGCCTTTATCCATGGCAGGCGCTGCCACCATGTCCTTGTCGACCCAGCCTTGGAATTTGATGCGTCAGGCGTGGCAGGAATTTTTTTCACACAGTGTCGATCAAGCTCCCTATGCAGCCCTGGTTCGATTGATCGGTGCTCACACAGTGCGTCAAGCCATGGAGGATTGGGTGCGTGCGCGTGTGGAATGGCAGGCCTTTGGCGCAGATCTGAAAGCCTTGACTACCGCAAGCAAAGCACAGGTCGAAGCGGCCCTACGACAAGCGCAAGATCACAATGCCCAATCGATCCTTGCGTTTTACAACGCACACCGTGAGTGTGCTGCGGCGCTTGCCAAGGCGTATGCACAGGTCGATAAACGCGACGATGTGGTTGCTTTGTTAGAACAGTGGACTCCGAGCGATTTTGAGCGGCTGCGCGCGCGCTTTCTCTCGGAAATCAAGCCCAAAGATCGCCCTGAAAATTCCCTGCAACGTTTTCGCATGAAGGCGGGCAATGTAGCGCTCATTCGCCAGTCGGATCTCAAGCGCTGGGGTGATCAGGCGCAGCCTATTTCCTCTCAAGTGACTGTGTTGGTCGACGCCTTGATTGCACTGCTCGATCAAATGGATACGCGCCTTGGCGAGGCGAAAACCCAAGCCCTGTGGCTGTGTGGCCGCGTGCTCGCCCAATGTCTTGAGCGGGTCATGGCCCGCCAGCACGAAATCGATTTCACAAGCCTGGAGTCGGTGGCTTGGGATCTGATGGGCGGCCCCGGCGCGGCAGCCTTTCATGCCCGGCTAGATCGCCAGGTTCAGCATGTTTTGGTCGACGAGTTTCAAGACACCAATCCTACCCAGTGGGGCATGTTGCGCGCTTGGCTTGGCCAATATCTGCAAGCCGATGCAGTGTTGCATGCCCAGGCGCCCAAGGTATTTTTAGTAGGCGACCCCAAGCAATCGATTTACCGGTTTCGCCGCGCAGATCCTCAGGTGTTTCAGGTGGCAAGTCGCTGGCTTGCAACGCATTTCAATGCGGTGGTGTTGCAGGCCAATGCCACGCGGCGTTGCGGCCCACAAGTAGTGGAGTTTTTGAATGCCTGTATGCCCAGGGTCGCCGCGCCGGGCCGTTATCAAGAACATGAAAGCCTTGCGCCTGACAATGTTGGTTTTGTGCGTCGATTGCCAATTGCAAGCGATTGGCAGCAAGAGGGTGCGCAGATTGCGCAAGCCTTAACGGCATTACGAAAAGAGCACCCCGATTTGCAATGGTCGCAAGTGCGAATTCTGGTGCGTGCGCGCACAAAGGTCGCGCATTATGAAGCGGCGCTGCTTGCGGCGGGCATTCCTTATGTCAGTGATCGGCCTGGGGGGCTGCTCAAATCTCCAGAGATTCGCGACATGGTCGCGTTGCTGCGATGCCTCGCGTTTCCCTGGTCCGATGCCGATCGTGCGCAAGTGCTCGCCAGTGCAATAGCAGGACCGTCATTGCGAGCCCCTCCCGTCGCCCCGACTGTCGGGGTGACGGGAGGGGCGTGGCAATCCATCCCGCAAGAATGGTTCACTTGGGCCAACGAGCTCCCCGTTCACGACCTGCTCGACCGCATCATTCACCTGCACGATTTATTCGACCGTATGGCTGCGCGTTACGGCCCCACCCGCGGCTTGCAATGTCTTGCCAACCTCGAAGCGTTCGTGACACTGGCGCTTGAGCTTGACACGGGCCGTCTCCCCAGCCTGCCGCGTTTTTTGCAAGAGATCGATCGGCTTGAAAAGGCCAAAGAGTCTGATGCGCCGGGCCTGGGCATCATGAGCTCTGCGCAAGCCGTGTCGATCTCAACGCTGCATAGCGCCAAAGGGCTTGAGGCCAGGGTGGTGGTGCTCGCCGGTTTGTTGGATCGTGACAGCGCAGACCGCGGCATGCGTTGGATGATTCACTGGAATGACACTCGAGACAAAATTCTTGGGGTTGCCAGCTGGCAGTCGGGCGACCCGTACACTGAAACGGTCATTCATGCGCTTAGTGATGACGAGCGTCAGGCGCGAGACGAAGACTTTAATTTGCTGTATGTCGGGGCCACTCGGGCGAAACAGTTTTTGATTTTCTCTGCCACGCAAGGCGCCAAAGAGGCCGATGACAAATGGTTTACGCAAATCTCGCCGCATTGCCAAGAGTGGGCGTTGCCGGTTCCGTCTGCACAAGATTCGGCAAGCGCCCCTAAATTAAGCCGAGAATTGTCCCCCTTAACATGGCCGGGCCAGCGTTTTGAAAAGAACACACCGCTGCAAAATTCAGCCGTAGCGCCCGATACGCTAGCGATTCGTCAGGGCAAAGCCTTGCACCGCTTACTTGAGCATGGACCAAGGCTTAATGAACACTCGATTGATCGCCTAATCGCGCCGTTTGCGCTGCCGTTGGCTGCACGAAACTCCGTGAAAGACGCCTTGGAGCGGATTGCCGCCTCGGCCTGGGCGCGCTCGGTGTTTGATCCGAAGTGCCTGGCGTACAGCGAGGCCGAATGGCCGATTGAACAGAATGGAAACGTTGTGGTGCTGCGCCCCGATCGTGTGGTGCGAATGACGGAGTCGCCGGAGACCTGGTGGATTATTGATTTTAAATGGCAGGTGCTCGATTCTGAGCTTTCGGGTTATGCCAATCAGCTCGCGGCCTACCGCCAGGCGTTTCGAACAATTCGGCCAGGCGCGCTGATTGAGGCCAAGATTGTGACCGCCAGCGCCGAGGTATGGGATCTCGACAGTGCTGGCCAATTAAAACATTTGCAGCGTTAAGCCCTGCTGATCCAGTTTTCAATGCGCAAGCCTGGTACTCGTGAGAACTCGCGAATATTGTCGGTGACTAAAATTGCCTCTTCAGTGAGAGTCTGTGCGGCGATCCACAAATCATTGGCGCCAATCTTGGAGCCCTGTTTTTCGAGTATTCCCCGGATTTGTCCGTAGATGCGGCATGTTTTTTCGCTGAGTGTGACCAAGGGAATATTTTTCTTAAGTTCCTCAATCCGGCTCCGATTTCGGGCCGGATGCTGACTTTTTTCCGCGCCGACTTCAAGCTCTCCCAGAACAATGACCGAGAGAGTTATTTGCGAAAGCGGGGTGGACTCAAGCCGCAGGCGCACCTCCGGCACCCCCCTCATGGCAGCAATCACGATGTTGGTATCGAGCAGATACGCCATTAATCAATCGCTTTTATGGGTTCAGGCGGAAGGTCTCGGGGTGCTTCAATATCGATCGGTGTTTTTTTCCAGAATGCGCGAAATGCCTCTGCGGCCATGCGCGGCCTCTCGGGCGTCAGGCGCGCCACGATTTTTCCATGCCGAGTAATCGCGACTTCCGAGCCGCTCTCAACCTCGGCCAGCACGGCGGAGAGGTGCGATTTCACATCGACCACAGGCATGATTTTCATCGTTTTTCCTTTAATATGACCATATAGTCATAATAACATTCCTCAAACGATTTGACCATTAGCCCGATGGCTAAGCCTTCTGGGTCGGGGCGGGGTACACTAGCCGTTGGCGGGCCGCCCCGCATTGGGCCTTGGTGCACCTGGTCAGGTCGGGAACGAAGCAGCCAACGCTGAGTTGCTCAAGTGCCGGGGGAACGGCTCGCCTCCTAACCATTCAACGCCCATGTCCGATGCCCTGTTTTCTGAAGACGAACTTTCCACTGCTGCCGGCAACCCGATGAGCCGTTCGGCACCGGTGGTGCTGGCCCGCAAATGGCGGCCAAAACAGTTCGCGCAGGTGGTGGGCCAGGATCATGTGGTGAAAGCCCTGGCCCATGCACTCGATGCCCAGCGCTTACACCACGCGTATTTACTCACGGGCACTCGCGGAACCGGCAAAACCACGCTTGCGCGAATCATTGCGAAAGCCCTGAACTGCGAAAACGGAATCAGCAGCGCGCCGTGTGGTGTGTGCAGCGCTTGCTCGCAAATCGATACGGGCCGCTTTGTCGATTACATTGAAATCGATGCGGCTTCAAACCGCGGCGTGGGTGAAATCCAGCAGCTCCTGGAGCAGGCCCAGTTCGCGCCAACGGCAGGCCGATTCAAGGTGTATGTCATTGACGAAGTGCACATGCTCTCAAATCACGCGTTTAACGCGATGTTAAAAACGCTTGAAGAGCCGCCGCCGGATGTCAAGTTTTTGCTGGCCACGACCGATCCGCAAAAAATTCCGGTCACGGTGCTCTCGCGTTGCTTGCAGTTCAATTTAAAAAATGTGCCGGCCGATATTTTGCAATCGCATTTGCAATGGGTGTTAGAGCAAGAGCAAGTGCAGGCTGAGCCACGCGCCTTGGCCTGGATCGCCTCCGCTGCACAAGGCAGCGTTCGTGATTCGCTCTCGCTGACTGATCAAGCGATTGCGTATGGCGCGGGCCAGGTCACTGAACAAGCCGTGCAGGCGATGTTGGGCCTGGTGCAGCGCGAGCTGTTGGCGCGTTTAATGCAAGCCTTGGCCGCGCACGATGCACACGCCACCTTCGCCGTCATGGAAGAGCTGCTCACTGCAGGCGCCGGCGCCGATGCGCTGCTTGCCGATATGGCCCGATGGTTTCACCAGGCAGCAGCCCTGTCGGCATTGAAGGTGGAAACGACCGATGACCCTACCGGAACGGTGGCCATGCTGGCAGAACAAATGCCTGCCGAGCTCTTGCAGTTGAATTACCAAATCAGTGTGTTGGGCCGCAGAGATTTGCCGCTTGCCCCTGATGATCGCACTGGGTTGGAGATGACATTGTTGAGGCTGCTGGCGTTTCAGCC
>CAYTWR010000016.1:6360-13054 GCA_964442225.1 uncultured Burkholderiaceae bacterium | reverse complement strand
AGCCGCGAATCCTTCCCCGTCATTGCGAGCCGCTGAAAGCGGCGTGGCAATCCACCCTTCCGCCTCCCTTTCTGCCGAGCAATGGCCCACCGTTTCTCGCACGCTGAAAGTCACCGGCCTTGCGAAACAATTCGTGCAGCAGGCCGAACTCATCAGCTGTCAAGATGCTGGCCGAATCGTGAATTGCAAATTTCGCGTTGCCATTCCTGCGCTTGCCGAGACGGCAATCATTGCCAAAGCACAAGAAGCCCTTGCCAGCTATTTTGGCAAGCCCTGCAAGATCGAAGCCCAAGTGGGCGAGGCCACGCAGCTTACCGCCGCAGCGCAAGATGCTACCGCCGCACAGCACGCCCAATCCCAGGCGGAAAAAATTATTCAAAGCGACCCGCTCGTGCAGTCGATCCTGCAAGATTTCGGCGGCAAAATTGTTCCGGGTAGCATTCGACCCACCAACAAATAAACGAAAAGGAAACGCCGACCATGATGAAAGGCCAGATCGCTGGGCTAATGCGCCAAGCCCAGCAAATGCAAGAAAAAATGAAACAAGTTCAAGACAGCCTGGAAAAAGAGATTGTTGAAGGCCAAGCGGGTGCTGGCTTAGTCAAAGTCAGCATGAGCTGCAAAAACCAAGTTCAGTCGGTCACGATAGACCCAAGTCTCATGACCACCGATGCCGATGATCGCGAGACTTTGCAAGACTTGATCGTTGCCGCGCTCAACGATGCGGCTGCAAAAGCGCAGGCTGTGACCGAGCAACGCATGGGGGCGGTCACCGCAGGCCTGCCCTTGCCTCCGGGAATGAAACTGTTTTGACACCGCACGCCCTCGAAGCGCTGACGCAAGCCCTGCGCCGGCTTCCTGGTGTGGGCCCTAAAACGGCGCAGCGCATGGCCATGCACTTGCTGCAACATGATCGGGCAGGCGCTCTAGAGCTCGGCAAAAGCCTTCTGCACGCTGCTGACACGATTCATCACTGTGCACAGTGCAACACTTTCACCGAGCAAGAGCTCTGCGATGTCTGTGCCAGCACAAGCCGCGATAAAAGTATGTTGTGTGTGGTGGAATCGCCCGCAGATTTGTTAGCTATTGAACAAAGTCACGCGTGGCGGGGCCTTTACTTTGTGCTGATGGGCCGGCTGTCGCCGCTCGATGGCATTGGCCCAAAAGACATTCACCTGGATCGGCTCATGCAACGCATTGCCAGCGATGAGGTCAAGGAAATTGTGATTGCCACCAATTTCACCCCAGAAGGCGAGGCCACGGCGCACGCCATTGAAAGCTTATTGAAATCGCGCGGCCTGTTGGATCACAAAAAAATTTCGCGGCTGGCGCGTGGCGTTCCGGTAGGCGGTGAATTGGAATACATTGATTTAGGCACCATTGCCCAAGCCATGCGAGATCGGAGAAAGTTATGACAACTGCGTTGTGGTGTTTAATGATTGCCGGCTGGCTGCCCATTGTGTGTGCGGGCATTTCAAAATGGGGCGCTTCTGATTTCGACAATGCGCACCCACGCGAATGGCTCGAAAAGCAAGAGGGCTATCGCAAGCGCGCCAATGCGGCCCAGCAAAATAGTTGGGAAGCCTTTTTGTGGTTTGGCATCGCCGTGGTGGTGGCCATGATCACCAAGGCCGACCCGCAATGGCTCAACATGCTTGCCGTGGTCTTTATTGCCTCGCGCCTTGCATTTATTGGCTTTTACCTCGCCAATTGGTCCACGGCCAGAAGCTTGGCCTGGCTTCTCGGCTTCTTTACGACCATCGCGATTTTTGCATCGGGCAGTTCAGCCGTATAATTGTAAAAATTCCGGGGGTAAATCTCTTGTTTCGCCAGACTTCAACCGTGGCGAAGGCGTTGCTCGCGCTCGCCGATGGCACGGTGTTCCAAGGGCAGTCAATCGGTGCCAGCGGTTTGTCGGTAGGTGAGGTTGTTTTCAACACCGCCATGACCGGCTATCAGGAAATCCTGACCGATCCCAGTTACTGCCGTCAGATCGTCACACTCACTTATCCGCATATTGGCAATGTTGGCGCCAACGCTGAAGACGCCGAGTCTACGCAGTTGCATGCTGCGGGCCTGGTCATTCGCGACTTGCCAGAAATTGTTTCGAACTTTCGCGCGCAGCACAGCCTGTCAGACTATTTGTCAAAGGCGGGGGTGGTAGGTATTGCAGGCATTGATACCCGCAAGCTCACGCGAATCCTTCGGGAAAAGGGCGCGCAAAATGGTGCGCTTCTGGCCTTGCCGGCCGGCCAGGCCATCGCGCCTTCGCATGTTCAAGAAGCGCTTGGGGCCGCCCGCGAATTCCCCGGTTTGGTCGGCATGGATCTGGCCAAAGTTGTGTCCACCCAAACGCCTTACGCGTGGCAAGAGGGCAGCTGGCAGTTGGGCCACGGTCACACCAAGCCCGACACAACAAAGTTTCATGTCGTGGCGCTCGATTTTGGCGTCAAGCACAATATTTTGCGCATGCTGGCCGATCGCGGCTGCAAGGTCACTGTGGTGCCGGCGCAAACCCCGTTTCACGAGATTGAGGCGCTCAAGCCCAATGGCGTGTTTTTATCCAATGGCCCCGGCGACCCCGAGCCTTGCGATTACGCAATTGCCGCTGCCAAAGCAGCCATCGAAAAAAGAATTCCTGTGTTTGGCATTTGTTTAGGCCACCAAATCATGGCGCTGGCCAGTGGTGCAAAGACCTTGAAAATGAAATTTGGGCACCATGGTGCAAACCATCCGGTGCAAGATCTCGATTCCAAGCGCGTGTTCATTACCTCGCAGAATCACGGCTTTGCAGTCGATGCAAAATCATTGCCGTCGACATTGCGCATCACCCATGTGTCGCTCTTTGACCAGTCGATTCAGGGCTTGGAGCGCACCGATGCGCCCGCATTTTGTTTCCAAGGCCACCCCGAAGCCAGCCCTGGCCCACACGATATTGGCCCACTGTTTGACAAGTTCATTACGCTAATGGAGGCCGCCCGTGCCTAAACGCACTGACATTCAAAGCGTAATGATCATTGGCGCTGGCCCCATTGTGATCGGCCAAGCCTGCGAATTTGATTATTCTGGCGCCCAGGCCTGCAAGGCCTTGAAAGAAGAAGGCTACAAAGTCATTTTGGTGAACAGCAACCCGGCCACCATCATGACCGACCCAGAAACAGCCGATGTGACCTATATCGAGCCCATTACCTGGCAAACCGTTGCGCAGATCATTGAAAAAGAGCGGCCGGATGCACTGCTGCCCACGATGGGTGGCCAAACGGCGCTGAACTGCGCACTCGACCTTCACCGCGAAGGTGTGCTGGAAAAGTTTGGCGTCGAGCTCATTGGCGCTCGTGAAGAGGCGATTGAAAAAGCCGAAGATCGCCTGAAGTTCAAAGACGCCATGACCAAGATCGGGCTGGATTCCGCTAAGTCAGGCATTGCGCACACGCTCGAAGAGGCGTGGGCTGTGCAGCGCGAGATCAGTGCGATTACGGGCAGCAGTGGTTTCCCCTTGGTGATTCGCCCAAGTTTCACCCTGGGCGGCACCGGCGGCGGCATTGCCTACAACGCCGAAGAGTTTGAAACGATTTGCAAGCGTGGCCTTGAGGCCTCGCCCACCAATGAACTCTTAATCGAAGAATCGCTCATTGGCTGGAAAGAGTATGAAATGGAAGTGGTGCGCGATCGGGCGGATAACTGCATTATCGTGTGCTCAATCGAAAACCTCGACCCCATGGGCATTCACACGGGCGATTCGATTACCGTAGCGCCTGCGCAGACGCTGACCGACAAGGAATATCAAGTTATGCGCAATGCCTCGATCGCAATTTTGCGCGAGATCGGGGTGGATACGGGCGGCTCCAATGTGCAGTTTGCCGTGAACCCGCAAAACGGCCGCCTGATTGTGATTGAAATGAACCCGCGGGTGTCGCGTTCGTCTGCCTTGGCATCGAAAGCCACGGGCTTTCCGATTGCAAAAGTCGCGGCAAAGCTGGCCATCGGCTATACGCTTGATGAGCTCAAAAACGACATTACCGGTGGTGCAACACCGGCATCGTTTGAGCCTTCGATCGACTATGTTGTGACCAAAGTCCCCCGCTTTGCGTTTGAAAAATTCCCCTTGGCCGATTTTCATCTCACGACCCAAATGAAATCGGTGGGCGAGGTCATGGCCATGGGCCGTACTTTCCAAGAGTCCTTCCAAAAGGCCCTGCGTGGCCTCGAGGTGGGGGTCGATGGCATGAACCAAAAAACCACTGATCGCGAGCGCATTGAAGAAGAGCTTGGCGAGCCTGGCCCCGAGCGCATTTGGTATGTGGGCGACGCCTTTGCACAAGGCTTTAGCGTTGAAGAGGTGCACCAGCTCACCAAGATTGACCCGTGGTTCCTGGTGCAAATCAAAGAGATTGTCGATATTGAGCTTGAGCTCGATAAGCTCACGCTGTCTGATCTTGATGCGCAGGCTCTGCGCGAATTAAAGCGCAAGGGTTTTTCTGATCGCCGATTGGCCTATCTGCTGGATACGACAGAGGGTGAGGTGCGCAAGACCCGCCACGCCTTGAATGTTCGCCCAGTTTACAAGCGGGTTGATACCTGTGCTGCGGAGTTTTCAACGGCGACATCGTATTTTTACTCCACCTACGAAGAAGAGTGCGAAGCCAACCCCACGAACAAGAAAAAAGTCATGGTGCTTGGGGGTGGCCCGAATCGAATCGGCCAGGGCATTGAATTTGATTACTGCTGTGTGCACGCGGCCATGGCCCTGCGGGAAGATGGGTTCGAGACCATCATGGTCAACTGCAACCCCGAGACGGTATCCACCGATTACGACACCTCGGACCGCCTGTATTTCGAGCCGCTCACGCTCGAAGATGTTCTTGAAATCGTCGACAAAGAAAAACCTATTGGTGTGATCGTTCAATACGGCGGCCAAACGCCGTTGAAACTTGCCAAAGCGCTGGAAGCCGCCGGCGTTCCGATTGTGGGCACCTCGCCCGAGTCGATTGATATTGCAGAAGATCGCGAGCGTTTTCAAAAACTCTTGATCAAGCTCGAGCTGCGCCAGCCGCCCAATCGCACGGCCCGCAACGAAGAAGAGGCCATTCGCCTGGCCACCGAAATTGGCTACCCCTTGGTGGTGCGCCCCAGCTATGTGTTGGGCGGCCGCGCCATGGAAATTGTGCACGAGCAGCGCGACCTTGAGCGCTACATGCGGGAAGCGGTCAAGGTTTCCAACGATTCACCCGTCTTGCTCGATCGATTTTTGAACGATGCCATTGAAGTCGATGTCGATTGCCTGTCCGATGGCAAACGGGTGTTCATTGGCGGTGTCATGGAGCACATTGAACAAGCCGGTGTTCACTCGGGCGATTCGGCCTGCAGCTTGCCGCCTTTTTCTCTGTCGCAAGAAACTATCGAAGAACTCAAGCGCCAAACCGCCTTGATGTCGCGGGCGCTCAATGTGGTGGGTCTGATGAATGTGCAGTTCGCCATTCAAAACGGCACTGTGTTTGTGCTGGAGGTGAACCCACGGGCATCGCGCACGGTGCCCTATGTGTCCAAGGCTACGGGCATTCCCTTGGCCAAGGTCGCTGCGCGCGCCATGTTGGGCCGCTCGCTTGACGATCAAGGCATTGGGGCAGAAGTCACGCCGCCGTATTACTCCGTCAAAGAAGCGGTCTTTCCCTTTGTGAAGTTCCCAGGTGTGGACACGATACTTGGCCCCGAAATGAAATCAACGGGCGAGGTCATGGGCGTGGGCGATACCTTCGCCGAAGCATTTGTGAAGTCGCAATTGGGCGCTGGAATTCGTTTGCCTGAATCGGGCAGCGCGTTCATCAGCGTGAAAAATCAAGACAAGCCTGCCATGGTCAAGATTGCACAAATGTTAGTGCAGCTGGGCTTTAAGTTGCTGGCCACGCGTGGTACGGCAGCGGCCATTGCAGCGGCAGGCATTCCCGTGGCCACCGTGAATAAGGTGACCGAGGGCCGCCCCCACATTGTGGACATGATCAAAAATGGTGATGTACAGTTAGTCATTAATACAGTGGAAGAAAAGCGCTCGGCCATCGCCGATTCGCGCTCGATTCGCACCACAGCGTTGGCATCGCGGGTCACGACCTACACCACGATCGCAGGCGCTCAGGCGGCAGTCGAAGGCATTCGTCATCTGGCCGATGCCACGCTCACTGTGATCGATGTACAAACCATGCACAAGAAAGTTAAGGCCTTATGATCGCCACCCCTTTGACCGTTCGCGGCGCTGAGTTGCTGAAAGAAGAGTTGAATCGCCTCAAGCATGTTGAGCGTCCTGCAGTTATTACCGCCATTGCCGAGGCCCGTGCTCAGGGGGATTTGTCGGAAAACGCCGAATACGACGCTGCCAAAGAGCGCCAGGGGTTTATTGAAGGGCGTATTTCTGAGCTTGAAAGCAAGCTGGCCCATGCGCAGATCATTAATCCTTCTGAGATCGAGCAAGATGGCCGCGTGGTGTTTGGCACCACGGTTGAATATGAAGAGCTTGAGTCGGGCAACAAGCAGGCCTATCAAATTGTGGGCGACGACGAGGCCGACATTAAACACAACAAGATTTCGGTCTCCAGCCCGATTGCCCGCGCGCTGATCGGCAAGTCGGTGGGCGATGTGGCGGTGGTGCATGCGCCTGGTGGCGTCCGGCAGGTCGAAATTCTGGATGTCCGTTACGAGTAAC
>CAYTWR010000016.1:0-6260 GCA_964442225.1 uncultured Burkholderiaceae bacterium | reverse complement strand
CGTCATTGCGAGCCGCGCAGCGGCGTGGCAACCCAATGTCCAAAAACAAATTCAACCCCCAGTGGATGCATCAGCATCTCACCGACCCGTATGTGCGCCAGGCGCAGCAAAAGGGTTATCGCTCACGCGCTGCCTTCAAACTTTTAGGCATTCAGGAGAAAGACCGGCTGATTAAACCTGGCATGACGGTGGTGGACCTGGGAAGCGCGCCCGGCAGCTGGTCACAGGTGATTCGCGAAATTCTCAGTGTGAAGCGCGGCAGCGAGGCCAAGAAGGTCATTGGCAGGATCATCGCCCTGGATATCCTGCCCATGGAGCCCATTGCCGATGTCGACTTTATTCAGGGCGATTTTCGCGAGGAGTCGGTGGCCCAGGCGCTTGCTGATCGCCTCGGGGGGGAAAAGGTCGATATTGTGGTTTCCGATATGGCCCCGAACCTCTCTGGCGTGGAGTCGGCCGATGTCGCCCGGGTCATGCATGTCTGTGAGCTGGCCCTGGAATTCGCCCTGGAGCATCTGAAACCCGAAGGGGCCTTGCTGGTCAAAACCTTCCAGGGCAGCGGCTACAGCCAGCTCGTGGAACTCTTTAAGCGGCATTTTGTGTCGGTCTCCCCCCGCAAACCGCCGGCCTCAAGGGCCCAGAGCTCCGAGGTCTTTCTGCTGGGCCGGGGGCTGAAATAGCCCCCCGTCATTGCGAGGGCGAAGCCCGTAGCAATCTACCGATCGTGGGCCGCCACGTCGCCTGCGGCTCTTCGCGGTGACGGTTATCAAAAACGTCATTGCGAGGGCGGGGCCCGTGGCAATCCCCACACCCACCTTCGGTGGGCTCGGGATGACGGGCTAAGCTATTGTGGAAATTGAAAAATCCGATTGAGGAAACCTTTTCCTGCGCCTAAAATCCAAGTAACTCGCTAGGTTTTTCCCCTGGCTCTCTTGAGAGGAGTTTTTGCCTTGAACAACATGATTCCCAAAGCCGCGATCTGGATGGTGATTGCGCTGGTCCTGTTCACGGTTTTCCGTCAGTTTGACACTCGTCAGGCGCGCGGGCCCGAGGTGCCGTATTCCCAGTTTATGGAAGAGGCGCGCCAAGGCCGCATCAAGTCCGCCATTGTGGAAGGCCGCTCGGTGCGCGCCATCACGACCGATGAGCGTCAGATCACGGTCAACACTCCTCAAGACATCTGGATGGTGTCTGATCTCATGAAATATGGCGTACGGGTTTCGGCCAAGGCCGAAGAAGAGCCCTCGCTGCTCATGAGCATTTTTGTTTCGTGGTTCCCCATGCTGCTGTTAATTGCCGTCTGGGTGTTCTTCATGCGTCAAATGCAAGGCGGTGGCAAAGGCGGTGCGTTTTCTTTCGGCAAGTCGCGCGCGCGCCTGCTCGATGAGAACACGAATCCTGTGACCTTTGCCGATGTCGCTGGCTGCGATGAGGCGAAAGAAGATGTGCAAGAGCTTGTTGAGTTTTTGCGCGACCCTTCCAAATTCCAAAAACTGGGCGGCCACATTCCGCGTGGCGTGCTCATGGTGGGTCCCCCGGGAACCGGTAAAACCTTATTGGCCAAAGCCATTGCTGGCGAAGCCAAGGTGCCGTTTTTCTCAATCTCAGGTTCCGACTTTGTCGAAATGTTCGTGGGCGTGGGTGCGGCTCGTGTTCGCGATATGTTCGAGCAGGCCAAGAAAAACGCACCCTGCATCATCTTCATTGACGAGATCGATGCCGTGGGCCGTCAGCGTGGCGCTGGCTTGGGTGGTGGCAACGACGAGCGTGAACAGACACTCAACCAAATGCTTGTTGAAATGGATGGCTTTGAAACCGGCCAGGGCATTATTGTGATTGCGGCCACCAACCGGCCGGATGTTCTGGATCCCGCCTTGTTGCGCCCGGGCCGCTTTGACCGACAAGTGGTGGTGAGCCTGCCCGATGTGCGCGGCCGCGAGCAAATTCTGAATGTGCACATGCGCAAGGTGCCCATTGCCTCGGATGTGCGCGCCGACATTTTGGCCCGTGGCACGCCTGGCTTTTCGGGTGCTGATCTTGCGAATCTGGTGAACGAAGCAGCCTTGTTTGCCGCCCGTCGCAATGGCCGTGTGGTGGAAATGAATGATTTCGAGAAGGCCAAAGACAAGATCATGATGGGCGCCGAGCGCAAGTCAATGGTCATGCCCGAAGAAGAGCGTCGCAACACGGCGTATCACGAGTCGGGCCATGCCATGGTGGCGCGCATGCTGCCCAAGACTGATCCGGTGCACAAGGTCACGATCATTCCGCGTGGCCGTGCGCTTGGTGTGACCATGCAGCTGCCCGAAGGCGATCGCTACAGCATGGATAAAGAGCGCATGCTCAACACCATCGCGGTGTTGTTTGGTGGCCGAATCGCCGAAGAAGTGTTCATGAATCAAATGACGACCGGCGCATCGAACGATTTTGAGCGTGCAACCGCCTTGGCGCGTGACATGGTCACGCGTTACGGCATGAGCGATTCGTTGGGCGTTATGGTCTACGCCGAAAACGAAGGCGAAGTGTTTCTGGGCCGCTCAGTCACCAAAACCACGCATGTCTCTGAGAGCACCATGCAAAAGGTCGATTCCGAGATTCGTCGAATCTTGGATGAGCAATACGCGATTGCCCGCAAGATCATTGAAGACAACAAAGACAAAATGCACACCATGGCCAAGGCGTTGTTAGAGTGGGAAACGATCGACGCCGATCAAATCAATGACATTGTGGAAGGTCGGCCCCCGCGCCCGCCCAAGCAGTCGGGCTCCGGCAATTCGCCTAGTTCGGGCCCTGGCCCTACGGGCGTTGCCCCAACCGCGCCTGCGGCCGCCTGATTGCCACGGGCCCCTAAAACGGGGCCCTCGCAATGACGGGTGCCCAGAGAGTGTCACCGCGAGCCCGCTGAACACAAATAATCGTCACCGCGAGGGGCGAAAGCCCCGTGGCGGTCCATCGCCTGATGTCTCAATTCTTTTGTAACCGCTTCACGCTACCTTTGACCCGCCCACTCATCATGGGCATCGTCAATGTCACGCCCGATTCCTTCTCCGATGGCGGGCAGTTCTCAAGCGCCCAACAAGCGATTGACCATGCGGCAAAACTGGTCGAACAGGGTGCTGATATTCTGGATATTGGCGGCGAGTCCACCCGTCCGGGAGCGCAACCCGTGAGCCCTGAGCAAGAGCTTGATCGCGTCATGCCGGTGTTGCAAGCCGCTCTAAGGCTTGGCGTGCCAGTCTCGATTGACACGCGTCGCCCGCAAGTCATGCGCGAAGCGATTGCGGCAGGCGTTGATATTCTGAACGATGTGAATGGCTTTCGTGACGAGGACGCGTTTCAAATCGCAAGCCAATCCCAATGTGGCCTGTGCATCATGCACATGCAAGGCGAGCCCAAGACCATGCAGCGTGAGCCCCATTACGACAATGTTGTGACCGAGGTGCTCGGTTTTTTGCTGGGCCAGCGCGATCGTTTGATTAACGCCGGCATCAAGTCCGAACGAATTCTGATTGACCCTGGATTCGGATTTGGAAAAACGCTTGATCACAATTTAACGCTCATGCGTGCAATCGGCCGCTTCGCCAGGGCCCAGCCTACTTTAGTGGGCGTGAGCCGTAAAAGCATGATTGCAAGCCTGCTCGCGGCGGGCTCTGATCAGGCCCCACCGCCACCCGCGCAGCGCGTTGCGGCAAGCGTGTCTGCCGCCCTGTGGGCGGCGAGCCAAGGGGCTCTGGTGTTGCGTGTGCACGATGTCCAAGAAACCGCGCAAGCGCTGAAAGTCTGGCAAGCCTTTAAAATCCCGGCATGAGCCGCAAATACTTTGGAACTGATGGGGTGCGGGGCCGTGTGGGCGAGTCGCCCATTACCCCAGACTTTGTGCTGCGTTTAGGCAATGCTGCCGGGCAAGTCTTTGCGGCGCGGTCACGAAAACTTCAGGGCCAGAGCGCGCTTCACCCCACCGTATTAATTGGCAAAGACACGCGTATCTCGGGTTACATGCTGGAGTCGGCCCTGGAGTCGGGCTTAAGCGCAGCCGGGGTCGATGTGGTGTTAGTGGGCCCCATGCCCACGCCCGCAGTGGCTTACCTGACCAAGGCCCTTCGGCTAACGGCGGGCATTGTGATCAGTGCTTCGCACAATCCGTTTAACGATAACGGCATTAAATTTTTTGATGGCCGAGGCGAAAAGCTTTCCGACGATATCGAGCTGGAAATAGAAGCGGCGCTTGACAGTCCAATAGGCTGCGAGAGCTCAGAAAATCTTGGCAAAGTGCGCAGGCTTAACGATGCTTCCGGCCGCTACATTGAGTTTTGCAAAAACACGTTTCCGTCAGGCTGCTCGCTTCGCAGCCTAAAGCTGGTCATTGATTGCGCCCACGGCGCAGCGTATCAAGTCGCGCCGGCGGTGTTTCATGAGCTTGGTGCCGAGGTTGTGATCATGGGCGCAAAGCCCGACGGATTCAACATTAATGATCATGTTGGCGCAACTCACCCAGAAACGCTCAAAGAGTTGGTGCGCTCTGAAAATGCCGATTACGGCATTGCGCTCGACGGCGATGGCGATCGCCTGATTATGGTCGACCGTGCAGGGCGCATCTTTGATGGCGACCAGCTGTTGTATGCAATTGTCAAAGATCGCGTGCGCCATGTCAGTGTTGATAGTGTGGCAGGCGTGGTGGGCACGCTTATGACGAATCTAGGCTTTGAGCATGCACTGGAAAAAATGAATATCGATTTCCGCCGCTCCAAGGTGGGGGATCGCTATGTCATGGAAATGCTCAAGGAAACCGGCTGGCTTTTGGGCGGCGAGTCTTCCGGCCATATTTTGTGCCTTGATCAACACACCACGGGCGATGGCATTGTCAGCGCCTTGCAGGTGCTCGCAGCGATTACCCGGTTTAAAAAGCCACTGGCTGAGATTGTTCAAGACTTTGTGTTGTATCCCCAAACGCTGATCAATGTCCCGGTAGCCAAAGGGTCCGATTGGCAAAAAATTCCTGAAGTGGCGCAAGCTTGTCACCAGGCCAAAGAGGCGCTGGGCGCCGATGGCCGCTTGTTGATTCGCCCCTCGGGCACCGAGCCGGTGGTGCGGGTCATGGTCGAGGCGAGCCACGCAGACTTGGCCCAAAAAACAGCTCAACAAGTCGCCGACACTCTGAGAGCCCACTGCACCCGGTAAGTCAGGCGCTCGCCTGTCACAGAAATTTCATGGTTTAGTCATTCGGCTGTCATGTGGCGCCGACACACTCGTGGCTCATGAAGCCTCGTGAATCATTGCGGTTTGAAGATCAGCCTGCCCGCTATCGGGCCATATTCATCTCCGATATTCACCTGGGGACTCGGGGATGCAAGGCCGAGTTCTTGCTGGATTTTTTGCGCTGGAACGAGTCAAAACACCTGTATCTGGTGGGCGACATTATCGATGGCTGGCAGCTGAAAAAAGGCTGGTACTGGCCACAAAGCCATAACGATGTCGTGCAGAAAATCCTGCGCAAGGCCCGTAAGGGAACCAAAGTCACTTACATCGCTGGCAATCACGATGAGGCCTTGCGTCAGTTTATCGGGATTGCCTTTGGCGATATCGAGATCAAAGAAGAGGCGGTTCATCACACCTTGGACGGGCGCGAATTTTGGGTTACCCATGGTGATTTATTCGACGGTGTCGTGCAACACGCCAAGTGGCTTGCTTACCTGGGAGACTCGCTCTACACCATGATTCTCAAAGTCAATCACCACTTTAATCAGGTGCGCAATCGCCTAGGGTTTTCTTACAGCACCCCAGGCCTTGCACATCGCGACTGAAGGCCCCTTGGGGTGGGCGGCTCGACAGGTTGCGCTTCGTCGCGGCTGGCGGTTTACATCGGCTTATCACACGCGGTTTCCAGAATATCTGCACGCCAGGGCCAGGGTTCCTTTGGCGTGGACATACGCCTATCTCAGGGCCTTTCATCGTCCTTCGAGCGCCGTGCTGGTGCCGAGTCGGCATGTCATGCGCCACTTATCGATTCACGGATTTGGAAAGCTACGTTTCTGGAGCAGGGGGGTTGACCAGGCAGTATTTGTGCCGCATCCGGAATCGGATCGCTCCAGGCCTAACCATCCGGTGTTTCTTTATGCTGGCCGGGTTGCTGCCGAAAAAAATATCGAGGCGTTTTTAAAGCTTGAGCTGCCCGGTGAGAAATGGGTGGCGGGTGATGGCCCGTTGTTGGCCGATTTAAAGCGGCGGTATCCGCGGGTGCGATGGTTTGGGGCGCTGTCCTC